>NZ_QUDR01000001.1 GCF_003477605.1 Clostridium sp. AF37-5
TCAGACTGTAGACAAAGTCCACGACAAATGTCGTGGATTTTTCTCGTATTAAAGCACTGAAAAGTGCGATTTTTTAGCGACTTTTCGGTGCTTTTTTGGTATAATAGAAGTATAAAATACTAGGTGGTGATTTCATATGATGACTGAAAATGCTGATAAAAAGAGAGAACAAATTCATTTGTTATGTATGGATGAAATGGTTCCTAAGGATCATCTTCTTCGAATTATCGATAAAGCAATCGATTGGACTTTCATTTATGATTTAGTGAAAGACAAATATTCGCACGATACCGGTCGGCCCAGCATGGATCCTGTGACATTGATTAAAATACCTCTCATTCAGTATCTGTATGGAATCAAGAGCATGCGTCAGACAGTAAAAGAAATTGAAGTAAACGTTGCATATCGATGGTTTCTTGGTCTTGATATGACAGATAAAGTTCCACACTTTTCAACCTTTGGAAAGAATTATACAAGACGATTCAAAGATACCGACTTATTTGAGCAGATTTTTGCTCATATTTTAGAAGAATGCTACAAGTTTAAATTGGTTGACCCAACAGAGATTTTTGTAGATGCTACTCATGTAAAAGCCCGTGCAAACAGTAGAAAAATGCAAAAACGAATTGCTAAGGAAGAAGCTCTTTTTTATGAAGATATGTTAAAAACTGAAATTAATAAAGATCGACAAGAGCATCACAAAAAACCATTAAAAGATAAAGACGATAATAATCACCCTCCTTTGTCTGGCGGAGGAACTTCAAATGAAAAAACAATAAAATCTAGTACCACTGATCCGGAAAGTGGTTGGTTTCGTAAAGGTGAACATAAACATGTTTTTGCATACGCCGTTGAAACCGCTTGTGATAAAAATGGGTGGATTCTAGGTTATACAGTCAGCCCTGGAAACTTACATGACAGCAGAACATTTAAAGGATTATATGATAAAATTAAAAATATTGGAATAAAAACACTTGTTGCAGATGCCGGATATAAAACTCCAGCAATAGCAAAGCTTCTTATAGATGATGGAGTTACACCACTTTTTCCGTACAAGCGTCCAATGACCAAAGAGGGATTCTTTAAAAAATACGAATACGCTTATGACGAATACTATGATTGCTATATTTGCCCAAACAACCAAGTCTTGAAATATAGTACAACCAATCGTGATGGATATCGTGAATATAAAAGCTGTGGAAATGTATGCGAAAATTGTTCATATTTATCTCAATGTACAGAAAGCAAAAATCATGTGAAACTGATAACACGACATATATGGGAAAATTATATGGAGCAATGTGAAGATGTTCGTCATACTTTGGGAATGAAAAAATTATATGAGCAAAGAAAAGAAACCATTGAACGAATCTTTGGAACAGCAAAGGAGAATCATGGTTTTCGTTATACACAAATGTATGGTAAGGCTCGAATGGAAATGAAGGTCGGGCTTACCTTTGCCTGCATGAATCTAAAAAAACTAGCAATGATGCTTCAAAAAAGCGGTAGGAAAGGCTGCTTAATATCGACTTTTTTATCATTTTGGGCGAACGATTGCTGCAAACAGAGAAAAATGGTGCTAGGACAACAGTCCTAGCACCACTTTGTCTACAGTCTGAAATCCTCACCGTTTTGGTGGGGATTTTCTTTTGAGTTCCATGATAGGATTTTTTTACAGGTATCTGAAAACTTACGCAGAGTAATCAAAAAGTAATTTGAAATGTACTTGTAGAATTTATATAGTTATATTATGAAAGGGGGCATAGGTTTATGGGGGTGAAAATTAGTCTCGGAAGGTTTATTTCAACGAGACGCAAACAGAAGTTTATGACACAGGAAGAACTGGCCAATAAGATGCATGTATCAAAATCGGCAATTGCCAAATGGGAAACCGATGGTGGAGTTCCAGACCGGGATAATTTGTACCGGCTGGCGGAAATTATTGGTGTCTCCGTGGATTCCATGCATCAGATTATAGCCGGGAATGTTTGTGTGAATGAAGAACAATCAGTCAAGCCGAATATAACGCAGGATGTGATTCAATTGTTGGAATCCTATGGGTATCTAGTGGTTCGGCCGGAGGAAAATGAAGGGAACATTGTAGTGGAGATTAAGGAGGAAGAAAGATGACAGAGACAGTTCAAATGAATCAAACCGGACATAGGAGTAAAATATTTATAGGTGCATTTATAGCAATGCTGATAGGGTCAGCTATATTGTTATTAACATTATTTATGCCATTTGCATCTGCGACAGATGAGTATAAGGAGGCGTTAGAAAAATTTTCGGATTCGATGTATATAGAAGAATTGAATATGACGAATGAAGAAGCAATTAATATCTCGTTGTTTGAGTTTATAAGAATTTATTCATCTGAAACAGGGAAGGAAATATCAAATGATTTAAGTATTGTATATGTAGTTGTGATTGCAGCATTTGCTGTTTTTGCATTATTAACATTATTATTTTCAATATTAAGAAAATCAATACCGGTGATTGTTTTTAACATACTCACCTTTGCAGTATTAAGGCTCATAATATGGGATTTTGAAGATAGGGGTGTGATTTCAAACAGTAGATATGATTGGGGGATAGCACAGTACATCGGCTATATTGGTATTGCCATTGTTATGGTAGGTGCCGTGGCACTTTTAGTTGTAAAAATGAAAGATAAAAAGCAACAGAAAACATTAGCACAATAATATGGAGGACATTTCAATGAAAAAATTATTATCTTTTATACTTGTTTTTGGCATGACATTTTCCTTAACTGCATGTGGCAGTAAGACAGATTCTGGAAAGACAGCAGCTTCCGCACCTACACAGGGCAACAACACAGTAACAGAGAGTAGTACACAAGAACCGACAGAAGAACCTACGGAAGATACCAAAATAGAGATTCAGGCAGACTCTTTAGATGCACTGGAAGAAATGGTGAACAAAGATGTTGATAATACAGTAGAAGCTTTGACAAAATCGTATGAAAAGTTGAAAACTGAGATTAACACATATAACAAATACAAAGCGAATACCAAAAAAGTGAAAGCATTTTATGATGAAGTGCTTTTATCACAACAAAAGTTAACGACTAAATTAAGAGAATACGCTCTTGCATATGCGAAAATGATTCTCGCTTCAGGTGATGATATGTATGATAAAATGGATGATTTGTATGACGTTATTTACGATAAAGCCGGGGATAAGGTATATAAGAAAATCTATGATGGAATTTTAGAAGATATGTATGATGATTTCTATGATGGAATTCTGGATGACGCATATGATAATGCTAAATATTCGGAGTGGTCAGATTTGCGTTCAGATGAATATAAATGGTGGTCACATACCCGCTCTGATATTTATGATGACTGGTCCGATTTTCGCTCTGAAGTATATGATTTTTGGGATGATACAAAAAGCGACATATGGGATAGTGATATTGCAAAAGCAACAGAAAATTTAAATGATTTTGCAAAAGATATTGAAAAATATATTCCTTGAGTTTAGAATCTTTAAGAAGGGCACTTACCATCAGGTAGGTGCCCTTTGGCTGTGTTTATTACATAAAATAGTAATAAGTATTGAAAGAAAGGGGGATTAGTGGAAAAATTACATTACTAAATTTTGTGCAATGCACAAAAATAAGGAGCGAGAAGCATGGAAATTAAGAGAGACCTATATCTTGAATAGCTAAAAATAAGAAAAAATAATGGAATGATAAAGATTATTACTGGTATACGAAGATGTGGAAAATCATTCTTATTGTTTGTTTTGTAAAAGAAATATTTGTTGGAGAATGGCGTAGACAAGGATCATATTATTGAGATTGCATTAGATGGTATTGAATATGAGGAACTTAGGGATCCTAAAAAGTGTTTTCAATATATAAAAAATGAAATAAAAGATGAGCAGATGTACTATCTGCTTTTGGACGAGGTACAATTTATGCCTCGGTTTGAGGAGGTGCTGAACAGCCTGCTTCGTATTCACAACATTGACATGTATGTAACGGGAAGTAATTCAAAATTTTTATCAAGTGATATTGTAACCGAATTTAGAGGAAGGGGAGATGAAATTAGAATCTATCCTTTATCTTTTGCGGAGTTTTATGCGGCTTTTGGGGGAGATTATGATGACGCATGGAATGAGTATATGATATAAAAGGAAGAAAGTATGTGGGGGCGAATTTAAAATATTATTTTTCTGATGTTGGGCTCAGAAATGCCAGATTGAATTTTAGACAACAGGAACCGACGCATATTATGGAAAACATTGTGTATAATGAGCTGCTTGTTCGTGGATACAATGTGGATGTTGGCATTGTGGATGTAATGGCAAAAAATGTGGATAGTAAGAGAGTTCGTAAACAGTTAGAAGTTGATTTTGTGGTAAACCAAGGAAGTCAGAGATATTACATCCAAGTGGCTTACGATATGGATACTGAGGAAAAGCAAACGCAGGAACTCAATTCATTAAGGAATATTCCTGATTCATTTAAGAAAATAATTATAATAAATGGAATAAAGAAGCCTTGGAGAAATGATGAAGGATTTGTAATTATGGGAATGAAATATTTTCTTCTTAATGCAGACAGTCTGGAATTTTAAGTCGAAAGTAAGTTATGCAAGGTGGAGCTACCGCCCCACCTTGCCATTTTTTTTGAAATGAACATTAAAAGGTTTACAATAGCGATTCATTTTCGCAAGAATTCTTTTTTTTGCTTTTCCTTTTGCCGGAGTTGGCTGATAGTTATTAATGCTGTTGGTTGAAGAAACCTTGCATGGAATGATTTTTACATCATTGGATTTCTGTAATTTGTTCTTTTTGAAAGTAAAGGTCTGCTGGTAAATCATGGTGTCTTTGTCCGGTGGATTTGTGTTGCCGCCAAAGCAGAAATTTGCAAGGCTGTAAACGATATAGGCACCTTTGTATTTTTCGATTCCCTGCAGGACATGCGGGTGGTGGCCGAGGACAAGATTGGCACCTTGTTTTACGGCATAGTGGGCAATACTTTTCTGAACGGCATCCAGAGAACTTGTCTTTTCAATACCGGCGTGCATGCTGACAATAATAAGGTCCGCTTTTTTCTTTTTCAGTTTTTGAATACCGCTTTTTATGTAGTGTTTGCTGGAGGATACACCTTCGAGGCCGTTGACCGCAATCATACCAATTTTTTTACCGTTCGTTTTGTAAATCGAAACTTTACTATAGGAAGCAAAAGGCATCTTGTTTTTCTTGAAAACAGAGATTGTGTCATGGTAACTTCCATTTCCAAAGTCACGGCAGTGGTTGTTGGCAAAAGAGATAGCATCTACATTTCCCTTTTGTAAAATTTTCAGATAAGAAGGATTTCCCTTAAACGCAAATGTTTTGTCGGCACGTGTACTTCTTGTTGTTAGAGTGCCTTCAAAATTGACAAGTGTTAAATCGTCTTTTTTGAAAATGTTCTTAACATTTTTAAAGAAATAAGAAGGTGTTTTTTGTTTGTATTTTGCATAAAAATTAACGCTTGCCGGAGATTTATAATCGGAACCAAGTGTACAGTCACCGGCTGCGCTTATCGTGATTTTAGTTACTGACTTTTTCTTTTTTTGTTTCTTTTTTGGGGCAGCAGTTGGCTGATTTGTAGCTGCCGGTGTCTGCGTGGCAGAAGGTGTTGTGGTGGCAGAAGGTGTTGTGGTGGCTGACGGCATTTGTGTTGCCGTGTTTTGCGCATAAGCAGAAACCGGTGATAATATAGTTGTGAATAAAAGGGCGGCAAAAACCGTCATAACTGTTATGTTCTTGTTCATTTGGAATCCCCCTGTGTTAAAGTTATGATATAATTATAGTTCCAATTTTTTTTAGCATACAACAAAAGGGAATAAACTGTCAATTATTTATAAGGGTGTTTTCCAATTTGAAAAATAAAAAAGGTTTCGACGTTTTGCGTGCGTCAATCGTATCTATAGTGAAAGGAGGAGAGAAAAGAATGAATACTTTGGATGGTACCGGCCAAAAAAATAATTTTACACAGACTTATGAAGCCTATGTGAATGACATATATCGTTTATGCTTTTCTTTTATGAAAAATCATATGGATGCGGAGGATATTGTGCATGAGACATTTTTGAAATATTATCATCTTGACCGCACCTTTGATTCGGAACAGCATAAAAAAGCGTGGTTGATCGTTACGGCGTCAAATGCGTGCAAGGATATGTTGAAGCATTGGTGGAATCGTAGAAATCGGTTGGAGGATTTTACGGAAATAGCGGAGGATTCACATTCCGAAATAGATGGGATGATGAGTTTGATTTTGGAACTGCCGTATCAGTATAAAATGGTAGTTTACCTATATTATTATGAAGGGTATAACAGCAGGGAAATTGCGGACTTGCTACATAAGTCAGAATCAACAATCCGGACGCGCCTGCAAAAAGCAAAAAAATTATTAAGAAAGGAATTGGAAAAAGATGGATATTAGACAATCATACGAAAAAATAAATATTTCGGAACAAGCTAAGAATCAAATTAAAAATGATATTCTTGCTGGGGAAAAAACGGTCAGGAAAGAAAATGGCAGTGGTGCATATAAAAAATATGGGAAAATTGCGGTGGCTGCCGCATTGGCGTTGGTTCTTATTGTGCCTTCGGGGGTAATGGCAGCCGGAAAGTTGTACCGATATTTTACGACATCCATTCAGAAGGACAAATATTCGGTTACTGCTGAAATGAATCAGACCAAAGGGAAGAAAATGAAGTATATAAAAGTTTCAGCGGACTTTGGCGAAAGTTATCACAAGACAGAAAGAAATAAAGAATTTCAATGTTATGAGAATCGTGAGGGAGGTCAAAGGGGTAAAGATTTTTGGTATTCTTTGCAGTATTTAGAAGGAAAACAGAAGGAGATACTTTCAACTTATGATGTGAAGGAAAATGAAACGATGAAAATTAACGGCCGCTGTGCGGTTTACTGCCGTTATAATCCGGTTGTGGGAAGTAAGTATCTGAAGAGCAAAAAGACTGATTATGGACAGACACTTTATATTTTTGTGGAGGATTATGGTTATCTGATTGAGATGGCAGCACAAACAGGACTTTCAAAAAAAGATTTTGTTCATTTGGCAGAAAAAATTCAGATAACTAAAGCAGAATCAAAAGCTGAGGCGGCTGATTATATTCTTTACAGTAAGAGAAGCGGGGGTGCATGGAATGTGCAGCAAAACCTGACGGCGGATGAAAAAATTGATGCAAAGCATTACTCAACAAATGGAACGGCTCAGGTTAAAAATGCAATTTATGAAGTAAAAGATGTTAAGGTTTTGGATTCGGCAAACCAGCTGAAAACGGACGCATTTATTAAAAAACGGGCTTCATTTTTAAAGCATGTGAATAACGATGGAAAATTAAAGACGTATGAAAGAGAGCAGATTAGATATGGAAATGGAATCACGGCACCGGAGAGAAGTGTAATAGAAACAAAGACGGTTCAGCCAAAACTGGTTTATGTTACACTTGCGATTAAGAATTCGGCATCCGTTTTAAAAAGCGGCAAGTTTCCGGTTCCTTCTTTGCAGCTTGTGACGAAAAAAGGCAAGCAGATTTTTCAGAAAACATATGATGACTATGGCAGACCAAATTATATTTCAAAATCTTTTACGGATGGTATGCCATGTTATTTGGAAGAAAAATTAACCGGGAAAAGCGAGTGGTTTGTAGAAGGTTCTAAGGGAACCATTCAATTGCACTTTGCGTATCTTGTGGATGAAGATGAACTGGATGGTATGGCACTGAATTTGAATGATTGGTCAAAAGACTGTGAGTATTTGGACATCTCGCAGAGGTAAAAAACATAATTCGTATAAATCAATACTTGACAAATAAACGGATGGAGCAAAGTGATACAGAGCAGGCACAAGACCATGATATGCCGGAGGGCGAGGAAGTGGATATGCCGGAAAAATATGATGAGATATCGTTAAAGGACTTTGCAGGGTATAGTAAGTCGATGTTTTTGTACTGGACGGAAGATGATTTTGCATCTTCTTTTCGTAAGATGCTTACATTAGAGCAGTTTCGAAGTGAGGAGATGCAGCAGTTATATCAGCAGTATCTAGTGAGTGGACCATCGGAATATGTAAAAGATTTATTTGAACATATGGGGATTTCACCTGCAAAGGAATTAGCGGCACAATTTTATGCTGTCATGTTTTTCTTTTACAGTTTGTATGATGGGGCAAAGGACAAGGATGAAGTAAAGAAACAGTTTGAAACAACATTGGATGAATTTACGAAAAAATTATTAGTTGGAGAGAGGATGACGCATTTGTTCCGGAACTTGATTTTGTTATGGAGAAAGACGGGCAGCTGATTGGTCAGAATGTGTTTGTAAAGGCTGTAATCGAAGCAGATGATGGAAGAGAAATTCCGATTATGACGATGGGGCCAATCTGTATTACACCAGAGTTGAAACGGAGAGGATACGGAAAAATATTATTAGATGCGTCCATTGAAAAAGCAAAAGAACTTGGCTGTGGGGCACTTTGTTTTGAGGGAGATATTGATTTCTATGGGAAAAGCGGATTTCGACCTGCCAGTGAATTTGGTATTCGGTATCACGGGCTGGGAGAAGATGAGGATGCATCGTTCTTTTTGTGTAAAGAATTAATACCGAGCTATTTGTCGGATGTTACCGGAGAATATGCAACACCGTCGGGATATTTTGTAGACGAAGAGAAAGCCGAAGAGTTTGATAAGACATTTCCAAAGAAGGAAAAGAAAAAACTTCCGGGACAAATTTTTTAGAGATGTATCCTTTTTACTTGACAAGTTACCAGTCGGTAACTATAATAAAGGTGACCGATTGGTAACTAGTAAGTGAAAGGAAGAATTTTATGGAGGAAAAGAGCACGAAGGAACGGATTTTAGAAGAGGCATTACGGTTGTTTGCAAAAAATGGATATCTGGGGACTTCGATGAATGATATTGCCAGACAGTTAGGAGTTACGAAGGCAGCGTTATATAAACACTACACGAGTAAGCAGGAAATCCTTGACAGCATTGTGAACCGGATGGATTCGCTGGATTATGAGCGCGGGAAAAAGTATGAAATGCCACAAGGAGACAGCGAAACAGTCATAAGAGGATATCGGGAGGCGGACATAGACAAGATTAAGCAGATTACGAAGGTACAGTTTTTGCATTGGACAGAGGAAGAATTTTCAAATTGTTTTCGCAAGATGCTGATGCTTGAGCAGTACCGGGATGAAACGATGGCAGCATTGTTTCAGAAGTATCTTGTTTCCGGGCCGGTATCTTACATGGAAATAATTTTTAAGGGATTAACCGGAAAAGAAGCCGACGCAAGGCAGTTAGCACTGGATTTTTATGGTCCGATTTTTCTCATGTACAGTTTGTACGATGCAGCAGATGAGAAAGAGGAAATTATAACAATGCTCGAGCTGCATGTAGAACGTTTTGCTAAAATACTGAAAGGAGGAAGAAGAAAATGAAACTTTATTTTGGAAATACAACGCCAACGATAACTACGCTGATGATTCTATGTCTGCTTGGATTTATCGGTTATACGATTTTTCAGAGAGCAAATATTCTTTACTGGGGAAGACGGACTTTATTTGTACTCGTATTTGGCTTGGTTATCTGCTGTTTTGCGGCAGCCAGAGACGGGCTGGATAAGACAATTCAACACACAATCGATGGAAGCTGTGCACCGGGAATTTTTCCACTTCTAAGTATTCCTAATTTAATCGGGTGCATTGGTGCTGCTATCATTATTATTGCTGCCATTGCTACACCGATTGCTAAATCGCAGGCGGCACGTGAAGTTTGGTTTTATTTTATGTCGGGTGGTGCTCTTTTGAAGATTGTTGTTATGGAGGTATCAAGGATTCGGTTGTGATGTTTTTTTCTAGTTTTCCGTAATTGACCAAGAAAAGATTTGCATCTCGTGGCGCTTTCGCTCAGACAAATCCGCAGAAGTATCGGCATGTAAAAGACACATGCCTGATACTTGCGCATTTGTATCCACGAGATGCAAATCTTTTCTTGGTCAATTACTGGAATCTAGAAAAGATCACAACCGAATCCTTTACATAAGCGATAGATAGTTAGTTAGGAAGTGGAGTGGACAATGTGCATACGTTTGGAAACAAATCAGCGGAAAAGTATGCCTTGATTCCCCAATTACGTTTCAAGTAACTGGTTCAAATGCTCGGCTGCCAATTTGTTTGGTTTCCGGTAATCCGGCAGAAAGACTTGGTGATGAGTGGGTACAAACACGCGGGTATCAGGCATGTGTCGTTTACATGCCGATACCCTTACGCGTTTGTTTAGCGGGAGCGCCCACGAATTACAAAGCCTTTCTGCTGGATTACCGGAAACCAACTAAATTGCCCCCACACTATCATTGACAACAAATACATAAAATGTTTATAATCTATATGGATATATGAAAAAAAAGATGGGGTGGAGAAGAAAGATAATACTAAAGGGAAGGTTAAGGGATATTTTATGTATGAAAAGGAAAAGCAGAGGGAGAACCATCTGATTGTGTTGTTAGTGTACACATTTTTCTCACTTATTTTGACGGGAGAATCACTTTTGCTTGGCTGGGAAGTGGGAGCAATTGTGCTTTTGCTGACGGCATTGATTGGAAGCTGGGTAATTTATATTACCGATATGGTTTCAGGAGGAATGCGGCTGTGGCTGTATTTTGCGCTGACGATGATATCTTGTTTTTTTTATGGAATTCATCAGACAAGTGTGTTTGATTTGGCACCACTTATGATTTTGATTATGATTCTATTTTCAGTAACGGAAAAATCAAGTATTATCAGACTTTGTGTGATTACATATTATTTGACAATGTGTTATGATTTTATCTTTGTTCTGAAACATGCCATTGAACTTACAACACTTACAGTGACTAGGACGCTTTTGCATCTTGGTCTTGTTTTGGTGTCTGGATGTCTTGTGAATCTTGTATTGAAAAGGAGGAAATCAGAGCGTGTATATTCGGATAAAAAAATTGAAAAATTAGAAGAAACAAATCGCCGTGTCGAAGATTTTCTTGCCAATGTTTCTCATGAATTGCGTACACCGATTAATGCGGTTACAGGTATTTCTACCGTCATGCTGCAAAAAGAAGAAGAGCAAGAAAAAAGAGAGCAGTTATCCTCGGTACAAATGGCTGGAAAACGATTATTTGGTCAAATTGAAGATATTTTAGATTACACAGAAATTGATACGAACAAAATCCGGCTGAGCGAAGAAAATTATACACCGTCTCTGGTTGTAAGTGATTTGGTTTCGGAGCATTGGGAAAAAGAAGAAAAACAGCCCGAACTGCTTTTTGACTATGATACAAAAATTCCACCGGTTCTTTTGGGCGATGAGCGGAAAATAAGAAAGATATTAAAACATCTAGTGGATAATGCGATGAAATTTACGCAAGAGGGCGGTGTTTATGTCAGAATTTTTTCATTAAAAAAATCTTATGGAATCAATTTGTGTATTGAAGTAAGTGATACAGGTGTCGGCATTGCAAAAGATGAACTGGAAAGAATTACGGAGCGGTTCTACCAAACAAGTACAGGAAGAAACCGAAAGGTGGGGGGACTTGGGTTAGGTTTGTCTATTGTGTACGGAATGGTTCGTGTGATGAATGGGTTTATGCGGATTGAAAGTGAAGAGGGCAGGGGAACTACGGTTACGGTTAGTATTCCACAGCAGGTGGCAGAAGAAAATCCGGAAAAGCCTTTAATTAATAATAAAAACTTGTGTGTTGCATGTTTCTTGATGACGGAAAAATATAAAGTGCCTCAAGTAAGAGAGTATTATAATAAAATGATTGCGCATATGGTAAAACAGTTTGACATCCTATTGCACCGTGTTACGAACCGGGACGAATTGGAACAGTTATTAGAAGTGACACCGGTGACGCATTTGTTTGTGGGTGAGGAGGAGTATCGCGTAAATAAGAATTATTTGGAAATGATAGATTCAAAAGTGCGGATTGTTGTTGTGGCAGGAAAAAATATTATTCTGCCGCAGGAAAAGCGGATAGAAATAATTCGGAAGCCCCTTTGTACACAGTCTGTATTAAATATTTTAAAGGAAAAGGAAAGTGATTTGTCAAAAAGAAAGAAACGAAAAATGATATGCCCGGGAATTAAGGTGTTGGTTGTGGATGATGAGCCGATGAATCTGACCGTTGCAAAGGGGATTTTTGAAAATTATCAGATGATAGTAAAAACTGTAATCAGCGGAAAAGAGGCAATTGCGGCTTGTGAAAAGGAAAGATTTGATATTATTTTCCTTGATCATATGATGCCGGAAATGGATGGTATCGAAACGTTAAAACAACTTCGTAAAATGCAAAAAGAGAGTGGTCAGGAATATATTATTGTTGCATTTACGGCAAATGCAGTCAGTGGGGCAAAGAAAATGTTTATGGAGGAAGGTTTTGATGAGTTTGTTTCAAAACCGATTGAGACAATGACACTGGAACGAGTTCTTTGCAAGGTGCTTCCGAAATCGTCGATTACCTATGTCAGTGAGGAAAAAGAGGCTGTAAAAGCGGACGAGAGGAAAACGAATTTTGACAGGAATGCCGGGCTGCAATACTGCCGTGGAGATGAAATGTTTTACAGAGAATTGTTAGCGCAGTTTCACAGTGAGTCGGTGAAAAAGAGACAAATGATAGAAGCGGATTATGAGCAGAAAAATATGGAAGATTATCGGATTCGTGTGCACGCCTTAAAGAGTACGGCGAAGATGATAGGAGCAGAGAATTTGTCTGATCTGGCAAAAGATTTGGAAATGGCAGCGAAAGAAAAAGACTGGGATTTCATTGAGAAGAATCACAAAGAAGTTCTAGACCAGTATGCAGCGGCGGTTGTGGAAATCGGCAGCCTGCTTGGTACTGTGTTGGAAGAAGAGGAGTTTTCTGTAACGCAAATAAATAGCGAAAAATTATTGGAAGAATTAATGCTTTTGATGGAAAAATTGCGTGCTTACGAAATAGATGAGGCAGAAAAAATTATTCAAAAACTGCAGCATATAAAGTGCGCAAACTTGTTGGGGAAAGAATTGATTGAGGATATCAAACAAGATGTAACGGATTTTGAATTTGACCGGGCACTTAATAAAACAGAGAAGCTATACAAACGTGTGGAAAGAGGTGAATGCGAATGAATCCAAAACGATTGATACAAGTGTTTAACAATCATGAATTAGGGCTTCAGGAACGATTGTTCCGTCTTCTGGTCACGATTGGCTTAATGGGACTGGCAATGGGAATTCTTGTTGGTCTTGTGTTAGGAGAAAGTATGGCAAACACCCTTTCACTTCTTGTGGTATTTGCGCTTGCGGTTGCGATAACGTATTTTTCCATCCATTTTCATAAAATTCAAATAGGAGCAGTGCTGATTTCCGTTTTGCTGATTTATTTTGCGCTTCCTTTTAACTTTTTGACAAGTGGAGGGATTTATGGAGGCGGCCCGATTTGGCTGATGTTTGGCGTTGTTTTTGCCTGTCTGGTAGTTGAGAAGAAGGCAAAGTACATATTGATTGCCAGCAGTTTCTGCCTGTATGGTGTTTGTTATCTGATTGCTTATTTAAATCCTCAGATTATGGGGTCCCATACAATTCATGCTGCTTATGCGGATTCCTTTTTTACATTGGCAGCAGTGACGGTTCTTGTGTGCAGCATGATTTTATTTCAAAATGCGATGTACCGGAAAGAAAATAAGATTGCGAAGGAGCAAAAAAAAGAAATTGAAGAATTAAACCGGATGCAGAATCATTTTTTCTCAAGTATGAGCCATGAAATCAGGACACCGATAAATACTATTATTGGACTGAATGAGATGATTTTGCGAGAAGAAATTTCGGATGAAGCAGCCGGCGATGCCAAGAGTATTCAGGGGGCAAGCAAGATGCTTTTGACGCTGATTAATGATATATTGGATATGTCAAAAATTGAATCGGGCAAAATGCAGATTGTTCCAGCCGTTTACGAAACAGGAGATATGTTATCCGATGTTGTGAATATGCTCTGGATACGGGCAAAGGAAAAAGGGCTTGAATTTCATATCAATGTGGACCCTTTGCTGCCATCCCAGCTGTTTGGTGATGAAGTGAGGATCAAACAGATTCTTATTAATGTATTAAATAATGCGGTTAAATATACAAAAGAGGGGGCTGTTACTTTATCCATTCAGTGCAAAGAGCAGGAGAACGGAAATGCATTAATTTCTTATTCGGTGACGGATACCGGAATGGGAATTAAAAAAGAAAGTATTCCGTATTTATTTCAAGCATTCAAACGCATTGACGAGAGTGAAAACCGCTATATAGAAGGAACCGGACTGG
The DNA here is from genome assembly GCF_003477605.1 of Clostridium sp. AF37-5. Lineage (GTDB taxonomy): Bacteria > Bacillota > Clostridia > Lachnospirales > Lachnospiraceae > Eubacterium_F. The sequence continues at coordinate 14,377 of NZ_QUDR01000001.1, forward strand.
GACTTTCGATTGTGAAGCAGTTAGTTGAACTTATGGGTGGTGATATTTCCGTAAACAGCGTATATACAAAAGGCTCCACATTTATCATTACAATTCCACAAAAAGTGGTAAGCAATGAAGAGATCGGTGAACTGGATTTGGAGACAAGACATGGTACAAATCAAAGAGAATCGTACAAGCAAAGTTTTGTGGCGGAAAAGGCACGCGTCTTAATTGTAGATGATAATGAAATGAACCGGATGGTGGCAAAAAAATTGCTTCGTGACACAAAAGTTATGGTGGATACGGCAGAAAGCGGAGAAAAGTGTTTAAAGAAAAGTCTTCAGACAAGATATGATGTTATTTTTATGGATCACTTGATGCCGGAAATGGATGGTATTGAATGTCTGCATGCGATTCGGATCCAGACGGGTGGCTTTAATCAAAATACGCCGGTTGTGGCACTGACAGCAAATGCCGGAAGTGAAAATAAAGCACTTTATTTTCGTGAAGGATTTGACGGGTATTTGTTAAAGCCGGTCAGTGGTGCGCAATTAGAGGAAGAACTTCTAAGACTTCTTCCTAAAAATCTTATCAGGCAATTCAATGCAGAAGGAACCGTGGGAATGATAGAGGCACCGATTTTAGAGCACAGGAAAAAAGTGCCGGTTATGATATCGACGGACACGACATCGGATTTGCCCGATCATCTCATAGATAAAAATTTAGCTGCCGTAATGCCTTATCGCGTGAAAACAGAAGGTGGTGAGTTTTTAGATGGTGTCGAAACGGAGACAGACGGAATCCTTGCTTATATGAAAGAACGCGATGAAATAGTGCAGTCAGTGGCACCAAAAGTAAGTGATTACGAAGAGTTTTTTGCCGAACAGCTTACGAAAGCGCAGTCTGTTGTCCATATTTCCATGGCAGAAAGTGTTAGTCCCGGATTTGCGAATGCACTGGAAGCGTCAAAGGCGTTTGATAATGTTATGGTTATAGATTCCGGACAATTGTCAAGCGGTATGGGACTTATGGTTTTGTATGCCCTATCTTGTGCTACCGGCGGAATGGGAGCCGGGGATATTGCGCAGAAACTTAAGGCTTATAAAAAACAGATTCAGACAAGTTTTATTGTAAGCGAGACGGGATATCTGATGCAGGCAGGAAAAATTTCGGAAAAGGTTCATAAACTATGTCAGGCATTTATGCTCCATCCTGTAGTTGTTCTAAAAAATGGCAGGATGAAAATAAAGAAAATTTATGTTGGCAGAAAAAAAACGGCATGGAAGAAATACATTACTTCCACGTTTAATAAAGAGCTTCATATGGATAAAAAGATGCTGTTTATTACCTATGCAGGACTAACGAATGATGAGTTAAAGGAAATTACAAAAGAAGTAAGAGAAAAAGATGCAATCGAGAACATTATTTATCAAAAGGCATCTCCGGCGGTTGCCATTAACTGCGGACCGGGTACCTTTGGACTGTTATTTGCAAAGATGGATGATGAATAAAACGTATGAGGTGATAGCAAGATGAAAACAATATTAGTTGTAGATGATGATAAACTAAATCTTTCGGCAGCGCGGAAAGTGTTAAGTGGCGAATATAAGGTAATCCCTGTTGTGAGGGGAACACAGGTATTGTCTTATTTGGAAAATGAGGAATGTGACATGATTCTTTTGGATATCAGTATGCCGGAAATGGATGGCTTTGAACTGCTTAGAAAAATTCGGACGATGGAGAACGGTAAGGACATTCCCGTGATTTTTCTTACGGCTGATAATGATACCGAGACGGAGACCCGCTGTTTTAAAGAGGGGGCCATTGATTTTATTGTAAAACCTTTTGTGCCGGCTGTTATGCAGTCAAGGATTGGAAGAGCACTTGAACTAGAAGAACTTCGGCGTGGTCTTGCAGATAAATTAGAGAAGAAAACTCGTGAAGTATCGGATATTAAAAGTAAATCTTATCAGGATGCCCTGACCGGGCTTTGGAATCGTGCCTATACAGAAAATGCTGTGAATGCAATGATTTCACAGGGGAAAAAAGGTGCTCTTTTTATGCTTGATATGGATAATTTTAAAGCAGTTAATGACAATTACGGTCACATTGCCGGGGATGAAACACTTAAAATATTTGCCGGCACTTTAAAGAAATTTGCAGGAGAAGGGGATGTTCTTTGTCGGATTGGCGGTGACGAGTTTATGATTTTTGTAAAGGATGTTACAGAAAAAAGTGAACTGGGCAGCCGTGCAGCAGAGATTATTTCCGGTTTTCAAAAGAAATTTGCCGAATTTGATTTTGAAACCGAGTGTTCCGTTTCGATTGGCATTGCGCAGACACCGGAAGACGGAATGGAATTTAATAAACTTTACAACTCAGCAGATAAAGCGTTATACTATGTGAAGCAGAACGGAAAAAACGCATATCATTTTTTCAGTGATAAGTTACAGAAGGAAAAAAGCCGTGCCGGAAAAATTGTTGATCTGAAGTATATTAACAGTTTAATGAGCCGTGCAGATGATGGACAGGGCGCGTATTTTCTTGATATAGACAGTTTTCATCATGTTTATAATTTTATCTGCCGTTTTGTAAAGAGAAACGAAAAGGATGTTCAAACCGTGTTATTTACGGTGAATGAGGAAAATCAGGAAATTGATGTGACAGAGATGGAACTGATTTTGGAGACCTTGGAGAAAGCAATTTATACGTCCTTGCGCAGGTCGGATGTATCGACGAGATATTCCAGTAAACAGATTGTGGTAATTCTTATGGATACGGACGAAGTAAATGGAAGTATGGTTGCGGATCGTATTTTGGATTGTTTTTATAAAATGTATTCGCATCAGGAGGTGCAGATCGATTATGACATCGCGTGCATCAGTCGATAGAACTTATATTGCAATTGATTTAAAATCGTTTTATGCTTCTGTGGAATGTAAAGAACGAAATCGCGACCCACTTACTACAAATCTTGTGGTGGCAGATCAAACAAGGACAGAAAAAACAATTTGTCTTGCTGTTTCACCTGCTCTTAAAAGTTATGGAATACCGGGGCGGCCACGGCTTTTTGAGGTCGTTCAAAAGGTGAAAGAAGCAAATTATAAACGCCGGTATCAGGCACCGAATCGAACATTTCTAGGTGCCTCGGATGACAGTGTGGAACTAAAAAAAAATAAAACTCTTGCCATTGATTATATTGTGGCACCACCCAGAATGGCATATTATATGGAGTACAGCACAAAAATTTACGATATTTATTTGAAGTACATTGCACCGGAGGATATGCATATTTACTCAGTGGATGAGGTGTTTGTGGATGTGACCGATTACCTTTCTACCTATGAAATGACGGCAAGAGAACTTGCCATGACAATGATACAGGATGTTCTCAAAACAACTGGGATTACAGCGACAGCAGGAATTGGTACCAACATGTATCTTTGTAAAATTGCGATGGATGTGGTGGCAAAACATATGGATCCGGATAAAAACGGGGTGCGGATTGCAGCGTTAAATGAGATGTCGTATCGGAAGCTCCTCTGGAATCACAGGCCGCTTACCGATTTTTGGCGTGTAGGTCCCGGCTATGCAAAAAAATTAGAAGCGAATGGGCTTTATACGATGGGCGATATTGCCAGATGTTCCATTGGAAAACCGGATGAGCTATACAATGAAGAACTTTTGTACCAGTTGTTTGGTGTGAATGCGGAACTTTTGATTGACCATGCATGGGGGTATGAGCCGTGCACAATTCAGGATGTTAAGGCGTATAAGCCGGAGACGAACAGTGTGAGTTCCGGTCAGGTTTTGCAGTGTCCCTATGATTTTGATAAAGCGAAACTGGTGGTAAAGGAAATGACGGATTTGATGGTGCTTGATTTGGTCGACAAAAGACTTGTTACAGATCAGATTGTACTCACGATAGGGTATGATATTGTAAACTTGACAGACCCATCAAGAAATCGAAGCTACAAAGGAGTTGTAACAACGGACCGTTATGGAAGAAAGGTGCCAAAACATGCACACGGGACAACTAATTTAAAAAGGCAGACATCATCCACTGCTATAATTATGGATGCAGTAATGGAATTATATGACCGGATTGTAGATAAAAAGTTATTGGTTCGCCGGATTACCATTACAGCGAATAAGTTAGTGAGTGAGGATTTGGTGCAGGAGAAAGAAAGCTATGAGCAGCTACAGCTTTTTACGGATTATGAAGAAGTAAAACGGGGGCGCGAGAAAGAAGAGGCTGCTCTTGAAAAAGAAAAACGAATCCAGCATGCGATGCTTGATATTAAGAAAAAGTTTGGAAAAAATGCAATTTTAAAAGGAATGAATCTGGAGGAAGGTGCAACTGCCAAAGATAGAAATTCACAGATTGGCGGACACAAGGCATAATCGGATCAGAAAAAGGAGGTCAGGAAATGCTGAATAATGAAATTAGTCATAAATACGATGACATTCTTTCTATGCCGCATCCCAATTCCAAAAATCATCCCCGCATGGCAAGAAGAGACCGGGCGGCGCAGTTTTCCTCATTTGCAGCACTGACCGGACATGAGGAGGCAATTTCCGAGACGGCTCGTTTGACGGATGAAAAAGCAGCACTTGGTGAAGATGTGATGGAGCGGCTTGATTGGATTTTTATGCAGATAAAAGCCAAAATGAGTGAAAATCCTGAGGTGACGATCACATATTTTCTGCCGGATGAGAAGAAGGCAGGCGGGAGATATGAAAGTTATGCCGGTGTGGTAAAGAAAATGGATGAATATAAACGCGAATTGGTTTTTAACGACCATACGGTCATACCAATGCACCAAATTGTAAATATTGAGGCCGACTGGCTGGAAAGGAGTTCAAATGAAGACATTACTTGTGATTGACATGCAGAATGATTTTATTAATGGAGCGCTGGGAACAAAAGAGGCGGAGGCAATTGTGCCATTTGTAAAGGATAAAATTAAAGAATACCGGGAGGCAGGGAATCCGGTTTTTTTCACCCGTGATACGCATGGAGAGGATTATCTGGATACGCAGGAGGGAAAAAATCTGCCGGTGAAGCATTGTATCGAAGGAACTTTTGGGTGGCAGATTTCAGATGAGATTGGTTTTAGTGAGGACGATATGGTGTTTGATAAAAATACATTTGGATATGATTGGTCGCAGGCGGTTTTGGCACAACCGGAATTGTTTTTTGGTGATGAAATCGAATTGATTGGGTTATGTACGGATATCTGTGTAATTTCAAATGCAATGGGATTAAAAACTGTATTTCCGGAAACTGTTATTTCCGTGGACGCAGCGTGCTGCGCGGGAGTGACAAAAGAGTCCCACGAAAACGCGCTGGCGTCCATGAAAATGTGTCAGATTCAGATAAAAAATTCACACTAAGTGATTATGAAAGAATCTGTTTTAAGTCTTCCTCCGGGGTTGATACTTTGGAAATGTGATACTCATCAATCAGATATTGCAGCACATTTTTTGAGAGGAAGGCTGGCAGTGTTGGTCCCAGATAAATATTTTTGATACCAAGGTGTAACAGGGTCAGCAGAATGCAGACAGCTTTTTGCTCGTACCAGGACAGAACCATCGACAAAGGAAGTTCATTGACATCACAATCGAATGCCTTTGCCAGTGCGATAGCAACCTGAATGGCAGAGTAGGCATCGTTGCATTGTCCCATGTCCATGATGCGGGGAAGTCCGCCAATTTCACCAAGGTCTAAGTCATTGAAACGGTATTTTCCACAGGCAAGTGTCAAAATAACGGTGTCTTTTGGTGTCTGTTTTACAAATTCGGTATAATAATTTCTTCCCGGTCTTGCACCGTCACATCCGCCGACTAAGAAAAAGTGTCGGATGTCGCCGTTTTTTACAGCATCAATCACCTGGTCTGCAACACCAAGGACGGTTCCGTGTCCGAATCCGGTCATGACATAGTGGCCGCCATTAATTCCGGTATTTTCTTTGTCTTTTGAATAGCCGCCAAGTGCCAGTGCTTTTTCGATAACCGGTGTAAAATCTTTGTCTTCACCAATGTGTGTGACATTTGGGTAAGAAACGACTTCGGTTGTGAAAACGCGGTCAGCGTAACCAGGTTTCACAGGCATTAAGCAGTTGGTTGTAAATAAAAAGGCTGCCGGAACATTGTCAAATTCTTTTTGCTGGTTCTGCCATGCTGTTCCAAAATTTCCTTTCAAATGAGGATATTTTTTTAATTCCGGATAAGCGTGGGCAGGGAGCATTTCTCCGTGGGTATAGATGTTAATTCCTTTTCCTTCCGTTTGTTTAAGAAGCAATTCCAAATCTTTCAAATCGTGACCGCTTACAACGATAAAAGGTCCTTTTTCAACAGTCAGAGAAACCTTTGTCGGAACCGGAGTGCCATACGAGGTTGTGTTCGCACGGTCTAACAGTGCCATACATGCGAGGTTTACCTCACCCGTTTCCATAACAACTGGGAGAAGATGCTCCATATCAAAATCATAGCTAATTACACAAAGTGCTTTATAAAAGAACTGATTGACGGTTTCATCTGTATAGCCAAGCATTTTTGCGTGGTATGCATAGGCTGACATGCCACGGATGCCAAAAAGGATAAGGGATTTTAATGAGCGGATATCTTCATCTGCTTCCCAAATTCGTTTCATGTCATAATTGTCGGTGTTTCCACATGGATTTTTGCATACGCTGCAATCCGGTACAATGATGTGTTTTTCTTCATTTACCCGCTGAATCATTTCGCGCAGCGTATCATCGTTAAAGTTTACATTTGTAATGGTTGTAAAAAGACCTTCTATAATAATCTGATCCGTATTTTCCGTTTTTTTATTGTTTTCGCAGGCACGTGCCAAGCCAATCAGTGCTCCGGTTAATTCATCCTGAAGATTGGCAGTTTCGGCAGTTTTACCACATACGCCTGCACAACCGGTGCATCCGGCACATCCTGCGGTCTGTTCACATTGAAAACAAAACATTGAATTTGTCATGCGTTTTCGCTCCTTTGATTTGTTATTGTGAGCTTATTATAAAAAAATTTAATTAAGAAATATGTTGTTATAACCACGTTTTTTTGACGCTTAACAGGAAATATTTGGTTGTATGCATTTGTTAAAACTATAAAATAAACACGTTTTTCTACAAAAGAGTAGTCGAAAGACTCTGTCTTTCCTTGCTATTGCCATTGCAAATCTTTATTTTTTAAGAAAATTAAATATTTTGATTGCACTGGCAGCTATCTTTACGATGCTCTGTAAACGTACGGCAGGAATGCTTTCAAATTTCAGCACAAACACATCGGAAATTGATGGCATGAATGAAAGCACACAAGATGGTAGCACGTATCCGTACCTTGGCAAAGCAATTGCAGGATGGGCTTGCCATGTAAGTAAGGTAAGAGGAAAAGAAACTGCCGGTTCTAAGAACAAGAATTCTAAGAATCGGCAGTTTTTTGAGGGTATTAGAAAATATCGTATTTATATTTCATCACGCGGTAGGCGTAACGTTTGGACTGGTAAGTGAAGGTACGAATCATTTTTCCATTTTTGTCATACTCGCCGTAGGTGTGGTTCATGCCGCTGCTGAATGTGATGTTTTCATCAAAATGCTGGACACTGCTGACAACACTGGAATAAGGAACAGCAAATTTTTTTACAAGCCGGTAGGTCTTTTTCTTCTCATCCACCAGATATTTGTAGTAATAAGAAGCCTTTCCTTTTTTGTAGGAGCCGACGCCTTTATAACTTTTCCAACTGAATTTTGGAAGTGTTTTTGCACTGCCGAAATTGTTGTTGTACAGGTAGAGGTAATACTGCCCATTTGGGAGGGTATCATCTTTTTCTACAGTAATCGTATGCTGACCGGCATGTCCGACAAATTTGACACCGGTCCGCTTGAGAAGATACTTTGCAAGCGATGTCTTTTTGTAGAGGGAGCCGGAGTGGATGATGTACTTGATTTTCGGCTTTTTGTAAATATTGCTGACCTTTACCAAAGAACTTTCTTCCCGGCTGCTCACAATTAGTTCTCCATCATTAATTAAATCTAAGGAATTTAAATGGAGCCAGTCAAGTTCAGTTCCTCCGTAGGTGTTTTTACCACCCTTTCGCTGAACATGTTTTTTTCTGGAAGCCGACATAAGTTTTGCAAAATCAACTAATTTTTTTGTTTTTTTAGTTTTAATATCAACAGAAATAACAACGTCTTCAATTGTTTTTTTCTTCTTATCATTTACAAGACACAGTAATTTTTTATGAGCCGCATCATACATAAAATCGTGGTGGAGTTCGTAACCTTTGAGAGAGATTTGTCTCACGATATGCCCTAAGCGGTTCATGACGGCAAGTTTGTCAATATCATAAGAGAAAATCCAGTTGCCGTCTACGGTGAGAATTCGGTCGGTGCGGTAGCCATTCAGTGGTGTCAAGCCGCGGCTTGCACCGTTGTTATCGTAATAGTAAATGTTGGTGGCATCTGATTTATCGTGTCCAAACATGGCATAGAAGCCGAGCGAGACGGCAGTTTTGCTTTTTCCGTTTTTCACTTTTTTGATTTTCGGAATCGCTTTTTCCTTTTTTGGTGTCGTTGAAAAGCGAACAGTCTTTTTCCGCTCATTTGCTGCATTATAGAAATTAATTTCTACTGTATTTTTTCTGCCGGCAGCGAGTCCCGGAATCAGATATTCGTGAGTTAGGCGCACATTTGCTTCCGATCCGCCTGCTAAAGTGCCAGAAACCGTTTCCGCACCTTTGGCTGTAATGGTGTACTTGGCGTAAAGTGGTTCTGTAGAAACCGCATAAAAGTAAATAGAGGTACTCAGTGTGCCATATGGATTTTTTACTAACAGAGGGGCATCCAAAGTTCTTTTCCCCTTTTTCCATTTGGTCAGATAAGAAGTTGCTTCTCTTTGGTATTTGGTTGTATAAACGTTTTTCGTACTGTGTTTGATAGTAAGTATTTTTGCCTGAGATTTTGTGGCACAAACGAGGGTGCCGCAAAACAGAAGGAAAAACATACTTACCAGTAGTTTCTTTTGTTTCATTGGATGGTCTCCTTTTCATAGTATACATCAGTAAAATCATATTTTATTACGCGGTAAGCGTATCGTTTTGCGGCATAAGTATATGTACAAATCATGTTTCCTTGTTTATCGTATTCGCCATAAGTGTGATCCATGCCGCTGCTGAATGTGATGTTATTTCCAATATAATTCACTCCGCTGACCACACTGGAATACGGAACAGAGAACTGCTGAACCAATTCGTATGTTTTTTGGTTTTCATCGACTAAATATTTGCAAAAATAGGAGGCAGTTCCTTTGCGGTAAGTGCCGACGCCCGGATAGAGGCTCCAGTCAAATTGAGGGAGTGTTTTGGCACTGCCAAAGTTATTATTGTACATAAACAAATAATATTGTCCGTTTGGCAGTGAAGCATCGTGTTCTACTGTAATCGTGTGCTGACCGGCATGTCCGACAAAGTTCCCTTTTTGTTTTAATAGCAGTTTTTCATATTTGGTTCCTTTATAAAGAGAGCCGCTGTGGATTAAGTAGTCAATGGAAGGATTCTCGTAAATATTATTGATTTTAATAATTACGCTTTCTTCCCGGCTGCTGAATACGGCATCTTTATCATTAATCATATCCAGAGAATTCAAATGAAGCCAGTCAAGCTCGGTTCCGCCATATGTATTTTTTCCGCCTTTGCGTTGTACGGAGCGCTTTCTCATGGACTTCATCATTTTCTCAAAATCGACCAGTTTTTTTATTTTTCCGGTTTCAATATTGACAGAAATCAAAACATCTTCAATTGTGTCTTTGTCGGTATCGTTGACAAGACATAAAAGCTCATTTCGTTTTTCATCGTACATAAAGTCATGATGAAGTTCGTATTTGCCAAGAGAAAGTGTCTTTTCGACTTTTCCCAGTCGGTTGACAAATGCAATGTCTGTGAGGCTGTAGGAGTAGACAAGTTTACCATCAATCGTTAAAATACGGTCGGTGCGGTAGTCATTCAATGGTGTTTTTCCCCGGCAGATACCGTTATTGTCATAATAATAAATATTTTTTGCCTTAGATTTATCATGTCCCAAAACAGCAAAAAGTCCATCGGTCAAAGAAGATTTGCTATTCCCCTTTTCCACTTTGGTAATGGCAGGAATCTGTTTATCCTTTTTGAGTGTGACAGTATATTGATAGGTATGAATCAAATTGTTTCCTGCGTCATAAAAAGCAAGGGAAAAATGATTTTCAAGTCCCGGTGCCAGTCCGGTAATTAAGTATTCATGTGTTTTTGTTACGCCAGAATCGGAATCATTTTTCAAGCGGTGTTTTATCACGCTGCCATTGTTACAGGTCACTTCACAGACGACATAACTATCCTGTTCCGATACGCCGTAATAATAAAAGGAACCGGTATTTGTCCCATATGGATTCCAGACAACAAGTGGATCTTCGATTGTGTAGGAATTATTGTTTCTCATATTTTGAAGCTGGTTGTCTGCTTCTGTCTGGTAAGCATCCTCATAAATATTTTTGCTTTGGTGTTTGATATCCTGAATCGGAAAATCTTCACTGACTAAACCGGTATGTTTTTTTTGCTCGATTTGTTTTTGTCTTATATAATGCCGATAGCAGAATAGGCAGACAAAACCGATTAAAAGAATACCAATGATGCTTATCCAAAGTGCTTTTCTTTTCATGCGTGTACTCCTTTTTATGTAATGATAGATTTAGTGTAAAAAATAATTATGTCAAAACAATTTCAGGTAGGTGTTAGGGGGGACTTTATTAGTTTCCGTAATTCTGCCGAATTACTGGAATCAAAATAGAGTACCAGCGAACACTTGACACAAATCAATTGCGTCATATTGTATAAAACAACGGAGAACAACATTAAGGAGTAAAAATTTTGTATTGAATGTTTACTTTTCTTTATTAGAATTCCAGAAATTTAAGTAGAAAAACTTTGTGACTCGCGGGTTTTGAGTACGTTGGTATGTGGCACTGGTAGTTTCAGTGTCCATACCGCTACGCACTCAACGAGCGGGAGCGCCTGCGAGACGCAAAGTTTTTCTACTTAAATTACGGAAACTAAAAATACCAGCAACCACTTGATACAAACTTTTTCATTAAATATCTTGCATGTCACCCATTTTTTGTCTACAATTAGTTCTATTACAAAAAAGATAGAAAGAAGGAAATATAACAATATGAAACAGGACAAAACTTTTCTTGGAACGGAGCCGGTGGGAAAACTGCTTTTTAAACTGGCAGTGCCAACGGTTATTGCACAGCTTGTGAATATGCTCTATAACATTGTTGACCGCATTTATATTGGACATATGCCGGGAGACGGAAGCCTTGCACTGACCGGGGTTGGTGTGTGCATGCCATTGATTATGATTGTGTCAGCGTTTGCAGCGTTAATCAGTTCCGGTGGTGCACCGCGTGCTTCGATTGCGATGGGAAAGGGAGAGCATGAGTCGGCAGAGAAGATTCTTGGCGGCTGCGTTACGGTGCAGGTAGTGATTTCTCTTATTTTGACGGTAGTTATTCTGGTTTGGAATAAAGATTTGCTTCTTGCTTTTGGAGCAAGTGAAAATACAATTTCGTATGCAAATTCATATATGAGTTTGTATGCATTTGGCACACTTTTTGTACAGCTGACCTTGGGAATGAATGCATTTATTACGGCACAGGGATTTGCAAAGACCGGTATGTTTACGGTAATGATAGGTGCAGTGGCTAATATTATATTGGATCCTGTTTTTATTTATGGGTTTCATATGGGAGTAAGAGGAGCTGCACTTGCTACTATTTTATCGCAGGGAATTTCCTGTGTGTGGGTAATTCATTTTCTATGTGGTGAGAAAACGATTCTCCGCCTCAAAAGAAAAAATCTTCGAGTGGATTTTGGTTTGGTGCTTCCGTGCCTGGCATTGGGACTTTCTGCGTTTATCATGCAGGCAAGTGAGAGTGTCATTTCGGTCTGTTTTAATTCGTCGTTACTTGCTTACGGAGGGGATTTGGCGGTCGGCGCGATGACAATTTTAACAAGTGTGATGCAGTTTGCGATGCTTCCGCTGCAAGGGCTTGGCCAAGGGGCACAGCCAATTACCAGTTATAATTACGGAGCGAAAAATCGTGAGCGTGTGAAAAAAAGTTTTTGTTTGCTGTTAACAATTAGTTTGGTATACTCTGTTGTTTTGTGGGCATTTATTTTAATCATTCCGCGTCTTTTTGTGGGCATGTTTACAAGCGATGCCACTTTGCTTGATTTTACTTCCCAGGCATTACGTGTATACTGTGGGGCACTGTTTATTTTCGGTATCCAGATTGCCTGCCAGATGACATTTGTCTCAATTGGAAGTGCTGTTTGTTCAATTATTGTAGCGGTGTTGAGAAAATTTGTTTTGTTAATTCCACTCATTTATATTCTGCCGCAGTTACTTGTGGACCAGACCTTTGCGGTGTATCTGGCAGAACCGGTTGCGGACGTGTTTGCCGTTACCTTTACGGCTATTTTGTTTACGATTCAATTTAAGAAAATACTTGCAAAGTTAAATTAAAGGATTTTACAAAAGGAAAGCCTCGGATTGCCTTGAAAAAGAATTTTTAGGCAGTTTAGGGGCTTTTTTTGATGTACTTTTTTTGCGTTGGCAGCATTGATTCCGGTAAAATTGTATTGACACCGGGTGCAACAGAGAAAGATTTGAATTTTTGCTGGTATTCCAAAACAAAAGGATTAGCAAAAGTAAAATTAGGAAAGAAAGAAGACTTATCCGACGCCAAAGTATATGACGGCACAGTTACCGAATCAACCGTTCCAATAGTGTGGAGACTTACAAAGCTTCCAACAAAGTATCCATAAAAGGCGCATTGGAGAAAAACACTACTTATTACTACAGCTATTCCAATGATGGAACGACATGGAGTAAGGCTGAAAAATATCAGACAAAAGATTTTTCTTCTTACAAAATCTGGCTGGTAGGTGACCAGATTGATTATGCTGCAGCAGATGAAGCAGATACAAAGAATGTAAGAGAGAGCGAGTATGCCGGTTTCTTATATCCGTCGGTACTTCGTAATCTGCCGCTTGCTTCTTCCATCGGAAACCATGAGAGCAAAGGAACGGATTACAAGTATCATTATAACAACCCAAATACAGAGGATAATTTGTAATTTGGGAGCAACGAACTCCGGAAGTGATTACTACTTCAGCTATGGCGATGTACTATACATTGTTTTGAATAGTAATAACCGTAATGCGGCAGAGCACAGCAAACTGATGGAAAAGGCAATTAAAAGCGCACCAAATGCGAAATGGAAAGTGGTAGCCTTCCACCATGATATTTATGGTTCCGGACAGCCACACTCCGATTTTGATGGAGCAAATTTGCGAACAATTTTTGCACCGCTTATGGATAAGTGTGATATTGATGTCTGCCTGACCGGTCATGACCATAGTTATGCAAGAACCTAAAGTAGACGCTGCTGCATTGCGAAAAAAAGTCGGTATGGTGTTCCAAAAAGCAAACCCGTTTCCAGCAAGCATTTATGATAATATTGCTTATGCGCCAAAATACCACGGAGTGCACGGACGCAGAAAACGGAAGAACTTATGGTAGAACTGAAAAAGAATTATACGGTAATTATTGTGACACATAATATGCAGCAGGCTGCGCGTGTGGCAGATAAAACAGCATTCTTTTTCATGGGTGATTTGATTGAATATGGACAGACGGAGCAGATTTTGAATAATCCGCAGAGGGAGAAAACAAAAGCATATGTCAGCGGACAGTTTGGTTGACATCAAAAAAATACCTGTGTAAAAAAATGAAATATTTGTTGCTATAATAGGGGAAATATGGTAATATTATGTTATTAAATTTTATGGGAGGTAAAATTATGATGAAGATGAAAAAAAGGGTAGCTATTGTTTTATTATTTGCGTTATGTCTGGCGCAGATTCCTGTTGCTCCGAAAGCAAAAACGAAAAAAGTTAAGTTAAATCTAACAAAGGTTTCTCTTTTGCAGGGGGCAACTGTACAACTTAAACTGTTAAACAAAAAGGCAGGGGCTGTAAAGTGGTATTCAAAAAATAAGAAAAAAGCAACGGTTAACAAAAAGGGAAAAGTGACCGCAAAGAAAACAGGCAGTGTAGTTGTTTATGCAAAATATAAGAAAAAACAATACAAATGCAAGGTGACAGTGAAAGCACCGGTAAAGGTTGCAAACATGAAAGAAAATAACGCAATATTTACGAGGAATGTATATCAAAAGATAAGCAAAATTCAGAGACTTGTGGTGAAGCAGGAGGTCATCTCGCCAAAGGGAATTTATGAGATTTATCAGTTGCTGGCAGCGATGGATGTTCAGAAAATAACGGATGGAAGCCAGCCATTTGTGGGAGGAATTACTCTTAAACTATTATTTAATGATGGAACGAATATGGAATTTACGATTGGAAAGAATCTTGTGATTGATGGAAAACAATATAAGATTTCATCGGATATTTCAGAAAAGCTGGGACAGTTATTAAAACAGTATCAATGATAAGGAGTTGTGATACGCTTAAAAAAGTTGGAAAACGCCCGACATTTGCAAGAAAATATATTGACATTTGAAAGACGGTGTGCTAGTCTTTGGTAAAAGAATCGATTCTTTCCTATACAGAAAAAGGGAGAGGATACTATGGGAAAAGCAGATTTGACAGAAAAGAATCTTTTGCGTTATAAGGATGTTTTTTCGGATGTTGCAAATGTTAATTTGTTTCATGGTGAGAAGGTACTTGCAGAAGAAGATATTGTGGAAGAACAGACTGAACTTATTTTTAAATCACCGGTAGATGGAAATTTAGGACAGTTGTTCCTTGATGTACCAATGAAATGTAAAAAAGCAGGTACGGATTTTGTATTTATATGTATGGAAAACCAAAGTGATATATGTAATATTATGCCGGTTAGAGACATGGGGTATCAGTATGTGAAATATACGGATCAGATAAAGTTGTGGCAGAAGAAAAATAAAAAGAACAATAATTATCCAAGTCCTATTACAAAAGTAATTCACGATAATCAGAAGCTAAAGCCAGTAATTACACTTGTTTTAAACTATGGAAATGAATCATGGAGTAATCCGATATGCTTATATGACTTATTGGATATTCCAAATGAATATAAAAAATATTTAGAACCGTGGATAACAAATCATCAAATTAATGTTATTAATTTGGCTGAACAGGGAGAAGAAGAATGTAAACAATATTGTTCTGATTTTCGGTATATTGTGAAATATTTGGCATGTAAAG
Source organism: Clostridium sp. AF37-5 (assembly GCF_003477605.1). Lineage (GTDB taxonomy): Bacteria > Bacillota > Clostridia > Lachnospirales > Lachnospiraceae > Eubacterium_F. Next base: position 29,672 of record NZ_QUDR01000001.1, read on the forward strand.
GTGACAAGGTTAAATTAGACCGTTTTTTTCATGAAACAGAGTTCAAGTTAAATCATCCTAATGCTTTTTTAGATTGGATGTCAGTCATGACGCATGATACTGGTTATAAAATGGCAAAAAAACTGATAAAATGGGATGAAGAAGATGAAGGAGGTACGATTTCTATGTGTGTATTATTGGATATGTATGAAGAACGAGGTATGGAAAAGGGAATGGAACATGGACTGGACGTAGCATTCAATATTCTAAAATTATCCAGAATAGGGATGACAGAAAATGAAATCGCAGAAGAACTATGTGTTTCTGAAGAGGTTGTACACAAGTTTTCACATATTTATTCTTAATTAAAGAAATGAGGCTAAAGATTTTGAAAGAAAAGGAGGAATATGTTATGGTGAAGCATATTATTTTATGGACACTTAAAGATGAATTCTCAGATGAGGAGAAGAACACAATCAAACAGGGAATTAAGGAAGGACTAGAGAGCCTTTCCGGACAAATACCGGGGCTTATGGAAATTTCAGTCCGCACGGATTGCTTGGCAAGCTCAACGGTAGATGTTATGCTGGATTCAACTTTTGAAAGTGTTGAGGCACTGAAAAATTATAGTACACATCCGAAACATGTGGCGGTAGCGGATGGCAAAGTGAGACCTTATACAGCGACAAGGGCATGTATGGATTTCGAAGTGTAACAAGGTAATGCAAAATGGATGGAAGAGGGATTGACACCGTGTCAGTTTTGATTTATAGTAATCATTGTGACACGGTGTCAGTTTATATATTTGATTGGCTGAAAATCCAGGAGGTGATCTTACGATGGAGTATGTAAAGGTAGGGGATACCGATATTCGGGTATCAAAACTTTGTGTAGGGTGTATGAGTTTTGGCAAGGCAGGTACGATGCATGATTGGACTTTAGATGAGAAGCAGAGTGAGAAGCTGGTGAATAAAGCATTAGAGCTTGGTATCAACTTTTTTGATACAGCGAACTGCTATTCTTTGGGAACTAGTGAAGAGTATCTTGGACGTGCGATTCGAAAGTACGCAAAAAGAGAGGAAGTTGTACTTGCATCGAAGGTTTATTTTAATGAAGGAAGATTGTCGAAGCAGGCAATCCGGCGTGAAATTGATGGAACATTAAAGCGACTGGGAACAGATTATTTGGATTTATATATTATTCATCGGTTTGACTATGAGACTCCTGTGGAAGAAACGATGGAAGCTTTGGATTCTTTGGTAAAAGACGGAAAGGTTCGAGCGCTTGGCGCTTCTGCTATGTATGGATATCAATTTTATAATATGCAAATGGCGGCAGAGAAAAATGGATTTACCAAGTTTTCGGCAATGGAAAATCATTATAATTTATTATACCGGGAAGATGAGCGTGAATTGATTCCGATTTGCAAGCAGATGAATGTTATGCTTATGCCATACAGTCCGCTTGCTGCCGGGCATTTGACACGGGCAACATGGCAGTCGGATTCTCTGCGTGGACGTACAGACTGCGTGGCAAAAGGAAAATACGATCGGATGGAAGAGACAGATATTAAAATTGTCAAGAAAGTGTCTGAACTAGCCGAAAGACATCATTGTAAAATGTCTCAGATAGCCATTGCATGGGAATGGGAAAAAGGCATTTCGTCACCAATCATTGGAGCGACAAAAGAGCAGTATTTAGAAGATGCGGCGGAGGCTTTATCTATTTCATTGTCGGCAGATGAGATGCAATATTTGGAAGAAGCATATATGCCACATCCGATTGTTGGTGCAATTGATAAAAATCCAGAGGCAGATGTTGTGCTGCTTGCTGAGAAAAAGTAAAGGAAGGACTTTGTTTATGCCGGCAGGATCGGAAAAAAGAACGAATGCTCGAAGAGAAGAAATCATAAACGCATGTGAAAAATTATACCAAACGATGAGTTTTAAAGAAATAACCATCAAGCAGATTGGAGAGGTTACCTCTTTTTCAAGGACATCAATTTATAATTATTTTGAGACAAAAGAAGAAATTTTTCTTGCTCTATTAACGAGAGAGTACAAAATGTGGGTAGAGCAATTAAAAGATGTGCTGGAGAAGTATGAAAAATTGACGGTGGAGGAACTTGCAGGGATTATTGCAGATTCACTTGAAAAAAGATGGCAGCTTTTAAAAATTTTATCTATGAATCATTACGATTTAGAAGAAAACAGCCGTACAGAGATGTTAGTTGAATTTAAGCTCATGTATGGGGAAGCGCTGAATGCGATGGAACAGTTATTAATTAAATTTCGCAAAGAATTTGATGAGAATAAAAGACAGGATTTTATCTACGCTTTTTTTCCGTTTATGTTTGGCATTTACCCATATTCTGTTGTTACGGATAAGCAAAAAAAAGCTATGGAAGAAGCAAAAGTGAATTGCATGCCACATACGGTCTATGAGCTGACTTTTGCAATGACGAAAAAATTGTTGGAGTAAAGGAGAAAAGTAATATGTATTTAGAGAAGATTAATGGACCAGAGGATGTAAAGAAATTATCAATGGAACAATTAAATGTGCTTGCAGGTGAGATGAGAGAAGCATTGTTTCATCGTTTGACGAAGACAGGTGGGCATTTTGGACCAAACTTCGGTGTGGTGGAAATGACAATTGCGATGCATTATGTATTTGATTCACCAAAAGATAAATTTGTTTTTGATGTGTCGCACCAGACCTATCCGCATAAGATGCTTACCGGCAGAGCATATGGTTATCTGGATGAAAATCGTTTTCACGAAATTTCCGGGTATTCGGAACCATCGGAGAGCGAACATGACATTTTTACTATTGGACACACTTCAACGTCTGTCAGCCTTGCGACCGGACTTGCGAAAGGAAGAGATGCCGTTGGTGGCAAAGAAAATATTATTGCTGTAATTGGTGATGGTTCTTTGAGTGGCGGAGAGGCTTTGGAAGGATTGGATTTTGCCGGTGAAATGACCTCGAATTTGATTGTGGTTGTCAACGATAACGAGCAGTCGATTGCAGAAATTCACGGCGGTCTTTATAAAAATCTTACGGAACTTAGAGAGTCAAACGGCGAGGCTCCAAATAATTTGTTCCGTGCAATGGGACTTGACTATATTTTCGAAGAAGAGGGAAATAATATCGAGAAATTGATTGCGCTCTTTCAGAAAGTAAAAGACATTAACCATCCGATTGCTGTGCATATTCATACGCAGAAAGGAAAAGGGTATGAGCCGGCAGAGGAGAATAAAGAAGCTTGGCACTGGTGTATGCCGTTTGACCGCACGACCGGAAAGCCATTGCAGAATTTTGAAGGAGAAGATTACAGTGTGTTAACCGGTGAACTTCTTTTAAATAAAATGAAAAAAGATAAATCGGTTGTATTTGTGACTGCGGCAGTTCCAAGTAATGTTGGTTTTCCAAAAGAAAATCGTGAGAAAGCGGGAAACCAGTATATTGATGTAGGAATTGCGGAAGAGCAGGCGGTAGCAATGTGTTCCGGAATTGCAAAAAATGGCGGAAAACCAATCTTTGGTACCAACGCAACTTTTATCCAGAGAACGTATGACCAGTTTTCACAGGATGTATGTATCAATCAAAGTCCGGTTACTACAATTTTGAATTATTCGTCTGTACTTGGGCTGAATGATGTGACACATCTTGGATTTTACACGATATCTATGCTTAGTAATATTCCAAACCTTGTTTATCTTGCACCAACGTGTAAGGAGGAATATTTAGCAATGCTTGATTGGAGTGTGGAGCAGGATAAATATCCGGTTGTAATCAGCATGCCGGGAAATGGTGTTCATCCGGCTAAATATCCGGTGGCTTCATCCTATGATCCATTGAATGAGTATCAGGTATGTGAAAAAGGAGAAGAAGTTGCGGTTCTTGCTTTGGGCGATTTCTTCCAGCTGGGTGAAGAGGCTGCACGAAGTATTGAAAAAGAAACCGGCAAAAAAGTCACATTGATTAATCCACGTTTTGCATCTGGTCTGGATGAAAAACTGCTCTCGGATTTGAAAGAAAATCATCGTGTGGTTGTGACATTGGAAGATGGTATTTTGGAGGGCGGCTTTGGACATAAAGTTGCCGGTTATTATAGCACTTCCGATATGAAAGTATTGAATTTTGGCTTGAAAAAAGAGTTCTACGACCGTTACGATGCAGAACAGCTTTTGAAAGAAAATCATTTAACCAAAGAGCTGATTATGAAAGATGTTATGAAACTATTACATGCATAAAATGCTAGATATGTCAATTGTTTATCCGCATAATGCAGTGATTTTGATTATGCCTTGTTGTATAATACAGATATATTCAAAAATAATATAATTAGGAGGAAAACGACAATGACAAGGACTAAGAAAAAAACATTGGCCGTGTTGATGGCACTTTCCGTTGTAATTCCGGGAAGTATTGCACCTACGTCAGAAGCAGCGGCTAAAAAGGTCAAATTAAGCAAGACAAAAGTCAGCATACAAGTTGGCAAAACGAAAAAGATTACAATCAAAAACGCAAAAAAAGGTGCCAAAGTAACATGGAAGACATCAAATAAGAAAGTGGTTAAGATTGTAAAATCAAAGAAAAAGGGCAAAAAGGCGTATGCTGTAATTAAGGGTGCAAAAAAGGGTACCGCTACGTTGCGTGCCATTTATAAGGTTGGGAAGAAAAAGAAAACGATGAAGTGTAAAGTGAAAGTTACGAAAAATACGGCAAACAAAATTGCAACCAAGCAGCCGACTGCTCCAACTAAGAAACCGGTTTCTCCTTCCGGTCAGCCAACTGCAGTGCCGACGCAAAGTGTCGTAAGCGCAACACCTGCAGTAGAGAGTAAGAGCAACTACAGTTTCTTTGATGACTATACGTTAGGCTATGATAAAGATAATAAGAAGATTGTTGCTTATAAAGATGGTAAGCAGATGTCATTGGAAGAAGCAGGGGCCAAAGTGTATAACAATTATGGAGATAATATTTTTGCAAGCCAAATTGCAGATAATAAATGGAATGCAGATAATATTAAATTGACTGCACCTTTACAGTATACAACAGAAGACGGTAAGGTACATGATATTAACAGCATGCTTACCAATTATGATTTTATTGCTGATCCGACTGCATTAGATAATTCGGATAACGATGGAAAACTTTATGTATACGGAACAAATGAAGGATTTGATTATGCGGACGGTAAATTGGCTGCAAACTCTTATTCCAATAATTCACTCAGTATCCTTTCTACTTCTGATATGGTGAACTGGACCGATGAAGGGACGATGGATAATACGAATTTGAATAATTTGCCAAGTACAGCTTCTGCTAAGAAAAAGGAAAAGAATGGCTGGACAACAAAGGCATGGGCTCCATCAGCTCTCAAAATCGATGGCGATGGAGATGGTGAGGATGAATATTATATCTTTTATACCGATGGCGGAGGAGTAGGATATGTTCGTGGTGATTCACCGGTTGGCCCATGGCATGATGATTTAGGACAGAAAATGTTTACCTCAAAGTCAGAAGGATGCGAGGGAGTAAAATGGTGTTTTGACCCGGCAGTTCTTGCAGATGACAAGGGGAATGCATATATTTATTTTGGTGGTGGAAATGACGAAGAAAAATATGTTCAGACCGGTCGTGTGTGCAAATTAAAATTTGAAAAAGGCACAGGAATTGTTTCTCCGGATGGTATACCAAAGACCTTGGATACATTCTGCTTCTTTGAAGATGGAGAAATTAACCAGATTGACGGTAAATACATTTATTCCTACTGTACGAACTGGGATGTAAAAGAAGATACGCCATATGTTGGAGCCGTTCAGATTGCGGCATACGTATCTTCGGACCCTATGAATATCTGCTTTTTCCCAGATAAAATTGGAAAAACCAAGTTTACGGATGAAGAAAATGTAGAACATAATTATCTTGGTACTATTTTAGATAATCCAAGTAAATTGTATGGTGAGACTTATAACAATCATCATCATATGCAGAATTTCAAAGGACATAATTACATCTTTTATCATTCAACTGTGCTTAGTAATACATTATATCGTGATAGCAAACAATATCGAAATTTACATGTAAATGAAATTGATATTGATACAAAGAATGATAAGATTACGATTGAGCCTTCCTATGAGGGTGCAAAACAGATTGAAAATGTGAATCCATATAAGAATGCGGATGGCACGGTTAAATATATTAATGCAACAACAAGTGCGAAGAGTGCAGGAGTGAAATCTTTGCGAGATGATCGTACTGTTGTAAAATCATATAATGGATCACCGATGGTACTAGATCAGATTGATACCGGTGACTGGACTAAGATTAGTGGCGTTGATTTTGGAACCAATGGATTGAAAACAATTAGCGCAGAAATTGCAGCAACATCAGGAGAAGGCCAGATTGAGGTATATTTGGATGCTCCTACAGCTGCAAAAAACAGAATTGCAACCATTACATTGGGAGATACCAAGGGCTTGTATGCATTCAGCACGGCAAATGTTGATCGTGAAGTGAAAGGTGTTCATGATGTGTATTTTGTGTTCCGAGGAACAGGCTATAATGTGGCTTCTTGGGCATTTTCAGAAAAAACAAATCCAGAACTTCCGGACCTTTCTGCAAGACCAACGGTAGAACCAGTTCCAACAATGAATCCAAATGTAAAAGTAGGATGGAATGCGGATAAAACGGAATACGCTGTTCCGATTACAGAGGAAAATATTGTTGCAGAAGGCGGTGCAGTAGCAGAAGTAGACCAATATAATGGAACAGCTTCTCTGGTATATAATGGTCAGTATCCAGGTGTTTGGGTAAACTTGCCGGCAGAAATTACGGATAATCAATTCCAGACAGTAGAGATAACCTATGAGAATCAGGCCACAGATGCTGATTTTGGTGCAGCGATTCGATATGCAACATCGAAAGGTGATGAGGGAATCGTATGGCCGGGTTCAAGTCCATTTGCATCAGGTGAGACAACAAAGACATTTACATTAGATTTCACAAAGAAATTTGCGAAAATAAAGATTTTTGCAGCTGAGAATTTAAAAGATGCCAAATTAATTATTAAGGCGGTTGTGTTAAAACGCGAGGCAGGGGCAACTGCACCGACAGCGACACCAAAACCGACAGCACTTCCTACCACAGCACCAATTGATGTAACTTACGGATGGAATGCGGATGAAACAGAATATACACTTCCATTGACTGAAGAAACGGTTGTAAAGGGAAATGGCACGGAGGTGTCTGTAGACACGAATGCCAAGACGGCTACCATAACATATGATGGTGCATATCCGGATGCATTCCTAAATATGCCAGGGGATTTGTCCGATACGAAGTTTTCATCTATCATTATTAAATACGATCGTCTGACTGAGCAGGACAGCTTTGGTTACGCATCTCGTTACACGGATAACAAGTCAAAGGATGTGAATATTAAATGGGCAACTGTGAGTGGTGCATTTGCACCGGATGCTCACGAAGCGGAGATACCGTTAGACAAGACAAAAGATTTATATCAATTTAAAATATTTGGAAATGCGTGTGACAGTGCAGGATTTATTATTAAAGCGGTGGTACTAAAAAAATAGATTAATTTGACTTAGAATGAAGAAGGATTTTGACAAACTTTTGAAAGAATGTCAAAATCCTTCTTTTCTATTTGATAAGAAAAAATTGAAATTTGCAATTTAATGCGTAGTATGGTACCATTTTCCTTACAATTAGGCTCACAAAGGAGAATGATATATGATTCGCTTGATTGCTTTTGATATGGATGGAACTGTCTTAAATGATGAGAAAAAGATTTTAAAAGAAACAAAAGAAGCTCTTGAACAGGCGGCTCGTGCCGGTATTGAAATTGTGCCGGCGACCGGGCGGCCATTTTGTGGTATTTCTGATGAAATTTATCATTTAGAGGGTGTACAGTATGTTCTTACGACAAATGGTGCCGGTATTTATGAAAGGGATTCAAAAACTTGTCTTTATGAGGATGCAATTCCGTTATCTGCCTATCTGCCAATGCTTGCCGAAGTGGAGGCTTACGATGTGATGGCAGATACCTTTTTAAAGGGCGGTGCGCTTATGACAAAGAGAAAACGTGACCTTTTGCCAAGAATGCGTTTGACGAAAGAAATCCGTGATTATATTTTGTCGTCACGGCAGGTGGTAGAAAGCCAAGTGGACTACTTGCGTGAGCGAGGTGAAGATGTTGAGAAACTGACAATTAACTTTGCTTATGATGAGGACGGTCACCGCATTGATTATGATGCGGTCTGGGAGGTTCTTAAAAAGTATCCGGATGTGAATGCTGTATCCGGTGGTATGAAAAATATTGAGGTTACCAAAAAGGGCGTTTCGAAAGCAAGTGGTCTTTTGTATCTGGGGAAAAAACTTGGAATTGCTCCAGAAGAAATGATGGTGTTTGGCGACAGCGGCAATGATTTGGACATGATAAAAATGGCAGGAATTGGTGTCGCCATGGCAAATGCAGAGCCGGAGGTTTTGAAAGCCGCAGATTTTGTCACAAAGAGTAATAATGAAAATGGGGTAGGGGGATTTTTGGCTTCAGCAACTTATTAAAAAATTGTATTTTATGCGCCGCTCTCGCTTGACAAATGCGCAGGGGTATCGGCAGGTCAAAAACACCTGCCGGATACCCGCGTGTTTGTAGCGCCTGCAATACAATTTTTTTAATAATTTGTCTGAACTCCAAAAATATTTAGCGCGCTTGACTGTCAGTTTCTTTGGAATCCAATAAATTAAAGAAGAATATTTGTTGTATATGATTCATTGAAAACTAAATTTTTTTAGAAACAAAAAACTCATGGAGCGTCGGTGAGGCTTTTCAGGATTCCAGTAATTTGTGTTTTAATTGTTTGTTTTTTGTGTGCTACTAATACGCGGGTATCTGGCAGGTGTTTTCTACCTGTCGATACCCCTGCGTATTTGTTAAGCGAAAGCGGCACACAAAGGGCAAACAATTAAAACACAAATTACGGAAACTGAAAAAACAAGAGAACAAAACCCATTGAAGGAGGAAAAAAATATGTTGACATCATTAGCACTGATTTTTTTAGTAGGACTTTGTATGGCGGCGATATGCCAGAAATTAAAACTTCCACGCATTATTGGAATGCTTGTAACAGGAATGGTGCTGGGGCCATATGTGCTGGATTTTCTGGATTCATCTATTTTGTCAATTTCTGCAGAACTTCGCAAGATGGCATTGATTATCATTTTGCTTAAGGCAGGCTTATCGTTAAATTTAAATGACTTAAAAAAGGTGGGAAGACCGGCGATTTTACTGGCTTTTGTGCCGGCATCATTTGAGATTGTTGGATATGTGCTGTTTGCACCAGTCTTTTTGGAAATTTCACGGATTGATGCTGCGGTGATGGGGGCGGTACTTGCTGCGGTTTCACCGGCGGTTGTTGTACCCCGCATGGTGCAGCTGATGGAAGAAAAGTATGGAACAAAACAGTCCATTCCGCAGATGATTATGGCGGGGGCATCGTGTGATGATATTTTTGTCATTGTTTTGTTTACAACCTTTTTGGGAATGGCGCAGGGGGCAAAAGTAAGTTTGTTAAGGTTTGTAAATGTACCGGTTTCGATTTTTCTTGGAATCCTTTTGGGAGCGGTAATTGGCTATGTTTTGTATCGTTTTTTTGAAACGTCATATCAACATCAAAATTACGTGAGAAATAGTACAAAAGTTATTCTCGTACTTGGTGTATCGTTTCTTCTGACAGCAGTGGAGGGATGGCTTGATGGAAAAGTTGCCGTGTCAGGACTTTTAGCAGTTGTCAGTATGGCGTGTGTGCTTAAGGCAAAATGTATTCCTGCGGTATCTAAGCGGCTGTCGGAGAAATTTGGAAAACTGTGGATTGCGGCAGAAGTTATTTTATTTGTGTTAGTTGGAGCAGCGGTCGATTTACGCTACACGGCGGCTGCCGGTGGATTTGCTGTGCTGGTAATTTTCCTTTCACTGATATTTCGTATGGCAGGTGTGTTTGTTTGCGTTTTGGGTACCGGGCTGTCATGGAAAGAAAGACTGTTTTGTGCCATTTCATATTTGCCAAAAGCGACGGTTCAGGCGGCGATTGGTTCGGTGCCGCTTGCTGCAGGATTAGGCTGTGGAAAGATGATTTTATCGGTGGCGGTTTTGGCGATTTTAATAACCGCACCGCTTGGCGCACTGGGGATGGATTTGACGTATAAAAAATTGTTAGCACGTGAGGAAAATGACTGAAAACGTCTTGAAAATGTCAACTTTGTGTGCTTAAATGAATAAGAGAATATGAGAAAAGAAGGGAACAACATGAAGAGTGTTTATTTCGTGCGCCATGGACAGACCGTATGGAATGTAGAAAATAAAATTTGCGGCGCAACAGATATAGAACTTACTGCTCTTGGACATGAGCAGGCGATTGAGACAGGAAAGAAGATTTTAGAGAAAAAGATAGAGGCGGATGTGATTTTATATTCTCCGCTGGTGCGGGCGAAAGATACCGCATTACATATTTCAGAAATAACCGGGATTCCGGCAAAAGAGGAAATCCGCTTAAAGGAGCAGAATTTCGGAAAGTACGAATCGACCGCAAGAGATGGTGCCAAGTTTCGTGAGGCAAAAAAGCAGTTTGTCGAACGATATGAAGGCGGTGAGTCGATGCTTCAGCTGGCACAGCGAGTGTATAACCTGTTAGATGAGGTAAAAGCGTCCGGCAAGACCTGTATTTTAGTGGCGCACAACGGAATTGCGAGAGTGGTGCAGTCCTATTTTTATGAAATGACAAATGAAGAATATGCGGCGTTTGGTGTGGATAACTGTGCGATTTTGCAGTACGAATTTTCGGGTGAGGAAAATGGGGGCGCTAAGGCATGAGTGCAGGAAAAAAAGCCGGCATGGATATGACGCAGGGGACTATCTGGAATAAAATTTTATTGTTTGCACTTCCGTTAGCAGCAAGCAGTATGTTGCAGCAGTTATTTAACTCGGTGGATACAGCCGTTGTCGGTCGATTTGCGAGCAGTGAAGCGCTGGCGGCAGTGGGAAGCAACGGTTCATTGATTTCTTTGATGATAAATTTATTTATTGGAATTTCTTTGGGAGCCAATGTTGTCATTGCAAAATATATCGGTCAGAAGTCGGAGGAAAATGTACAGGCGGCTGTTCATACAGCGATTGTCGTGGCACTTATCAGTGGTGTTTTTGTTATGATATTCGGACAACTAATTGCAAAGCCCGTACTTACGCTGATGGGAACACCGGACGATGTGATTGATTTGGCGGTACAGTATTTGCGGATTTATTTACTGGGAATGCCATTTATCATGCTTTACGATTTTGGCTCATCGATTCTGCGAAGTATTGGTGACAGTAAGAGACCGCTGTACAGTTTGATTGCGGCAGGAATTATTAATACCGGATTGAATTTGTTGCTTGTGATTGTGTTTCAGATGAGCGTTGCCGGGGTTGCAATTGCAACCGTGATATCCAATCTGACGAGTGCCAGCATAGTAATGTACATTTTGATGCATGAAACATCGGTTATCCGCATTGATAGAAAACAGTTAAAAATTGTACCAAAAGAATTGAAAAAAATATTAGTTATCGGGATTCCGGCAGGGCTTCAGGGAATGATGTTTTCCATTGCCAATGTGTGTATCCAGAGTGCAATTAACAGTTTTGGGTCGGATGCCATTGCAGGTTCTGCGGCGGCATTGAATTACGAATTTTTTGCTTACTTTGTTGTCAATGCATTTGCACAGGCAACTGTGACCTTTACAAGCCAGAACTTTGGTGCCGGTGAGCCGAAACGGTGTCGGAAAATTTTCCATACGTCGATGGTATTATCCCTTGTGTGTTGTGGCCTGCTGTCACTGGTGTTTGTCGTGTGGCGAAACTTTTTTCTGCAGATTTATACAACAGATCCGGCAGTTCTTTTGTATGCCAAACAGCGAATTGTCATTGCGACAACGTTAGAGTGCTTAACATCCGTGTATGAAATCAGCGCGGGAGCAATGAGAGGGCTTGGACGTTCTTTGACGCCTGCGTTAATTACATTTTTAGGTTCCTGCGTGCTGCGGCTGATTTGGATTGCGACAGCGTGTAAGATGGTTCATGAATTTTGGGTTCTGCTTATTATTTACCCGATTTCGTGGGTTGTTACAGGATTGATTATGATGATTGCATACGAAATTGTGAAAAAACGCGTGCTTGAAAGGAAATGGGCGTAAAATGATGTGGCTGTTATTTGCTTTTTTATCTGCTCTCTTTGCAGGGCTTACAGCAATTCTTGCAAAGTGCGGAATAGAAAATATGGATTCGAATGTGGCAACTGCCATCCGAACGATTGTGGTATTAATATTTTCGTGGGTATTGGTTTTTGTCATGGGAGTGCAGAATGGAATTTTTCATTTATTCGGAAAAACCATTACGTTTCTTGTGTTATCCGGCGTAGCAACAGGAGCATCGTGGCTCTGCTATTTTCATGCACTTCAGATTGGAGATGTGAACCGGGTTACACCGATTGATAAATCCAGTACCATTTTGACGATGATTCTTGCGTTCTTATTTTTTGGGGAGACGGTTGGAGCGGTTCAAATTTGTGCAATGGTTTTGATGGGAGCCGGAACGTATCTGATGATTCAAAAGAGGGAAGCAGAAACAGGTAAGAAAACCAAAAAGACATGGCTTTTATATGCCCTGCTGTCGGCAGTGTTTGCCAGTCTGACTTCGATTTTGGCAAAGGTTGGCATGCAGGATGTCGATTCAAATTTGGGAACAGCTATCCGCACCGCCGTTGTTCTTGTAATGGCGTGGGTTGTTGTGTTTGCAACCGGAAAACAGAAAACAATTCATGGAATTGGCAAAAAAAATGGGGTATTTCTTGTGCTGTCCGGTGTGGCAACCGGAGCGTCGTGGCTCTGTTATTTCCGTGCGCTGCAAACAGGACCGGCAAGTGTCGTTGTGCCGATTGATAAATTAAGTATTCTGGTTACGATTTTCTTCTCGTATTTTGTGTTTGGCGAGAAACTTACCAAAAAATCAGGAGTGGGGCTGGTGCTTTTGGTAGCAGGAACGTTATTGCTTTTGAAGAAGTAGGGTGAATCTGTCAAAAATAAATTTATTTAAAAATAAAAAGATTGACAATTTTATAATAAAAAGGTAAAATGAATTTAATATTTGGCAAAGCATAAAAGGAGGAGAAAGCGATTAAGGTTTGGGGAGATTCAAAAGACAGGAAAACCGCATTGATGGATGATTCCATGCAGCGGGTTACTTATGGGGAACTAAAGCAAAAAATAATCGACGTGGGAAGACATTTAAGCGTTAGACAACTGGTCGTGATAGAGATGGGAAATAACATGGATTCTGTTATCTTTTATCTTGGATGTTTGTTTCGAGGAACTGTAGCTATTCTTGTACATGAGAATCTTTCAGAGTTTGAATTATCCGAGTATATTGTAAAATTTGAACCGGAGTATTTGTTTTTGTCAATGGATTACAAATGACTGGAAAGAGGAGGTGGAAGCATTTTTTAACTGTAAAGTTGCCAGCCAATATGGGTGTTATGAAGTAAACTCGATTGCTTATGAATGTCCTTTTCATAAGCTGCATGTGATGACAGAAAATGTTTATGTAGAAATTGTGGAGGATAATCAAATCTGTATTACATCAAAGCATAACCGGGTGATGCCATTTGTGCGATACAAAGTTGGAGATAGAGGACGTCTTTGCACAGATAAGAATTGTTCTTGCGGAAGTCAGGAACCGATTTTGGAATTGGAGATGGCAAGAGATAATGACCTAATACAAAAGGCAGATGGAAGTGTGGCACATTATGATTGCCTTTTTGGAGTAATTGAGCGAATCAATTTGATGCTCGAAATGGCGATATTACAATTTCAAATTATTCAGACAGATTATGAAAAATTTGATGTTTATATGGTGGTAGATGACGAGGAAGATATTCCTGAGGTTCAGATGTTATTTAAGAAACTGTGTGATAAAGATCAGATAAGGGGAGAGTTTACTTTTTCCTTTGTTGATTATTTGTATCCAAGCGAAAAAACCGGGGTTTTTGCGAAGGAGGATTACAATTAAGATGAAAAACTTATTCTAAAAACTGCAACTTTTTTGTCTCCCAAATCGTTAGATAAGTAAAGGGTGTAAATTACACAAAAAAAGGAGGTATTCTTATGAAGAAAGTATTGTTGTTTAGTGCAGCATTGTTTGTTATTGCGTTAGGCATGGGGGTCTCAGCATCTGCTGAGACAAAGAAAATTGGGAACTTCAAATATGAATATGACAGTGCTCCAAATGGAAACGATGTATGGATTACCAAAATTACGCCGGTTACGGGCAGTGATATATCCACACTAAAGATTCCGTCCAAAATCGATGGAAACAAAGTGATAAAATTGGGAGCAAAAGACGATACAGATGACTATTTTCATGATAATATTTTCGGTATGTATATTTTAGAAGAAGATTCCAGTCTCGTACCGGAACAAATTGTTTCAGATGTTGCAAAAATAAAGAAAATAATTCTTCCGTCAGGATTAAAGGAACTGACGCCAGATTGTTTTCATAATATTCAAAAGGGAAAGACGATTTCTGTTCCTAAAACCTTAAAAAAGAATATAAGAGCACTTTGCAATTTGCAATGGAAAAAGGTTACAATCAATAAAAGCAATAAAAAATACAAAATGAAGAACGGATGCCTTATATCAAAAAGTGGAAAGACATTTTACGGTAATTTGGAAAAGAAAAAAAGCATAAAAATTCCAAATGGAGTAAAGACAATTGCAGAGGGTGCGCTTTTTTTAAACGATAATCTTAAGGTGGTTTATATTCCTAAAACGGTTTCGAAAATTAAGGGAAAAGCATTTGGAACATCGAAGTCGCTCCGAATTAAAATTGCATCCAAAAATCAATATTATTATGTTTCAAAGGGATGTGTGGTTAGCCGGAGGAGTGGACGTCTTGTCGTTGCAGGCATTAAAAAAGGAGTAATAACAATTCCGGAAAAAGTAACAGTGCTGAAAGAGGGTACTTCCTTTGTGGGAGGAGAGTGTGAAAAAATAGTATTTCCTAAATCATTAAAACAGATTGAGGAACACTGGGCAGGAACGCTTGGAAATTCTAGTAAAATAGAATATATTTTTCAATCGAAGGAACCTCCAAAAAGAAAGGGGGCTGCATTTTTGCTATTAGGTGGAAGCGTTGTATATGTTCCAAAGGGCACAAAACAAGTGTATGAAAAAGCTTTGAAAAGATTTTCCTATGATTTGAAAATCGTAGAAAAGTAGTGGGAAGGAGGTTCATATGAAAAAAATAATATATGCTGCCATGTTTTTTCTCGCGATTACAATGATGTGTGGAAATGCTGAGAAAGCAGAGGCAAAGTCCTATAAGGCAGGAAAATTTAAATACCAGTATAAGAATACAAAAAAAGGTGTGTGGATTACTAAGATTACACCGCTATCTTCCAAGGGAATCAGTAAACTTAATATCCCTGCTAAGGTAAAGGGAAAGAAAGTGGTCAAACTGGGAAATACGAATGACAAAGATACTACTGATCATACTACTTTAAATCTTTTTGGTGTTAGAATTGGATATTATGAGGAAGGTGGTATTTATACCCCATCAAATCCTAAAGTACACAAAAGAGTTGCTAAGATAAAGAAGATTCGGATTCCGGACTCGGTTGTATCAATAACACCAAGTTGTTTCTTTGATGTGCAGGAAGGAAAGGAGATTAATATTCCAAAGGGTGTGAAGAAAGAGGTTGTAAATCAGTTTACGAGGGTGAAGTGGAAGAAAGTAAAAATATCGTCAAAGAACAAAACGTATAAAGTAAAGAATGGCTGCCTACTTTCTAAAAATGGAAAGGTGATGTATGGTCTTGTATATAAGAAGAAAAGGGTAGTTGTGCCGAAAACGGTAACAGCGATTAAAACAATGGGTACCGGAGATGCAGCACGTAGTGAAACAATTCACGGATTGGCTTTTTTTGGATGTGAGACATTGGTGCTTCCAAAGAGCGTAAAAAATGTCTGTATTTTTAGTTATTCAATGATGAAAGTGGAGGTGGATTCTGGCAGTCAGTATTTTGCATCAAAGGATGGATCGTTATACGATAAAAAAGACGGCAGACTGGTATGGCTGTATCAGACCGATGGAATATTTAATATCCCGGATGGAGTCAGAGAGATACCGTACCACTTTGGCCCATATGGATGGGCAAAAAAAATCATTATTCCGGCAAGCGTTAAAAAGGTGGCAAATATAGTGCAGTATTGTTATGTTAAAGATCCGGTAATTGTATGCAAAGGAAAAGAACCACCGACTTTGTCAAAAGAACAAACTAATTCGGTAGTAAGCCTTAGAGACGAAGTTATTAATATTACGGTATATGTACCTAAAGGATGCAAAGATGCTTATGAAAAAACATGGGTAATTGATAAAAGTAATGTAAGCTCAAAAAGAATTAATTTTACATTTATTGAGCAATAAGCCGGTTAAATAAAGCAATTGCAAAGGAGACTCATATGAAAAAAATATTATATGTGACCATGTTTTTTCTCACGCTTACAATGATGTTTGCAAATGCCGAGAAAGCAGAAGCAAAGTGTTACAAATCAGGAGCCTTTTCCTATCAGTATAAAATAGAGAAAGGTAGTGTTTGGATTACAAAAATTGAGATAATTTCTAATAAGGGAGTTACTACGCTTAAAATACCGTCCCATATAAATGGAAAGGAAGTTACTGCGATAGGGAGTTCAAAAGAGGACTTCAAGGATGGGGATGAGCATAAAATGAATATTTTTGGTGTGTTTGTAAATCCAGATATTGAATCCTATGAACTTATACCATCTGAGGTTCATAAGAAAGTAGGTAAAATAAAGAAGATTATTCTTCCGTCAACACTTAAGAAAATTTCAAAAAATTGTTTTATAAATGTGCAGGATGGAAAGACAATTAATATTCCTAAAAATGTAACGTGGAATGTTATTACTCAGTTTACGCGGGTGAAATGGAGAAAATTAGAAATATCTCCGAAGAATTCGAAGTATAAAATAAAAAATGGATGTTTATTATCCAAAAATGGAAAGAGCGTTTATGGAATTGTACAAAAGAAGAAAAAAATTTGTATTCCGAATTCGGTAAAGATAATTGATGTTGGCATTTTGAAGGATGGCACAGCAGACGGTGATTACAATGGAGCAGATACAATTGTGATACCAAAAAGTGTAAATCAAATAGGGTTTTCTGTTTTAGATACAAAAAAACCGGTAATAATTAAAATTGATAAAAATAACAAAAGATATGCTGTGAAAGATGGTTCTGTGTATAGCAGGAAAACCGGACGACTTGTTGCAGGATATATTAAAAATGGTGTGCTGTCAATCCCTAATACTGTATCTAAGATAACAGATGCAACCAGCTATCTTGGAGGTCAGAATATTAAAAAAGTAATAGTTCCTTCGAGTGTGAAGAAAATGGCAGGAATATTTTTAAGACCGAATAAAATTACATTTGTTTTTAAAGGTAAAAAACCACCTAAACTTACAAACAGAGAATTGATCGCTTTTAACATTCCGATAATTGTATATGTTCCTGCGAAATACAGGAAGGTGTATGAAGATTGGCTAGATACCTCTCTTGAAGAGTACCAAAGAAGAGATACAAAGATTTGTAGTAGATAAAACAGAGTTATAATTTAATTTGGAAGGGGAAAACAAAATGATAGAATTAGAAAAAACATATATATCTTCATCCATGGAGGCGCAGATTGCTGAAATGATAGGGAGAGATGAGAAGAGTAATGACTATCGATTCTATCATTTGTTTTCCTCTCTTGTTTTTGACAAAACAAAGAAGGAACTGAGGTTTCCAATTCTTCGAGAGATTTGGGAAAGTGGTGTTGCAAAAAAAGTTCAAAGTTATTCCTATAGTGGATCTTCAAAGTAAGGCAAAGGAGGAATACGCATGAAAGTAAAATATAAAACGATATTAATGATTGCATTTGTTGGTATTTTAGTATGTGGAATTGAAATCTCAGCAAAAGAAAAAAGAGTTGGTGCATTTCAATTTAGTTATGTTACGTTAGATGGGGACAATGTACAAATAACAAAAATTATACCTACACAGGAAACGATTCCTGATAAGTTAATCATACCGGATAAAATCGATGGGAAAAGCGTTGTAAAACTGGGGGATTTATATGATGACGATGATGGCGGCCGGGGTATTAATTTATTTGGTATTTATCTTTCAGAAGAATCAAAAAAACTGAAGTTATTGCCGACAGAAAGATACAAACAGATGGGTAAAATTAAACGTATTGTTTTGCCTTCATCTTTAATTGGGATTACTCCCAATTGTTTTGAACATATGCAAGACGGAAAGGAAATAAATATCCCTGGTGTTTTTGAAAAGAATGTTATTTCGTTATGTCAAATTGAATGGAAAAAGGTGGTTGCTCATTCGACAAATAAGAAATTCAAGGTAAAAAATCATCTTTTGCTATCGAAAAGCGGTAAAAAAGTTTATGGATGTATAGAGAAAAGCAAAAAGATTAAAGTGCCTAATGGAGTAGAAACTATAATAAACGATGCGTTTAGTGGGAGGAGAATTAAGAAAATAGTTTTACCTAAAACAATGAAAAAAATTGGAAGTGAAGCTTTTTCCGGAAGTAGAATCACAAAGTTTTGTATAAATCCGAAGAATAAATATTACGCTTCGAATAATGGATGTCTATATAACAGAAAGAGCCGAGAATTGGTTGCGGTGCGCGTAAAGGGAGGTGTTGCTCGGATTTCATCCAGAGTTAAAGTGATACCTAAAGGCGTGTCATTTTATCCGGGATATGTGAAAAAAATAGTGTTTCCGAATGAAATCAAAAAACTTTCAGCTTATTGGAGACATTCCATCCCATATTTAAATAAAATTAAATTGGTATTTACAGGTGAGTCTTTGCCAAAGCTGGCGAGTGCCAATGCAGATTTCCCAATGGATTCTGTAGTTTATGTTCCAAAAGGAAGGATAAAAACATATAAAAAGGCTTATCAGAGAAAATACGACGATATGGATTTGAAATGGGAGAAATTGAAGTAAGAGATAAATAAAATGCCCGACGGCACACTGTGGTAGGTGCTAACTGTACTTTACATGAGCCATGGTCAGTGCATTTGTCTTGAGATTGTCGATGAGACGAGGGTTGCCCTGGGTGAAACTGTGCTGCTTCAGCGTTATGTTTCATTGTTTCATTTGTTTTGCTCATAATCGGGCGATCAGCCCATAAAAAGGAATCGGTCATGAATTGTGTGCGAGCACACATTCGTGACCGGTTCCTTTTTATGGGCTGAACTTTTTCAAAAAAACTTTACAAATCCTATTGACTTAGTAGGGAATAGGTGATATGATAGGCACAGTTAAATTATATAAACCCTACATGAATAGTAGGAAAAAGGATGGTGAAAGCGATGGCTAAGATTGCAAAACAGTTGACAGAATTAATCGGAAATACTCCATTGCTGGAGTTGACAAATTATGAAAAGGAAAATGAGTTAGAGGCAAATCTGATTGTAAAATTGGAGTATTTTAACCCATTAGGAAGTGTAAAAGACCGTGTGGCTTATGCGATGATTGAGCAGGGAATTGCGGATGGGAAAATTAATTCAGATACCGTGATTATCGAGCCAACAAGCGGTAATACAGGAATTGGACTTGCATTTGTGACAGCGGCAAAGGGATTACACCTGATTCTTACGATGCCGGACACCATGAGTGTAGAGAGACGCAAGATTGTATCAGCGTTAGGTGCTGAAATTGTTCTTACACCGGGACGCGATGGTATGAAAGGTGCGATTAAAAAGGCGGAAGAGCTGAAAGAGGAATATGGAAATGCATTTATTCCACAGCAGTTTGAAAATGAAGCGAATCCGGCAATTCATAAAAAGACAACCGCACAGGAAATTTTGAAAGACACCGATGGCAAAGTTGATATTTTTGTATCGGCAGTTGGAACCGGCGGAACGGTTACCGGAACCGGACAGGGATTAAAAGAAGCAAATCCGGATGTAAAAGTTGTGGCTGTTGAGCCTGCCGGCTCACCGGTATTATCCGGAGGAAAGCCTGGACCACATAAAATTCAGGGAATTGGGGCCGGATTTGTGCCGGATGTTTTGGATAAAGAAATTTTGGATGAAATTATTCCGGTTGAGAATGATGATGCTTTTGAAACATCAAGAAAAGTAGCAAAGAGTGATGGATTGTTAGTTGGAATTTCTTCCGGTGCAGCACTTTATGCAGCTACACAGTTAGCAAAACGCAAAGAAAATGCAGGAAAAAATATTGTTGTTTTACTGCCGGATACCGGTGAGAGATATTTGTCCACTTCTTTGTTTGTAGTAGAGGAGTAAAGGAGCAGGCGATGAGAAAAAGAAAGAAGAGTGTCCTTCTTTTTCTGGTACTTGTGCTTATCCTTAGCGGCTGTGGAACGAAGTCAGATGTTATCACGATAACGAATGTTTCGTATGACCCGACAAGAGAATTTTATGAATCTTATAATACGATGTTTGAAGAATATTATAAGAAGACTTATAACAAGGAAGTTCAGGTGATACAGTCGCACGGCGGCTCCGGCAGTCAGGCGAGGTCGGTTGTGGAAGGGTGTAACGCGGATGTTGTTACACTTGCATTAGAGCATGACATTTCTCTGATTGAGAAGACGGGGCTTGTTGATGCCGGATGGATTAAAGAATTTCCAAAATTCTCTGCCCCTTATACATCGACCATTGTGCTGTTAGTGCGAAAAGGAAATCCAAAGCAGATTCACGACTGGGATGACTTAACGCGAAAAGGTGTGGAGGTCATTACACCGGATCCGAAAAGCAGCGGAGGTGCCTGCTGGAACTTCTTAGCAGCTCTTGGTTATGCAAAGACCAAATGGAGCGATGAGAACAAGCAGAAAGAATTTATGAGGCGGTTGTATCACAATGTATCAGTTATGGACTCCGGTGCCAGGGGTGCGACAACGACGTTTGTGGAAAATGGTAAAGGCGATGTGCTGATTGCATGGGAAAATGAAGCACTTGTAACTATGAAATCCTATGCCGGCAAGTATGAAATCGTAAATCCGTCTGTCAGTATTTTAGCACAGCCAAGTGTTGCAATTGTGGATGATAATGCAAAAGCAAATGGCTCAGAAGAAGTGAGTAAACGGTATTTGGATTTTCTTTATACGAAACAGGCACAGCGGTTAATTGGAAAAAGCGGTTACCGCCCAACCGACAAGGAAATTTTGCAGGAATTTGGAAATGAGTTTGATTTGTCTATAAGGTTATGGACGATTGACGATTTTGGCGGCTGGGAGAAAGCATATCAGAAATATTTTGATGATGATGCCATGTTTGATGAGATTTATAACTATTAGAAGAGGAGTTTTTCGGATGAGGAATACGGTAAGACAAAAGAGAGTGAAAAAAGCAAGAGTGATTCCCGGATTTCGCTGCACATTTGGAATTGTTGTGTTAATGCTTTCCCTGATTGTGCTGATTCCGCTGGCTTCAGTGCTTGTGTATTCCTTGAAAATTTCACCGGGAGAATTTTTCTCTCTTCTTTGGAAATCAAATGTAAGAAATGCTTTTTTAACAAGTATTGGCTGTTCACTTGTGGCGGCAGGAATCAATACGGTGTTTGGCGTTATCGTGGCATGGACTTTAGTAAAATATGATTTTCCGGGCAAGCGGATTGTGGACGGACTGATAGAACTTCCCTTTGCACTGCCGACAGCCGTAGCCGGAATTACACTTTCCAAATTATATTCGGAAACCGGATTTTTTGGAAAAATGTTAGCAGGTATTGGAATTAAGGTGACTTATACGAAAACCGGATTGGTTATCGCACTTGTGTTTGTCGGACTTCCTTTTGTAATCCGGGCGGTTCAGCCGGTCCTTGAAAAACTGGATGGACAGTATGAAGAAGCGGCTTATATGTTAGGTGCAAGCCCATCGAAAACATTTCGACGTGTGATTTTACCGGAATTAAGACCTGCGATTTTAACCGGATTTGGTCTGGCACTTGCCAGAGGAATTGGTGAATACGGCAGTGTCATTTACATATCAGGCAACAGTGCAAAAGAAAAGACACAGGTTGTTTCCTATGTAATTATGCAGAAATTAAGTTACATTGATTATGAGAGTGCGACGGCAATTGCCCTTGTGATGTTAGTGCTGTCATTCGTGTTATTATTGTTTGTCAATATCGTACAGGCACGGCAGGCGGCAAGAACAAATCTGTTATGAGGAGGAAAAAAGGATGGAACGACGAAAGAAAATAACAAAAATTATTTTAATCACGATTACCCTTTTATTTCTTCTGCTCATGCTTGCAGCACCACTTCTTTCGGTTCTTGTTAATTCGCTGAAAGAGGGAATCGGATTTTATGTGCAGGCGATTTCAACACCGTATGTGGTAAGTGCTTTGCTTGTTACTTTGTTAGCAACGGTGATTGCGGTTGTCGTAAATACCTTTTTTGGAATTTGTGCGGCATGGCTCTTGACGAAGTTTTCGTTCCGGGGCAAACAGATTTTAGCTACACTGATTGATATACCATTTTCCATTTCTCCGGTTATTGTAGGTCTTTCCTATTTGATGACATTTGGAAGACTGGGATGGTTTTATCCGGCGATTCGGGCGTTTAACCAGTTCTTTGGTACGAATATACGAATTACATTTGCAATACCGGGTGTTGTGCTCGCAACCATTTTTGTTACCTTCCCGTTTGTATCAAGAGAGATTCTTCCGGTGCTGAATGCACAGGGCAAAGATGAGGAAGAAGCGGCGGCTCTGATGGGTGCCAAAGGTTTTACGATTTTTCGTAAAATTACACTTCCACAGATGAAATGGGGACTGATTTATGGTATTATTTTATGTGCGGCGAGAGCACTTGGTGAGTTTGGCGCGGTAAACGCTTTGTCGAAAACGAGGGGTGAAACCTTTACCCTTCCGCTTGAAATCGATGCGTTATATATGTCGGGAACCGACACATCCGTAACAGCATCGTTTGCGGTATCGTCACTGCTAGTGATTATCGCAATCGTCATATTGTTTGTGAGAAATGTATTAGAACACCGAGATGGCAAGGAGAAAAAAGTATGTATGTAGAAATGAAAAACATTGTAAAAAAATATGGTGATTTTCTTGCTTCTGACCATGTAAGTCTTGGTGTAGAAAAAGGAAAGTTAGTTGCCTTGTTAGGACCATCCGGCAGCGGAAAGACGACCTTGTTGCGGATGATTGCAGGACTTGAGAATCCGAATGAAGGAGATATTTACATCGATGGCAAGCGGGTGAATGATGTACCGGCTGCTAAGCGTGGGATTGGTTTTGTCTTTCAGAATTATGCATTGTTTCGTTATATGACGGTATACGATAATGTGGCATTTGGACTGGTACTTCAGAAGATGCCGAAAAAGCAGATTAAGGAACGGGTTACGGAATTGTTGGCGATGACCGGTTTGTCAGGGATGGAAAAACGGTATCCGAATCAGTTGTCCGGCGGACAGAGACAAAGAGTTGCGTTTGCGAGAGCGCTAGCACCAAATCCAAGAGTTCTCTTACTGGATGAGCCGTTTGCTGCGATTGATGCGAAAGTGCGTACCGAACTTCGCTCGTGGTTGAAGGAGATGGTCGTAAAACTTGGTATTACAAGTATTTTTGTCACCCATGACCAGGAGGAAGCGGTCGAGGTTGCAGACGAAATCATTATTACCAATCATGGAACGATTGAGCAGATGGGAACGCCGGTTGAAATTTATAAAAGTCCGGCAACTCCGTTTGTGGCGAGATTTATCGGCAGGTCTTCGGTTGTTGAGGATTACGATAAATTAAAAGGTTTCGAGCGGATTGAACATGCCAATCAGGCGGTCATTCGTCCGGAATTTGTGAAAATCTCAAAGAGTGGAAAACTGGACCAATATATCAGTGCCGCTGAAACCGGTGTGGTAACGGATGTCGTGTTCCGAGGAAACCGAATGGATGTTACCGTGGACATCAATGGTATTTTGGTTGTTGGAGAACGTTCTTTGGAAAAAGATTTTGTTTTGGTTGGCGAGACGGTTCATGTATTGATTTACCGATTATATATCTTTGATTCGACGCAGACTTATTTGATGGAAAATAAAGAGATGCAGGAAAGAGAAGATGTATTTTACATTTAACGGGGAGGATACACCATGCAGATTGAGAACAAAAAGATATTGCATACGGACATTCTTATCATTGGCGGCGGAACGGCAGGGTGCTATGCGGCACTTACGATTCGTGAACAGTCCGATTATTCGATTGTCATTGCGGAAAAAGCAAATATCAAACGAAGCGGCTGTTTAGCGGCCGGCGTTAATGCCATTAATGCTTACATTGTGGATGGAAGAAAACCGGAAGATTATGTGGAGTATGCGAAAAAAGATGCGGACGGCATTGTAAGAGAAGATTTGCTGATGACGATGTCCGAAGGATTAAACCGTGTGACACATAAAATGGAAAACTTAGGACTTGTTATTTTAAAAGATGAAAATGGAAACTATGTTGCCAGAGGAAACCGCAACATAAAAATAAATGGAGAAAATATGAAGCCGCTTTTGGCAAAGGCGGTAGAAAAGTTAGAGGATGTCACAATTTTAAACCGGATTAATATTACCGATTACATTGTGGAGGAGAATGAAATCAAAGGAGCTTTCGGCTTTTCGATTGAAGAAGGTACCGCCTATGAGATAAGGGCAAAGAAGGTGCTCTGTGCGACCGGCGGTGCGGCAGGTTTGTACCGGCCGAATAATCTGGGATTTTCCCGCCACAAAATGTGGTATCCGCCGTTTAATACCGGAGCCGGTTATGCGATGGGGATTCGTGCCGGAGCAGAAATGACAACATTTGAAATGCGTTTTATCGCACTTCGCTGTAAAGATACAATTGCACCGACCGGAACGATTGCTCAGGGCGTTGGTGCGAAGCAGGTGAATGCCAAAGGAGAAGTATACGAAGATAAATACGGTCTGACAACATCGGAGCGTGTCTACGGCACGGTGATGGAAAATTTAGAGGGGCGCGGACCTTGTTATCTGAGAACAGAGGGCATTACCGCAGAGCAGGATGAGTCGCTGAAAAAAGCGTACTTAAACATGGCACCAAGCCAGACACTCAAATGGCTTGAATCGGGTAAAAATCCGAGTGAGCAGAATGTCGAAATCGAGGGCACTGAGCCTTATATCGTCGGTGGCCATACAGCGAGCGGCTACTGGGTTGATACCGACAGAGAGACTACGATTCATGGTTTGTTTGCCGCAGGAGATGTGGCAGGCGGATGTCCGCAGAAATATGTGACCGGTGCGATGGTTGAAGGTGAAATCGCAGCCAAGAAAATAGTTTCTCAATTGAATGAGGAAAGAGATAAAGAGAAGGCATCTGATGAGAGTGCAGAGAAAAAAGCTCTCGATGCAAAGATTACGGAGTACAACCGCTATTTATCAAATGAAGGCGGTATGTATGAGACGGAAGCACTGGAAGAGGCAATGCAGAAGGTAATGGATGAGTATGCCGGAGGTATTTCTACTCATTATCAATTCAATGAAAAACAGCTTGCGCTTGCGAAAGAAAAGATTGAAAAGATAGAAAAACTTGCTGAAAATGTAAACGCCGGTGATATGCATGAGTTGATGTTTGTGTATGAATTGAAAGAACGTCTTACCGTGTGCAAATCGGTAATTGCTCATCTTTTTGCAAGAAAAGAGACAAGATGGCACAGTTTTGATGAAAATTTAGATTATCCTAAAAAGAGCGGTGACTGGTTAAAGTATGTTAATTCCAAAATGGAAGATGGCAAAATCACCGTATTTACCCGTAAATTAGTTGGAAGGGAGGAGCATTATGAGCATCACGATGAATCAGGCGCTCTGTAAAGGCTGTAAAGCCTGCGAGCAGGTATGTCCGGGAAGCCTTATTAAAATGAATGAGGCAGGGAAAGCCTATATCAAGTACCCGAAGGACTGCTGGGGATGTTCCTCTTGTGTGAAAGAATGTCACTTCGGTGCGATTTCCCTCTACTTAGGAGCCGATATCGGCGGTATGGGAAGCAAAATGACAGTCGACAAAAAAGGAGACAAGCTGTACTGGCAGATACACAGACAGGATGGCGAAACCGAGCAGATTGTTCTAAATACGAAAGAGTCCAACAAATATTAACGAGGAGAGAAGAAAGGAAGGAAAACGATATGAGTGAATTATCACATCTGGATGAACTGGAGGCAGAGGCAATTTATATCATTCGCGAAGTTGCGGCGGAATGTGAAAAACCGGTTATGCTGTATTCGATTGGAAAAGACAGTTCGGTTATGTTACACCTGGCAATGAAAGCTTTTTATCCGGAGAAACCGCCATTTCCGTTTTTGCACGTAAACACGACATGGAAATTTAAAGAAATGATTGAGTTCCGTGACAGAAGAGCGAAAGAACTTGGCATTGAAATGATTGAATATATCAATGAGGAAGGAGTAAAGCAGGGCATTAATCCATTTGATCATGGTTCTGCTTACACCGATATCATGAAGACACAGGCATTGAAACAGGCGCTTGATAAATATGGTTTTACCGCAGCATTTGGCGGCGGACGAAGAGATGAAGAAAAGTCCCGTGCGAAAGAGAGAATCTTTTCTTTTAGAAATGAGCATCATGCCTGGGATCCGAAAAACCAGCGTCCGGAGATGTGGAAATTATATAATTCCCAGATTCAGAAACATCAGGAAGTGAGAGTGTTCCCACTTTCCAACTGGACAGAGACGGATATCTGGCAGTACATAAGACGGGAAAAAATTGAGATTCCTTCTTTGTATTTTGCAAAAGTCCGCCCGGTTGTTTACCGCGATGGCAACATTATTATGGTGGATGATGACCGCATGAAATTACGTCCGGGTGAAAAAATTGAGCATAAGAGTGTACGTTTCCGTACATTGGGATGCTATCCTCTGACCGGAGGATGCGAGTCAACGGCGACTACATTGGATGAAATTATTGATGAGACACTTAGTGCCGTATCGTCAGAGAGAACAACACGAGTAATAGATAATGAGGCAGCAGGAAGTATGGAAAGAAGAAAGAGAGAGGGGTATTTCTAAGATGAGCGGATTATTAAAATTTATTACATGCGGAAGCGTGGACGACGGAAAATCAACCTTGATCGGTCATATCCTGTATGATTCAAAACTTCTTTATGCCGATCAGGAAAAAGCGTTGGAACTTGACAGTAAAGTCGGAAGCCGCGGCGGTGCGATTGATTATTCGCTCTTGCTTGACGGATTGATGGCAGAGAGAGAGCAGGGAATTACGATTGACGTGGCATACCGCTATTTTACGACAGATAAGAGAAGTTTTATTGTAGCAGATACGCCGGGTCATGAAGAGTATACAAGAAACATGGCAGTAGGTGCTTCCTTTGCGGATTTGGCAGTTATTTTGATTGATGCCACACAGGGTGTTTTGATTCAGACAAGACGTCATGCGAGAATTTGTGCGTTGATGGGAATCAATTCGTTTGTATTTGCTGTTAATAAAATGGATTTGGTTGATTACAGTAAAGAGCGTTTTGATGAAATCGAAAAACAGATTCAAGAACTTGCCGGTGAACTGAATCTTCAGACAATTCAGATTATTCCGGTTTCCGCAACGGAAGGAGATAATGTAACAAAGAAATCCGATGCGATTGACTGGTATGAAGGACCGACTCTTCTTTCTTATTTGGAAGATGTGGATGTGGCAGAGGATTCTCATGAAAAAGGATTTTATATGCCGGTACAGCGTGTGTGCCGTCCAGACCATACCTTCCGTGGTTTTCAGGGACAGGTAGAAAATGGAAATATCCATGTGGGAGACGAGCTGACAACGCTGCCAAGCAATGAAAAGGCAAAAGTAAAAAGTATTTATGTTGGTGATAAGGATAGTAAAGAGGCGAAAAAAGGCCAGCCGGTTACCATTCAGTTAGACAGGGAAGTGGATGTTTCCCGCGGCTGTGTACTTACGGTAGATTCTGGTGTGAAAACGGCATCGACTCTGACTGCCACGATTTTGTGGATGGACGATGACGAATTGTTCCGTGGCAAAAACTTCTTCTTTAAACTCGGAACGAAAACAATTCCTTGTTCTGTGACAGAAATTTCTTATGCGGTAGATGTTAATACCGGTGAGAAAAAGGATGTAAAAAATCTTGCTAAAAATGAGATTGCAAGCTGCAAAATTTCACTGGCAGACCGCATTGTCATCGATGAATTTAAGAATCATAAAACGATGGGTGAATTCATTTTGATTGACCGTGTGACGAATATGACTTCTGCCTGCGGTGTCGTGGAAGAAGTGCATGAGAAAGAGCACAGTGTCTACGAAGGTCGTGTGGACCGAACTGTTCGTGCAGCAACCAATGGACAGAAGGCAATTACGGTTGAGTTTGTAAAAGATGACAAGAAGATAAACCGTGCGTTTGTGGAAGACGTCGAGAAAATTCTGAATCTGGATGGCAGACATACATATTTGTATGCCCCTGGAAAAAATGATGATATTGACTGTGTGATTAAACATTTACATCGTGCCGGTATTGTTGTATTATTGTTAGTTGATAAAAAGCAGGCAGATACCATTCAGAATAAGAGTGAATCGTACTTAAGTAACTGGCTTGACGAGGGCGCAGATGCGAAGTGGGCAGCGGATTATATCCGTGAGCAGTCCGTCTTTTTGGGTAATGAAGCAAAACGCGGTGATTACATTTAGAGGAGGACGCCATGAGATTTAATACAGCACTACTGCATCAGGTAGAAAAAGGGGATAAGGAGACCGGTGCTACACTGACTCCGATTTATCATTCCAGTGCTTTTTACCAGTCTTCGGCAGAACAGCATGAAAAGTTGTTTCATAATAAAGCAAACGGATTTTCCTATACGAGAATTAATAATCCGACGATTTTAGCTTTTGAAAATGAAATGACAGCATTGGAAGGTGGAATTGCATCGGTTGCCTGTGCATCCGGTATGGCAGCGATTACGAATGCGCTGTTAAATGTTGTCCGTGCGGGCGAGGAAATTTTAGCGAGTACGAGTTTGTACGGCGGATCCATCGATGTGTTTCATGATTTTGAGGCATTTGGCATTAAAACAGTATTTGTGGATATTCACGATGAGCAGGCGGTGGAAGCCGCCATCAATGAAAAGACCCGCGTGATTTTCGCAGAGACGATTGGTAATCCAAAACTTGACGTTGTGGATATTGAGAAGTTAGCAGAGACAGCACACAAACATAATCTGCCACTTGTGATGGATAACACGGTAGCAACGGCATATTTAGTACGCCCGATTGAAAAAGGAGCGGACATTGTAGTCAATTCGACCTCGAAATACATCAATGCCAACAGTGATGCTATCAGTGGTGTGATTACCGACAGCGGTGCTTTTCGCTGGGACAAGGAGAAATATCCGGGCATGGCAGAGTATGCGAAGTTTGGCAAATTTGCTTTCACGGCGAAACTGCGAAACGGTCTGTTCCGTAATACGGGAGCCTGTTTGTCTCCACAGACAGCGTTTTATAATCTCTTAGGTATGGAAACTCTGGGTCTGCGCATGGAGCGGGCCTGCGATAATGCGAAAAAACTGGCTGAATTTTTAAATACGTATCCGGATGTAACAGTGAATTATCCGGGACTTAGTGACAGTTTATGGCATGCACAGGCAGAGAAAGTTCTGCAAAATGGATATGGAGCAATTCTTACAATTCGAGTTGGCTCCAAAGAGCGTGCGTTTGGTTTGATTAACACATTGACAATACCGAAAATAGTGTCGAATATTGGCGATACGAAAACGTTAATCATTCATCCGGAATCAACGCTGAATGCACACAGTACACAAAAAGAAAAAGAAGAAGCGGGTGTTTTTGATGATTTGATTCGCATTAGTGTTGGAATTGAAGATGTGGAAGATTTAATCGAAGATTTTAAGCACGCACTCAAGTAGAAAGAGCAGGAGGATAAGAAAATGGCAGTAGACTACAGTACACTGAAAAAGGGCGGATTTATGCGCCAGAAACAAAAAAATTGTTTTTCTCTTCGATTGGCAGTCGTAGGAGGAAACTTAACCGCAGAGAATTTGAAGACAATTGCGGAAGTAGCAGACAAATATGGAGATGGACATGTTCACCTGACTTCCCGTCAGAGCGTGGAAATTCCATTTATCAAATTAGATGATATTGATGCCGTAAAAGAAGATTTGGCAAAAGGTGGCTGTAAGCCGGGTGTGTGCGGACCACGTGTTCGTACGATTACTTCCTGTCAGGGAAATCAGATTTGTCCAAGCGGCAACATTGACACATATGATATTGCAAAAAAACTGGATGAGAGATATTTCGCCAGAGAACTTCCACATAAGTTCAAATTTGGTGTAACCGGATGTCAGAACAACTGCTTAAAAGCAGAGGAAAATGATGTTGGTATCAAGGGCGCAACGAAAGTGCAGTGGAAAGAAGATGCCTGCATTTCCTGCGGTGTCTGTGTTAAGGCATGCCGTACCGGTGCGATTACTCTTGAGGATAATAAAATTAAAGTGGATGAGAGTAAATGTAATTACTGTGGACGCTGTGTGAAAGCCTGTCCGACGGATGCATGGGATGCAAAAAGCGGTTATCTCGTATCGTTTGGCGGATTGTTTGGTAACCGAATTTACAAGGGCGAGGAAATTTTGCCGGTGATTGAATCTGAGGAAGATTTGTTCCGTGTAACGGACGCAGCAATTCAGTTTTTTGATGATAACGCAAATCCAAGCGAACGTTTCCGATTCACAATCGAGAGAGTTGGCGAAGATAAATTTATAGAAAAGATGAAGGAGGCATATCATGGCTGAGTTTGAAGTAGATGAAAGAGTAGATATTACGGATGTTGTCTGCCCGATGACATTTGTAAAGGCAAAAGTGGCAATGGAAGAGTTGGAAATCGGACAGGTGTTAGCGGTTACGATGAATGATGGAGAACCGGTTCAGAATGTGCCAAGAAGTTTTAAGGAAGAAGGACAGCAGGTTCTGAAATTGATTGACAATGAAAATGGCACCTATGATTTGATTGTTAAAAAGGTAGAAGAATAGGAGGCAGGACATGGCAAAGCGAGTGAATGCAGAAGAGTTTGAAGCCGAAGTTCTTAAGGCGTCTCTTCCGGTTATCGTTGAATTTTATTCGGATAGCTGTATTCCATGTAAACAATTATCGCCGGTTTTAGGCGGAATTGAAGATGACTATGAGGATAAACTTATCGTCGTCAAAGTAAATGTGAATTTTGATGCCGAACTGGCACAAAAATATGAAGTAGCAGCTTCCCCAACCCTTTTGTTTTTCAAAGAGGGAAAAGAAGTAAACCGAATCCGAGGTCTTGTAAAGCGGAAAGAGTTAGAAGAAGCTGTAGAGGAAGTTTTATAAAGGAGGATATGAAAATGGTAGTAACCGTAGCTGGAGAAAAGAAAACATACGATGAGGGTTTGACAATCGCAAAACTCATTGAGGTTGAGAAAGTGGAAAACCCGGATTATGTAACCGTAACAGTGAACGATGAATTTGTGGAAAGCACAGATTTTGCTACAACGGCACTCAAAGAAAATGATGTCGTAGAATTTCTTTATTTCATGGGAGGAGGCGCAAATTAATGGCGTTTACAAATGAGCAGATGGAGCGCTATTCCCGGCATATTATTTTGCAGGAAGTAGGCGTGAAAGGACAGAAAAAGCTGTTAAACGGCAAAGTCCTTATTATCGGAGCCGGTGGACTTGGTGCTCCGGCAGCAATGTATCTGGCAGCAGCCGGTGTTGGAACCATTGGTATTGTCGATGCGGATGAGGTAGATTTGTCGAACTTGCAGCGTCAGATTATTCATGGCACGGCAGATGTAGGCAAAGCAAAAGTAAAATCGGCAAAAGAGACGATGAATGCGATGAACAGTGATGTGGTAGTAAATACATACCGCGAGTTTGTAACATCGGAAAATATTATGGATTTGATTGCGGATTATGATTTTATCATTGATGGTACAGATAACTTCCCGGCGAAATTTTTGATTAACGATGCCTGCGTAATGGCAAAGAAACCATTTTCCCATGCAGGAATCATCCGCTTTAAGGGCCAGCTTATGACCTATGTTCCGGGGGAAGGACCATGCTACCGCTGTGTTTTCAAGGATCCGCCTCCGAAGGATGCTGTTCCAACCTGTAAACAGGCCGGTGTTATCGGTGCTATGGGCGGTGTTATCGGAAGTTTGCAGGCGATGGAAGCAATTAAGTATCTGATTGGTGTTGGCGATTTGCTGACCGGAAAACTTTTGACTTATGATGCCCTTAAGATGGAATTTCACACGATTAAACTGCCAAAGGCAAATGGCACCTGCGCAGTCTGCGGTGATCATCCGACAATTACGGAGTTAATTGATTACGAGCAGGTAGAGTGTGACGGAAAGTAGGCGGAAAGGAAGAAAAGGATATGTTATTTTTGACAAAAAGTGATTATGAGAAAATGTTAGCTCACTGCAAAGAAGGTCTTCCGAATGAAGCCTGTGGTTTGATTGGCGGTGTTGTGGAAGGGGAAAAACAGTATGTGAAAAAGGTTTATCTTCTGACAAACATGGATGAGAGCAACGAGCATTTTTCCATGGATCCGAAAGAGCAGCTTGCGGCAGTCAAAGATATGCGTAAAAATGGCTATGTGCCGCTTGGCAATTTCCATTCTCATCCGGAGTCTCCATCGAGACCATCGGAGGAGGACAAACGGCTTGCCTATGATTCCAAGGCAAATTATCTGATTTTATCGTTGATGGAAGCAGACAATCCGGTATTGAATGCGTTCCGTGTCGATGAGGAAAAACAGGTGACAAAAGAGAAATTAGTAATTTCGTAATAAAAAGGAAAGAAGGTAGCGTCTGCCTTCTTTCTTCTATATCGAGGAGGTCGAAATGGCATTTTTCCCATTTATGATTCAGATGCAGGATAAGTTATGTGTTATCGGCGGCGGTGGCAAAGTGGCATACCGAAAAGTTTCTATGATGCTGTCGTTTGGGGCACGTGTTACGGTGATTGCACCAAAAATTTGCGATGAATTGCAGAAAATTGAATCGAAACAAGATGCCCTTTTATTGGTTCAAAGACCATTTGAGGATGGTGATATCGAAGGAGCCGATGTGGTGATTATGGCGACGAATGACAGTGAAGTCAATTCCCATATCGCTGCCATTTGTAAGGACAAACGGATTCTTGTCAATGTAGTGGATGTCAAAAAAGACTGCGGTTTTTATTTTCCGGCAATTATAAAGCAGGATGATGTCGTAGTTTCGGTTTCGACCGGTGGCAGTGCTCCGGCGTTAGCTTCTCAGATAAAAAAGAGTATTAGGAGCCATCTGCCGGATAACTGCGGAGATATGGCAAAGACGCTTCTTGAAAAAAGAAATGCGGTTTTGAAAACAGAGCCGGAGGAAGAAAAACGGAAAGAGATTATGTTGGACATGGTAAAAAAAGAGTGGAAAAAATCAGTCATTCGGATTGGTACAAGAAAAAGTGAACTGGCAAAAATTCAGACCGGACTGGTTGTTTCAAAATTGCAGGAGGCATTTCCGGAGTATGAATACGAAATTGTGTATATGACAACCAAAGGCGATAAGGAAAAGGATTCGCCGATTCCTTCCTTTGGCGGAAAAGCCGTGTTTGTTGAAGAATTTGAACAGGCGCTTTTAGACGATACGATTGATTTGGCGGTGCACAGTGCAAAAGATATGCCAAACCCGTGTAAAGACGGACTTACGGTTGCCGGTGTTTTGGAGCGTGCCTGTGTGCAGGATGTACTCATTTACAAAAAGGAAACTTCCTTTACAAAGGATTCTGTTTTTACCATTGGAACAGGGAGTCTGCGCAGACAGTGCCAGATTAAAAAGATGTATCCGAATGCCGTCTGCAAAAGTCTTCGAGGAAATATCGGCACAAGGCTCAATAAACTGCGGGCAGGCGAGTACGATGCGATTGTGTTGGCTGCTGCCGGAATTAGGCGACAGGGTATTGACAACGATTCGGATTTTGTTTACGAGTATCTTTCTGTAAAGGAGATGCTTCCGGCGGCAGGTCAGGCAGTGATTGCGATGGAGACAAAAAAAGGAACGCTTGCTAATGAACTTGCCGAAAAAATTTCGGATGTTCATACAGCAGAGTGTCTGCGGACAGAGCGCGCGGTCCTCACGAAATTAAATGCCGGATGCCATGAGCCAATTGGTGTTTTGTGTACCCTCGATGGACATAGGATGAATCTTTCTCTGATGGAAGAAAAAGAGGGAGAAGTAATCCGGCGGTCGGTGCAGGGGGACAGAGGAGATTGGCAAAATCTTGTAGAAAAATTGTGTCAGGAGAGGAAATCATAGTATGGTTTATTTAATCGGAGCGGGTCCCGGAAATCCGGAGTTAATTACGGTAAAAGGGCTTCGTTTGCTGCAAAAATGCGATGCGGTCATATATGACAGGCTTTTGTCGGAGGAACTGCTTTCTGTGGTTCCTGAAAACTGCTATAAAATTTATGTGGGAAAGAAACCGATGAGCCACGCAAAGAAGCAGGAAGAGATTAATGAGATTCTGATTCAGACGGCAAAACAGTATAAAAATGTTGTCCGCTTAAAAGGCGGTGACCCATTTGTTTTTGGACGCGGCGGCGAGGAGGTTTTAGCACTGCAGAAAGAGAAAATTCCATTTGCTTTGGTGCCTGGTGTGACAAGTGCAGTGGCAGTGAGTGAGCTCGCCGGAATTCCTTTGACTCATCGTAAGGAAAGCCGCAGTTTTCATGTGTTTACCGGTCACACAAAAGAGGGGGCAGAGCAATCTTTTTCCCATATTACGAAACAGGATGGCACGAGTGTATTTTTGATGAGTGTCGCAAATATCCGCATGATTGCAGACCGGCTGATGGAACAGGGACAGGATGAGTTAACACCCGTTGCGGTGATTTCCCACGGAACGATGCCGGATGAGAAACGTGTCTATGGAACACTTTCCGATATTGCGGATAAAGTAATTAAAAATAAAATTACTTCCCCGGCGGTTTTTGTTGTGGGACAGACGGCAAAATATCATTTTGTCAGTGAGGATTTTGGTGTGCTTGCCGGGAAAAAAATCGGTACAACAGCAACGCAGAAACTGCATAATAAACTGCGTGAAATGATGGAAGACAAAGGGGCTTTTGTTTTTCCTCTTTGTGAAATGAAAGTTGTCTGTACAGATGGTGCAGAGAAACTTTTGGATGAATTATCTCAGATAAAAAAATATGACTGGATTGTTTTCACAAGCCAGAATGCGGTTCATTTATTTTTTGCTGAGGCAGATAAGAAACAAATTGACAGACGGGAGTTTGCGAAGGTTCGTTTTGCTGTCGTTGGCAGCGGAACGAAAAAGGCACTGGAAACGTATGGATTTTATGCGGATTATATGCCAAAACAGTTTACGACAGAGGCACTTGCCAAAGGGCTTACAGATGTCGTGAAACCGGGAGAACATCTGCTTCTTCCAAGGGCTTTGCAGGCAAGTGAAGAACTTGTTTTAGAACTGCAAAAGAAGTCTGTTACGATTACGGAAATCCCTTTTTATGATGTTGAAGGGGCTTTTTCAGAGGCTTTGTCTATGTGGAAGAATATGGACGTGGCTGCATTTTTCAGCGCATCCGGCGTTGAGGCGTTTGTTTCCCGGATGGGTAAGGACAAGATAGGAGAATGGGAGCGTGACCGCAAAAAAGAGCATGTTGCGGTTGCGGCGATTGGTGAAGTGACGAAAAAAAGACTGCAGGCGTATGGAATCGATGTGGATGTGGTTCCAGAGCAATGCGATTTAGAACATTTAGACAGGGCGCTTGAGCAGTTTTATCAATAGAGAAAGGAAGTAAGGCTATGACACAGTCGGAACAGTTATTTGAAAAATCCGAACACTTTCTGCCCGGTGGTGTAAATTCGCCGGTTCGTGCATTCCGCAATGTGGGCGGGACGCCGGTATTTGTAAAAAGTGGAAAAGGTTCTCATATTTTGGATGAGGATGGGAATGATTATATTGATTATGTTTGTTCGTATGGTCCGGGAATTTTGGGACATGCATATCCGGCTGTGATTGAAGCGGTGAAACAGGCATGTGAACAGGGACTTACCTTTGGGGCGCCGACGAAAAAAGAATATGAAATTGCGTCGTTAATTCATGACATGATGCCATCGATGGAAATGATGCGTATGGTAAATTCCGGAACGGAAGCGGTGATGAGTGCCATCCGTGTCGCGAGAGGATATACCGGCAAAGATTACATTGTAAAATTTAAGGGTTGTTATCATGGTCACTCAGACGGACTTTTGGTAAAGGCAGGTTCTGCGGCACTTTTGCAGGCTGTGCCGGACAGTGCCGGTGTGCCAAAGGGTTATACAGAGACAACATTGATTGCTGAGTATAATAAACCGGAATCGGTAAAAGCATTGTTTGAAAAATATGGTGATAACATTGCGGCGGTTATTGTGGAGCCGGTGGCAGCCAATATGGGTGTGGTTTGTCCGGAAAAAGGTTTTCTGCCTTTTTTACGGGAGATTACAAAAAAGTATCAATCTCTTTTGATTTTCGATGAGGTCATTACAGGCTTTCGTCTGGCAAAAGGAGGTGCGCAGGAGTATTACGGCGTGACACCGGATTTGACGACACTTGGAAAAATCATTGGCGGCGGTATGCCGGTAGGCGCATATGGAGGCAGAAAAGAAATTATGTCGTGCGTTGCACCGCTTGGGGAAGTGTATCAGGCAGGAACTCTTTCGGGAAATCCGATTGCAATGACTGCAGGAATTGAGACACTGAAAATTCTGCGTGATTCGGATACGATTTATAAAACCATTGAGAAAAAGGCAGAAAAACTGGCAGCAGTGATGCGTGAAACATTTGGAGAAACGGTCTGTGTAAATCAGGTTGGCTCTCTTATGAGTTTGTTTTTTACCGATGAAAAAGTGGTTGATTATGATACGGTGCAGACCTCGGATACAAATCGCTATTCGGCTTATTTTAAGGCGATGTTGAAAGAGGGCATTTATTTGGCACCGTCTCAGTTTGAGGCTATGTTTGTGTCAGCGGCACATACGGATAAGGATATCGAAAAGACATGTGAGCAGATTAGAAAGTTTGCCAATCAGAAGTAGATTAGGAGGGATACGATGGCAGAACAGGTAAAAGATTTGGTAATTATAGGAAGCGGACCGGCGGGCTTGTCAGCGGCCGTTTATGCAAAACGTGCAATGTTAGATGTTGTTGTCATTGAGAAGGCAGGATTTAGCGGCGGACAGATTGTGACGACGGAACGTGTGGACAATTATCTGGGACTTTACGGAGAATCCGGATATTCGCTGGCAATGAAATTCAGAGAACATGCGGATGCACTTTCTGTTCCGTTTATAGACGCAGAAGTGAGTTCCGTGGAAAATGAATCCGAATATAAAAAAGTGCATTTAGAAGACGGTGAAACCATCTGCACAAAAAATGTGTTAGTGGCAACCGGTGCAGGGCATAAAAAACTTTCCGTAAAAGGGGAAGAAGAATTGACCGGTGCAGGCGTTTCGTACTGTGCAACCTGCGATGGTGCATTTTTTAAGAATAAAACGACGGCGGTTGTCGGCGGTGGTGATGTGGCGTTAGAGGATGCGCTGTATCTGGCAAATCTTTGTGAAAAAGTGTATTTGATTCACCGCAGGGAAGGTCTTCGCGCGGCTAAGGAACTTTCCGAAAAAGTGATGGCAGCGGAAAATATCGAATTTCTTCCTTATTATGAAGTGAAAGAAATTGCCGGAGACGGTATGGTACAGAAAGTGATTCTTACACAGAACCAGACCGGGGAGGAAAAAGAAATTGAGTTATCCGGTATTTTCATTGCTGTTGGCATGGAGCCGCAGACAGCATTTGTGAAGGATGTAGTTGAGAGAAATGATGCCGGCTATATTTGTGCCGGGGAGGACTGCCGGACGAATGTGCCGGGAATTTATGTGGCAGGCGATGTGAGAACCAAACCGCTTCGTCAGGTTATTACAGCGGTTTCCGATGGTGCCGTGGCAATTGCTTCTTTGGAGCAGGATAGAAATTAGGAAAGAGGGGTTGTTATGTATATTACGAGAAAGGGCCAGTATGCATTATTTTTTCTGATTGACCTTGCACTGCATGATGGCAGTACGGTGACGGTCAAACAGGTGGCTAAGGAATACGATTTGTCAGAGAAATATATGGAACAGGTAGCTTCTAAACTGCGTCACGCCGGGATTGTGCGCGTGATTCGCGGCAGCAAGGGCGGCTATTATCTTCCGGAAGAAACCAGACGATGTACCGCTAAAGATGTGGTCGGTGCCATTGAGGGACAGCGAAATGCCGTGGATTTGGATGGCTACAGAGAAAGTGAAAACAACCGCACGATGAATGCACTGGTTCGCGATTTGGGTCAGGAAGTGGATCATGCTGTAGATGATGTGCTTGAGAGAGTTACACTCGCTGAATTGGTGCGGCAGTATCATGAGAGAGAGACGTTTTCCTACATTATTTAGGAGGAGAGTTTTTCAGGACTTCACAGTCGGCAGGGAAAAGTTTGAGTGTCATGCGCCGCTCCCGCTGATATGTGCGTAGGGGTATCGATATGCACAATACGCATATCAGATACCCACGCACATATAACGCATTCCACTCAAAACTTTTCCCTGCCGATTGTGGTGTGCTGAAAAAAATCATCCTTTTAGATAATGTAGGAAAACTTTTGCTATAGACCAATTGTGGGGGATGGATGGTTGGCTTGTGGTAAATGTTCGCGGTCAGTTGCTTTGAATTCCAGTAATTTCGTAGAAAAACTTTGTGACTCGTGGGTTTGAGTACGTCGGTATGTGGCACTGGTAATTTCAGTGCCCATACCGCTACGCACTCAATTAGCGGGAGCGCCCACGAGACGCAACGCTTTTCTACGGAATTACGGAAAACAAAAAAGTGCCAACGAACACTTGACACAAACAACTTTTCCTGCGTACTTTGATTATTCAAAACGCAACAATAACAACTTATCTCTTGTATCAAAAGAAGAAAGATGTTATAATAGTATAGCACAATATTTATATATTATAGTTTTAATTTATCAAAAGGGGGAATTTTTGTGAATCAAAAAAAAGGTGCACGTCTTGCGTTGAAATTAAGTCTGACGGTGGTTATTCCGATTTTTCTGATAACGATTGCCGGAATTTTGTTGAGTGCATATAAACAAAGTGATTTATCTGAAGATTTAGTAAAACGAGAGATAAGCGGTATTGCCAGAAGTTTACGACAGACATATTTGGCAACTGAGGGGAATGAAAAGTTTGTCATGAAGGGGGATAATCTCTATAAGGGCAATACGATGTTGAGTGGAAATTATAAACTGGTCGACCAGCTAAAAAATGAGCAGGAAGTTGAAGTATCATTGTTTTTTGGTGATGTCAGAGAAGTGACAACATTAAAAGATGAATCCGGAAAACGTGAAATTAATACAAAAATGTCATCCGAGGTTTATGATACCTTGAAAAAAGGTGAAGAGTATTTTGCAACAAATATAGATGTGCTGGGAACAGATTATTATGGCTATTATGTGCCACTCTACCAGCCGGGTACGAAAGAGGTTGCCGGTAGTGTATTCTGCGGACGTACCCAGAATCAGGTGACACAGAGTCTCAGAAATACCATTATATCAATGGCGGTTGTTATGTTGACAATTTTTTTGGCGGCATTTATTATTGTACTTTTTATGGTGAAACGTATTGTAAAGAGTATTGATGGTGCCGTGTCAAATCTTGGTAATGTGGCAAAAGGTGCCCTTCAGTTTGAGATGAAGCCGGTACTTTTGGAACGAGGCGACGAGGTTGGTGATATTGCAAGAGCGATTCAGAGTTTGATTCATTCGCTCCGCGAGATTCTTACAAACATTACATCTTCTGCGAAAGCACTGGATGGTTTTTCAAATCAGTTTGCGGAATCCTTTGCGAATATTACGGATTCGGTTGACAGTGTAAATACGGCAGTTGAGGAAATTGCTTCCGGTGCGACCAGCCAGGCGGATGAAACGATGAGTGCGAACCAGCAGGTTGCTGAGATGGGACAGGCGTTGGAGGAGACTTCGGCAAATGTGGAGAACCTTCATGCTAGTTCTGAGAAGATGGAAGAATATAATGAGACCGCCGGCAGTAATCTGGAAGAATTAAATGCGATTAGTGAGCAGACAAAGCAGTCAGTTATTGAAGTACAGAAGCAGACCGATTTAACGAACCAGTCGGCAAAACAGATTAAAGAAGCAACTGAATTGATTACGGATATTGCTGCTCAGACGAATTTGTTGTCCTTAAATGCGAGTATCGAGGCGGCGAGAGCAGGTGAACACGGTAAAGGATTTGCTGTTGTGGCAGATGAGATTCGTGCCCTTTCTGAGCAGTCCCGCCAGTCGGCAGAAAAGATTGTTGAAATTGTGGATACACTTTTGGTGAATTCTGATACAAGCGTTCAGACGATGAGTAAGGTAATGGATAAGATTGGTGTTCAAAATGACAAGCTTTCGGAAACAAGCCAGATGTTCAATCTGTTACATAATGAGATTGGCACAGTGGCAGATGCCATTGAAAAGATTCGTAAGCAGGCAGAAGCTCTAGAGGATAAGAAAAATAAGGTTACATCAATTGTTGATGGATTGGCAGCAATTGCAGAAGAAAATGCAGCCAGCACGGAAGAAACCTCAGCATCTATGCTTGAGTTTAATGAAATTCTTTCGGTGTGCAATAAAGCGACCGGAGAACTTCGCAAACTGTCAGAAGAATTGGCTGAAAATACAAAACATTTTGACCTTTAAACGCGAAAAAGATGAAATAAAAACGAAAAACAGGGAAACCTTTGCGGCTTCCTTGTTTTTTTGTTTTTCCATTAAAATGACACTTTTCTATCACTATTTTTTGTGATAAAATATGAATCAGGAGGTGTTTATTTGCTAAGTGAAGAAAGAATTCGTAAAATGATACGATTGGCGGATTATGAAAAGGGAATAGGCAGCTCTGATTTGAAGCGAACCCACTATTGGCGGATGGATTATGTGCGTATGCAGATATTGAAGACAATATTGGCAGTATTTGTTGCTTTTGTTTTGGGTATTCTTTTATCAGTTTTATACCACATGGATTACGTTATGCAGCATGTCTGGGAGCTTCCTTACCGGACGATACTTATTTATGGCGGTATTGTATTTGTGGCGGCGGAGATTCTTTTTGTGATTTTTACTGCTAGAATTGCCGGGCGTGCGTATGATGAATCGCGTGCAAGAGTAAAAGAATATTATGTTACGTTGATGGAATTAGAGGAACTATATGAAAAAGAGGGAGAGGAGGAAACGTTATGATGATGGCTTTGCTTACCCTGAAAAGCAGGTTAAAGGGGTTTTTCGAAAAGCATTACCGGATTTTGAGGTGCTTTGGAAAGGCTGTTTTAATGATTATAACTTTGATGATTATCACCAGTCAGTTGAATTATCAGGCGTTTCTTGCCAATCACTGGATTGTGCTTCTTCTTGCCGTGATTTGTGCGGTTACACCGGATATGGCATCGCCTCTGTGTGTTTTCCTCGTGACGGAAATTGAAGTATTTCAGGTTTCTGAACTGATTGCGGTTGCCATTTTGCTGATTGTGTTGATTTACTATCTGTTGTTTGGACGGCTTGCGAATCGCCAGAGTGTAGTGCTGGCATCGGTTCCGGTGCTGAGTGTCCTTCAGATTAGCTATTTGGTTCCGATTGTGGGCGGCTTGTTCTTTTCACCGGTGATGATTCCGGCATTGATATCCAGCGTATTTTTTTATTTTGTACTGTGCGGTGTGCAGGAATATGCACTGGCGGCATCACGTATGACGCAGGAGAGTACTTTTTTTGAACCGCTGAAGTACCTTTTGGATTATTTGCGGGGAAATTTACTTTTGTACACATTGTTAGCGGCATTTGTGCTGACATTTATTTGTGTGTATCTGATTCGGAGAAGTAAGATACAGTATGCTTCGCAGATAGCAATTTTGGTAGGAGCCATATTAAACTTATCCATTTTGCTTTTTGCTAATATTTTTTTAGAGTTAAATGTGGATTTACTGCCGATGGTTGTATCTATTGTCGTCTGTATGCTGGTTGCTTACATGATACAGTTTTTTCGATTGACACTGGATTACCATGGAACACGTAAGCTACAGTTTGAAGATGATGAATATTATTATTATGTGACAGCAGTTCCGAAGATTAAAGTTGCCGCCGTTGATAAGACAGTGACAAGAATTGTCCCGGACGAGGATGATGAAAATCAGGATTTAAGAAGTGAATTGGAGAAAGAATTGGAAAATGATTTTAATAATTTTGAATAGATTGGAGCGTGTGGCGGATGAACACAATCATTAGTTTTTTTAGGGATTATGTGGCGTGGCTTACGATTCCCGACTTTACGATTACAGATGTGCTTGAAATTGCCATCATAGCCTTTGCCTTTTATCACATTATTTTGTGGATAAAAGATACGAGAGCATGGGTTTTGCTAAAAGGTATGGTGATTCTTGGAATTATTTTCTTAGTGGCACTTGTGTTGGAAATGAATGTTGTGCTCTGGGTATTCCAGAATGCGATGGTAGTCGGAATTATGGCACTTGTTGTCATTTTTCAGCCGGAACTTAGAAATGCTCTGGAGCAGCTTGGAAGAAAAAAGATTTTAAGCTCACTGACCTTTGATAATCAAAAGTCGAAAAATGAGAGATATTCGGCAGAAAGCATTGAAGCCGTGATAAAGGCTGTTTATGATATGGCACGTGTGAAAACGGGCGCATTGATTGTTGTGGAGAAAGAAATCCAGTGCCGCGAGTATGAGAGAACCGGAATTCCGATTGGTGCAAAAATCAGCAGTCAGTTATTAGTAAATATTTTTGAGCATAATACACCGCTTCATGATGGAGCAGTGATTTTACGCGATAACCGGATTGTGTCAGCGACGTGTTATCTGCCACTGTCTAACAATCTGGCAGTAAGCAAGGAATTGGGAACGAGACACCGTGCCGGTCTTGGCATCAGCGAAGTGTCGGATTCTCTTACTATTATTGTTTCGGAGGAAACAGGTTTTGTTTCATTGGCTTGTGATGGTAAACTTTATCGGAAAGTGGATGCGGATACACTGATGATACGTTTGCAGGAAGCTGCTAAAAGAAATCCGGATGAAGGAAAAATGAAATGGTGGAAGGGGCGCAAAAAAGATGAAAAAGAAACTGACCAGTAAATTAATGCTTAAAATTGTATCGGTGATTGTCGCTTTTTTGTTTTGGCTGGTTATCATTAATATAACGGACCCGACGACATCAAAAACATTTTATGACATACCGGTACAAATATTAAATGAAAATGTAATCACATCGGCAAATCAAGTCTATGATATTGTGGATGGTGATACGGTTAAGGTTACGGTAAAAGGAAAACGAAGTTTTGTAGAGACATTAAAGGAGTCTGATTTTACAGCAACGGCTGATTTGAGCGAATTGTCAAAAGTAAATGCAGTCAGTATTAATGTAAAGCTAAATAAGGAATCAACTTCCAGTGTTGATGTGGATTGGAATAATGCTGTTCTTAAAGTGGCCCTTGAAAAGCGCATCACAAAGAGTTTCAAAGTTGAGGTGGATTACGAGGGTGAATTGAGTGAGAATTACGTACTCGGTGAGATGACAGCAAAGCCAAATATGATTGAAGTATCCTGCGGAGAATCGAAATTCAAGAAAATTGATCATGTAGGTGTTATGGTCAGCTTAAAAGGTCAAAGCGAAGACTTTGATTCTGAATATTCGCCGGTATTATATGATGCGAATGGGGATGCTTTAAATGATGCAAATGTCAGCTTTAGCAATGATACAATTAAGGTGTCAACCCAGGTCTTATCGACCAAGGAAATACCGGTTTATGTGGAGACAGAAGGTGCACCGGCATCCGGCTATCGTCTGGTTCAGACTGATTATAAACCCGAGAGTATCCAGGTTTCAGGAACGAAAGAAGCACTGGAGAAAGAAGTCTCAATTAAGGTGCCGATATCGATTGCGAGAGCAAAAAAGGACATCGAAAAGGAAATTGATTTAAGGGAGTACCTGCCATCAGGGCTGTCGATTGTAGGGGAGACGACGACGGTTTCCGTCCGTTGTGATATTGAGAAGAATGGACAGCGTGTGCTGGGACTTACATCTTCGGATATTGCCGTGAGAAATCTGCCGAAAAATTATACAATGAATTTTGAGCCGGAAAACGGAAAGTATTCCGTAGAATTGTTAGGCGAAGATGCGACGTTAGCGGATGTAAATGTAGGAGATTTAGGAGCTTATGTGGATTTGAACGGATTATCGGATGGCTCGCATACGCTTGAATTAAAATATAGTCTGCCGACCGGCGTGCAGGTGAAAAATAAAATCAAGATTAAAGTCAAACTAAAACGTCAGGAAGGTGAGGTGACAGATGCACCAAGCACACCAACTCCGACAGTGGAGTAGAAACTAAAAAAATCCCGGTGGACTGCCAAGGAGCAGCTGCCGGAATTTTTTTGATATTTTTTACAATGGGATATTTCCGTGTTTTTTATGAATTACATCAATCGAGCGTTTATCTGCAAGCATTAAGATGTCGGCATAAACACGTTCTCTTGTTGCCTCCGGTTTAATGATTTCATCCACATAACCGTGCATGGAAGCAATACTTGGATTCATGAATTTTTCATTGTATTCATCAATCTTTTCGCTACGGAAAGCTGCTTTTTCTGCAGGGTTCATATTCTTCATCTGTTTACCATACAAAATATCAGCGGCAC
This sequence comes from Clostridium sp. AF37-5, assembly GCF_003477605.1. GTDB lineage: Bacteria > Bacillota > Clostridia > Lachnospirales > Lachnospiraceae > Eubacterium_F. The sequence continues at coordinate 74,618 of NZ_QUDR01000001.1, forward strand.
CATCGGCGCCCATAACAGCAATCTCAGCGGTTGGCCATGCATAAACAAAATCAGCACGCAGGTGTTTACTGCTCATTGCGATGTAAGCACCACCGTAAGCTTTACGAAGAATAACATTAATTTTAATTGTTGTGGCCTCAGAGTAGGCATATAGTAATTTTGCTCCGTGGCGGATGATTCCTTTATATTCCTGGTCTTTACCAGGTAAAAATCCCGGCACATCCGTTAATGTAAGAATCGGAATATTAAAAGCATCACAGTAGCGGATGAATCGTGCTGCTTTATCAGAAGAGTCACAGTCAAGTACGCCTGCCATAAATTTTGGCTGGTCAGCAATGATACCGATGACAACTCCTTTAATGCGTCCGAATCCAACGACTACATTTCTTGCAAATTCTTCCTGAACTTCGATAAAGGAGTCTGTATCTACAATTCCGTTAATGACATCGTGGATGTCGTAACTGTGATTGCTTTCTTTTGGAATGATATTTGCTAAATCCTCATTAAAAGTAACATTTTCGTTGTATTTAGGAAGTGCCGGACGGTTTGTGTGCAGGTAGCCATCCTCATAGCACGGAGGAATAATTGAAATCAATTCCTTCACGCGGCGGAAACATTCCTTTTCGTTTGGCATATGAAAATGAGCGACACCGCTTTTGGATGCGTGCACATTGGCACCACCTAATTCTTTTGCTGTAATATCTTCATTTGTTACGCTTTTGATAACTTTTGGTCCGGTAACAAACATCTGGCTGATTTCATCAATGACAAAGATAAAATCGGTAATACCCGGTGAGTAAACCGCACCACCGGCACAGTTACCGGCAATAATCGAAATCTGCGGAATGTATCCGGATGCCATTGTATTATAGTAGAAAATCTCACCATATCCGGCTAAGGCATTTACACCTTCCTGAATACGGGCTCCGCCGGAATCGTTGATGCCGATAACCGGACAGCGGCTCTCGATTGCCATTTTAATTGCATTGGCAATTTTGAAACCGTGCTGTTTACCAAGAGTACCGCCGATAACGGTGAAATCCTCAGAGTAAATCACGACTTTTTGTCCGCCGATGGTACCGTAACCGGTGATTACGCCATCATAAGGAAATTGTCCCTTTTTAATGTTAAAAGCATCTTCTAAGTTCGTAATGTTCGAGCCAATTTCACGAAATGAATCTTCATCTAGCAGCATGCAAATACGCTCTAAAGCGTGAAGTTTGCCAAGTTTGTGCTGCTTCTCCATATTGTAAGTTGACATTGTTCATTCTCCATTCTTTCTTAAAATATCACTTGAAACTACGAAACCTATCATATACCATAAAAAGAAAAAATGTCAATCCTATGTTGGCTTTTTTTGTAGAATAGTTGACGAAATGCGTATTTGGGTGCTATAATCAAATGATTGAAAAAATAAAAAGGATGGACTAGAGAATGATTCAATTTTTTAATAATTTCCTAAAGTACAAGTATCTTATGGGACAGCTTGTGAAGAAAAATATCAAGCTTCGTTACCGTCGTTCTTATTTAGGAATGTTATGGACACTGATTGAGCCGCTGCTTACAATGATTGTATTGTCGGTTGTGTTTGGCAGTTTGTTAGGAAGAAACAGTACCGATGCTGCATTTGCAGGCGTGCCATTCCCGATTTATGTCTTGACCGGACGTTTGCTGTATTCGTTCTTTTCATCAGCAACCAACAGTGCGATGCGTTCTATTCGTACAAACGGCGCTATGATTAAGAAAGTGTACGTACCAAAATACATTTATCCGTTTTCCGGCATTTTGGCAAACTTCATTATATTTTTGATTTCGCTTGTTGTACTGGTTGGTGTAATGGTATTTTTCTTAGCAACCGGTCAGTACCATGCACCGATTAACGGTTATATGGTTATGACGGTGATTCCGCTCTTAAATTTGTTTATCCTATCAACGGGAGTCGGCATGATATTATCGACCTTATGTGTATTCTTCCGTGATATTGAGTATTTGTGGAGCGTTATGTTAATGCTCATCATGTATTGCAGTGCGATTTTCTATTTCGCAAGCAACATGAGTGGTGATACACAAAAACTGGTAAAATTGAATCCATTATTTGGCGTGATTGACAATTTCCGCCGCGCCTTTTTTGGACAGCCTTTTGATATGAGATTATTGCTGTATACATCCGTTTTTGCGGTTGGAACATTGGTTATTGGTATGATTGTATTTTATCGGAAACAGGATTCCTTTATCCTGAATATTTAAGGTGTAAGGCAAATTGGAGGTTATTATGGCGAAGAAGTCATTAGCAATGAAAATAGAGAATGTGAGTATGAAGTTCAATCTCAGTTCTGAAAAAGTTGATAACATCAAAGAATATGTTATTAAAATGATAAAAAAGGAATTGATGTTTCAGGAGTTTTGGGCACTCAGAGATATCAGCTTTGAAGTTCAGAAAGGTGACCGTGTTGGTATTATGGGATTGAATGGTGCCGGGAAAAGTACCCTTTTAAAAGTAATTTCCGGTGTGTTAAAAGCCACACAGGGAACGGTTACAACAAATGGCAAGATTGCACCGCTTCTTGAACTGGGAGCCGGATTTGACAGACAGTATACCGGTGCTGAGAACATTTATCTGTATGGTGCGATGCTTGGTTACAGTAAAGAGTTTTTGGAAGCACGTTACGACGAAATTGTAGAGTTCTCGGAACTTGGCAGTTTTATCGATGTGCCGGTAAAGAATTATTCTTCCGGTATGCGTGCCAGACTCGGTTTTTCCGTGGCAACAATTGTTGAGCCGGATATTTTGATTCTGGATGAGGTGCTTAGTGTTGGAGATGCGAAATTCCGTAAAAAATGTGAAAATCGTATTCAGAGCATGTTTGATAAAGGTGTTACCGTCATTTTCGTATCACATTCAACCAGTCAGGTCTTAAGAATGTGCAACAAGGGCATTCTTTTGGAGCAGGGCCGTCTGATTGCACAGGGGGATGTTGAAGACGTAGTAAGTGTATACGAAGCAAAGATGAGTGAGAACGAATAGGAGGAAAAGAAAATGAAAAAAGTGATTACTTATGGAACGTTTGACTTACTTCATGTAGGTCACATTAATTTACTTCGCCGCGCGAAAGCATTGGGGGATTATCTGATTGTTGTTGTTTCCTCAGATGAATTTAACGCCGGCAAGGGCAAAAAAGCGTATCATTCTTTTGAAGACCGCAAAAAAATTCTTGAAGCAATCCGTTATGTGGATGAAGTGCTGCCGGAATATACATGGGAACAGAAGATTGATGATGTAGTAAATAATAATGTCGATGTTTTTGTTATGGGAGATGACTGGAAGGGCAAGTTTGATTTCCTCAAAGACTACTGCGAGGTTGTTTACCTGCCGCGTACCGAAGGGATTTCCACAACAAAAATTAAAAATGATTTGAATATGAAAGACTGAGAAAATGATTAAAAAAACAGGCTATGTGCTGTTTGCTTTCTTTTTCTATCTGTTCCGCCTATTACCCATAAATCGGCAGAAAGTATTTTTTGTCGCAACGCATGATGACAGCGAAGAGGGAAATATCGGCATTGTGGCAGATGCTATAAAAAATCAGTTTCCATCCATGAAAATGGTGTATCTGACAAAAAAAGACGGCATACGAAGACCATTTTCGTTTTTCTTTGGAAAAGCGTTTCATATGGCAACGGCATCGGTGATTTTTCTCGATAATGAGTTCATGCCGATGGCGTATATGAAATTTAATAAAAATGTGAAAGTGGTGCAGTTGTGGCATGGAACCGGTACGATTAAGAAATTTGGCTTGGATTCGGATACCGGGGAAGTAAAAAGACTAGCAAAAAAAGCAAATGAAAATATTACGCACTTGATTGTCAGTTCCGAATGTACGGCAAAATGGTATAAAAGTGCGTTTGGTGTAGACGATGAAAAAATTTTCCCGATTGGACTGCCGCGCACCGATTTGATGTTAGATGATTCTAAGAGGCAGAAGATGCAGGAGCGTTTTTTTGAGCAATATCCTGATTTGAGGGGAAAGAAAATTACGTTATACGCACCTACCTTCCGAGATTCACAGGTTGAAAATCCGGAAATTTGTTTGGATTTTGATTCCCTTAATCAATGTATGGAAGAGAATGAGGTGCTTCTTATCCGTCTGCATCCGCACGTGGCAGAGCATTGTCCTGTCGGTATATGGGATATGTATCCGGATAAAATAAGAAATGTTTCCGATTATCCGGGAGTGGCTACGCTGTTATCTGTGGCAGACCAATTGATTACGGATTATTCATCCATTATTTATGAGTACTGCCTTTTGGAAAGAAAAATGATTTTTTATGCGTATGACTATGAAGTATTTCAGAAAGATGGTAGAAATTTTTACGAGGACTATGAGAAATTTGTGCCGGGAATGATTGTATATACGCAGCCGGAGCTGGAAAAAAACTGGCATACGGCTTACGAGGATGACTCACAACGAGAGCAGTTTTGCAGGCGCATTTTCAAGTATCAGGATAAAAATGCCGTAAATCGACTTTTATGTTTGATTTTTGACAAGAAATAAGATATAATGTTGTGAGCGTATTATTAGGCTAATTTGAGAACGGAGGGTTACGAGTGAAAACATTATTAGAGAGAAAGATTAGTTTAGTAGTAATTATTTTGCAGTTTTTAGTTTCCTTGTTAGTTTGTATTTATTTTGGAACAACAGGGCTTGTACCGGTTAAGTACATGGTTGCGATTGCAGTCATTATGGTTGTATTGCTTGTCTATCAGGTGATGAGCCAGCTGACAAACTCCAGTTATATATTTGGACGTGTGTTAGCCGTTCTGTTTTGTGCCGTGTTCCTTGTTGGTGCGAACTATGTGAGAGAGAGTATGGCAGCATTCCAGAATGTCGGTGGTGCAACCAAAAAGGTTGATGTTATTTCTTTCTACGTCATGAAGGACGATGCAGCAAAGACATTAGCAGATGCTAAAAATTACTCTTTTGGTATTCTAAGACAGCAGGACCGTGAGAATACGGACAAAGCAGTTCAGGATGCAAGTAAGAAACTGAACAAGACATTGAACACGGTTGAGTATGATGATCCGTTGACAATGGTAGATGCCTTGTACGCAAAAGAAGTGCAGGCAATTATCATGAATAAAAGTTTTGTAGATACGGTTAAGAGCCAGTATAAGACATTTTCCACGGACACCAGAGAGCTGGATACAAGCAAGATTGAGTCAGAAGTAGAAGAATTGGTTGATACCGATGTAACAACAAAACCATTTAATGTTTATATCAGTGGTATTGATGTATATGGTAAGATTGGACAGACAAGCCGAAGTGATGTAAATATTATTGCGACGGTTAATCCAGTTACAAAGAAAGTATTACTGACATCTACACCTCGTGATTACTATGTACCGCTGTACAGTAAGGGCGGTAAATCGTATTCCGGAGGTATGCCGGATAAACTGACCCATGCCGGTATTTATGGTGTTGACTGCTCGATTAATACACTGGAAAAATTGTATAACATTGACATTGATTACTACGTACGTGTCAATTTCACCAGTCTGAAAAAGATTGTTGATTTGCTTGGCGGTGTAGAAGTGTATTCGGATTATGACTTCATTTCTGACTGGGGTCCACACGGTGCCGGTACACATTATAAGTTCAAAAAAGGTTATAACAAAGTAAATGGTAAGAAAGCATTGGCATTCTGCCGTGAGCGACACCATTTCGCAAATGGTGACTACCAGCGTGGACGTGACCATCAGCATATGATTGAGGCAATTTTGAACAAGGTGATGTCACCTTCCGTACTGCCAAATTTCTCAAGTTTGTTGAAAGAATCGAAGTCCATGTTCCAGACAAGTATGTCTAAGGATAAGATTGTATCGCTCTGCAATATGCAGTTGAATGATATGGCAAAATGGAAGATTGCTTATGCGAATGCCGAGGGTACAGGAGCTAAGAAGACGACCTTCTCGATTCGCTCAACGGCGCTGTATGTTTGTGAGCCAAACTACAATTCCGTGAAGAAGATTACAAAGAGAATGAAAAAAGTAATGAAGGAAACGAAAGAAAACGAGAGCTCGGCTTCCGATAAGAATGACGTTATTAAGTAAGACATTACACGAGATAAAACGGCCGCTTTTTAGCGGTCGTTTGTCGTGAATAAGTGGGGAATAAAATTGATTACGAAATTACAGGATTTGTTTATTCTTCTCCTTAATCCATGGATTCCGATTGTGGGAAGAATAAAAGACAAGGTAAGGTACCGGCTGATTACGCTGTGCTTTGTAATTGACCTTGTTTTGTTTTGTATCGTCCGCTACGGACTTCATAAGGAAAGCTATTTTTATAATACGGTTTGTGGTATTTTTGTTATGTTTGCCATTGCCATATTATCGCTTGACCGGACATTGGTTCATATCCACTGGAGACGTTCTCTTTGGATTGCTTGGTTTGGTATGTGCATTTCCTTTACCGTTTCGGATATTCTGGTGCCGAAAAAAATGTGTGGACTGGGTCTGATTTTAGCTTTTGTCTTTACCGCTGTATTTTTTGTGTGGCAGAATCATACGAGAAAAGATTTGTTGTGGCAGTGCTTCAAGAATGCCATAAAATGGTCGTTTGCCGTTATGTCGGTGATTTCCTTTTTGTTCCGTCCTCTGTATGAGGGAGGCAGGTATGCCGGCATTTTTACAAATCCGAATACGTTTGGATTGTATTTGTATATTATTATCGCTGTATTTTTGTCGGATTTGGACTGGTGTGTGGAGACCGGCCGGTCTTGCCGGAAAAACATTGTAACGTATGTTTCGCTTGCCTTATGCTTTTTCTATCTGGAAAAAAGTCAGGCGAGAACTTCACTGATTGCGGTTGCAGCAATTGTGCTGCTTTGGATTGTACTGCGGTTTTATTTGGCCAAAAAGACAAAAAATTACCGGACCTTTTTAGGAAACTTAGGCTGTATGGCAGTATTCACCGTAGTGCTGTATCCTCTGTTTTTAATCTGCCTTTTGCATCTGCCAAACATTGTTGGACATCCGATTGTGTTTGAAGGAAAACCTTTGTATTATACAAGTGAATTTCAGGGGAATAAAGAAAAAGCGGATGAGCCGGACGATGTTGTGGTGCCACAGTATAAAGATGTGGAGGAGACACAAAACAAGAAAGATACGATTGCACCACGCAATATGTGGGAACGCATTTGGTATAACATCAAGTATTCAAAGGGCTTGAATGCCATTACGAATGGAAGAATTGATATTTATCTTGCCTATTGGGATAAAATGAATTTTAAAGGACATGCCAGCACCTCAATGGTAGTGGATGGGGAAAAGAAAAACCATTCGCATAACAACTGGATTCAGTTTGGTTACACCTATGGACTTCTCAGTATGTTTTTCTATGGTGTGATTACGTTATTAGGGGTAGCGTTTTCTTTGAAATTTTACCTGACACAGAGAAGAAAAAATGCAACATATGCTTTTTTGATACCGGCAATCTGTATCGGATTTGTTATTGCTACACTGACGGAATGTTTGTTTCTGCCGTTTGAAGTATTTCCGGCATTTGCGTACTGGTTTGCATTTGGTGATTTATTTGTGAAAAAAGTACCAAAAAATAAATTTTTACAGGAATTAGAGGACGAGGCATGATACAATTTTGACATGTAAACGTCCTAGTATAAAAAATGATTGAAAGATAGGAGAAAAACATGAAGGAAAATAATAAAATATGGTTGCGTTATATCATATGTTTTGGGCTGATTGCCATTCTATGCTACTTGTTTCCATATACCGGAGATGACTGGGCATGGGGAAGTAAAATCGGTATCGACAGATTAAACAACTGGTTTGAAAATTACAACGGACGATATGTGGGAAATCTTATTGTTTTGGCAATGACGCGCTCAAACCTTTTAAAGGCAGTTATTATGTCATTTTGCTTAACAGGAATTGTAGCACTTTGTGAGTATATATTTAAAAGAAAATGGGTTTTTTATGTAAGTTGTGTTGCACTTGTTTTGATACCTAAATTGATTTTGCGTCAGGCCGTTGTATGGACGGCAGGTTATGCAAACTACGTAACCTCAATGTTTTTCACATTGTTATTTATAGCGTATGTTTATCCTATTTTTCAGGAGACAATGCCACGAAGAAAAGTTTGGCATTGTCTGCCGCTCTTTGTGTTAGCGGTAATAAATGCATTAATTGTAGAGCATTTGACAATTTATAATGTGGTTTTGGCTTGTGGTGTGCTTGTGTATACAATTTGTGTTCATCGCAAGGTGGTTGCTTCTCATGTGGCGTATTTAATCGGAAGTGTGGCAGGGGCAGCTTATATGTTTTCAAATTCGGCATATCATACGATCGCAAATAATCAGGATCAGTATCGTCAAATGGCAGAGGGAGGAGTAATCAGTCGTGCATTTGACAATTATGTCAATGAAATTGCAAAGCATCTTTGCCTGAATAATTGTTGGATGAATTTAGCAATCGTTATTGTATGTGCTATGATTTATAAAAAGATCTATTCTGACGTAAATGAAAACAGAAGTGTGTTAGTAGCAAAAATTTGTCTGGTAGTTATGGCAGGATTTACGACATGGTCTTTGTTGTCGTCCTTTGGCATCAGTACATTTGCAAAACAGAACCGGTTATTATATTTTGAAGCGGCTTTTGTGGCAGCTTACATGATTGCACTTATTATTTATTGTATTATTATTGGCAGTCAAAAAAAATGTTTATGGAAAGTTTTGTTTTGGAATGCGGGAATTGTTTGTGTTGCCGCGCCGTTACTTGTTGTAAATCCGATTGGTGAGAGATGCTTTTTTGCCACGTATATACTGTTTTTGATGCTCCTTTTGGAACTGCTTATCCTTTTAGACGGAGAAGAGAAAGAAAGCCGGATTTTTACAAAGACATTTTGTAAGACATGCGCAGTTGTGTCCATTTTCGGATTAGGCTTTTATCTTAATATTTTTTCCTCAATCTATCAGGTGGATAAAGAACGATTGGCTAGAATTGAGAGACAGGTAGAGGCAGGTAAAACGTCCGTGGAAATTCGGCACTTGCCATACGAATCTTATTTATGGACAGCCACTCCTGAATGGGAGCCATGGATTGAGCGTTACAAACTGTTTTATGGTCTGCCTGAGGATTTGGAAATAAAAGCAGTATGGGAATACAGTAAGAAAAAATAACAAGATTACGGAGGAATGTTTTATGGAAAGGAAAAAAATTTCAGTTGTTGTGTCCGTATATAATGAGGAATTGTCTTTGAACCAATTTTATAAGACAACAGTAAGTGTTTTGGACAAGTGTGTTTGGGACTATGAACTTATTTTCGTAAATGATGGCAGCCAAGATGGCAGTATTGAATTGTTAAAAGGTTTTGCAAAGGAAAATGCCAAAGTTAAGGTGGTCGATTTTTCACGTAATTTTGGACATGAGGCAGCGATGATTGCCGGTATTGATCATGCACAAGGGGATGGAGTTGTGTGCATGGACGCAGATTTGCAGCATCCGCCGGCATGTATTCCGGACATAATTGCTAAGTTTGAGGATGGTTATGAAGTAATTTCGATGATTCGAACGAAGAATGCAGATGCCGGAATTATTAAGCGAATTACGTCAGGTGCCTTTTATAAAGTTTTGAATCTTATGTCGCCGGTTAAATTTGAAAATAATTCTTCTGACTTTTTTGCTATCAGCAAAAATGTAGCAGGCGTTCTGCGAAAGGACTATAGAGAAAAAATCCGCTATTTGAGAGGATATGTGCAGAGTGTTGGATTCCGAAAAACAACATTGGAGTTCGAGGCACAGAAGAGAGAGGCAGGGGAAAGTAAGTACAGCATTCGAAAACTGCTGCATTTTTCCATTAATGCACTGTGCAGCTTTTCGGATTTGCCATTGAAACTGGGAATGTATTCAGGTGTATTTGTGGCTCTGTGTGGTTTTATATTGATGATTTTCACTATTATAAACAAAATTGTCAATGGAGCACCGGCGGGGTATTCTACAATCATTGTAGTTTTATGTTTTATGTTTGCGGTTGTTCTTATGGTAATTGGAATTATAGGAGAATATATCGCCGTTTTGTTTGCGGAAATTAAGGATCGACCGATATATATTGTCAGAGATATTTATCAGGAAGAGAAAGAGACTCATGGAGGAGAGAAAGAGTGAAAGTTTCGGTAATTGTTGCTGCTTATAATGCAGAGAAATATGTAACAGAGACGATGGAAAGTCTCGCCAATCAAAGTATCGACGATTATGAAATTATTGTAGTCAATGATGGTTCCAAAGACCACACGATTGACATTTTGAGGGATTATGAAAGCCGTTATGACAACATAACAGTTGTGGACAAGGAGAATGGTGGACCTTCTTCGGCGAGAAACCGCGGACTGGATTTGGCAAAAGGAGAGTATGTATACTTCTTTGATGCAGATGATGTCTTAGAGTTAGACGCCTTAGAGGCACTGTATGAGCGTGCAAAAGAAAAAAGGGCAGATTTAGTTATTGCTAAGTATGATATTTTTAATCGTTTTCAGACTTTTGCAGTCAATGGAATCAATGATTTGGTGCAGATGGAAAAAATAGACAAATATGAGCCACAGATTCTGTGGACGTTTTCGCTGTGTAATAAATTATTTAAACGCTCAATTATTGAGCAGTATGAACTGCGTCTTCCACCGATTTCCTATTCGGAGGATGGGGCATTTTTGATGCGTTATGTATACCGTACGAACCGAATTACCGGACTTGACCGTGTGATTTTCCATTACCGCAGAATGTTTGATGGTGAGGCGGAGTCGATTACGGCTTCGATTTCTTCTTGGAAAATCAAAGACTACATTGAGGCACACCGGCTGATTTTGGAGTCGGCAAAAGAAAGTATTTTAATTGATTTCCCACAGTACAAAGATATTGAGGAAGTAAAAGAGAATAATGACGATATTCACAAATATTTAAATGAAATCAGCCGAAAAGAAGTGCAGATTCTGTTGGATCAGTTTTATGCGAAATACTGGACACTGCCAAAGGAGACAATTACGCATCTGGTTTCAGAAATGAATGATAAAATTTCAACATTGGATATGCGTGATATTTCGATGTTAAAAGATTCTCACCCGGAATTTGCACTTGACAATCTGGCGGTAGACAAAGAGGATTTGCTTTCTCATGCGTGGTTTACCATTGCCCTTTATGGGGAGAAAGAACAGGAAGAAAAATTTTTGTTAAGTATTCAGAGTCTGACACTGCAAAATCTGATTGCCATTCGGATTATAATGCCGCTTTTCTGGAAAGAGACAGTGGAAAAAGCCGGATTTTTACAGGATAATATGGAGTTTTTTGATGTAAAAACAAGAGATGAACTGTATTATCAGGCATTGGAACAGGCACAGACGCCATACATTACTTTTGCGGATGCAAAAGTCAGTTATGCGAATAATGCATTTAAGTATGTGATTAAGAACTTTATCAAATCACCGGCAGATTTTATGTCAGAATTGATATATCACCGCAATTTTGGAGATATGCAGGCGGTACTTTTCAGCACGGTGGCATTGAATTCCGTAAAGACAGGCTATGAAAATAACCCATACATGGGTATGGATTACACACTTGCCAATAAATTTTTCAAGACGGAATTTTTGAAAAATCAAACCCTAGATAAGTCAAAAAGTCTGCTGTCACATCTGACAAAGTGGTACCATAGAGGATATTTTACGTTTATGAATGACCGTATTGTATTCTATGAGGATTTGGAAGCAACATATGTGGATTATGTTGGAACGAAGGAAACCATTCCGATGATGAAGGAATATTTGGTAGATAGAAAAGCAGATTTGAACAGCCCGGAGATTGTTCCGGATTTAAATGAGATTATGCCGAAGATGCTTCGTTTCCCGTCTGAAAACATCGGTCAGATTTTGTTCCGTAAGATGGTAAATTTCCTGCGACGCTATCCGGTAAAAGAGCAGGTGCTGTTTTTTACGGTGCGAAAAGACGGTGAACTAGAGGGTAATGCAAAAGCACTATATCCGTATGTCAAAGGAAAGAAAGTGATTTGTGCCAAGCGTCTGCCACATAATCCTTTTACGAAACTTTATATGTACTATAAAAACATTACAAGCCGTGTTATTGTGACGGATGACTATAACCGTTATCTGCGTCACTTCCAGCTGCGTCAGAGCCAGCGTGTTGTACAGTTGTGGCATGCCTGCGGTGCGTTTAAGAAATTCGGACAGCGGGGAACCAACATGTCGATTGCTGCGGATCATGCTTATCATGTGCAGTACAATATGGTGACGGTAAGCAGTGACAGAATAAGAAGTATTTATGCGGATGCCTTTGATATCGATGTGCACAAGGTAAAGGCGTTGGGATGTCCGAGAACGGATGCATTTTATGATGAAAAGCTGATGGATGAGACAAAGCAGAAAGTATATGCCGCACATCCGGAATTCAAAGACCGCTATGTTATTGTATATGCACCGACATTTCGTGATATAGGGGATGACAGAACGCAGTTTAAACCGGATTTGGATTTTGATAAATTATCAAAAGACTTACTGCCAAATCAGATATTTGTAATCTGCCCGCATCCGGTCATGAAAAATAAAATTGTAGAGAAGTCTTATGACAATATCGAAGTTATCAGAGATTTCTCCACAAATGATATGATGTTGGTATCGGATTTGCTGGTAACGGATTATTCTTCTGTTATTTTTGAATATGCGCTTTTGCGAAAACCAATAGCATTTTACTGTTATGATTTACTCAATTATAACCGGGGCTTTTATCTGAATTATCCGGATGATTTGCCGGGGGATGTTTATGAGACGCAGCAGGCACTTACAGCGTATCTAAAGTCACCGGAAAAAGATACATTGACAGAAAAATATGACCAGTTCATTGAAAAATATATGGGAGCGTGTGACGGACACAGCAGTGAGCGGATTGCCGCTATGATTAATCAGTATATGGAGGAAGCGAAACATGAATGAGACAGAAATTACATTTTTGAGCAGCCGCGGACGTGGGCTGAGTAATGACCTTGCGCTTTTGAAAGATTATCTTGCGAAACAATCCGGAGAGGATGTAAAGCTCCGCTATTATTTGAATAATGAAAGACATAAAAATCCACTGGCAGCACATGGTTACCGCCGTGCGAAAAAGGATTTTATGGAGGGTATGACAAATGTTGTCTGTGTGGATGCTTCTCTATCAACTAAAATTAATAACTTAGCACCGGAAGGCAGTCGGATTTTACTGGGTGTTCCATATGATTACCAGTTTAAGAATATGTTTTTAATGGAGTCAAAAGGAAAAGAATTTAATTTAAATACCTTTGCAAGATTTACGCACATCATTCCGGGCTCTCCATTTACAGCAGATTTGTTAAAACGGGCGTATCGTTTAGAAGATAAAGAAATAATCGAGGGTGTTTCCCTGCCGTTTGCCTATGATATAGGGGATGCTAAAAGAAGAGAGAATGTCTCGGAACTGATTTATTATTACTTTCCGCATGCAAGAGACAAAAAGATTCTTTCTGTTATTGTATATGGTGATGAAGAGATGAAAAGGAAGGATTGGGAATCTATTGATGTAAAGCAATGGATAAAAGAGCTTGGGGAAGAATGGTTTGTTTTTACAAACAGTGAAATTTTGATGGAAAATGCATTTTCTATGGGAAATCAATACAAAAGAAGCTTTGGCTATGTAAACCGGATTCTCCCGGTTCCGGATTTGTTGTATGCTACAGATGTTTTGGTGACAAATAACGGACGTTTGGCTTCTGCATTTTCAATTTTAGAAAAGCCTTTATATGTTTGCCACTACAATAAAAATTACTTTGAAAAATATGTTAGTTTAAAATATCCGGAAATGTATTTTGAAAATGCCGGGAGGTTGTGTGAGGCAGCATATCAGGTGGATGTGTGCAATAGAGCACAGGCGGATTTTAACGCAGGTATGTCATATGGTATTGAGAAAAATGTATATGATCAAACGTTGAAATGCTTGTTAGATTGAATGAGAAAGAGAGGAAAAAGATGAATCGAATTGCAAAATGGGATAATGCAAAATTTGTGTTAATAATATTGGTTGTTATTTGCCATTTTTACGAAAATTATTTAGGAAGTTCTAAATTGGTAAATTCCTTGTTCTTCTCCGTTTATACGTTTCACATGCCGGCTTTTTTTCTGATTTCAGGTATGTTTTCCAAGAAAACCGTGAAGGAAAGAAAAATTGTAAAAGTAGTACCATATCTGCTGGTTTATTTGTTTATGAAAATGTTTGGTTATTTTGTATCCGGTATTATGAATGGAGGAACATTTATATCGGTTGATTTCTTCAGGGAACCGGGTGCCGCTTGGTTTATTCTTGCGTTATTTTTCATGTATTTAATTACGTTTTATACCAAACAATTTCGACCTGCTTATGTTTTGATTGTATCTGTTTTTGTTTCAATGGCAGCAGGTTACTCCAATATGGATACGAATCTTTTCTGCTGGTTGAGGATTGCAATTTTTTATCCATTTTTTTATGCTGGATATGCATTGTCAATGGATACAATTACGAAATGGACAGAAAATAGAAAGTTGAAAATAGTTTCATTGGCAGTTATCCTGATATATTTTTTAGTCTGCTATGTCGGAATTGATAAATTATTTTGGGCGAGATTTCTGTTGACGGGAAGAAGTTATGAGGCACTTACGCATGGTGCATTTTATGGTGGTATTTTACGGTTGTTTACGTATGTGTTATCCTTTGGGCTTGTGTTCGCTTTTTTATGCATCATTCCAAAAGGAAAAAATATTTTTTCTCAATTAGGAACGAGAACTTTGGGTGTTTATGTATTTCATTATAATTTCATTAACCTTTTTGTGCATTCTTGTTGGTACAAGGCACTATATCATAATTTCCCAAATACATGGGAAATTATACTTGTTTTACTTGGAATTGTGGTGACCTTGATTTGCTGCTTGAAACCATTTGATGCATGCTGCCGTGCGATTTTGTCCGGTAAATGGAAACTTCGCCTCGATGATGAGTTGAAATGACAAACTATCTGTGATATGATAAAAACAACGAATTTTTTTGGAGGTTTTAGCAGATTATGATATTTGGAGTATTGTTAGCAGGCGGTGTTGGAAGCCGCATGGGAAATGTAGAGAAACCGAAACAGTATATGAATATTGGTGACAGACCGATTATTATTCACACAATTGAAAAGTTCTTTGTGAATGATAAATTTGAAAAAATCCTTGTTTTGTGTCCGGAACAGTGGATTTCACACACCAAGAATCTTATAAAAAAATATTTGGGGGAGACAGACCGTATTGCTGTGATGGCAGGTGGTACAACAAGAAATGAGACGATTATGAATGCCATTTCTTATATTGAAGAAAACTATGATGTGGATGATGATACGATTATTTTGACTCATGATTCCGTCCGCCCATTTGTGACACATAGAATTATTGAGGAAAATATTCGTTATGCACTGGAGTATGGTGCCTGCGATACGGCGGTAGCTGCGACTGATACGATTGTACAGAGTGAAGATGGCAAGGTGATTTCATCTGTGCCGGACCGCAGTAAGATGTATCAGGGACAGACGCCGCAGACATTCCGCTTAAAGAAACTGAAATCGCTGTATGAATCTTTGACCGATGAGGAAAAGAAAATTCTTACGGATGCAGCGAAGATTTTTGTTATGAAGGGCGAAGACGTATATCTCGTAGAAGGAGAAGTATCAAACATTAAGATAACTTATCCTTATGATTTGCGTGTGGCAGAAACATTGATTCAGTCGGAGCAGGAGGATTAAGAGCAAATGCTTAATACAGTATACCAGTTGGTGGCTCCTCGTAAATTCGAGGTCACTTATGAAAACATCGGATTGCAGGATGATGACATTATCGTTCGTCCGACACATCTTTCGATTTGTAATGCAGACCAGAGATATTATCAGGGGCTTAGGGAAGAACATGTACTTCGTCAGAAACTGCCGATGGCATTGATTCATGAAGGGATTGGTGTTGTACTTCGTGACCCAAGTGGCGAGTTTGAGCCGGGGGAAGAGGTTGTGATGATACCGAATACACCGGTAGAAGAAGATGAGTTTATTGCGGAGAACTATCTTCGCTCAAGTAAATTCCGTGCCAGCGGATTTAATGGATTTATGCAGGAATATGTTAAAATCCGCAAGGACAGATTAGTCCGTCTGCCACAGGGAATCAACAAAGAAGTAGCGGCATTTACGGAAATTGTCAGTGTCAGTGTTCATGCGATTTCACGCTTTGACCGTTTTGCACATGGTAGAAGAAATGTGGTAGGTATCTGGGGCGATGGTAATTTAGGTTATATTACGGCTGTGTTTTTCAAAACAATGTTCCCGGATACAAAACTGTATATTTTTGGTGTCAGCAAAGACAAGCTTTCTGATTTTACATTTGCTGACGCAACGTATCAGGTAAGTGACATTCCGGAGAATATGGAATTAGATCATGCTTTTGAGTGTGTGGGTGGAGCCGGTTCCGGAAAGGCAATCGACCAGATTATTGATTTTATTAAGCCTGAGGGAACGATCTCTATATTAGGAGTATCGGAGTATCCGGTACCGATTAATACCCGCATGATTTTGGAAAAAGGATTGAGAGTATTCGGAAGCAGCCGAAGCGGAAGAGTGGATTTTGAAAAGACGGTTGAATTATATAGAGAGCATCCGGAAATTATCAATTACTTGTCTAATATTGTAGGCGCGGTAATTCCGGTTCGTTCGATAGCTGATATGAAAAAGGCATTTGAGATGGACATTCAGAAGTCCTTTGGAAAGACGATTATGCTTTGGGAGAAATGAGGTATCTTATGATAGCAGTGATTGTACCAATTTATAATACAGAAAAATATTTACGGGAAACAATAGACAGTGTCATTTGCCAGACACTGTCTTTTGCAGAGCATATCCGGCTGATTTTGTTAGATGATGCCAGTACAGATGGCTCATTTGCCATTTGTGAGCAGTATCAGAAGCAGTATCCAAAGCAGATTGTAGTGAAGCACTATGACACAAACCAGGGTGTTTCTGCACTTCGCAATGAAGGTGTACGGATTGCGGGAGAGATGGGTGACGAACTTATTACTTTTTTAGATTCGGATGACAAGTTAGCGGATGATGCAATGGAAAAAGCGGTGCAGTATTTTGATGCACATGAAGATGTCTTTGTGGCGGCTATAGGAATTCGTTATTTTGATGCTTATGAAGGTGAGCAGCGATTAAACTGGCGTTTTGAAAAGACGGATGTTGTTGATATTAAAAAGGATTATACGTATCCTCATTATTATGTAGGCGGCGTGTTTTTAAGGCATGCGGTACTTGATGAACTGCATTTTGATGAGTCGCTGAGTTTTTGGGAAGATGCGCTGGCTGTGAATCAGGTGATTGTTTCTCAGGGAAAATACGGATTGATTGCCGGAACGCATTATTACTATAGAAAGAGAGAAGATGAATCTTCTCTTGTCGATACGGCATGGCATAAAAAAGAGCGTTATACAACGCTGTTATCGTCTGGTTATGGACAGTTATTTGCCTACTCAAGGAAAAAGCACCATCGTATTATTCCTTATGTGCAGTACATGGTAGCGTATCATATGCGGCTTATGATGATGAAAAGTAAGCAGAGCATTATCGAAGAAATTTTGTCGGAAGATGAGTTGGCGGCACTCAGAGATGATGTGCAGAAGGTATTAAAAAAGATAAAAGTGAAATACATTTTACAGATTCCGACGTCACTTCCGATTATTGAGGGAATGCTCTCAATGCGTGCCGGAAAACAGGTGCGTGCCAAACGTGTCTACAAGGACAATGACTGTGTACTTATGTATAAGGGCGTTGAATTAGCCAGAATGTCTGAGCGTTCCGTTAAATTGTTCCATATCATAGAAGATGAGGAATCGGAGTTTAACGGTATGTGGAGAGGGCGTTTCTGCACACCGATTTACGCTATGAAAAAAGAAGATTATATCTTTGCCGAGCATAACGGTGTACGGATTAATTCAGAAGAATTTATTTGCCGTAAACAAATTTATATTCTTGGAAAACGTCTGCGATGCTACTATCATGCAGGGTTTGCCATTGCGATTCCGAAAGAATGGGATCGTGCTGTGTTTGGAATTCATATTGCAGAAGCAGATGCGGATATTTTGATGAATGAGATTGTATTTAATGAGGTAAGGCTGATTTATTTTGAAGGGGAAACAGAAGAACATGATGAATTCGAAATCGACAGAGATGATGAAAAAGACATGTAAAGATCATTTTTTTAAAGCGGGGCAATGGTTTTGGTTTGTGTTTGTGTACGGCATTGCTTTGATTGCCTTTAGCAGTTTGATACAAAAATCTTTTTTTGCGATGATTTTACTGCCAATTGTTGTTTATGGAATATATCATTTTTTTATGAGAGAACGAATTGCCTTTAAAGAGATAAATTATCAGATTGTTTTTTATGTCATAAGCATTGTTTTTGCTGTGTTTATGTTTTTTGTTGCTTATTCCGTGCGTGTGCAGATTTTTTCATGGGATTGGGGAAAAGTAATTCGTTCTGCAAGTGAGTATACATTAACAGATAAGTTGACAGATACTACGTACTTTGCAAGATATCCGAATAATCAGTTTTGGTATTGTATTTTGACATTCTTTTTCAGAATGGTTCATTTTATATGGCCGGAGACGGGGCTAAATGAATTTTATTTAGCGTCTATAGCACTTGGATGTGTTATGACAGTGGCATCTATCTTGTTGCTTCATCACATAGCGGTTCTTATTTGGAATGAAAAGAAGGCATTTTTTGTTGGTTTAATGACATGGTTTTGTATGCCGTTGTGGTTATGGGCTATGTATGCTTATACGGATATAGCAGGAATGCTTTTGCTGGTAGTTATGCTGTATTGCTACACGAAGGCTGTTTTGAGTGAACCCGGCTGGAAAGTTTTTTGCTGGTTGTGCTTATTTGGAGTGGCTGCATCTGCTGCATTTTCAGTTAAAGTTACTGTGTTTATTCTCTTTATTGCAGTTTTCGCCTGCTTATTACTTCAAAAAAAATCATGGAAAAAGATTATTGCCGGTATTGTCATTGTAGCAATTTCGTTTGGAGTCGGTCATGGATTGTGTAATTATGTAAAGTCTTCTGTAATTCCGTTAGAAGAATCGTATTGCGATGCCTATGAATTTCCGCTGACCCATTGGATTATGATGGCACTTGGATATGGGGGATATCAGCAGGAGGATGTCGATTTTACCATTTCATTTAATTCATATGAAAAGAAAAAAGAAGCTAATATAAAAGAGATTAAGAAACGATTGAAGGCACGTTCTTTCCATGAAAGTTTTAAATTTTTTGGTTATGATAAACAAGTTAGAACATGGGGAGATGCTACACTTGCCAGCTGTGTATATTTAGCTGAAGGCCCACAGGAGCCTGACAATATATTAAAACAATTTGTGACATTAAAAGGAAGCAAATACTGGATAGCTCTTTTGTATATGACGCTATATTATGGCTTAATACTTGTTGGGATGTTTTTATCGGCACGATTTGCAGTAAAAAGAAAATCTGATGCAAAAGCGGTGGATATGCCGATTTTTGCTTCAAGTATTACGATGCTTGGAATAGCATTGTTTCAGACTATTTGGGAATGTAATTCAAGATATTTAGTTGTATTTATTCCTATTATGATTTTGTTAGCTGCCGATGGCTTTTTTGCATGGAGAGATTACCTTAGAGGGGAGAGGATAAAGTGAAACACTATCATTTTTCAAAATCCGACACATCAATTGCGAAATTAATTGCTATTAGTTTGATGCTTTTGCATCACTTATTTGGATTTACGGATCGGATTTTGCCTGAGAATATGTACCAGAGTTTATATATGTTTCGCGGGCAGCCTATAGAAGCAGCAATCTGTGCTTCTTTTAAGGTGTGTGTTGCGTTCTTTTTGTTCCTTAGTGGATATGGAACATATCTGAGTATGCGTAAAAGTAAATCAATTTCGAAAATGATTGCAAATCGTATATTTCGGTTTTTAAAATACATATGGCAGGTTATGATTATTTTTGTTCCAATTGATTTTATATTAGGTGTGACAAAGGTAAATCTTACATCCTCATGGACAATTCAATATGATTTTGAAAGCATTATTCTTAGCATGCTTGGATTTGAAAAGTATAATGGTGAGTGGTGGTTTGTTATGCCATACATATTTTTACTTATGATGACGCCGCTTATGCTTCGGTTTTTAAAGAGAAAAAAAGCTGATTTCTTTACAGATTTTCTCGTTGTTTTGGGGATTGCTTTGTTTTCTTTGTATGGTATCCCTAGGTTGATGAGTTATGATATGTTGGTTGACTTTAAAGGAACAGTATGGGGAATTCTGCTTTGCAACGTTGTTTACCTACTTCCAATTTATCTATTTGGTATGATTTTTGCAAAGTATCAGGTATTCTCGTATTATCATCAGATATTACCGAAAGGAATATTAAGTTACCCTGTATTATTATTTGTTGCGGCTGCAGGTTTTTATATGCGTTATAAAATTGGATCTTCTTATGACTTTTTCCTGGTTGGACCTATGATTTATGCGTGTGTTATGCTTATTAAGAAAATTCCGGGAGTTATCTGGGTGTCAAAAAAGGCAGGAAGATATATTACTTTTGTTTGGTTGATTCATAGTTTTTACGTGTTTCAATTTGGACAGAAATTTATATATTCCTTCGGAAATCCGATATTAATTTTTATCGTGCTGACAGTGGTTTCTTTTGCTTCAGCAGCAGCTGTTTACTGGCTTTTTACCGGATTATCCAAAGGAGTCAAGAAAATCAGATGCTTTCATAATCGGACAGTGTAAGTCTGTTTTCCAAAATTATATCAATGGCCTCACGTACAGGAGCGCCGCCGGACTTTTGAGTCAGAACAAAATCAACATATGGAAGCAATGCGGCAGCGCAGTCAGCCGGTGCAAAGGTAATGCCGGCTGTTTGCATTGCAGACAGATCATTCATATCATCACCAATATATACCGTTTGTTCAGGAGTGCAGTCATATTTCGCCATTACATTTTTCAAGATATCAGCTTTATCGCGAACACCCTGATAAAGCACGGTAATCCCTATTTCTTCGCATCGTCTGGTGACAATTTTTGAACGGCGGCCGGTGATGATAATAGGAACAATACCCTTTTTTATTAAGAGTTTAATACCTAATCCATCTTTTGCGTTAAATGCTTTCATTACCTCACCGTCATTACCAATATAAATTTTTCCATCGGTTAATGTTCCGTCGACGTCCATTGCAAACAATTTAATATTTGAAAAATCTTTTTTCATGTGAGTACCTCCGGTATTAGTAATTATTCATCCATTACCGTTTCAAAGTAAGATGGTGTAATGAATGAGATAGGGCAGCTTGATTTTCTCGTATTTTTATAATCAACAAGCATGCTTTTTATATCTTTATTTGCTTCTTCAGCATTTAATGTATTTCTGGTTTTTTCCATGGCTTTTTCAACGTAATTCGGATTTTCACTATTATGGCTATAACCATCAAAACCTGCGATGGAAATGCTATTCACATTCATCAGGTCTAGCAGACGAAGAAGAAGCACGCCAGAATTATCGAGCTGCTCCCAACCGCATTTTACCAATCGCAGAAAATCGATAATAAAGAGATTATCATCTTTCCTTGTCGTTACATTTGATGTCACAATTTTTTTACATTTATTAAAAGCCGCTTCATTACGCCAATACTGGTACCGGTTTTTGTTGCTGAAATATGCAAAATCAATCGGATAACAATCGGTGAGAAGATTAACGCTAATTACAATAGGATTCTTCTCTTTATAAAAATGCTGAATTTGTCCCTGGCATGTTTTAATCGTGTGACCGGGAAGAAGAACCAAAATATCTTTCCCACTGAGTGCATTTTGAAGTGATGCAATGGCAGAATCATCCTCGCAGTGTGTATTTTGATAATCCAAATAGGTCTTTTCGAGAAGCGAGTAGTCGTACCGTTTTCGCTCCACCGGGTCCAAACGGTTTAGTAAAAAGTTAATATCGCGGCTTGCAATTCCTGCCTTTGCCGAAAGGTAGGAGATGTTGTTTACATGCGCACTGTGCGAACCGGCAAGAAAATATGGGATGGAGTAGCCCCATTCATAACTGTTATGGAAACCGTCGATATAATTGTCTATAAGATCTAAAACAATATCAATATCATAACCACTATTAAACTTACGGTTCATATACTGCATGACAAGTTCTGTATTTGTATTTCCTGCGCCACGTCCCATGCCTGCCATTGTGCTGTCTACAACAATATCGCGGAGTCCCTGGCTCATATCGATAAAATCCTGAGATAGAGCAAAGGACATCTGCAGGTTATTATGTGAGTGGAATCCAATTTTAGCATTTGCCCACAAATTATGATGAACCAGATAAAATACACGCTGTAAATCCTCACGATACAGAGAACCGAAGGTATCGACGATGGAAAAGGCATATGGTTCCAATTGATTTATTTTTTCAATCAAGTCTAAAAGTTCAGCATCTGTATATCCTAATATGTCAACAGGCTGCACATAAAGTTTGTATCCTTTATTGACGATTGCTTTACAAAAATCAATAACTTCAAAACGTTCGCTTTTAAAAAAGCAGGCACGTACACCATCAATTGAAGTGCCGTCATAAGGCTCTAAGTTATCAATATGGTATCGGCTGTAATCGGCAAGGCAGACATAAGATGAATGCCTTTTGTCTGTAGGTAAAAATGAGCGGAGCTGTGCAGCATTATTAAAGATGGTTGTGCCCTCCCGATGTGGTTCGTCTTTCAGAAATCCGCATTCAATAACATCTATGCCGCTTTCTGTTAAACCTTCAATAATTCCTTTTATTGCGGTATTGCCAAATTGACTGTCAATCAGGTATGCACCATCGCGCAGTGTACAATCTAATATATTTACTCGTTTCATAAAAACCTCCCTGTTAAAATTGATACTACCATTCTGATGGAAGAAGCCAATTCTCATATGGTATCATATGTCCAAATGCGTCAATGGCCCCTTTCGCTGTTGGATAGTAGCGGCCTACCATACTATTTTTAATTGCAAGAAGTTCCGGGGCAATCTGTTCTCCCGGAATTTTATTGCTTGAATTGTAATAGCGTCCAAAATAATATAGGGTAGCAGATTTATTAGTCATCTTATTATAACATTGTGTTACCATTTGGGAAATCGTTTTGTGTAAAAACTTTCCATATTCACCAAAAGGATTATGAGTGGCAATCAAATCCCATTTTTTGTAGGATAAGATAAGATTAATATCTTCCTGCATAGCATTTTTACATGTGGAAAGCATATCGGTTTCATACTTTCCGTTACTAAATGTTTTTCGGACGTCCGGGTAATCCAAAATCAGGTATTTGTCATTTGTCGTACGCATTGTTTGCTCAAAGGCTGTTCTTCGTTTTGGATTCCAGCCATGCGTCATGCAGACAACGAGATATTCACCTTCTATAAGATGTCCGCCGCCCCAAAGTGTCTCATCATCCGGATGTGCGGTAATCATCACTTTTTTTATGGCAGTTAAGTCAAGGTTATCTAACATTTGTTTCGTAATGTAGCCTTTTGTACGAGTGATTTTAAGATTCCAGCTGCATGTAAGAGCTGGATTTGTCTTATATACTGCAGTAATAGTAACAGTTTCAATTGGACGAAGGGCAGTTACTGTACCATTTTCATCAACGGTTGCAGCGGTTTTGTTGCTGGATGTCCATTTGATTCGATGATCCGTTGCGTTGGCCGGACCTGTGACTAACTGCATTTTATGTGATGTTCCGGATTCTAACGAAACAGGATTGTTCTTTGCAAATTCTATTGAGGTATATGGTATATCCTCAATGGTAATATGATGTTTTGCCTTTTTTTTACTTTCTTTCTCGCGAACTGTTATAGTAACCTTTCCTGCATGGTGGGATGTGACAACACCATCCTCATTGACTGTGGCAACACTTGGATTGTTTGACGAAAAAACAAGGGTATCATCCGTTGTGTTTTTTGGAGAAAGAGTAGTTGTCAGTGCTATTTGTTCACCAACAAGTGCGGTATTTTTTCCGGAAAGTGTGATTTTTTTTATCTTGATGCGTTTTTTTACTTTTAATTTAAATGAAGTGCGCTTTGCTGTTCCTTTTACCGAAGCGGTTATGGTTGTAGAACCTTTTTTTTTGGCTTTTACAATGCCTTTTTTTGAAACAGACGCAACTTTTTTATTTGAGGAGGTGAAAATTACTTTCTTAAAACGCGCATTATGGGGTTTTACCAATGTTTTCAATTCCAGTCTATCGCCGGTTGCCATGGCTTCTTTTGGTTTGTTTGTTATTTTGATTGATTTGGTACGAAAATAGGAAACGACACGTACAGAAGCTGTAATATCGTTTGGATTACCGGGAATTTTGAGAGAAATTGTAACGGTTCCCTTTTTCTTTCCGGTGACGGTGCCATGTTTGTTTACAGAAGCAATGCTGGAATCACTGCTTTTCCATATCCAAGCGGCTTTGTTTTGCGTTGAAAGTGTTGAATCTTTCACTTGCATTGTAGTTTTTTTCCCGATTTGTACGGATTTATCAGGCATATCCTGAGCTGCCTGTACTTTGATATAAGTACTGCTGCATGTTAAAAAAAATACAGCACCCAAGAAAAATAAGACTTTTTTTGTTATAGTCATAATAATAACATCTCCTTTTGTTAAAAATCCTTTGGTTTATAAAATAAAAAACATATGTGAAGAAAATATGTCAAATGGACACATTGTTTTTTCTTATTATGTTTTCCACCAGTGCAACATGTTCCGGTAAGTCCACACCAATGGAAGTGTAGTTTGTTTCTTTTAAGCGCATGGTGTATCCCTTTTGCAGTGCACGCAGTGGTTCAATACCTTCACCTTTTTCCAATTCTGTCTGCTCCATATTTGCAAATTTTAACAAAAAATCTTTTTTATAAGCATAGATTCCGACATGGCGAAAAACTCGTGCTAACTGACCGTCTTTTAAATTGGACGGAATAACAGAGCGGGAGAAATACATTGCATCTCCCGTGTCGTTTGTTACTACCTTTACTGTGCTTGTGGCACGGATTTCATCAGGATCTGTGATTTCCTTTTTTAAACTGCCAAAATAAACCGATTCATCTTCTGTAAAAATGGAAATCACTTCTCGGATCATTTCCGGGTTAATGACAGGTTCATCGCCCTGAATGTTGATATACAAATCGCCATCGGTGTGTTCGGCAACCTCTGCTACGCGGTCGGAGCCTGTCTGATGGGTATCTTTTGTCATTTTAACATTCATGTTGTATTTTTCGCACGCGGCACGAATTCTTTCATCATCTGTGGCAACGTAAATTTCGTTAAGTTCCTTGACTTTCATAGCCTGATGATAGACCCAGTATATCATTGGTTTTCCGCAGATTTCAACCAATGGTTTTCCCGGAAAACGGCTGGATTTATAACGTGCCGGAATAACACCGATTATCTTCATTTTGATTCCTCCATTTTTTTACTCAAAACATCTTCAAGTTTTACGCGTGGAAAGATTTCAAGATTTCCACCGCGAGTTGCATTATAGATATGAATATTATGTTTCTTTGCATACGAATCAAGAAGTGCATATACTTCCATGGAGCGGTCTATGATGTGCTCCCCAATTTGTTTGGTTGTTAAAGTATTTGCATGCATTCTTGTCTTGATTCGGTTAATATCGGTTTCTGCAACTTCTTTTGTTGTGTAATTATCTGTAAAATGTCCACCTTTATCATGAGGGTTTGTACAATCCACGCCGAGCAGATAAATTTCTTTAAAGCCCATATGAAACGCCATTTCGGCAGCTAGAGAAAGTACGGTTGCCTTAATCATGCAGTATGCCTGAATGTTTCCGCGGACTTTGTAGCGTTCGGTTGGAATGGTATGGACGTAAGTGGTATCGACCGGTTTTTTGCGCATGCGGCGATAGGTGCGCTCTGTTGTAAACAGAGGAGCCTTTACCATTTTGGAAAGTTCGATGCCAAGCTTGGATGCGTAAATTGTGTCAGATACACAGTGAAATGACGGACGCCAGTCGGTTTTGTCAAAAATTTTGTATACCATGTTTGTACCGAAGGTGTATTCATCTTTCAATAAATGTAAATCTTCACCGGTCAGACTGGGACCGTTTCCAATGAGAAAACACCGTTCTCCTTTGTGACTGTCCTTCAAACGCTCGAGGCGTAAACTATTATTGTTATGGAACATTCCGTGAGAGCGGAAAAATCCGAGAACATTATAACGCAGTAACAGCCATAAAATGCGCATTCGGTTGAGCGTTTTTTTAGTATAGCGTACAAAACGTTCGTAGAGGGTTCTCTTATGAGGCAGTGCCCTAAGACACATATCAATCACTCGTTTGCCGGAATTCCCATCTTCATATGGATTAAATTTTTGGTTAAATTCCAATTGCTTGTCTCGATAAGGAAATTCGCATTCCTGACGGTGGATGGCATCAACCAGTTCCAGTTCCGTTTTTGTGATTGGTCCCGGTAATTCTTCCGGCGACAGGTAAAGACCACGCACATCTTGTTCGTAGGAATCTGCGTCGTACATATGAAAAACCATCGGACGCATTAAATTTGCATAGTCAAACATGGTGGAAGAGTAGTCCGTAATCATTAAATCACTGACTAAATACAAATCATTGACCGACTCTACGTCACTTACGTCATATATGACAGGGTTATCTTTTATTTTTGCCGCTCCAATTTGGTGATGGGCGCGAAATAAAAGAATATAATCGCTGCCGAGCATGTCCATCAGTACATTGACATCAAAACCATCCGGCAAGGAAAATGCCCCATTTTCATCCAGTGATGAGTCACGCCAGGTTGGTGTATAGAGAAGAACCTTTTTCCCTTCCGGAATATGTAATGCTTCCTTTTTCTTTTGGATTTCCTCACTTGTATAATGAAAAAGTTTATCATTGCGAGGATATCCACTTGCGACAAATTTTACAGAAGGATCTCCGATTGCAAAAGCAGAAGCTATTTTTTCACTATAATAAGGAGACGGAGATGGAAAAAAGGTTACTTTTTTCCCTTTTGCCCGGTATCGTCTGTGCATATGAGAACGTGTCTGACGAGGATCGGAATCTGTTTCGATATCACAGCCGAGTCTCTTTAACGGTGTACCATGCCAAGTCTCGATATAGATTTGGGTTTTTCGTGGTTTTAGATAATCAGCAACTGTGATATTGTTAATCCAGTAACGAGCACTGGCATAATATCTGCGGTAGGCAGAAGTTCCCTTCTTCACCAGTATGGTATGATGGTTTTCCAGTAAATCAAAATGCGCTGCAGGGTCAGTGAATGCCCACACAAAATAAAACGAGCGGAATTTTTCATCCTTTTGCAGCTCGTCATATATGGCACGCACGCTGTCAGTGGCTTTTTTTCCGCCATAGGATTCAAAGACAATATAGTTGTCAGAGACTGTCGAGTGCAGTTTTGTAATACCGTATTTTATCCGATTTTTATAGTAGGACAAATTTTGTCTTAGCATGTAACGAGACTGCTTGTTCATGGTTGTATGTTCCTTTCCCCAAGTGTTAATAGATACCTCATATACTATAACGATTTATAGGTAAAAAGTCAAATGTTTTGCAAATATATGAAAACTGTGGTATAATGCCCATAATAATGTGATAATATAGGAGGACAGGTATGTCAAAGGGTAAAATAATTTATATGGTTGTACCTTGTTATAATGAAGAAGAGGTGCTTGATGAGACGACAAAACAGTTAAGTGATAAATTGCAAAAATTGATCGATGCAGGTGAGATTAGTGAAAAAAGCCGGATTCTTTATGTGAATGATGGTTCAAAAGATCAGACATGGCCGATTATCTGCCGTCTGCATGAAGAATATACACTTGTCAGTGGATTGAATCTTTCCAGAAACCGCGGACATCAGAATGCTGTGCTTGCCGGCCTTATGTATGCGAAGGATCATTGTGATGCAGCGATTTCAATGGATGCTGACTTACAGGATGATATTCATGCTATTGATGAGATGGTAGATAAATTTAATCATGGAATTGATGTTGTTTACGGTGTGCGCAGCAGCCGAAAAAAAGACACGTTTTTTAAGAAATTTACGGCAGAAGGATTTTATAAAATCATGAAATGGATGGGGGTTGACATTGTCTTTAATCATGCAGATTTCCGCTTGATGAGTAAGCGTGTTTTAATGCAGATGGAAAATTACAAGGAAGTCAATCTCTTTTTACGCGGAATTGTACCGTTAATCGGATATCCGGCAGACAACGTATACTATGAAAGACAGGAGCGCTTTGCAGGAGAGAGCAAATATCCGCTGAAGAAAATGTTGTCGTTTGCATTTGACGGCATCACTTCATTTAGTGTCAAACCAATCCGCTTTATATTAAGCCTTGGTCTTGTCATCTTCTTGGCAAGCCTTGGAATCCTGATCTATTCGATTGTGCGCCATGCAATGGGTGCAACGGTACTTGGCTGGAGCAGTCTTATGGTTTCTATCTGGGCGCTTGGCGGTTTGCAGCTTCTTGCGATAGGTATTGTCGGTGAATATATTGGAAAGATGTATCTAGAGACGAAAGGCCGTCCGAGATTTGCTATACAGGATATTCTAAATGATGTAGACCGGGCCGAGTAAGAGTTCAGAGATTTTGTTTTGACGGGGAAAGGAATGCAAAGAGAAAGTGATAGTGGAAAAAATACAAAATTTTTTGTGTGTGGCAGCGAAAAAGATATTTCTTTGCGTACACATTTTTATTGTGGTTATGATTCTGCTTGAGTTCGGAAGACTTGCAGGTGATGTGTTTCCGTTACATTATCAATTGTTGAATGCTTTGCTGGCATTGATTGGGTTGACAGCAATTTTCCTCCTTTTTTTTATATGCTGCACGAGAAAATTAGCAAGTTGTGTTTGTAAAAAAAACAGAGTTGTTATGTTTTGCATATTTTATGCGGTAATTATATTTGTGATGCAGATGTATCTGTGTAAATGTATCTACTTTTATACGACGTGGGATGTCGGTATACTGCAGTCGGCAGCAGATGTTGTGACACATGGTGGAACAATTCAGGATTGGATCAGTCAAAGAGGAGATTCGTTTTCTCAGAATTATTTTAATGCTTATCCGAATAATATTTTTTTGACGATTATTTTTGCCGGAATAAAATATCTGTCATCTTTATTTGGATGTGTAGATAATTATTTTCCTACGATTGTTGCAGGGGTGATTTCCACAGATGCTGCCATTGTGTTTACTGTGATGACTGTTTGGAAATTAACGCATAGTCGAAAAGTGACTTTCCTGTCTATAATCATTTGCACAGTTTTTTTAGGATTCAACCCATGGATTATAATCCCTTATTCAGATACATACGTACTTCCTTTTTTGAGTGCGGTTTTGTATTTTTATTGCTCCATGAAAGATGAGAAAAAGGGTTATGCATCATGGATAGGAATTGTGATAGCGGCTTCGCTGGGGATAAAAATCAAGCCGACGGTGGTGATTGCTTTGCTTGCAATTGTTCTGGCAGAAATATTTTTTTTGCGAAAGTGCCAAATTAAGGAAATTGCCGCAAAATGTTTAATTGTTGCAGGAGGAACCATAATTGTTTTGGGTCTGATAAATAGTTTGAGTGATGCTGTGTATGACCAGCGGAATGCAGATGCACAAATGACATGGCAGCATTATCTGATGATGGGGGCAAATGAGGAAACACATGGCTCTTATTTTGGCGTTGACAGGGAGCGTTCATGGGGAATATCCGATCCGGAGAAGAGAAAGGAAATGCAAATTGAGGTGTGGAGACAACGTATAAGTGAGAAAGGCATTTGGGGCACAATAAAGTTTTATATGCAGAAATTGATAATTGCAAATGATGATGGCTCATTTGCATGGGGCTGGGAAGGAAATTTCTTTGGTGAATATCGTGGACTGCACAGTGAATTTGCACAAAAATTACAATCTTTTTATTATGCACAGGATAATAAGATGATTTATAATATTTTGCAGAGTATATGGGTTTCTATACAGATTTTGGTTTGTTTCTTTGCAATATTTTTTGATAATAGGAATAAAAGAGCACTTTTCATTGCGATGACATTGACTGGGATTAATTTGTTCCTTATGATATTTGAAGTGCGTGCCAGATATTTGTTTATGTTTGTTCCGTTTTATATTACAGCGGCTATGCTTGGCCTTTTCTATATGCAGGAAAAAGTCAAGATGATAAAAGATAGAAAATGTCATTTGCAATAGATAGAAGAGAAGGATTAATAAATCAGTGAGAAACTTTATTCGCAAAGCGAATCCTTTGTTTCGAGTTGATTTACTAATCCTTCTTTTTTTATTTCTTGAACACCCATTCTCTTTGAATCTGGAAACTGATTGCAAAAAGCAGGGTATCGATAATGCATTTGCGAAGTGTCGAATAAGTAATAAATGTCAGCAGATGATTGACTAAAACAGCAGACAACAAAAGCTGAACAATTGCCAATGTGTAATATCTTACGAAAAGAAATGGCGAGCTTGAGTCATTTTTAAACACCTGATTTTTGTTCACAAAAAAGTTAAATAGCGAACTGGCAAAACGTGAAATCACAGTCCGCATTAATATAAGCACGGACAAATCGAAAAACGGAAGCATCCACTTGTCGGAGATGATCGGACGAAGCAGATAGCCAAGCAGCCAGTACAAAGCAATGTCGATAATAAAACTGGATAAAGAGCTTAGCATAAACTTCAAAAACACTTTGTAAATCCGAATCGAATCAATGAACGGATTAAAATGCGAGCTTTCATTATTTGCCAGATAAATTGTCTGAATCGGAAATTCTTCAATTGGAATCTGGTATTCCTTCGCAGCAATCAGCATATTCATTTCATATTCGAACCGTTCTCCTTTTACATTTGCAAAATGCTCTCTTATGAGAGGGGTTGGAAGTCCTCTGAGTCCGGTCTGCGTGTCAGAAACATGTATGCCGCATAAAAGCCGGATCATCTGCCGAGTCAACTTGTTTCCAAAACGGCTTCTCAGAGGAATTTCTTTGTCGTCAAACTGACGGCAGCCAAGAATCAAAGAATCCGGATGCTCATAGGTTAGTTTTGCACAAGTGTTAATGTCCGGAAGTACATGCTGACCGTCACAGTCCACGGTTACAGCACCTTTGATATCCGGGCGCTGCTCTAAAATATAGTTAAACGCAGACTTTAGTGCAATTCCTTTTCCGAAATTTACGACGTGGCGGATTATTTTGCAGTGGCAAGTCTCTTTGCATGTTTTAAAATACTTTCGATTGGCAATAAGACTTCCATCATCGACCAAAATGATATTGGAAAAGCCATCGTCGTGCAATTGTCCAACGAGTGATACCATGCGCTCATCCGGGTCCAGTGCCGGAATGATGATGGCAATACTTTCTTTATAATTACCCAAAACATTTCCCCCTGTAATTCTGAAATCGAAATAATACTGTAAGTATAAGCCTATATCGTTTCAGAATCAAGCATTCGTGATTGACATTCTTTTTTTACATTAGCTTTTTGCTGCGTTTGCCGCATTTCGTTTGGCACGGTAACGCTCCGTTCCATCGAGAATTTTTTTACGGATACGAAGATTTTCCGGTGTAACTTCGAGTAATTCGTCAGTGTCAATGTAATCCAGTGCCTGCTCTAAACTTAATTCTTTCGGCGGTGTAAGACGCAGTGCTTCATCCGCACCGGAAGAACGGGTATTCGTCAGGTTTTTCTTTTTACATACATTGACCTCAATGTCATCGCTTTTTGCGTGTTCGCCGACAATCATGCCGCCGTAAACCTTTTCACCGGGACCAACAAACAAAGTGCCTCGTTCCTGTGCATTAAAAAGACCGTAGGTAATTGTTTCGCCGGATTCAAAAGCAATGAGAGAGCCTTGTTTACGATAAGGGATTTCTCCTTTAAATGGACCATAGCCTTCAAATTCTGTATTAATAACACCGTTTCCTTTGGTGTCTGTCATAAATTCGCCGCGGTATCCAATCAGTCCACGGGCTGGAATGATAAATTCCAGACGTGTCGTGCCTGCATTTAATGGGGTCATTGCCTGTAATTCCCCTTTACGCTGGCTGAGGCGGTCAATGACATTTCCGGTAAATTCATCCGGCACATCGACATAAGCACGTTCCATCGGTTCTAATTTTTTGCCATTTTCATCTTCTTTATAAAGAACCTCCGCTTTGCTAACCGCAAATTCATATCCCTCACGGCGCATATTTTCAATTAAAACGGATAAATGCAGTTCCCCGCGGCCGGACACTTTATAAGCTTCGGTTGTGTCGGTATCTTCCACACGGAGGGATACGTCGGTATTTAACATGCGGTATAAACGGTCACGCAAATGGCGGCTTGTCACATATTTTCCTTCCTGACCGGCAAGCGGACTGTCATTTACCATAAAATGCATGGCAATCGTTGGCTCCGAAATTTTCTGGAACGGAATTGCCTGTGGATTTTCCGGACTACACAGAGTATCTCCAATGTGAATGTCTGCAATACCTGAAATGGCTACAATTGAGCCAATCGTTGCTTCTTCGACTTCCACACGGTTGAGTCCTTCAAATTCATACAATTTGGAAATTTTAACTTTTTCATTTTTATCCGGGTCATGATGGTTGACAATAACGGCATCCTGATTGACGCGGATGGTTCCGTTATCGACTTTTCCGATGCCGATTCGGCCAACGTATTCATTGTAATCAATGGTGCTGATTAAGACCTGTGTGTCGGCGTCCGGGTCGCCTTCCGGTGCCGGAATATAATTTAAAATCGCATCAAAGAGCGGCTTCATGTCGGTGCCTTTCTCATTGACATCGCAGGATGCTACACCTTCTTTTGCCGAGGCAAAGATAAATGGGCAGTCTAACTGGGATTCATCGGCATCCAAATCGATAAACAGCTCTAAAATTTCATCGACAACTTCTTCCGGACGAGCTTCCGGACGGTCGATTTTGTTGACACAGACAACAACCGGCAAAGACAGCTCCAGTGCTTTCTTTAACACAAATTTTGTCTGAGGCATTGCACCCTCAAAAGCGTCAACGACTAAAATGACACCATTTACCATTTTAAGAACGCGTTCTACTTCACCACCGAAATCGGCATGTCCCGGTGTATCGATGATATTAATTTTCACACCTTCATAGGTAATGGCTGTATTTTTTGATAAAATAGTAATGCCTCGTTCACGCTCAATATCATTTGAGTCCATGACACGTTCGGCAACTTCCTGATTGGCGCGGAATACGCCGCTTTGTTTCAATAATTCATCCACTAAGGTTGTCTTGCCATGATCGACGTGTGCGATGATGGCGATGTTTCTGATATCGTCTCTTGTTGTTTTCATAGAAACCTCCATTCATTCATGCAAAAACCACAAAATCGTATTATAGCACGATTTTTTTTGCGTGGCAAGTTCGGGCGTAAAACGCTTAACAAAATGCTAGGTTTTTTTGTTTTTTTATGGTAAAATAGAATTCATATAAAAAAGGAGGTGCTCTTGTGGGGCTGAAAAGGAAGAAGCGGTTACTGGGAATTTTGATTTTTTCTCTTGTTATTGGCATGATGGGAAGTGCCGGTGGAGAAGCTGAGGCTAAGAAAAAGATTATTCTAAATAAGAAAAAAGCCGTGATTTATGTTGGCGGTCAACTTCGCCTAAAAGTAAAGGGAACAAAGAAAAAGGTGAAGTGGTCTTCAAAGGAGAAAAAGATTGCGACAGTTTCAAAAAAAGGAGTTGTTAAGGGAAAACGTGCTGGTAAGACAAAGATTACGGCAAAAGTAAAAGGAAAGAAACTTGTCTGCAGACTGACTGTGAAGGCGAAGAAAAAAAGAGTTATTACTACGGCAGAGGCAACACCACAGGGAGAAAAGAAACCTGCACCACAGGTGACGCAGACGCCGGGAGGAACCGATAAGCCTTCTGCTTCCCCTGCGATAGAACCGGTAGTGACGCCAACCGCTGTGCCAACGCCAACACCGGTTGATACTTCAAAACCGGAACCGGTATTTTCAAAAGAAAGCGGAAGTTATGATAAATCATTTGAACTATCTTTGTATGCGCCAAAGGGAAGCAAAATTTATTATACGACAGATGGCAGTGAGCCGGATGTCAGTAGTGTGGGCGGCAGTGTAAAAGATACCGTACCGGCAAAACTTCCGACCAATGAGTATAAGCAGGCAATTACAGTGAAAAATCGGGATAATGATGAAAACAGGCTTTGCTCGAAAGTCAATATTCCATATATGTATGACCCAACAGATTATTATAATAATGGGCCATTTTATCCGGAAGTCAGTGCAGTTCCGAAAGCAACCATCATTCGCGCAATGGCAGTGGATGAAAAGGGTAATACGAGTAAGACGGTGACAAAAACTTATTTTGTAGATAAGGATTTGGCAGAGGTTTATAAGAATGCTTCTGTGATTTCCGTTGTCACGGATCCGGATAATCTTCTTAGTAAAGAAAGAGGAATCTACCGTTATGGCAACTGGGAAAACAGTGGTGCTGAATGGGAGAGACCGGCGGCAGTGACGTATTTTGAGGAAGATGGCACGATACCGTTTGAGACGACGATGGGGATGCGGATTCATGGCAATTATACACGCCGCTGGGGGCAGAAGAGTCTGCGGTTTTATTTCCGTGAAGAATTAGGACTGAAAAATCTCAAAGGCTATCAGTTGATTCCGGGAGCTGTCAATGCGGACGGAAAGCCGACGAAAAAGTATAAACGTTTTATCTTGAGAAATGGCGGTAACGAATATGCCTACAGTAAAATGCAGGATGTCTTTATCCAGAGTCTTGTGAGTGACCGTGCATTTACGACGCAGAGTTCACGCCCATGCGTTTTATTCTTAAACGGTGAGTACTGGGGACTTTATAATCTGATGGAACGCTATTCCGATAATTATTTGGAGGAAGAGTTTGGCGTTGATAAAGATAATGTGGTTGTGATAAAAAATGATGAACTTGATGAGGGAAAAGAAGAAGATTTCGCTCTCTATGAACAACTGCAGGCAATGGCAGACCTTGACATGTCTTTGACCGATAATTATGAGAAATTTAAGAAAATGGTGGATATACAGAGTTATCTTGACTATTATGCGACTGAGATTTATATTGGTAACAAGGACTGGCCGGATAATAATGTGCAGTTATGGCGGACCAGAGAGGATGACGGCAGTGATTATGGCGATACGAAGTGGCGTTATATGCTCTACGACACCGAATACTCGATGAATTTGTGGGGACAGGATAATAACGGAAATACGAATCGTCTGCAGGAAGCAAGAAATAAGGATGCATTATTTGATGCACTCTGTAAAAATGACTCCTTTAAACAGTCACTTGCCGATACGCTGATGGATTTGGCAGATAAAAACTTTAAGTCAGCCGATGCTGCAAAGAAATTAGATGCCATGGCAGCCGTCTACCGCCCGTTGATGGAGCAGTATAAAAAGCGTTTTGGCAACGGTGATGTGGACAGCCGGGTAAGGGATATGAAGAGTTTTATGGCAAATCGAAAAAGCCAGATAAAAAAGCATATTCAGGAATCCCTTTCAATTACAGTAAAATAATAAAAAGAATGGAGAACAAGGATGGAACCGGAAATTACAGATATTTTTGACCGTATTATGAATTGGAAGTTGCTTCGATTTATGTGGCCTTTTTATAAAAAAAATAAGGACAAGCTTTTATATTTGTTTTTTGGAGGATGTACAACACTTGTTAATCTTGTGATTACATATGGATTGTGGTATGGCCTGAAGTGGGAACAGTGGTATGCCGGGAAATTTGCACTGGGCACGTTCCTTGGAAATTTAATTGGAATTGTGTCTGCTATTTTGTTTGCCTACGTGACAAATAAAAAGTTTGTATTTGCGTCGAAAACAACAGGAATGAAAGAACTTTTGGTTGAATTTATTAAGTTTGTTGGTGGCCGTGTATCCACTTTAATTATCGAACTTGGCGGTGTTCAGCTTGCTGTAATATTGTTCCCTGATTCTAATACACTTTTGTTTGTGGCGAAACTTTTGACTCAGGTTTTGGTTATTATAATTAATTATTTTATCAGCAAATTATTTGTGTTTAAGGGAACAAAAGAGGCATCTTTTGACAATCAAGACTAAATTTTGATTTGAATTTGTCCGATATACAGATTACGGATGCGAATGTTTATTTTAGAATCAGATTTTAGATAGATGATATAGAAAGGTATGGTTATGGATATGAGACGAGTAAAAAAAAGAATTGGTATATCAGCAGCGGCTGTTTTTGTGACGGTGGTTATTTTTGCCGTCTTTTTATACAGCAAGCAGTATAGCCATGCAGCAGATGAAATATTTATTACCTATAATGACCAGCAGTTAAACCCTGAGGAAACACTGCAGATGACTTCAGGAAGTATTCCGCTTGTATTAAAAACAACAGGAACCGCCTATGATGAGGATAAGTATATTGTTGAGTGGTCTTTTTCAGATAGTGCGGCAACTAGATTTGCAACACTTGAACAAAGTTCTACTAATAAGATGGTAGCGACAGTACGAGCAGTTTCACCCGGACTTGTAACGGTTATCGCAACGGTGAAAGACAGCATGAATGGTAATGCAGTTCTTGGAAGTGCTACGTGTAACATTAATGTTATGTTTGCTATTGATACATCGAAAGATGCAAATTTATACCGTTTTGTGAATGAATCAGATACAGAGCGTTCTCTTGTTATGTATGCGGATGACAGCCCGGTTCAGTTAGGCTTAAGTTTTGGCGATGCGAAGGATGCTCAGTGGATTAGTTCGAATGATGAAGTGGTTAAGGTAGAAAAGAACACCGGTATTGTGACTCCGGTTGGTGCCGGACGAACACAGATTACAGCCAGCTATACGCCGAAAGGTGAAAGTGATACCTATACGGCACTATTGAATGTGTATGTAAAACCTAAAATTTCGCTTACTAAAGGCAGTGGGTATACAAATTCATTGGTTAATCAGAAGATTTCTTCCGGAACGAATATTTACACGGATACAGTATTTACCAGTAACACACAGGCAATACGAAACAAGATTATCTGGGTGGTGAAGAAAGATGATGGTAAAGGTAATCCTCAGGTATTGGCAGACTCACTTGGACGAGAATCGGATGTTATTCAGGTTACTCCTTCCGGTATGTATGAAAACGAGTTGAAGATTCAAGGAACGGCAGGGAAGT
This sequence comes from Clostridium sp. AF37-5, assembly GCF_003477605.1. Taxonomy (GTDB): domain Bacteria; phylum Bacillota; class Clostridia; order Lachnospirales; family Lachnospiraceae; genus Eubacterium_F. Next base: position 111,983 of record NZ_QUDR01000001.1, read on the forward strand.
ATGTAATTGAATTTTATACAAATGGAACCTACTTGAGTGAGAGCAATCATACGGATGCATATGATCCAACGGTTATTACGTTTACACTTACCGCCGGAATTGGTGACAAAGAAGAAACATTAGGACCGGGAGATTCCATAAACCTGGCAGATGCTTTTGGCATGACGCGAGAGGATTTTGTTAAGTATTTTGTATCCAATAACTGGACGAAAGATGGTGGCTCAATTTATAATTATGCAACTTATGATAGTGCAACAAGCGAGCTTCAGGTAAAAACTACAGTTTCCGAAGGTGTATTAATTGATTCTGTAAATGTGAAACCGGCGTATAAAAAGCAAGTGGCAGAGCTGCTTGGGCTGGACGGCGAGGATAAAGATGTTCTTGCCAATATGCCAATGACATTTAAGGTAACAATCACATTACAGGATCGCATGCATTTAAATCGTACGGAACTTACACTTTCCGAAAAAGAAGAATTTTTGCTGGTTGCTACATATAATGGTGCTTATGATGGAACTGTAAAATTTGAAAGTACGGATCCGTCTTGTGTTAAAGTTGATGATAATGGTTTAGTGACGGCAGTAAAGAATACAAAAGGCGATGTTAAGATAATAGCATCTTTGACAAACTCAGTTGGTAAGACTATTCGCGCAGAGTGTCTTGTTGTGGTACAGGCTGCATTGAAATCATTTACACTTGAACCGAATGTGACGGAAATGACAATGAATGTAGGAGATGTACAGACAATTAAGGCGATTATCAACCAGTCAATTAAGAATCCGCCGTTGTCATGGACCTGTTCTACTGTAAATTCGAAGATTTTTACGGTGATGCCGTCAGATGATAGAAAGAGTGCGGTTATTACAGCAGTGGGAACGGGTGTGGCAGATTTAGAAGTCACAAACACTGTGAATCCAAGTGATAAGAAGACGATCCGTATTACAGTCCGATCAGCAATACAGGCAATTTCTCTGAAACAGACAGAATTGACTGTGCCACGTTATAAAGATGGCTATAATATGGGGAAAAACGATGTGTCATACACGCCGGCAAATGCAACGGATACAGAACTTGTATGGACTAGTTCGGACCCGGGAATTGCTACCGTGGATGATGATGGATATATTACTTTTGTAAATGCCGGGGTGACGTTGATTACCGTCAGACCGGTAAATAATCCAAATGGTGTTATGGCTTCCTGCTTGTTAACGATATTAGGTTCAGCAGATAAGGTTATTTTAAGCGAGAATGAACTTACAATGAATGTAGGGGATACAAAAGATGTGAAACTTGATTTTGAGCCTATTAATACGACAGCAGAGTTAACATGGACGCCAACGGGTGAGTATAAAGATTGTGTTACGATGCTTCCCTATGATGAAGAACGAAGAATTGCTTCGTTCCAAGCAAAATCACCGGGAGTAGTCTATTTTAACATTACATCTCCGCAGACCGGAACGGAAGTGTTAAAGATTACAGTGAAACAGCCTTCGACAGCATTGAGTGTGACACCAAAGGAGTTAACGGTAAGAACGGGTGACAGTGCTGATTTAAAGGCAGTATTTACACCGGCAAATTCGACAGACACTATTATATGGAAAAGTTACAATAATAGTGTGGCAACGGTAGATGTGAATGGACGTGTTACAGGAGCAAAGGCAGGAACAACATTTATTGAGGCCAGAGCCTACAATGGAAAAACAGCAGGACCAATGACTGTTATTATGGTTACTGTGCAGGATGGTGTGAAAGGAGTTTCCTTAGACTCATCAGAAAAGACGGTTCGTGTGGACAGTTCCGTTACACTGATACCTATTTTTAATCCGGCAACTGCTTTTAATAAGGCGATGACGTGGAAGGCTTCAAATAGTAATGTTAAAATTGAGGCGGTTGGTATTTCCAATCTGAAAGTAACCGGTGTAAAAGCCGGTACGGCGATGGTAACCGGTACGACGACAGATGGTGGATTTTCTGTATCCTGTTTGATTACGATTCTGCCAAAACAGAAAGAAAATGATACGAAGGTGACGGTATCGCCGAAAACCAAATATTTGGCTAAAGGCAAGTCATTCTATGTGACAGCCACAGTTACCGGCTCAAGTAATAAAAAGGTAAAATGGACGAGCAGCAAAAAATCAGTTGCAACCGTGACTTCCGGCGGTAAGGTAAAGGCAAAGAAATTAGGAACGACTTATATCAAAGCGACAGCGAAGGATGGTTCCGGTGCGTACGCCAGATGTAAAGTGCGTGTTGTTCGTAAAGTGAAAAAAATTAAACTGAACCGTTATTCGGGCAGACTGCTTGTTGGAAGTACGTTGAAACTGAAAGCAACTGTTCTCCCGAAAAATGCGACGATTAAGTCCGTGAAGTGGACGACGAATAAAAAATCGATTGCAACAGTCAGCAGTACCGGACGAGTATTGGGAACCGGCGAGGGTATTGTAAAGATTAAAGCTTCGGCAAAAGATGGTTCCGGTAAGTCAGCAACTTGCATACTTCATGTTGTTGAGCCGATTGAGGCAACGGGAATTACTGTGGCAAACAGCCAGATTACCGTGGCGAAAGGAAAGATTGCCCAGTCCGGCATTACCTTAAATCCGGTCAATTCGACGACGAAGATTAAATATCACTCCGATAATCCGAGAGTGGCAACCGTAAATAAATATGGTAAGATTAAGACCAAACGTGCCGGAGAGGCTACGATTTACGGAACGACTTCGACCGGACTGTATGGTTATTGTGATGTATTGGTTGTAGATTTAAACCGCAAGGCAGTAACTCTTCGTCCATACGATACCGAACAGCTTCATGTAAATGAGATTAGTACCGGTGTAACATGGTATTCAAGAGATATTAACATTGCAACCGTATCATCGACCGGACTTGTTACCGGACGTAAGAGAGGTATAACAACGATTTATGCGGTTGTCAACGGTGTAAAACTCGGATGCCGCGTGAACGTTACAAAATTAAAGTAGTGGAATGGGAGGAGACTATTGTTAGTAAATTTACATGTAAAAAACTTTGCGATAATAGACGAGATTGATGTTGATTTTTCTTCCGGGTTAAATATTCTTACCGGAGAGACGGGAGCCGGCAAATCGATTTTGATTGGCTCTATCGGCATCGCGCTCGGCGCAAGGGTTTCGCAGGAAATTATAGGAAAGCATGGCGACTCTGCGATGGTGGAGATTGTTTTCCAGATTGAAGATGAAGAGACAAAAGAGAAATTATCAAGATTAGGTGTAGACCCGGACGAAGGACAGATTGTCATTTCCCGCCGTATTACGGGAAGCCGGAGTGTAAACCGAATTAATGGTGAAAATGTATCGGTCAGTGTGATTCGCCAGGTGGCTGCCCTCTGCATTGACATTCATGGACAGCATGAAAACCAGTCATTATTGCAGAAGGATAAACATTTAGCAATTGTAGATGAGTTTGCCACCAAACAGTGTGTCGCTCTGAAACAAGAGATTGCTGCTTTATACCGTGAATATACAGCGCTGAAAAAACAGTGGCAGGATGAAGATGTGTCAGATGAGGAGCGTGCGAGAGAACTTAGTTTTCTGGAATACGAAAAACAGGAAATTGAGCAGGCATCTTTACAAGCCGGTGAAATCGAAGAAGTGGAAGAAGCATACCGCAGAGCATCCGGCGCTGAGACAATTGTGGAATCGCTTGGTCTGGTACACCGTTTGACAAGTGATACGGCCGCGGGAGCTGTGAGCCATGCGTTACAGAGTATGCAGCGGATTACAGGCTTTGGTGATGAAATTCGGAACTTGCAGGAAGAACTTTTGCAGATTGAGGGACTTTTAGATGATTTTAATCATGAAACAGCGGATTATATGCAGGACTTTTCTTTCGATGCCAATGAGTTTTCGGAATTAGAGAAAAGACTCGATACGATTCACAATTTGCAGGCGAAATACGGAAGTACCTATGAAGAAATACTTTCACATTTGGAAGAAGTAGAGGATAAACTGCAAAAACTTGCAGATTTTGAACAGTATAAGGAGAAACTTCTTGCTAAAATAAAGGAATATGAGTCGGATTTGACAAAGAAATGTGAGCAGTTATCAAAAGAAAGGAAAGAAACCGCTTCCATTCTTCAGGAAAAGATTAAAGCTGCTTTATCAGATTTAAATTTTGCCTATGTAGATTTTGAAATTTCATGGAGCCGCAAAGATACATTTGGTGCGGATGGATGGGATGAAGCTGAATTTTTGATTGCAACGAATCCGGGCGAGCCAAAGAAAAGCCTCGGAAAAATCGCATCCGGCGGTGAGTTGTCCCGTATTATGCTGGCAATTAAATCGGTTTTTGCCGAAAAAGACCATATTGAGACCTTGATTTTTGATGAAATTGATGCCGGAATCAGTGGACGTACGGCACAGAAGGTTTCGGAAAAACTGAAACTTTTAAGTAAAAGCCACCAGATTCTATGCATTACTCATCTGGCACAGATTGCGGCAATGGCAGATACCCATTTTTTGATTGAAAAGATGGTTGATGAAAATCATTCGGAGACAGTGATTCGTCCGTTGGATAAGTCGCAGAGTGAACAGGAACTGGCACGTATTCTTGGCGGTGTTGAGATTACAGAGTCGGTACTTGAAAATGCGAGAGAGATGAAAGCGTTAGCAAACCAAAAAAGTTCAGATAGTTTTCAGAATTAGAAAAATAGAAGTTGGCTATACTAAACAGAAGGAACCAAAACAATAGTAAGTTTTGTACCTTCTGTTTTTATTTTGCCAATTATGGGAGGAATGAGTATGAGAAAAAAAGTTCGTTTTTTGCTGGCTGGATTATTAGTGGCTGATGTATTATTGATTGGATATTTGATGTATGATTATATTCAAAATAAAATTCCTGATTCTGTTTTGACTTACGTCGGGGAAAAACAGGAACTGGACCTGCCGGCGTTTTTTAAGACCGAGCAAAGTGTTCCTGCTCTGCATGTGCAAAATCAGGATGGCAGTTTTTCTATGAAGTCAAACCGGTTAGGAAGTTATGAGGTATCGGTCCGCTTATTTGGTGTGCTGCCGGTAAAGAGGATGGACGTTAAAGTGGTGAAAAGGAAAAAGATTTTTCCGAGTGGAGAGCCAATTGGTATTTATGTGGAGACTAATGGGCTGCTAGTGCTGGATACGACTGAGGTCCCGGCAAAAGATGGGCTTACTTATGCGCCCGGTGAAAATTTGTTAAAGCCGGGGGATTATATTTTGGAATGGAATCAGAAAAAGGTTGCTACGATTCAAAGTTTAAACCGTGAAATTCAGGGGACAAAAGATAAAAAGGTTACGGTTTTAATACGCCGAAACGGAGAAAAGATAAAAATTGCCATGCGTCCGGTGCTTTCATCAGATGGCACATATAAAATCGGAACATGGGTACGGGAGGATACACAGGGAATCGGCACGCTTACTTATGTAACGAAGACCGGTGTATTTGGTACACTTGGACATGGAATTACAGATGTTGATACCGGGACGCTGTTGAATTTACACGGGGGTGAATTGTTTCAGACGCAGATAGTCGATATTATGAAGGGGGAGAAAGGAAATCCGGGAGAACTGCAGGGATATATCAATATGATTGCAAAAAATACGATAGGAAAAATTAAAAAGAACACGGAGCAGGGTGTGTTTGGTGAGATGAAACAGGAGCGTGTGTCCGCCTATTCCGGAAAGGCGTATGAAGTTGGCAGAAAACAAGAGATTGAAGCCGGAAAGGCGTATCTGTATGCGAATCTTGAAGGCAGGGCGAGGATGTATGAAATTGAAATTGAAGATATAAAAATTAATGCAAGGGATAATAAGAGTATGGAAATCAGTGTGACGGATAAAAAGCTTTTAAAACTGACGGGCGGGATTGTACAGGGGATGAGTGGTTCGCCGATTATACAGAACGATAAAATTGTTGGGGCTGTTACGCATGTTTTTGTTGATGACCCGACAAGAGGTTATGGAATTTTTATTGAGGAGATGTTGGTGCAGTAAAAAGAACCGCATTTGCTGTCAAAAACCGAAGCTAGGAGTCGAAAGATGATGAAATATAAAAAGAATATAAATAAAAAAATAAAATAATTTAGAATTTGCTCTTGTAATATGGAGAAAAGAGGTATATACTTTTAATTACATTGAGTTTATAAAAAATTTATAATTATTTCAAGGGGGTACTAGTTGTGCAGAAATTAAAAGTGTTAATTGCAGATGATAATCCAAGAATGGCATCCATGATTCAGAATATTCTTATGGATGATGATGAGATTCAGGTCGTGGGAACGGCAGAAGATGGAGTAGAAACACTGGGAATGATTGAGGAAACGGAGCCGGATTTGCTTTTGCTAGATTTGATTATGCCGAAATTAGATGGTCTTGGTGTGATGGAGCGGCTGCAGGAAAAGCAGAAGATGAAAAAGGTGCCGGAGATTATTGTGGTGTCCGGTATTTCGCAGGAACGAATTACGGATACGGCATTTGCCTTGGGAGCTTCATATTACTTATTAAAACCATTCGAGTCGGAAACACTTCTTTCTCATGTACAGAAATTTAAACCGGGTGCGAGGGCAAAACTCATTGCTACGGGAAATGAGAACCGAAGAAATGAAAAAATGGCGAAATATAATCTTGAATCGGATGTTACCAATATCATTCATGAAATCGGGGTGCCGGCACATATAAAAGGGTATCAGTATTTGCGGGATGCAATTATGATGTCAGTTGACGATAAAGAAATGTTAAATTCTATTACAAAAATTCTCTATCCTTCTATAGCCAAACAACATGGGACAACACCAAGCAGAGTAGAACGAGCAATACGACACGCAATTGAAGTGGCGTGGAGCCGCGGAAAAGTGGATACAATTGATGAATTATTCGGATATACGGTTCATAATGGAAAAGGAAAACCGACAAATTCGGAGTTTGTAGCGCTAATTGCGGACAAGATACGGCTAGAACAGAAAATGAAAGCCTAAAAAAATCTTTTCACCGCTCCCTTTTTAGTGTATAATAATACCAATATGATTTTGTGTCAAAAAGAAAGGGGAGAAGGATATTGAAGAAAGTATTATTTGTTGCTTCTGAATGTGTTCCTTTTATAAAAACCGGTGGATTGGCAGACGTTGTCGGTTCACTTCCAAAGTATTTTGATAAGAGTAAATATGATGTACGGGTTATGATTCCAAAATACACTGCGATACCGGAAGAGTATAAAAACCAGATGCATTATATCACGCATTTTTATCTGGAACTTGCATGGCGTAAGCAGTATGTCGGTGTGTTTGAAATGGAATTAAACGGTGTTAAATTCTATTTTCTTGATAATGAATTTTATTTTAGCGGCAGCAAGCCTTATGGAGAAATTTATCAGGATATTGAAAAATTTGCCTTTTTTGACAAAGCGGCGTTATCAACACTGCCTGTGATTGATTTCCGCCCGGATATTATTCACTGCCATGACTGGCAGACGGGGCTGATTCCGGTATATCTGCATGATGCATTCCAGCAGAGCGAATTTTACCGTGGAATTCAGTCAATTATGACGATACATAATTTGAAATTTCAGGGTGTCTGGGATAAAAAGACAGTTATGGATACGGCAGGGCTGGATGCATACTATTTTACACCTGATAAATTGGAAGCCTTTGGGGATGCTAATTATCTAAAGGGTGGTCTTGTTTACGCAGATCAGATTACGACTGTAAGTGATACCTATGCAGAAGAGATTAAGACACCGTTTTATGGAGAAAAATTAGATGGTCTGATTAATGCGAAGTCAGGGTGTTTGACCGGAATTGTGAATGGCCTTGACTACGATGAGTATAATCCGGCAAAGGATCCACTTATTTATGCAAATTATGATGCAAGAACATTTCGCAAAGAAAAAATTAAAAATAAGCGCGGCCTTCAGAAAGAACTTGGTCTTTCGCAGGATGATAAGAAGTTTATGATTGGTATTGTGTCAAGACTGACCGACCAAAAGGGCTTTGATTTGATTGACTATGTAATCGAAGAAATCTGTGCAGAAGATACACAGCTTGTGGTACTTGGTACCGGAGAAGAAAAGTATGAAAATCTGTTCCGCCATTTTGCATGGAAATATCCGGACCGTGTATCGGCGAACATTTACTATTCCAATGAGCGTTCGCATAAAATTTATGCGGCGTGTGATGCCTTTTTGATGCCGTCGCTCTTTGAACCGTGCGGATTAAGCCAGCTGATGAGTCTTCGATATGGTACGGTTCCGATTGTAAGAGAGACCGGCGGACTTAAAGATACGGTAGAGCCTTATAATGAATATGAGAGCAAAGGAACCGGTTTCTCATTCAGCAATTACAATGCACATGAGATGCTTAATACCATCCGCTATGCAAAAGATGTCTATTATAATAGAAAGAGAGAGTGGAATAAGATTATCGACCGCGGGATGGCAATGGATTTTTCATGGAAGAATTCAGCGAAAAAATATGAGCAGTTGTATGACAGAATGTAAAAAAATACAAATTATTTGAATTTACTCTTGAATTTTATTACGGAATTGGGTAGAATAGGTTCTAGAAGTTTGTATATTTTTTAACAAACCAAAATTTTAACTATTTTTAGGAGGAAATATCATGTCAGTAAAAGTAGCGATTAACGGATTTGGACGTATCGGACGTCTTGCATTCAGACAGATGTTTGGTGCAGAAGGTTATGAAGTAGTAGCAATTAACGATTTGACAAGCCCTAAGATGCTTGCACACCTTTTGAAGTATGATTCTTCTCAGGGTAAATATGAGAAAGCAGATACTGTTTCTGCAAGTGATGATTCCATCACAGTAGATGGTAAAGAGATTAAAATCTATGCTTTCCCGGATGCAAACAACTGCCCATGGGGTGAGCTTGGTGTAGACGTAGTTTTGGAGTGCTCCGGATTCTATACATCCAAAGAAAAAGCACAGGCTCATATCAATGCAGGTGCTAGAAAAGTTGTTATCTCTGCTCCAGCAGGAAATGACCTTCCTACTATCGTATATAACACAAACCACGAGACATTGAAAGCAGATGATACAATCATCTCCGCAGCTTCTTGTACAACAAACTGCCTTGCTCCTATGGCAGATGCATTGAACAAATATGCTGCAATCCAGTCTGGTATCATGGTTACAATCCATGCTTACACAGGTGATCAGATGACTCTTGATGGTCCTCAGAGAAAGGGTGACCTCAGAAGATCTCGTGCAGCAGCAGTAAACATCGTTCCTAACAGCACAGGTGCTGCAAAAGCTATCGGCCTTGTAATTCCTGAGTTGAATGGTAAACTGATTGGTTCTGCTCAGCGTGTTCCTACACCTACAGGTTCTACAACAATTTTGACAGCTGTAGTTAAAGGAAAAGACATCACAGTAGATGGTATCAATGCCGCTATGAAAGCAGCAGCTACAGAGTCCTTCGGATACAATGAAGACGAAATCGTTTCTTCTGATATCGTAGGAATGAGATTTGGTTCTCTCTTCGATGCAACTCAGACAATGGTTTGCAAAGTTGACGATGACACATACGAAGTACAGGTTGTATCTTGGTATGATAACGAGAACTCTTACACAAGCCAGATGGTTCGTACAATCAAATACTTCAGCGAGTTAGCATAAGTCTTGATTTAGGACAAGGTTTGAAATTGATCCCAAAAAGGGTCCGGTCGGTTGGACCGGATCCTTTTTTCATAGAAATAATTAAAATGGAGGTTTGTTATGTTAAATAAAAAATCAGTAGATGATATTAATGTAAAAGGTCAGCGCGTGTTAGTACGCTGTGACTTTAACGTACCGCTTCAGGATGGTAAGATTACAGATGAAAACCGTCTGGTAGCAGCACTTCCTACAATTAAGAAGTTGATTGCCGATGGCGGTAAAATTATTCTTTGCTCCCACCTTGGTAAGCCAAAAGGAGAGCCTAAACCGGAACTTTCTTTGGCACCGGTTGCTGTTCGCCTTTCTGAACTTTTGGGACAGGAAGTAAAATTCGCAGCAGATGATAACGTAGTTGGTGAAAATGCAAAAGCTGCTGTTGCTGCTATGAAAGATGGCGATGTAGTTCTTCTTGAGAATACACGTTATCGTGCAGAAGAGACAAAGAACGAAGATAATTTCTCCAAAGAACTTGCTTCTTTGGCTGATGTTTTCGTAAACGACGCATTTGGTACTGCTCATAGAGCACACTGCTCAAATGTAGGTGTTACCAAATATGTAGATACTGCTGTTGTTGGTTACTTGATGCAGAAAGAAATTGATTTCCTTGGAAATGCAGTAAATAATCCGGAGAGACCATTTGTTGCAATCCTCGGTGGTGCCAAAGTTTCTTCCAAGATTCCGGTAATTGAGAACCTTTTGGATAAAGTAGATACTTTGATTATCGGTGGTGGAATGGCATATACATTTATGGCTGCTCATGGTGAGCCAGTTGGTAAATCTCTTTTGGAAGAGGATTACAAACAGTATGCACTTGACATGGAGAAGAAAGCAGAAGAAAAAGGTGTTAAACTTTTGATTCCTGTAGATAATATAGTAGCGGATGATTTCTCAAACGACGCAAACTTCAAAGTTGTTGAGCGCGGTGGTATTCCGGATGACATGGAAGGTCTGGATATCGGACCTAAGACATGCAAATTGTTTGCAGATGCCATCAAAGGCGCAAAGACAGTTGTTTGGAATGGACCGATGGGATGTTTTGAAATGCCAAACTTTGCAAAAGGAACGATTGCAGTTGCTCAGGCAATGGCAGATTTGAAAGACGCTACAACGATTATCGGTGGTGGTGATAGTGCTTCTGCTTGCAACAACCTTGGATTTGGTGACAAGATGACACATATTTCTACCGGTGGTGGTGCTTCACTTGAGTTCTTGGAAGGAAAAGAACTTCCTGGTGTTGCAGCAGCAAACGACAAATAATAATATAAGATTTTGATTCTGTGGTGGTGTTTTGTATGCCACCACAGAAATTTTTGGAGAAAAAAACAATAATTACACATTATGAGCAGAGTGAGAAGATATTTGTATAAGGAGTGATTTTTATGTCAAGAAGAAGAATTATCGCAGGAAACTGGAAAATGAATAAAACACCAAGTGAGGCAGTTGCCCTTGTAAATGAATTACTTCCGTTGGTGAAAAATGATGATGTTGATGTTGTATTTTGTGTACCGGCAATTGACATTGTACCGGTTGTTGAGGCGGTAAAGGGAAGTAATGTAAATGTTGGGGCAGAAAATCTTTATTTTGAAGAAAGCGGTGCTTATACCGGTGAAATTTCTCCGAACATGCTTGTAGATGCCGGAGTTAAATATGTCATTATCGGACATTCGGAGCGCAGAGAGTATTTTGCAGAAACTGACGAGACGGTAAATAAAAAGGTTTTGAAAGCATTTGAACATGACATTACCCCGATTATCTGCTGTGGTGAGACATTGACTCAGAGAAAACAGGGTATTTATGTGGATTGGATTCGTATGCAGATTAAAATTGCATTCCAGAATGTAACGGCAGATCAGGCAAAAAAAGCAGTTATTGCTTATGAGCCAATCTGGGCAATCGGAACCGGTGAGACGGCAACAGCAGACCAGGCAGAAGAAGTATGTGCAGCAATCCGTGCTTGTATCGGTGAGATTTATGATGCAGCTACTGCAGATGCAATTCGTATTCAGTACGGCGGTTCTATGAATGCCAAGAATGCCGCAGAACTTTTGGCAAAACCGGATATTGACGGCGGACTGATTGGCGGCGCTTCTTTGAAACCGGATTTTGGTCAGATTGTGAATGCATAACGCGAATGAACTCGGGAACTTGTTAAAAAGTGAAATAAACTATTGACAAGAACCGTATCAGTATGTATAATATGTCTTGTGTCTGTCAAAGAGATGGACACAAGATAAATGCGCGAGTGGCTCAGTTGGTAGAGCACAACCTTGCCAAGGTTGGGGCCGCGGGTTCGAGTCCCGTCTCGCGCTCTAATATAAAAAAGAGTGATTCCAAAAGGAATCGCTCTTTTTTACTTCGAGGTCTCGGCTGCCGCCTCGGTTGACTATACTGTTAGAAGTATTTCGACACCATTTTCTTCGATTGCTTTTAAGTCTTCTTCTAATGCATCGTCATCGGTAATAAGAACATCTAAAGCGTTAATAGGACAAATACTTATAATAGAATCTGTGCCAATTTTGCTGGTAGGGTAAAGTCCATAAACTTTTTTTGCAGACGCAAGAAGAGTGTTATACAGACATAAATTTCTGGTTCGCTGGATGGATAATCCGAAGTCAGCACTGACTCTTGCTGAGGTGATAAAAATTTTATCGAAGCGCAGCCGTTTTAACATCTCAATGGCGAAACCATCATATACGCAGCCGTTTTTGTGTAATTGGCCTCCTAAAAGAAGGATGGTAATGTTTGGATATTGGCGCAGATTATCTGCGATAGAGATGGAATTTGTTACAATGGTACAATTCAAATCATGCGGCAGATTCTGTGTCATAAGATACCCAATGCTTGCGCTAGTGATAAATATTACATCATTATCATTTATACAGGTGACTGCTTTCTTTGCAATGGCAAGATAATTTGGGTCAACTTTGGCAATGCGCTCCTTAGCTGTTAAATCACCAATGTTATATTGAGCCCCGATTGTTTCTCTTAAAATGGCGCCGCCGTGAGTTCTTTTTAGCATACCTTGTTCTTCAAGCAGACGCAGGTCACGTTTGGCAGAATCATAACTTATGCCAAACATATCTTGTATCTCCTGATTTGTGATACTTTTGTTTTTTTGCAGCATTTCCAGTATTTTTTTGTGTCTTTCTTCAATAAACATAATGGTTACCTCCTTTAATGGTTGTTGTATTGTAACTCAGATATTAGCACAATCGTTAACAAATGTCAACATAAAACGTGAATAAAAGTTAAATAACGTGAATAAGCGTGGAAAACAAGATGCTTTATTGCTAGATTATGTTGTTGATAGTAGATTCTATCTACGAATTTAAAAAAGTTTAGATATTTGAATGTACTCGTTTAACACTTCTTTTTATACTAAAGAAAAAAGAAAGAAGGATGCGGAATAAAGACAAAAGACCATAAGATACTTAGCCATTATTTGATGGCACAATTTAATTATCCGGTAAAAAAGAGCTTAAAGCATGCATTGATATTAGGCAGTGTTGAGCCTGACTATAACCCTTTTACCTATCTGCATGGAAGTTTAAAAACAGAAAAATTCCGCGGACATAATTTTGATAATGCACGAAAATGTATTGTGTGTTTGATTCATAAAATCGAAACAGAAGATATGAGTGAGTTAAAACGATGCTATTTGTTGAGCAAATTGATAAAATGAAAAAACGAAAGAGAAATAAAAATGAATCCGAAAAGAGTATACTGTGAACTGCTTATATGTGTTGTGGTTTTTTGCGTGATAGCAGGGATAGGGGCAGCGGTAAAGTTTGGCGGCAGACTGCCGGAATTAAAGCAACAAATGGAAACCGCTAATCTATCTGCTTTCACGGCAAGTGATTTGGCATTCCTTGGCTGTGTAATAGGAGTGTTTTGGATTCCAGTAATTCCGTAGAAAAGCTTTGTGACTCGTGGGTTTTGAGTACGTCGGTATGAGGCACTGGTATTTTCGGTGCCCATACCGCTACGTACTCAATGAGCGAAAGCACCCACGAGACGCAAAGCTTTTCTGCTGAACTACGGAAACTAAAAAATCCGCCATCCGTTTATTTAATACAAACACAAGCGGTAGCCCTTGCATTTTTTTTCATATTTTGATAAACTGTAAAATTGAGAATAGAACTAACTATATTATTGTGTTTTAGACGCAGAAATGAGGCAGATATGGAATTAATTAGTATACGCGATTTGTATCGCAACCAGGAAAAGTATGTAGAACAGACGGTTACGGTCGGAGGATGGTTAAGAAGCGTCAGAGATTCCAAAACATTTGGATTCTTAGTGGTTCATGATGGAACATTTTTTGAGCCGCTTCAGGTGGTATATTCAGATAAACTTGATAATTTTTCAACAATTTCCAAATTGAATGTAGGAGCAGCCGTGATTGTTACGGGAAAAGTAGTAGCAACACCGGGAACGAAACAGCCATTTGAGATTCAGGCAGATGAGGTTGTTGTAGAAGGTGAGTCTGCACCGGATTATCCATTGCAGAAAAAGAGACACTCCTTTGAGTATCTTCGTACGATTTCCCATCTTCGTCCGAGAACAAATACATTTCAGGCAGTGTTCCGTGTGCGTTCTTTGATTGCGTATGCGATTCATAAATTCTTCCAGGAGAGAGAATTTGTTTATGTACACACGCCATTGATTACCGGGAGTGACTGTGAAGGTGCCGGTGAAATGTTCCGTGTGACGACATTGGATATGGAAAACCTTCCGATGACAGAAGAAGGAAAAGTAGATTACACAAAGGATTTCTTCCGCAAAGAAACTAACCTTACCGTAAGTGGTCAGTTAAATGGTGAAACGTATGCGATGGCGTTTAAAAACATTTATACATTTGGACCGACATTCCGTGCGGAAAATTCAAATACGACACGCCATGCGGCAGAATTTTGGATGATTGAGCCGGAAATTGCATTTGCGGATTTGAAAGATGACATGATGTTAGCTGAGAGCATGTTGAAATATGTTATCCGCTATGTGCTTGAGAATGCACCGGAAGAGATGAAATTCTTCAATCAGTTTGTGGACAAGGGACTGATTGAGCGTCTGCGGGGAGTTGTGGATGCGGACTTTGCACATGTTACTTATACCGAAGCTATCAAACTCTTAGAAGAGCACAATGATAAATTTGAATACAAAGTAAGCTGGGGATGCGATTTGCAGACCGAGCATGAGAGATACCTTACGGAAGAAATTTTCAAACGCCCTGTTTTCGTAACGGATTATCCAAAAGAAATCAAGGCATTTTATATGAAGATGAACGACGATAATAAAACCGTTGCCGCTATGGACTGTCTGGTTCCTGGAATCGGGGAGATTATCGGAGGAAGCCAGCGTGAAGATGATTATGATAAGCTGGTTGAGAGAATGAACGAATGTGGACTGGATAAAAAAGATTATGAATTTTATCTGGATTTGCGTAAATATGGTACGGCACGCCATGCCGGATTTGGTCTTGGATTTGAGCGCTGTGTGATGTATTTGACAGGCATGCAGAATATCCGCGACGTTATTCCGTTCCCACGTACTGTAAATAATTGTGACTTATAAAGATTACACTAGGAGGTTAGTAACATGAATTTAATAATTCCACAAGGCTATCAGTCAGCGTTGGATATCCGCGAGACTGAGGTAGCAATTAAAAAAGTAAAGGATTTCTTTGAAAAGGCTTTGGCTGCCAATTTGAATCTGACACGAGTTTCAGCACCGCTTTTTGTAGATCCGGATTCCGGATTGAATGACAACTTAAATGGTGTAGAGCGCCCGGTTTCTTTTGATATTTTGGAGCAGAACGGAAGGGTAGCAGAAATCGTACATTCGTTAGCCAAGTGGAAACGTCATGCGTTGGGCCGCTATGGTTTTGCGCATGGAGAGGGACTTTATACGGATATGAATGCGATTCGCCGTGATGAAGAAACCGATAATGTACATTCTTTGTTTGTCGACCAGTGGGACTGGGAGCGCATTATCGACAAAGAAGAACGTAATGTAGATACTTTGAAAACTATTGTAAATAAAGTATATCAGGCATTGATGGAAACAGAAGATTATATGGCAATGCAGTATGACTACATTAAGAAATCCCTGCCTGAGCAGATTACCTTTGTGACAACACAGGAACTTGAGGACCGATATCCGGACAAGACGCCAAAAGAGCGTGAGTACGAGGCAGTAAAAGAATATGGTGCCATTTTCCTGATGCAGATTGGAGATAAGTTAGCTTCCGGAGAGCCGCATGATGGACGTGCACCGGATTATGATGACTGGTCATTAAATGGTGATATTATCGTTTATTACCCGGTTCTTGATATGGCATTTGAAATTTCTTCCATGGGAATCCGTGTGGATGAAAAGGCATTGAAGGAGCAGCTTGAAAAAGCAGGATGCCCGGAGCGCGAAAACCTTCCGTTCCAGAAAGAAATTTTGGAAAAGAAACTTCCGTATACCATCGGTGGTGGAATCGGACAGTCAAGAATTTGTATGTTTTTCCTGAAAAAAGCACATATTGGAGAAGTACAAGCATCGATTTGGCCGGATGATGTGTGGGAAGAAGCATCGAAGAAAGGACTTAATATTTTATAATGGATAATTTTACCTTTTATGCGCCGACTTATTTTGATTTTGGTAAAGGCGCCGAAAAGCATGTTGCTGATTTAATAAAAAAATTTGGCGGACATAAAGTGCTGCTTCACTATGGGGGAGGCTCCATCAAAAAGAGCGGACTTTATGATACCGTGATTTCCGTATTAAAGGAAAGCGGTTTGGAATTTTGTGAACTTGGTGGTGTAAAACCAAATCCAAGAAGCGGACTCGTATACGAGGGAATTGAATTGTGCAAGAAAGAAAAGGTTGACTTTATTCTTGCCGTCGGCGGTGGAAGTACGATTGATTCGTCTAAGGCAATTGCTGCCGGTACTTTGTATGATGGAGATTTCATGGATTTTTATCAGGGCAAGGCATCCGTTGAGAAAGCGCTTCCAATCGGAACGATATTAACGATTGCGGCAGCCGGCAGTGAGGGTTCTCCAAATACGGTAATCACCGATGAAAAAACAATGGTGAAAAAGGGAACAAAAAGTGATTTGCTTCGTCCGAAGTTCTCTATTTTGAACCCGGAACTTACCTGCACCCTGCCTCCGTATCAGTCGGCAGCGGGAGCAACGGATATCATGATTCATGTTTGTGAGCGTTATTTTTCCAACACAGAGGAAGTTGAGATTACAGACCGCTTGTGTGAAGCAATTTTAAAAACAATTGTATATGAGGCACCGCGTGTCATTGAAAATCCAAATCATTATGAAGCGCGTGCAAACATTATGTGGGCAGGTATGTTAGCACATAATAATGTTTGCGGTGTCGGTCGTGTGCAGGATTGGGCAAGCCACCACATCGAGCATGAACTGTCAGCTCTTTATGACGTTACTCATGGCGCAGGACTTGCAGTAATTGCACCGCTTTGGATGCGTTATGTCTGTAAGAAAAATCCGGGTAAACTTGCTTTATTTGCAAACCGTATATTTGATGTGCCGATGAATGAGAAACATCCGGAGAAAACCGCACTCAAAGGAATTGAGGCGTTTGAAGCATTTTTGAAAAAAATCGGCATGCCGTCTTCCTTTGCAGAGATTGGTGCAAAAGAAGAGGATATCGAGCTTATGACCGATAAGCTTTTGAAGGGGCGTAAGACCGAAGGAAATTATGTGAAATTGAATCGTGATGATGTGATTGCGATTTATCGGAGTGCATTGTAAAATTAAGGAGGCAGATATGGACCAGAGAGAATTTCTACGTCAGATGGAAGAGTTGGTAGATTTTGGACGAACGAAAGAAAATTTGCTCACCAAACAAGAAATTGCCGATTATTGCAGTGACTGGAATTTGACAGAGGAACAGATGCCATTTGTCTATGCATACCTTAAAGAACATCGGATTGAGGTAGAAGGATATCGTGCGCCGGTAGAGAAAACGGAAGAAGAGGCTGTCGAAAAAAGCGAAAAGGATTCCAAATATTTGCGCTTATACAAAGAAGAACTGTGTCAGTTAAAGCGGTACGAAGAAGAGGAACTTGTGCGTTTACTCGAACAGTTGCGAAGAGGCGAGGAAGAAGTAATTTCTTCTGTTATCGAAGCGCATCTGCACCGGGTCATGCAGTTGGCGGATAAATACCGCGGCCGTGGTGTGCCGGTGGAAGATTTGATTCAGGAAGGTAATTTGGAATTAACCGCCTGTGTTGCGATGCTCTGTGGAAATGAAGAAGTTGTGGATTATCAAAAAGCCATTGAACATGCAGTGAGAAGCCGGTTGATTGAATTAGTAGATGAAGAACTGGCAGGAACGGACAGCGTGCATGCACTGCTTGGGCGTGTGAACCTTTTGCTGGAGGCAACGAGGACATTAGCGCAGGAATACGGACGTATTGCGACAATTGAAGAACTTTCCGAATTTACCCATATGGATATTGAGGAAATTAATCAGTACGTCGATTTGTCCCACAATGAAATAGAACTGGGAAAAGGTGAAAATGAACGAAAATAAAGAATTTAAACTGGAGGCTCTCGTTGAGCCTCTTTGCTTATGGTATGAAAAGGAAAAACGCAGTATGCCGTGGCGGGATGATGCTACGCCGTATCATGTATGGCTGTCGGAGATTATGCTCCAGCAGACAAGAATAGAAGCGGCAAAAGCATATTATGACCGGTTTACAAAGTGTCTGCCGGATATTCCTTCTCTGGCAGCAGTTTCGGAGGAAGAACTTCTGAAATTGTGGGAAGGACTTGGATATTATAACCGCGCACGCAATTTAAAGAAGGCAGCTTCTCTTTTGGTGGAGCGGTATGATGGCAGGCTGCCGGCCGATTATGATTTGCTGCTTTCACTGCCGGGAATCGGAAGATATACAGCGGGGGCGATTGCATCCATTGCTTACGGCTTAGCAGAGCCGGCGGTGGATGGCAATGTGCTTCGTGTTACGATGCGGTATTTAAATTGCGATGAAGATATTATGAAGATGTTGGTTCGGACTAAGATGGAAAAACAACTTCGTGCCATTATGCCAAAGGACTGTCCGGGCGAATTTAATCAGGCACTGATGGAACTCGGGGAAGTAATCTGCATTCCAAATGGGAAACCACTCTGTGAAAAATGTCCGCTTTCTCATTTGTGTCTTGCCCACAAAGAAGGGCGTGAGATGGAACTGCCGAAAAAGGCGGAGAAGAAAAAGCGCCGTATCGAGAAAAAGACAGTCCTTGTATTCCGGCAGGGTGACCGGATTGGAATTGTAAGACGACCAAATCAAGGGCTATTAGCCGGTATGTGGGAATTTCCATCAAAAGAAGGACATTTGACGATGCAGCAGGTGAAAGAGTATTTGTCAGAAACCGTATCCTGTGAGGTGACGGTAAAACGATTAAAGAGCGGCAAGCATATTTTCTCCCATGTGGAGTGGCACATGCGCGGTTATGAGATTATTCTTCCGGAAGGAAAACCACAAGATGTAGTGCATGGGCTTTTGCTTTGTGACTTGTCAGAGGTCCAGGAAAAATATCCGATACCGGTTGCTTTTCATATTTTCTTACACCAGATTTGAGTGTGGAATAACGTAAAATAAGGGCTTTGGATGAATTTCCGGCTCTTATTTTTATATTCCGTAAAAACACATGATATAGTGCATACTGCAAAAAAAATACAAAAGAATTACAATATATAGTAGACAATGCATACCTCATTTGGTATAATGATTCCTGTAGGAAAAATTATGAACGTTAGTATTGGTACGGATTGAAAGGAGTTGTACAAAAAGTGAGGGTAATCAAAAGGGATGGCCGAACCGTAGAATATGACCGAAACAAAATATTGATTGCAATACGGAAGGCAAATGCAGAAGTGGATACGTTTGAAAGGGTTAATGATGACATGATTGATGGCATCGTTGCCGGTATCGAGAATATGAAACGTGATACGATGCAGGTGGAAGATATTCAGGATATCATTGAGCAGAAATTAATGGCGGCAGGAAAGTTTGACCTTGCGAAAAAGTATATTATTTATCGTTATACGAGAGAACTGGTTCGTAAAGCCAATACCACAGACGATTCGATTATGAGTCTTCTCCAAAACAGCAACAAAGATGTTATGGAGGAAAATTCAAATAAAAATGCATATGTGGCAAGTACCCAGCGCGATTTGATTGCCGGAGAGGTGTCAAAAGATTTGACAAAGCGTATTCTTCTTCCGGAGAAAATCACAAAAGCGCATGAAGACGGTGTGCTTCATTTCCACGATATGGATTATTTTATTCAGCCGATTTTTAACTGCTGTCTGATTAATATTGGGGATATGCTTGATAATGGTACAGTGATGAACGGAAAACTGATTGAGAGTCCAAAGAGTTTTCAGGTTGCCTGCACGGTTATGACACAGATTATTTCAGCTGTAGCAAGCAGTCAGTACGGCGGTCAGTCGGTAGACACCAGACACCTTGGCAAATATTTGAGAAAGAGTGCGGACAAGTACCGCAAGCATTATACCGAGCGTTATGCAGGGAAAATTGCGCCGGATGTAATTGAAGAATTTGTTAAAGAACGTGTAAATGACGAACTCCGCTCCGGTGTGCAGACAATTCAGTACCAGATTAATACTTTGATGACAACGAATGGACAGTCTCCATTTGTAACACTGTTTTTAAATTTGGATCCAAAGGATGAATACATCAAAGAAAATGCGATGATTATTGAAGAGATTCTTCGTCAGCGCTTAGAGGGAATTAAAAACGAAAAAGGTGTTTATGTGACACCTGCGTTCCCGAAACTGATTTATGTATTAGATGAGCACAATGCCTTAAAAGGCGGTGAGTACGATTACATTACAAAACTTGCTGTCCGCTGTTCGGCAAAGAGAATGTATCCGGATTACATATCCGCAAAGAAAATGCGTGAAAATTATGAAGGAAATGTATTTAGCTGCATGGGATGCCGCAGTTTCCTTACACCGTGGAAAGATGAAAACGGTAATTATAAATTTGAGGGACGTTTTAACCAGGGTGTTGTCAGTTTAAACCTTCCGCAGATTGGTATTTTAGCAAAAGGCGATATGGAATATTTTTGGCAGCTTTTGGAAGAAAGATTGTCGCTCTGCTTTGAAGCTTTGATGTGCCGCCACCGTGCGCTTGAGGGTGTAACCAGTGATGTCAGTCCGATTCACTGGCAGTATGGTGCGATTGCACGTCTGCAAAAAGGAGAGAAAATCGATAAATTGTTACATGGCGGTTATTCCACGATTTCTCTTGGATACATCGGTTTGTATGAAGTTACGAAACTGATGACCGGCGAGAGTCAGACAACGGAAAAGGGAAGTCAGTTTGCAAAAGCGCTGATGAACCGTCTGCGCCGTGCAACGGATACATGGAAGGAGGAAACCGGAATCCATTTTGGACTTTATGGAACACCGGCAGAAAGCCTCTGCTACCGTTTCGCTGAAATTGATAAAAAACGCTTTGGTGAGATTGAAGATGTAACGGATAAAGGATATTATACCAATTCCTACCACGTGGACGTGCGTGAGAAAATTGATGCTTTCAGTAAATTTGAATTTGAGGCACAGTTCCAAGTTATTTCTTCCGGCGGTGCGATTTCATATGTAGAGGTGCCAAATATGCAGAACAACCTGCCTGCACTGGAAGAAGTTGTTAAATATATTTATGAGCATATTCAGTATGCTGAATTTAATACAAAATCGGATTATTGTCATGTGTGCGGATATGACGGCGAGATTATTATTAATGATAATCTTGAGTGGGAATGTCCAAATTGCGGAAATAAAGACCATGACAAAATGAACGTAACAAGAAGAACCTGTGGGTATCTGGGTGAGAATTTCTGGAATGTGGGCAAAACCAAGGAGATTAATGCCCGCGTACTCCATCTGTAAAGAGGAGATGAAAGAAAATGAATTACGCAGATATTAAATACTGCGATGTAGCAAATGGTGAAGGTGTGCGTGTATCTTTGTTTGTCAGCGGATGCACGCATCACTGCAAAGAATGTTTTAATAAAGAAGCATGGGATTTCCATTATGGAAATCTTTTCACGCAAAAAGAAATCGACCGGATTTTAGAGTATTTAAAACCGAATTATATTGCCGGTTTGTCCCTGCTTGGCGGTGAGCCGATGGAACCTGTCAATCAGGAGGGGATTCTTCCATTGCTTCGCGTGGTAAAACAGACATATCCGGAGAAAAATATCTGGTGCTATACCGGTTATTTGTTTGACAAAGATGTCTTAGATAAAATGTGTAAAGAGTCGGAAGTGACAAAAGAAATTGTATCCTATCTTGATATTGTGGTTGATGGAGAGTTTATGATTGACAGAAAAAATCTGAAAATCAATTTCCGTGGTTCCGATAATCAGCGTATTATTGATGTAAAAAAGACATTAGATGCCGGAGAAATTGTTCACTGGGAACGTGAGATACAATAAATAGTGAGGAAGAAAATGAATAAAACAACAGTAAAATTTAAAAAATTAGACGAAAGAGCACAGATGCCGCATTACGGAACGGAATTTGCGGCGGGTGCGGATTTGTATGCGTGTCTGGATGCACCGCTTACCATTGCAAAAGGAGCAACGGAATTTGTCCATACCGGGATTGCGATGGAAATTCCTACAGGACTTGTCGGACTTGTGTATGCAAGAAGCGGGCTGGCGTGTAAAAAAGGACTGGCACCGGCCAATAAAGTTGGTGTGGTGGATTCCGATTACCGCGGCGAGATTATGGTAGCGCTTCACAATCATTCAAACGAAGATATAACGATTGAAAGCGGCGAGCGCGTGGCACAGATGGTGATTGCTCCTTATATTTTTGCGGAGTACGAAGAAGTATCCGAGTTAGAGGATACAGTGCGCGGTGAGGGCGGCTTTGGTTCAACCGGTACAAAATAATTAAAAAACGGTGGTTTTGTAAATTTTTAGACGGAACATAATTTACAGAACGCCGTTTTTCTGTTATGATAGTGAATGTTAAGAACTTATACACAAAGAATGGAGGAATGAACGATGGGTATGACGATGACGCAGAAAATTCTTGCGGCCCATGCAGGACTGGAGTCGGTAGTACCGGGTCAGTTGATTGAGGCAGACTTGGATTTGGTACTGGCAAATGATATTACCGGACCGGTAGCGATTCATGAAGTAGAGAAATTGAATAAAAAGACGGTGTTTGATAAGGACAAAATTGCACTTGTACCGGATCATTTTGCACCGAATAAAGATATTAAATCAGCAGAACACTGCAAATGTGTACGCGAATATGCAAAAGCACAGGGAATTACAAATTATTTTGAAGTTGGCGAGATGGGAATTGAGCATGCCCTTTTGCCGGAAAAAGGTTTGATTGTTGCCGGTGAGACATGTATTGGAGCAGATTCCCATACTTGTACATACGGTGCACTGGGTGCTTTTTCCACCGGTGTCGGAAGTACCGACATGGGTGCCGGCATGATTACCGGACAGGCATGGTTTAAAGTACCATCTGCCATTAAGGTAGAATTAAAAGGTGAGTTAAAGCCATGGGTCAGCGGTAAAGATGTAATCCTTCATCTGATTGGATTGATTGGCGTAGATGGTGCGTTGTACCGCTCTCTTGAATTTATGGGCGAGGGTGTAAAGAGCTTGTCTATGGATGATCGTTTCTCCATTGCCAATATGGCAATCGAAGCAGGTGCCAAAAATGGTATTTTCCCGGTTGATGAAAAGACGATTGCATATATGGAAGAACATTCGACAAAGAAATATACAATTTATGAGCCGGATGAGGATGCCGAGTATGATGAGACGATTACCATTGATTTGAATACATTAGAGTCTACGGTAGCATTCCCGCATCTGCCGGAAAACACAAAGACCGTAAAAGAAGCCGGCGAAGTAGTCATCGACCAGGTTGTCATTGGTTCCTGTACAAATGGACGAATCGAGGATATGCGTGTTGCCGCAAGCATCTTGAAGGGACGTAAAGTAAAAAAAGGAATCCGCTGCATCGTGATTCCTGCCACACAGGCGATTTACTTACAGGCAATCGAAGAAGGACTTGTGCAGACCTTTATCGAGGCAGGTGCTGTTGTCAGCACACCAACGTGTGGTCCGTGCCTTGGCGGATACATGGGTATCTTAGCAGCAGGTGAGCGTGCGGTATCCACAACAAACCGTAACTTTGTTGGACGTATGGGACATGTGGATTCAGAAGTATATTTGGCTAGTCCGGCAGTTGCCGCAGCAAGTGCCATTACCGGTAAAATCTCAGAGCCATCCGAACTTGGCTTGTAAGAAATGGAGGAAATTGATTGTGAAAGCATTAGGTAAAGTATTTAAATATGGTGACAATGTGGACACGGATGTAATTATCCCTGCCCGTTATCTGAATTCTTCGGATCCGGCAGAACTTGCTACACACTGTATGGAAGATATTGATAAAGATTTTGTAAATCAGGTAAAAAAAGGTGATATCATTGTAGCGGAGAAAAACTTTGGCTGTGGTTCTTCCCGTGAGCATGCGCCAATTGCCATTAAGGCATCGGGGGTAAGCTGTGTAATTGCAGAGACATTTGCTCGTATTTTCTACCGCAACTCCATTAACATCGGACTTCCGATTATTGAGTGTAAAGAGGCATCTGAGCGCATTGAAGCCGGTGATGAAGTGGAAATTGATTTCGACAGTGGTATCATTACAAATAAAACAAAGGGTGAGTCTTACAAAGGCCAGGCATTCCCTGAGTTTATGCAGAAAATCATCAAGGCAGAAGGTTTGATGAATTATATCAATGCCAAAGAGGCATAAAAGAAACTAGATTTTGGCAGGAGACCTTATGCGTATGTGTAAGGTCTCTTGTTGCATAGAAACGAGGGAAAATGATGAAAGTAGCAACAAGACATTTTGTCAGACCTGAATTTATGAACCATCACCAGACTTTATACGCCGGCTATATATCGGAGTGGGTGACGGAAGCTGCGATGATTGGTGTGACTGAAAAGTTAGGAACGAATGAGCACGTTGTACTTGCCGCACTGAAAGAAGTGGTGATAAAAAAAGAAGTCGTAAGTGGTATGATACTGCAATTGGATTATGAGGTATCAAAAATCGGGGTGACAAGTATTGAGATTTTGGTAGAAGGAAAGAATTTTCTGACCGGTGAGAGTCATTTGACCGGGCGTGCTGTTTTTGTGACAGTGGATGAAAATGGAAAGAAACGGCCACATGGGCTGTCATAAGAAATGAGGGGAATGGATGAAGGATTTTAGAAATGAATATAGGCAAAAACTGAGAAGTCCGGAGGAAGCGGTTGCTGTTGTGAAAGACGGTGACTGGATTGATTATACGAGTTGTCTTGGAAAGCCGATTCTTTTAGACCGGGCACTTGCCAAAAGAAGAGACGAACTTCATGATGTGAAAATCCGTGGGAATTTGATGGCGGGACCAATTGCGGTGGCAGAATGCGATGAGACGCAGGAGCATTTTGTGTATCACAGCTGGCACTGCTCGGCGTATGAGAGAAGGCTCTGCGATAAAGGGCTCTGCTATTATATTCCGATGGTTTTTCATAACAATGCTGCTTATTATGAATACTTTTTAGACGTTAATGTTGTTATGGTCAGTGTGGCTCCGATGGATAAACACGGGTATTTTAATTTTTCGGTAAATACCGGTGTTGCCGCACCGATTGCCCGCATGGCAGACATTGTGATTGTGGAAGTAAATGAAAATCTTCCGCAGGTGCGTGGCGGTTATGACGAATGTATTCATATTTCGGATGTGGATTATATTGTGGAAGGGGAGCATGAGCCTTTTGTTAATATGGAAGCACTGGAACCGACGGAAATTGACAGGCAGATTGCCAAATACCTGATTCCGCATATTGTGGATGGAGCGACGTTGCAGCTTGGGATTGGAAGTATGCCAAATGCGTTAGGAGAAATTATTGCAAAATCGGATTTGAAAGATTTGGGGATGCATACGGAACTTTGCTCGGATGCGTATTTGCAAATGTATTTGGCGGGAAAATTGACAAATCGAAAGAAAAAACTGGAGCCGGGCAAAGGTGTATTTGGATGTGCCATTGGTTCCAACGCACTGTATGAGTGGTTAGATAATAACCCGGGAGTAGCGGCATATCCGCTTGAGTATGTGAACCGCCCAAGTGTGATCGCGCAGATTGACAATATGGTGTCGATTAACAGTTGTGTTGCCGTTGATTTATATGGACAGGTGGCGGCAGAGAGTTCCGGGGTTAGGCAGATTAGCGGAACCGGCGGCCAGTTGGATTTTTTGATTGGTGCATCGGCTTCACGTGGTGGCAAGGCATTTATTTGTATGAGCAGTGTGTATGTGGACAAGGATGGACAGACTCATTCACGTGTTCGTCCGCAGTTTAATGGCGATATTATCACTTCGCCGCGCAGCCAGGTTTATTTTCTGGCAACGGAATACGGAGTTGTGAACCTTGAGGGGCGTTCGACCTGGGAACGTGCGGAAGCATTGGTGAGTATTGCTCATCCGGCATTCCGCGATTATTTAATAAAAGAAGCGGAGAAAAGAAAAATTTGGAGGCGGAGCAACCGTATCCGCTAAGGGGTTACGCAAATATTCTTTCTTTCGTCACACTTTTGTGCTAGAATGACAATAGAAAAATGTACTGGAGGATATTATGAAGGCGAAGAAAAAAGCATGGATTGTAATTATTGTATTGGCAGTGATTGGGTTTTGCGTCGGTTTTTATTTTGGATATAAGGGAGAAAAAGATAAGCAGGAGCAAACGAACACACAGACAAGAACGCAGGAAAAAGAAATACGGGCACAGGGTGAAATGAAGGACGGAGAGCTAGTCGACTATACAAAAAATAATATGTTGGAACTTGGTAAATATAAGGGGAGAACGGTTACCGTTACGCCGACCGAGACGGAAG
Source organism: Clostridium sp. AF37-5 (assembly GCF_003477605.1). Taxonomy (GTDB): domain Bacteria; phylum Bacillota; class Clostridia; order Lachnospirales; family Lachnospiraceae; genus Eubacterium_F. Next base: position 138,632 of record NZ_QUDR01000001.1, read on the forward strand.
TTTATCAGGCAATTTTATTGGAGGCAGAGGACTGGAAGAAAAAGGTGGCCGATGGAGAGCGGGTAGAGAAAGGTGACTGGATTTCTCTGGATTACGAAGGCTATGTCGACGACCAGCCATCCGATGATTTGAGTGAGAGCGGTGCCGTGATTCAAGTTGGTGCAGGAAATTTGTTTAATGCGGCGTTTGAACGCGGATTGATGGGCTTGAAATTAGGAGAGACATATAATCTGAATGTAACATTTGCAGAGGATGATGCAGATCCGGACGTGGTGGGGAAAACGATTACTTTTTCCGTTGAGGTGAATGCGAAGTTTAACGATGCATATGCGAAAAAGATGTCGAAAAACAAATATCCGAACGTAAAAGCGTATTATACGTATGCAAAAGCGAAGGAAGAGAAAGAAAACAGAGAGGGAATCGGTGATACGGTATGGGAGGATTTATTAAAAGAATGTAACGTGAAAAAATATCCGGCAGGTTCCAGAAAACAGGCATACAAAGACCAGAAACGTTCGTATCAGGTTTTTGCCAAAGTAAGTGGGCAATCGTATGAAGAATTTATCGGTGCATTAGGTCAGACGGATGAAGATATTCAGTCGTCAGCTGACGATCAGGTGAAAGCGCGTATGACAGCAAAGACAATTGCCATAAAAGAGGGGCTTACATTATCGGATGCAGATTATGAGCGTTTTCTTTTGGCGTTTTTAGAGCCGGAAGAAGAAGAGGACAAGACTTTGAAAGCAATGGAGAAAAGATATCTCGAAGAACAGAGCTGTTATCCGAGAGATGATATGCTTATTGAATTAGTAAAAGAGTATCTTGGCAAAAATTCAAAGATGAAATAAAGGCGGGGATTTATATGGCTGAAAATTATGTAACAAACCAGTATTCTTTTGAGAGCCGTGAATCGTATGAACAGACGAAAAAAGAAGCAGAGCAGATAAAAAAACTGATTCACTCAGCGGATTTGAAAAATCCGAAAATCGCTTTGAAAATTTATAATAAATGCGTGTCAGACAAGATGTTTCATACGATGGCCGGTTATAATTTTTTGATGGAACTGCGGCATTTTATTGGGAAAAGCGGACTTGTGAGTGAGCAGTCTTTAGCGCCAATTCCAATTAAGGAAGAAAATGAGAAAAAGCCGGATGTTATTGCTCAGACATCACGAAAAGAAGCAAAGTGGAAGCGATTGTACGAAGGGCAGCAGTTACTGAATAAGAAACTGAAAATTGCCCTTTTTGCGGCAGTTGTTCTTTTGATTGGTTTTGTCGTAATAAATTTTCGATTTGAATACTCAATTTTCACATATTTTACAAATTATAAGGCTAATATGGAAGAAGATTTGATTGACAAATATGAAAAATGGGAAGAACGTCTTCAGCAAAAAGAGGACAGTCTGAATCAGTGAAAGGAGTTTATATATGGCAGGAAATACAATTTTAGTCGTAGATGATGAACAGCGTATGAGAAAATTGGTACGCGATTTTTTGACAAAGCAGAATTTTCGTGTGTTAGAGGCGGCAGACGGTGAAGAAGCCGTAGATGTTTTTATGGAGAATAAGGACATTGTTCTTGTGATTTTGGATGTTATGATGCCAAAGATGGATGGCTGGGAAACCTGCAGGGAAATCCGCCAGTACTCCAAAGTGCCTATTATTATGCTGACGGCACGTGGCGGGGAAAATGACGAACTGCGTGGCTTTGAACTTGGGGTGGACGAGTATATTGCAAAGCCATTTAGTCCAAAGATTTTAGTGGCGCGTGTGGAGGCACTGCTTCGCAGAACCAATTCGGCAAATGAGAAAAATCTCGAATATGGCGGAATTGTGTTAAACCGCTCCGCACATGAAGTTATAATTGATGGTGAGAAAGTGGATTTGAGTTACAAGGAATTTGAGTTGCTTTCCTATTTTATGGAAAACAAAGATATTGCCCTTTCACGTGAACGGATTTTGAATCACGTGTGGGACTATGATTATTTTGGTGATGCCAGAACGATTGATACCCATGTGAAGAAACTCCGCAGTAAAATGGGTGAAAAAGGAAAGTACATTAAGACAATCTGGGGTATGGGATATAAATTTGAAGTATAGGAAATGGAGTGATTATCTTGAAGCGTTCCATGAAAACAAGACTGGTAGCGATTTTTGTCGTTACCATTGTCATTATTATCGGTGTTATCAGTCTTGCAAACGTTGTGCTTTTGCCATATTTTTATCAGTCCAATAAGGTAAGCCAGATGCAGGGCGTTTATTCGCGTGTTATCAATATTTGTGAAAATGTGGATTGGAATAAGATGGACAGCGAGCAAAAAGATACAATTTATGATAAGTTAGACCAGCTTTCGAGCAATACCAACATGAGCATTTATCTTGTGCAGATTCGGGTTTACCAAGGGTCTGGTGATATCGCGGAATTAGCGTATGTATATCCGAGTGACAGTGAGCGTTTGCAGCAGGTAACAAAAAACCAACTTGATAAGTACGTAAAATCAATTTATTTTGGGCAAAAGCTAGACGATAACTGTAAAATGATTACACAGACAGCAAATTATTCGATGTATAATGTGTATGACACGAGAGTAGATTCTAATTTTTTGGAACTCACAGGAAAGATGCCCGATAATTACTGGATTTATCTGCGTAGTAATTATCAGAGTATACAGGAAAGTGCCAGTGTATCGAATCAGTTTATGCTGTATGTCGGAATGATTGTGATGATTGCCGGCGTATTTATTATGTATTTTGTCAGCAATCAATATACGAAGCCGATTCTGCGCTTGGCAGCTCATGCAAAAAATATGCAGAAACTTGACTTTTCAACTCGTTATAAAGATAACCGTGATGATGAAATCGGAGTGCTTGGCAACAGTATGAATGCTTTGTCAGACCGCTTGGAGAAAACCATTTCCGAATTAAAGACAGCGAATAATGAATTGCAGCTGGATTTACAGAGGCGTTCGGAGCAGGAGCAGATGCGGCAGGAATTTTTGGCGAATGTTTCGCATGAACTGAAGACGCCGATTGCTTTGATTCAGGGATATGCAGAAGGATTGCAGGAAAATATTAATGATGATGCAGAAAGCCGTGAATTTTACTGTGAAGTCATTGTGGACGAGGCTGACAAGATGAACAAGATGGTAAAAAAACTACTGAGTTTAAATCAGTTAGAGTTTGGAAATGACCAGGTTCATTTTGAACATTTTGACTTGCGAAGTGTAATTCAGTCGATAGTAAATTCCTCTGATATTTTGTTCCGTCAGAAAGAAGTTACGTTGTCATATCATCCGGATGAGGAACCAATTATGGTTTGGGCAGATGAGTATATGATTGAGGAGGTTGTCAGCAATTATGTGAGCAATGCACTTAATCATGTGAAATACGAGAATAAAATTGAAATTAAGACGATTCGGAAAGGTGACCATGTATGCACCAGCGTATTCAATACCGGAGATCCGATTCCGGAGGAAGATATGGATAAAATCTGGTCGAAATTTTACAAAGTTGACAAGGCAAGGACAAGAGAATATGGTGGCAATGGAATTGGTTTATCTATCGTAAAAGCCGTTATGGATGCCCATAATCAGAAGTTTGGTGTGAAAAATTATGACAATGGTGTCGAATTTTGGTTTGAACTTGACGTGAAAAGTGTTGATTGATGGACGGGATATGTGCTATAATAAATAAACTGGATTTAATTGTAAAAGGAGGGGTTTTTTGAGACAGATACGTTTTTTATGTGCCGTTTTGGCTGTGTCCGTTCTATCCCTTACCGGATGTGCGGATATAAAAAATTTGTCTGAGGAGCAGGAAAATGAAATTGCGGAGTACGCAGCAGGTGTTTTGCTCCAAAATTCTGACAAATATCCGTACCGGCTTATCGCAAAAGAAGAAAAAGAGGTTACAGAAACGCCGACACCGATGCCGGCGACACCGACACCAACATCGGCAGCTGCACAGGCATCAGACGCACCACAGGAATCGCAGCCGGAACAGACAGCAGCTACACCGGAAGATTCCAAAAAGGAAGTATCGTTAGATGATTTATATCATCTGAAAGGTGTTTCGATTTTGTATACTTCTTATCGTCTGGCAGATAAATACGGAAGTTCACAGATTCGTGCCGAACAGGGGAAAAAACTACTTGTTGCAGAGTTTTCACTAAAAAATAATTCCGGTGCGAAAAAAAAGGTTAAACTGATTGACAGACGAAAAATCACCTATCAGCTGAATGTGGACGGAACAACTTATTCTCCACAGATTAGTTTATTGGAGAATCAACTGGATTATTTGGAAACTGTGATTGCGAAAGGAAAGTCACAGAAGGCAGTGTTAGTATTTCAGGTAGATAAAAATGCGACAAACGCTTCTACAATTGATTTGTCGATTGAAGAAGGGAATAGTAAAGCATCAGTGAAAATGAAGTAGGAGGCGTTTATGTATCAGGAAAAAAAAGAAGTCATTTTAGTTACCGCAGAACAAGAACGGCGCAAAGTCAGAACCCTTCATACAATGGGGCTTTATGCAGATGCCGGTCAGTTTGATGATATTGATGACATGGAGTAAGGAGGAGAGAGACAATGGCAGTAGAAACAGGAATTTTATTAGAGAGTGGTACCAATGAGCTTGAATTATTGGAGTTTGTGGTTGGTAATCAGCATTATGGAATCAATGTGGCAAAGATTAATGAACTCTGTCCGTATCAAGAGCCAACGATGGTGCCGAATGCACATGAGTACATAGAGGGAATCTTCATGCCGAGAGAACGGCTGATTACCGTAATTGATTTGGCGAAAGCGTTAGGTGTTCAGCCAAGCGCTGACACATCTCATGATATGTATATTATTACGAATTTTAACCGTCTACACACAGCGTTTCATGTTCAGCAGGTGCTTGGTATTCACCGTGTATCATGGAAAGACATCGCAAAACCGGACTCTACCATTAGTGGAAATGGTAAAGGGGTAGCCACCGGCATTACAAAGATTAACGGAAGAATAATTATTGTTCTTGACTTTGAGAAAATTGTTACGGAAGTTAATCCGGAAACGGGACTTAAGCTGTCTGAGATTGAGGCAATGGGTGAGCGCTCCCGTATTGATTACACAATCCTTCTTGCGGAGGATTCACCGCTGCTTCTTGAGATGTTGAAGAAATGCTTAACAAAGGCTGGCTATTCACATTTGATTCCAACAAGCAACGGACTGGAAGCATGGAACACTTTGGACCGCATGATGAAAGATGGTGCGGTGATTGGAAAAGATATTTCACTTGTTATTACGGATATTGAAATGCCACAGATGGATGGACATCATCTGACCAAGAAAATTAAAGAAGACCCTAGATTTGAAGGACTTCCGGTTGTTATTTTTTCATCTTTGGTAAATGATGAGATGAAACGTAAAGGAGAGGCACTTGGTGTAGATGCCCAGCTTTCTAAACCGGAGATTGGCAGATTGGTTCATCAGCTGGACCTTTTGCTTAAATAAGAAGTTCGTGCTTTGGCAAGAGGAGGTGTGACATTTGACCTTATGTAGAAAATGTGGAAAAGAAATTCCGGATGGCGAAGAATTGTGTGAAGACTGTAAAAATGAAGAATCACAGATGGATGAGGCTTATCTGGAAGAATTGATGCAGAGCATGAGTGATGAAGAGAAAGAACCGGAAAATGCAGGTGAACCGGCACCCGTTATGGACGAACAGGTGGAGGAGAAACCGGCAGAAGAAGCTTCTGATGGAGAAGCGGATGTAAATGAACTTTTGGCACTGCTTTCGCAGGATTATGAAGATTATGATGAGTCGGATTCCGCAGCGCAGCCGGAGGAGGAGGTTCAAACAGCAGAGCCTATGGATGAAAGTCCGGCTGAGACTTCTCTTTTTCGGGAAGATGATGAGGAAAGCGTATTTGCCGATGATGCAGATGCTTTATCTGTAGATGATATTTATGATGATGCACTTTCTGCTGTGGATTACAGTGAGGCAGATGAGGCACCGGAATTTCCTGAAATTGAGGAAGAATTTGTTCCGCAGATGGATGAAGATGCCGGTGATGATTTTGGTGATTTGGCGCTGGATTCTTTGGCATTGGATGATAGTGAAGCGGCTGGTGTGTCCGGAGAGCCGTTGGTGGTTTCAGATGACACAGAGGCAGATGTACAAGATATAAAGCAGGAGAAAGAGAAAAAAGACGGTTTCTTTAAACGTATTTTTGGTAATATCATTACGGAACAGTCCGCAGAGGAAGAAGCCAAAGAGCGTGAGAAAGAGCAGGCTGACGCTGAAGAGAAGAAAGCGGCGAAAGAGGAAAAGAAACAGCAGACAGCAGAGGAAAAGGCAGCAAAAGCAGAGCAGGCAAAAGAAGAAAAAGAAAAAAAAGCAGCAGCAAAGGCAGAACAAGCAGCAGCAAAAGCGGCAGAAAAAGAAGAAAAGAAACGATTAAAAGCCGAGCAGGAAGCTAATGAAGTGGTTGGCAGAATTAATCCGGTTGGTGCTGCGATTGTTATGGTATTTTTCGGACTTCTCTGTGTAGCGGTTGTGTTTGGCAGTCAGGCACTTTCTTATACGACATCCGTAAAAAGTGCGGAGAGTTCTTTTGAACAGCGGGATTATAAGAACGCCTATGATTCTTTGGCAGGAGTCTCTGTTTCGGATTCGTCGAAAGAACTCAAACAGAAGGTGCGTATGTGTATGCAGCTCCAGCGTGAGTATGATGCTTATCAGAATTATTATAAGATGAAGATGTATTTGGAATCCCTGGATTCTTTGATTGGTGGAATTCGTCTTTACGATGCAAACAAAGCAAAAGCGGAGCAGTATGATATGCTCAGCCAGTACAATGAATTGGAGAGTAAACTCGCAAATCAGCTGTACAATGAGTTCGGTGTCAGTGAATCACAGGCACGAAATATTATTGCTTCCGAGACACAAAAGGAATACACAGACCGCTTGCAGGCGATTCTTTTGCAGTGGCAGAAGAGAAATGAAGCAGATGAGAGATAATGAAAAGATAGCTGACCGGTTTTCCGGTCGGCTATTCTAATACAATGACAGAGGTGATACAAAACGATGGTAGCAATTGTAGACTACGATGCAGGAAATATTAAAAGTGTTGAGAAGGCGTTACAATATATTGGGGAACATCCGGTGATTACAAGAGATGTGAAAGAAATTAAGAAAGCAGATCATGTAATTGTGCCGGGAGTTGGTGCGTTTGAGGATGCGATGGAAAAGATGAATCGCTATGAACTGACAAAAGTGCTGCAGGATGTGGCGGCATCCGGTACACCGATTATGGGCATCTGCCTCGGACTACAATTGTTTTTTGAGAGAAGTGATGAGTCAGAACATGATGTAAAAGGACTTTCGCTTCTTCCCGGTGAAATTGTGAGATTTCCGGAAAAAGAGGGATATAAAATTCCGCATATGGGATGGAACTCTTTGAAAATCAATCCGGATTCGAAACTGTTAAAAGGAATTCCTGAGGATGTATATGTGTATTTTGTTCATTCGTATTATTTAAAAGCCAAACATATTGAAGATGTAGCGGCAACAACCGATTATATTGTTCCGGTACATGCGGCAGTGGAACATGACAATATTTTTGCAACCCAGTTTCATCCGGAGAAGAGCGGAGATGTTGGGCTGGAAATTTTGAAGAATTTTGTTTCCATATAGAATAAGACGAAGATAGGAGGAATTTCGGTGTTTACGAAAAGAGTAATTCCATGTTTGGATGTAAATGAGGGAAGAGTGGTAAAGGGAGTTAATTTTGTTAATTTGATTGATGCGGGAGATCCGGTTTCAGTTGGTGCTGCTTATGGAAAAGCAGGGGCAGATGAATTGGTTTTTTTAGATATTACAGCATCGAGTGATGCAAGAGAGATAAAGGCGAACATGGTTCGTAAAGTGGCGGAAACGGTGTTTATTCCGTTTACGGTAGGCGGCGGAATCCGCACGATTGAGGATTTTCGTATGATTTTGCGCGAGGGTGCGGACAAGGTTGCAGTGAATTCAGCGGCAATTTTAAATCCAACACTTGTATCAGATGCCGCGGATAAATTTGGAAGCCAATGTGTCGTTGTTGCGATTGATGCCAAAAGACAGGCAGATGGCAGTGGATGGACAATTTACAAAAATGGCGGTCGTGTAGATATGGGAAAGGATGCCGTGGAATGGGCAATGGAAGCAGAGCGCTTAGGTGCCGGCGAAATTCTTTTGACCAGCATGGACTGTGATGGGACAAAAGACGGCTATGATGTTGAACTGACACGGACGGTTTCTGAAAATGTTTCAATTCCGGTTATTGCATCCGGCGGTGCAGGAACAAAAGAGCATTTTTATGATGCCCTTACGGAAGGAAAAGCGGATGCAGTTTTGGCAGCTTCGCTATTCCACTTTAAAGAACTTGAAATCGTTGAATTGAAAAAATACCTGCAAGAGCGGGGAATCAGTGTACGGTTATAAAAGAGGGAGGTTGTTATGAGTGCTTTGACAGGTGAGTGGGAGCGTGCATTGCACGAAGAATTTTCCAAAGAATATTATAAAAACTTATTCTTTTTTATTCGGAAACAATATAGTGAGACAATTGTATATCCAAAGGCGGATGAGATTTTTACGGCCTTTCATCTCACACCACTTGAGAAGGTTAAGGTTGTGATTTTGGGACAGGACCCTTACCATAATGAAGGACAGGCGCATGGGCTTTGCTTTTCGGTGAAACCACAGGTGGCAATTCCACCGTCTCTTGAAAATATTTACAAAGAACTGCATGATGATTTAGGCTGCAAAATTCCAAGCCACGGTTGTCTGACTTCGTGGGCAAAACAAGGTGTTCTACTTTTGAATACGGTGCTTACGGTTCAGGCACACAAGCCGATGTCACACCGTGGTGTCGGCTGGGAAGAGTTTACGGATGCGGCAATTGCTAAATTAAATACGCAGGATAGACCAATTGTATTTATTTTATGGGGAAAGCCGGCACAGGAAAAGGCGAAAATGTTGACAAATCCGAAGCACCTTGTGCTGAAAGCACCTCATCCAAGCCCTTTGTCGGCGTACCGAGGATTCTTTGGCAGTAAACCTTTTAGCCAGACAAATGATTTTTTGATAAAGAATGGAGAAGTTCCAATTCAGTGGGAGATTCCTGAAAAAATAGAAAATGAATTTTGAATAAGACTCAACTGGATGAGTCTTATTTCATATAGTGAAATATGGCTTATTTTATATGGATATCAGTGAATGTTTTCATAGCAAAACGGCCTTTCTAGTGTTTCCTGATTTGAAATTTTGATATCATTAAAAAATTGTAAAAAAATGAAAAAAACTTCTTGATATATGTGATAGGTTTATGTTACCTTAATGATAAGTATAGAATTATACTAATCTTGTAACAAATTAAACTAAAAGGATTAAAAGACTGGAGGAATATGATGAGGAGATTAAAGCGAAGTTTTTGGGCAAAAGCAGCAGTTGCTGTGGCGTCAATCGCAATTGCAATCGGGGTAATTGGCGGAATTTCATTTGCGTCAAATAATCAGCCTTTTTTGGGAGATTGCATTGAGTACGGAATTGTTTGTAATTATCTGAATCAGACAGCAGATATGGAGACAAACTTTGCCGTAGGTAAGTACCAGGGGAATGGTCATTGGAACGGAAACACGATTTCTGAGAGCAAAGCAAATGCTTCCGGAGAGGTTCGGATTGGAGAAGTTGTAGGAGAGACGAAATTCCGTGGGACGCCTTATGTAGTAGTAAAGGAAAGTGTGAAAGATGAAGTTAAAGCAATGCTTGCATCTGTTTCAAACTATGCAGAATCTGTTGTGAAAAAGGCAGATTACACAACACCAAAAGATGTTAAGGACATGAACAATTATCATGTAGACATTACAGGAATTGATGAAGAAGTTGTATATGTGGATGCGGATGCTATGGTTGAAAATATCACTGCAGGGAAAATTCAGAATGGTGGTGTTAAGGTCACATTGCGAGCAAATCAGTCCTTAGTATTTAATGTATCATTGAAAGATGATGTTCGCATTCCGGAATATAAGATTACTGTAAAAAATGGAAGTAAAACACACGAGGAAATGGCAGAGTCTGTTGTGTGGAATATGCCTTATGTGACGAATTTGAATTTGAACTCAGATGGTATGAGAGCTACGATAATTGCGCCAAAAGCTTTTGTGAATTTGAGTACTACATCCGAAGGATGGCTGGTATGTGATACTGTTGTCAGCAATTCTGGCGAATGGCATATGATTTCAAAGAAAATCCCGAAAGTGACACCAACGCCAAAAGTGACACCAACACCAACGCCGAAAGTGACAGCGACACCGACACCAAAAGTGACAGCAACACCAACACCAAAGGTAACGGCAACACCAACACCAAAGGTAACGGCAACACCAACACCGAAGGTAACGGCGACACCAACACCAAAGGTAACGGCAACACCAACACCAAAGGTAACGGCGACACCAACACCAAAAGTGACAGCAACACCGACACCGAATGTGACGGCGACACCAACACCAAAGGTAACGGCGACACCGACACCAAAAGTAACGGCGACACCAACACCAAAAGTGACAGCAACACCGACACCGAAGGTGACGGCGACACCAACACCAAAAGTAACGGCGACACCAACACCGAAGGTGACAGCGACACCAACACCAAAAGTGACAGCAACACCGACACCAACACCAACGGCAACGCCGACAGCTACACCGGAAGTAACACCGACAACTACACCGGAAGTAACACCAACGGCTACTCCGGAGGTAACACCAACGGCTACTCCGGATGATGATGCAACACCGACACCGGAAGTGACAGCAACAGCTACTCCAAACTTGTTCGATTTTGATGAAGACACACCGAGAGCAAGTAAAGAGCTGACAGACCCGGATACACCAAAAGCATCAGCAACCAGTAAGAAAACAACTACTTTGTTGGATGAAGATGTACCATTATCTGATTCCGCACCGGAAACAGGAGATACAACAAATCTTTTGTTCCCAATGATTGTTATGGGATTGTCTGTATTAGCAATTTTCGGAGTAATTGTATTTAGAAAGAAAATGAACTAAGTTAAGAAGTAAATGAAAAAGAATCTACAAAATGATTCAAAATATAATAAGGAGTTTGCTAAGGCAGACTCCTTATTTCTTACAAATAAAAAGGAGCCGGCCTTTTGGCAGACTCCTAAATTGTGATTCTTTTTATTTGTTTAAATTCTCATTTGCTGTTGCTAACATCAGTTTGATACGATTTAACTGGTTTACTTCGCTGGCGCCGGGATCATAGTCAACGGCTACAATGTTGGCATCTGGGAATGCCTTTCGAATCTGTTTGATAACACCTTTACCAACGACATGGTTTGGCAGACAGCCAAATGGCTGAGTACAAACGATGTTTGGCACATTGCTGTGAATCAATTCAATCATTTCACCTGTGAGAAACCATCCTTCACCGGTCTGGTTACCGTTAGATACGAAAGGCTCTGCATATTTAGCCAGTACGTGAATCTCAGGTGGTGCCTCAAAACGTTTGCTTTCAGCAAGTGCTTTGCAGTATGGCTTGCGGAACTGATTTAACAGCCAGATAGCAGCATTTCCAAGCCACTTACTGGTTTTCTTAAAGCCAAGATGGTCAGCCTTAAATTCACTATCGTAAGCACTGTACATAAAGAAGTCAAGCATATCCGGACAGACTGCTTCAGCACCTTCAGCCTCCAAGAGTTCAACAACATGATTGTTGGCTGCAGGGAGATATTTAACTAAAATCTCACCAACGATTCCAACACGTGGTTTTTTCTTTGTTTCATCTAATTCTATTTCATCAAATTCCTTCACGATTTGTTTGATATTTTTCTTAAGTTCCGACTGCTTTGGTTTTTTCACAGCCTCAATACAGACTTTTTTCCATTTATCGTGAAGAGCGTTTACGGAACCCGGTACCTTCTCGTAAGGGCGGGTACGGTATACGACGCGCATAAACAAATCACCGTAGATTAAGCTGTGAATAGCGGCTTTTAACAATCGGTAATTGATGTCAAAGCCGGAGTTTGTTTCCACACCGGCACTTAACGAAATAACAGGAATTTGTTCCATGCCTGCTTTTTTCAGTGCACGGCGGATAAAGCCGATATAGTTCGTTGCACGGCATCCGCCACCGGTCTGGGTAATGATTAAAGCAGTTTTATTTAAATCGTACTCGCCGGATAACAATGCTTTCATGAACTGTCCGACTACAAGAAGAGACGGATAGCATGCATCATTATTTACATATTTTAAGCCGTAATCCAATTCGCCTACGCCGGTAGGAAGCTGGACAAGATTATAACCACAGGCAGCAAGAGCCGGCATTAAAATGTCAAAATGAATTGGTGACATTTGTGGTGCTAAAATCGTGTAACTTTTACGCATTTCTTTTGTAAATTCAACTCGTTTATAGGCTGAATTTTGAGGAGATGACTTAATTCCCTTGCGTTCGCGGTCTTTCACAGCGGAAATAAGCGAACGGATACGAATTCTTGCGGCACCTAAGTTGTTGACCTCGTCAATTTTAAGAACCGTACATATTTTATTGGAACTTGTCAAAATATCATTGACCTGGTCGGTTGTTACTGCGTCAAGTCCACATCCAAAAGAGTTAAGCTGAATCATATCCAGATTGTTCTGGGTGCGTACAAAACTGGCAGCGGCATAAAGTCTGGAATGATACATCCACTGATCCATCGCAATCGTTGGCCGGTCAACTTTTCCTAAATGGGAAATGCTGTCCTCAGATAATACCGCAATATCGTAAGATGTAATCAATTCCGGAATACCGTGGTTGATTTCCGGGTCAATATGGTAAGGACGACCGGCTAACACAATACCACGCTTGTTGTTATCTGCCATCCATTTTAATACGCGTTCGCCCTCTAAGCGGATATCATTTCTTGTTTTTTGCAATTCTTCGTATGCCTTGTGGGCAGCTTTTCGAATCTCGCCGGCATCAATATTATTTTCTTTGCCGAGATAGCGTACTAACTCATCGGCAAGAATTTTATCGCTTTCAAAGGAGACGAATGGATTCTGGTAGGTAATCGATTCATCTGCCAATTCTTCTACATTATTTTTGATATTTTCTCCATAAGAAGTGACAATTGGGCAGTTGTAGTGGTTGCCCGCTTCATCAAATTCTTTGCGCTCGTAAGGAACACAAGGGTAAAAAATGTACGAAACGCCCTGGTTTAACAGCCATGAGATATGTCCATGAGCTAACTTTGCCGGATAACATTCCGATTCGCTTGGAATCGATTCGATACCAAGTGAATAAATGTTTCGGTTGGAAGCTGGTGAAAGAACGACTTCGTAGCCAAGTTCCGTAAAGAAAGTAAACCAGTATGGATAATTCTCATACATATTTAACACGCGTGGAATTCCGACCTTGCCGCGATATGCTTTGTCCGCAGATAATGGTTTATAGTGGTCAAAAAGACGCTTATTTTTATAGGTGTAAAGGTTTGGAACGTCACGGTTTGTCTTTTCTTTGCCAAGGCCACGTTCACATCGGTTACCGGACACAAACTGACGGCCACCGGTAAAGCGGTTTATTGTAAGGAGACAATGATTGGTACATCCCTTACATCTTGTCATGGAACTTTCAAATTTTAATTCGATAATGTCCTGTAAAGAGAGCATGGAAGAAATTTCTCCCTCTTCGTAATGCTCACGGGCAATCAGTGCGGCACCAAAAGCACCCATGATACCGGCAATGTCAGGGCGAATTGCCTGACATCCGGAAACACGCTCAAAACTTCGTAATACCGCATCGTTATAGAAAGTACCACCCTGAACAACTACGTTTTTACCGAGATCTTTCGGGTCTGTTAATTTAATTACCTTTAACAGGGCATTTTTAATAACGGAAATAGCAAGTCCGGCAGAAATATCTGCGACCGTAGCTCCTTCTTTTTGTGCCTGTTTTACTTTAGAATTCATAAATACGGTGCAGCGGGAACCCAAATCAATTGGATTTTCGGCAAACAGAGCCAGTTTTGCAAAATCTTTTACTTCATAATTCAACGAGCGTGCAAACGTCTCGATAAAAGAACCACAGCCGGAAGAGCAGGCTTCATTTAACTGTACCTGGTCTACGGAGTGATTTTTGATTTTAATACATTTCATATCCTGACCGCCGATGTCCAGAATACAATCAACATCCGGGTCAAAGAAAGAAGCAGCGTAATAATGGGAAACGGTTTCAACTTCACCTTCATCTAACATCAAAGCGGATTTAATCAGTGCTTCGCCGTATCCGGTTGAACAGGAACGCACAATTGTGGCACTTTCCGGGAGCAGTTCATAAATTTCCTTAATTGCTTTAATTGTCGTCTTCAGTGGGCTTCCGTTATTATTATCATAGAATGAGTACAGAAGGGAACCGTCTTCGCCGACAAGAGCTACTTTAGTTGTTGTTGAACCGGCATCTACGCCAAGAAATACATTTCCTTCGTAAGTGGAGATATCTCCCTTCTTTACGCTGTGTACGTTATGTTTTTCGATAAATTCATTGTAATCAGTTTCATCTTTGAAAAGAGGCTCCATACGAGTCACTTCAAATTCAATTTTAATTTCGCCGGAAAGCTTCTTTAACAAAGCACCGATTGTTGTGGCGCCTTTTCCCTCCGAGTTCATGGCTGCTCCGCTTGCAGCAAAAAGATGGGAATTTTCCGGTGCAATAATGGCATCCCCGGTTAAATTAAGAGTGCGGATGAATGCCTGTTTTAATTCTGTTAAAAAGTGCAGCGGACCGCCGAGAAAAGCAACGTTACCGCGAATCGGTTTTCCGCAGGCAAGACCACTGATTGTCTGGTTTACGACAGCCTGGAAAATGGAAGCGGCAAGATCCGGTTTCGATGCGCCCTCATTTATTAAAGGCTGAATATCAGTCTTTGCAAATACACCACATCGTGCGGCAATCGGATATAAAGCCTGGTAATCTTTTGCATAGGTATTTAATCCGGCAGCGTCTGTTTTTAATAAGGTAGCCATTTGATCGATAAAAGAACCGGTACCGCCGGCACAGATACCGTTCATTCGCTGCTCAATACCATCGGTAAAGTAAATAATTTTTGCATCCTCACCACCAAGTTCAATGGCGACATCGGTCTGAGGAGCGTAACTTTTTAAGGAAGTAGCAACGCTCACAACTTCCTGCACAAATGGAATGTCAAGGTGATTTGAGATGGAAAGACCACCGGAACCGGTAATCATCGGTGCGATGTCACAGTCACCAAGTTCGTTGTAAGCACGTTCCATAATTGCACGTAAGGTTTCCTGGATATTTGCGTAGTGACGCTCATAGGCAGAAAACAGTATGTTATTGTTATCATCCAGCACAGCAATTTTTACTGTGGTTGAACCAATATCGATACCTACTCGTTTCATAAGTACCTCCTAAAGTTTCCTATTAAAATCATTTTTTGTTATCTAATTATCGAAACCTTATTATACGACAAAAAGAATGGTTTTGCAACAAAATTAGAAAGAACAAATGGCATTCTTTTGAATAGGATAATAAAAAAAGGCAGGAATCTGAAAATGAATCAACGCTTTTGTAATGGAATGATACATGTCATTCGCTCCGGCGATAATCTTTACCAGTTGAGCAGACGCTACCGTGTTCCGCTCGCACTTATTCTGCGGGCAAACCCTTATGTGGATGTGTATAATTTAAGACCGGGACAGGAAATCTGCATTCCGATGCCCTGTGGAAGCGGACCGATGGCAGGACGGGGAATTCAGCAGGAAAATGTGGAGACAACCGAGCAGGAGACAGAGAAAGAGGATTATGAGGAGGAAAAGAATGCACAGGCAGAGGAAGAAAAAGAGGTGTCTTGTGTCTATCGTGCAGACGGAACAAAAAGCCTCGGAGCCATTTTAAATGAGTGCGGTGTAACGATGGCAGAATTTTTTGAAATGAATAATCCGGAGCAGATTATTATCGCGGCAGATGTCCTTTTTGAAGTGCCAAAGAAGGTTTGACAAAGGTTATTAGAACCTTTATAATGAAATGGATTAGTCAGACTCGGCGATGCCTTGTTTTCGGGGAATCGCCGTTGTCTTTGAAAGGAAGGTGAACAAGCATGATTTCCATTTACAAAACCATAGAAGACGATATGGTGGTGTTTGATAAAATAGAAGAGGGTTGTTGGATATCAGCCATTCACCCAAATGAGGAAGAATTGGCTTTTTTGGAGGAAGAAACCGGGATTGATTTGGATGATTTACGGGCGCCTTTGGATGATGAGGAGCGTTCCCGTATCGAGTTGGAAGATGGATACAATATGATTTTGGTGGACATTCCTTCGCTTGATGAGAAAGACCGGTATGTCACGATTCCTCTTGGTATTTACATGACAAAGGAGCATATTATTACGATTTGTCTGGAAGAATCACCGGTTTTGAAAGCATTTGTAAACCGTAGAGTACGCGAGTTTTACACATTCAAAAAGACTCGCTTTGTATTCCAGATTTTGTATCGCAATGCTGCTTCCTACCTGCGTTATCTGCGTATTATTGACAGAAAAAGTGACCAGATTGAGGAAAAACTGCATATTTCCCAGAAAAACAGTGAGTTGATTGAACTTTTGGAACTGGAAAAAAGTCTGGTTTATTTTACCACTTCCCTGCGCTCAAATGAAGTCGTTTTAGAGAAACTTCTGCGGACGGAGCGCGTTAAAAAATATCCGGAAGATGAGGACTTATTGGAAGATGTCATTATCGAGAATAAACAGGCGATTGAAATGGCAAATATATACAGTGGAATTTTAAGTGGAATGATGGATGCGTTTGCGTCTGTTATATCCAATAACTTAAATATTGTAATGAAGTTCTTGGCAACGGTTACGATTGTTTTATCAATCCCGACGATGATTGCCAGTTTCTTTGGAATGAACTTTGATAATATTCCACTTGGACATTCGCCGTTTGGATTTTTTACCATTATTGTTTTAACGCTTATTATTTCCGGTGTTGTGGCGTTGTTGTTCCGCAAAAAAGATTTGTTTTAATAGGGAAAAGACGATTGTTGAATGGAGGTTAAAAAAGAACTATGAGTTTATTAGACCGATTGGAGAGAACACGGTTTGGAAAATTTGGCATTCCGAATCTGATGCGGTATGTCATTGGAGTTAATATTGTCGGAATTCTGATTAGTCTTGTGAATCCGATGTTTTATTATTCGTATCTGAGTTTGGATATTGCAAGTATTCTGCATGGACAGGTTTGGCGTATTTTTACCTTTGTGTTAAGCCCATCCGGACAGTTTGGCGGTACCGGCATGGTTAGTTTATTGTGGTTTGCAATCTGGATTTTTGTGTATTATTCGATTGGAACAAATCTGGAGCGCATGTGGGGAACTTTCCGCTTTAATTTGTTTTATTTTGGCGGACTTTTACTGGTTGTAATTATGACATTTGTTTTTTATCTGTTTTTACAACTTGGGTTAGTGCCAAATGCTGCAACTGCTTATACGGATTATATGCTTTCCGCCAATATTATGGATGATTTGAACCAGACGATGTTTTTAGCGTTTGCCTTTGCTTTCCCGGATGCACAGTTCCTTGTGTATTTTATTATTCCGGTTAAGGCAAAGTGGCTGAGTATTGTATATCTTTTGATGGATGGCTATATGTTTGTCCGCTATCTGATGAGTGGATATTATTATTCGGCAGCGGTGATTTTGGTTCTTTTATTAAACTTTTTTATCTTCTATTTTATGGGACGTGGTTCTCTTACGCCAAAGCAGGCGTACCATCAGAAGAAGAGAAAGATGGAATATAAGAAAAAAACAGCACCCACACAGGGAAGTGTACCAAGGCATCATTGTGTGATTTGTGGCAGAACGGATGTGGACTCTCCGCAGTTAGAGTTCCGTTACTGCTCCAAATGTGAGGGAAACTATGAGTATTGTTCAGAGCATTTATTTACCCATGAGCATGTGCATCATTAAAAGGAGGAAGGAGTCGGAAAATGGGATTGTTTGGTATTGCGACAAATAGTGTACAAATGTTAGTGTTAGTAGCGGTTTTAACCGTGGCAGTTTTTGCTGTTTTGTATTTTGAAAAATTCCGCTATGAAGTAGAAGGAATTCGGATTTACCGCAAAGACAGCAAAAAGTCATGGACTAATCTACTGCTTGTATTAGCGGCAGCGCTGCTTGTAAAACTGATTTTTGCGGCAGCGTATGAAGGACATGGAACGGATATGACCTGCTTTAGTGCGTGGTCGGATATGATTTTTAAAGATGGATTCTGGAATTTCTATCATTCGGATTCTTTTACGGATTATCCGCCCGGATATATGGCAATGCTGTGGGGCATTGGGGCTCTGCGCAGCATCTTTAATCTGGATGTTGCAACAGGAGCCGGAAGATGTGTTATTAAACTGATTCCGATTTTGTTTGATCTTGGTGCAGGGGCACTGCTTTATAAGATAGCAAAGAGAAAATTTTCTGAAGGTTCTTCTCTTATTTTGTCAGCGACATACGTGCTCAGTCCGGTCGTTGTTCTGGATTCTTCGGCATGGGGACAGGTGGATGGTGTATTTACCTTTTTCCTGTTGCTTGTCTGCTATCTGTGCATGGAAGAAAAGCGTATTTTTGCGTATTTTGCTTTTGTTGCCGGAGTTCTTATCAAACCGCAGATGATTATGTTTGCTCCGCTTTTGATTTGGACAATTATTGAACAGGTTTTCTTAAAAGATTTTTCAAAAGAAAAAATGTTTCGGGATTTAGTAGGCGGCGTTTTATCTCTTGTGGCAATGGTTGTATTTACCCTTCCGTTTGGTGTGGACAAAGTGTTCAGCCAGTATGTGAATACGTTGGGCTCGTATCCGTATGCGACGATTAATGCATACAATTTCTGGGCGTTGTTAGGACAGAACTGGCAGCCGCAGGCAAATTCATTTTTAGGTGTGTCAGCAAGCTCGTGGGGAACACTCGCAATTTTAGTATCCGTTGCACTGAGTGCCGTGATTTTCTTCCGCTTAAAAGATGATAATTCCCGCTATTTTACAAGCATGGCGGTACTTCTTGCCAATATGTTTTTATTCTCAGTGCGTATGCATGAGAGATATTTATTCCCGGCACTTGTACTTATGTTGGCTGCCTTTTTGGTGAAGCCGACCAAACAGTTATTCTTTACTTATGTGGGATTTTCGGCAATTCACTTTTTGAATGTAGGTCATGTTTTGTGGGCGTATGTCGAGGAAAACGAAAATACGGCACCAAACGGACCGTTAATTGGAATTACGGCAGTCCTTACAATTTTAATGTTTGCTTATTTGATTTATGCTTCTTTTTCTGTTTCGGTTATGGAGGATTTAAAAGAGGTATCCGGAGGAAAGAAGAAAAGGAACACCCTTCCATATCTTGTGAAAAATCCGAAGGTGAAAGAGAAAGAACCGGAAGAAGTCTATAAACAACATATTCATGCGACAAGAAGAATGCCTAAATTTACAAAGTGGGATTATATTGTATTGTTTGGAATTCTTGTATTATACAGTGTATTCGCTTTTCGTGATTTGGGTGATACCAAGGCTCCGGAGACTTACTGGCAGCCGGAAAATGGTAATTCCGAGATTGTGTTAGATCTTGGTAAAGCAAAAGATATCGGAATGATTTATACGTTCCTTGGAGCGAAGGAAGACCGTATGATGACGCTTGAAATGTCAGAGGACGGGAAAAACTATGATATGGTCGGCACGGTCAGAGCAACAAGTGTGTTCTGTTGGGATGCATTAAAGACTTGGGACAAAGAATCTCAGGAAGAGGGCGCGGATGATTATAATCTGGCAAAAGATTACCGTTATATCCGCTTAAGTGTTGATGAAGACCAGCTTTTTGATACCTTTATGCTGAATGAATTAGTGATTCTTGACAAAGACGGAAACTGGATGAAACCGGTCAATGCTTCTGAATATAAGAATTTGTTTGATGAGCAGGATTGTTTTGAGCCGCAGAGTGATTTGCCGGAGACTGTCTGGAAAGCTGAAAAAGCTGGAGAAACCGTGACTTTAGATTTGGGTGCAGATAGTTACTTTAGTATGCTGCGCGGCTACTCTACGGAGAAAGCAAATCAGCGGTTTGAAGTGGAAGTGGCAAAATCGGCAAATGATGGTGAGGAGCCACAGTATCAGAAAGTGGGAACGGTAGTCAGTGGTGAGGCTGATGGCTTTAGCAGACTTTCAGAGGAAAATCAGCAAAATGCCGATACTTATTCTTTTGCCAATGATTCGTACCGCTATATCCGCTTGACAACACTTTCGGATAATACAAGTTTGAATGAACTGGTATTGACGGATACGAATGGAAATACGGTGAAAATCCGTGACCATATTGGCGGAGATTCCTTGTTTGATGAACAGGATGGATACCGAAAGGCAATTACCTTTAGGAGCGGCACTTATTTTGATGAAATTTATCATGCGAGAACGGCTTATGAAATTGCGCATGGAATGAGCAATTATGAGTGGACACATCCGCCTCTTGGTAAAGTATTTATCAGTCTTGGTGTGCGCATGTTTGGCATGAATCCGTTTGGCTGGCGAATTATCGGTGTGCTGTTTGGAATCGGGATGATTCCGTTTATGTACTTCTTTGGCAGGCGTTTGTTCAAAAACCGCACGTGGGCGGCCGGTGCATTGACATTTTTGTTTACTTTTGATTTTATGCATTTTACGCAGACAAGAATTGCTACCATTGATGTGTACGGAACATTCTTTATTATAGCAATGTTCTACTTTATGTATCAGTACAGCCAGACAAGTTTTTATGATACAAAATTGTGGAAGACTTTTATCCCGCTTGGCTTAAGTGCAGTGATGATGGGACTTGGCTGTGCATCGAAATGGACGGCAGTATATGCGTCTGCCGGTCTTGCTGTGTTCTTCTTTGCCATTATGGGCTGGCGTATTTTTGAGTACCATCTGGCGAAGAAAAATCCGACGGGCGAAACAGAAGGAATTGCGCATAAACATATTATTGAAGTATTTAAGAAGAAACTTCTTTTAACCCTTGGTTTCTGTGTGATTTTCTTTGTGTTTGTAGCAGGAACGATTTATGTTGCTTCCTATGTTCCGTTTGAGGACAGTGCAAAGGATAACACCGAGCGCTTCTATGAAGTGACAGATGAGAATTATGAAGGATTTAAATGGGAAAATACATTTGTTTCCGGTCTTGTGGATACACTTCGCGACCACAGTGGAAATCCTGTGGCTGAGACGGTCGGAAAAATGTTGAATAATCAGCATGCTATGTATGAATACCACAGCAAACTGGAGGCTACCCATCCATGGCAGTCAAGCTGGTATGAGTGGCCGACGATGATACGACCGATGTATTATTACTGCCAGACTTTGCGGGATGGTATGAAAGAGGGTATCAGTGCCTTTGGTAACCCGCTTGTATGGTGGGCAGGAATCCCGGCATTGATATTGATTCTTCTGCCATTTGGAAGAAGGCGTTCGAACAGACTTGGAAGCAAAACGTCGCAATGGCTTCAGAGTATCGGCTGTGAATTCTTTGTGTTCCTTGCTTTGTGGAGTGTGTTTGTGAAACAGTCTTCAAGTAATGGAGGCGGTGATTCATGGAAGTTATATGGACCGTTCCTTATTGTGCTTGGCGTGGCGTCGGCTTTGTATATTGCTTACCAGCTTGTGACAAGGGGAGACAAAAAAGCCTTGTTTATGGTATTTGCCTATGCGGTTCAATTATTACCGTGGATTTTAGTGCCGCGCTGTACATTTGCCTATCACTATTTTCCAAGTGTGCCATTTGTCGCCATGATGATTGTGTACGGTATGGTAAAACTTGTGGATGCGGACAAAAAATGGTTCAAATGGTGTATGGTTTATCTGGCAGTTGCCTTTTTCCTGTTCTTAGTTTTTTATCCGGTACTTTCCGGACAGCCGATCTATGAGCAGATGGCAAGAGATGGACTGCGCTGGCTGGAAGGCTGGCAGCTTGTCAGCTAAACAAACGATAGAAAGAAGGATAAAAACGTGAGAAAACTGATTCAAGAGATTCATAACGGGAAAAATATAAAGGAAAATTTAAAACATTATGCGGATATTGCCGTAAAAACATATGTGGATTATGGAACGCTTGAAATGACTTTTTCTGCGTATTCGCTTTTGGAAGATGAAATACAGGTGTTAGATGCGGATGAGAAGGAGAAAATGCTCTCGCAGGTAAAACAGGCGATTGGCTGTTTGGCGGATGAGTCCTGCGATTTCGCGGTACTTGGTGAAAAAATGAATCATCTGCGGGATGAAATTACGGATAAAATGGATGTTTTAACTGCGTACACGGACCGCATGATTTGTTATGAATATGTGTTAAACCGTATGGAATTAAAATATCTTTCCAAGAAAGAATTGTCAGAGAAACTGGCAGCTTTTGAGGAAGAAGAGTACATGAAAATGTTAGAAGGGTATTTGTTTGGCAGTAAAGATCAAAAGGTGGCGCTTGATAAAATTCGTTTGATTATGGGACAGATTCCGGTTCATATGACAAAGAATAAATTGTTTGAGCGGATTGGTGAAGCACTTACGTTATATCAGGATGGCGATAAATCGGCACTGGATGGCTTTTTGTATATGGTGCGTACAAGTGCGATGCTGTATGAGCCAAAGCAGGAAGAAAATCAGTTTCCAGAGATTTTAGAGGCCCTGCAAACGTTTGAACAGACCGATTTTGAGTCATTAGAGGGCGAGAAATACAATCAATTGGTATCACTTTTGGAAAAGACAGCCAAAGAAATTCATGAGATTACGGACTTTTATTATGAAGTGCAAAATGTTGTGAATGGTGTGTATGCCATGGCACTGATTCTTCCTTATCGTGAGAAAATGAGCCGGATTGAAAAAGCGGGAAGAAACGTTTGGCAGGCATTGGCACAAGGAGAGTTAAAAGAAGAACTGTTAGTGCCGTTAGAGGGCAGTATCGAGGAGTGTGTTGAAAAATCCAGTCATTTGGAATCGATTTTATATGAAATCCGCAGTTCTTATAAGAAAGAATTAATGGAAACCGGTCTTGCCGGACAGTTCCACGATTTTGTATTAGTGGCAAATCTTTTGTCAGACAGTTTGTTTATTGACTTGTCGGTATCCGGTGAGGAAGAGGAAAAAGCAGACCTTTCTTACGTGAGAAAATGCACAGATGAATTAGTAAATGAACTTTCCGAGAAGTTAAGCCGGGTGTCAAAACCGGTGAAAAA
This sequence comes from Clostridium sp. AF37-5, assembly GCF_003477605.1. Classification (GTDB taxonomy): domain Bacteria; phylum Bacillota; class Clostridia; order Lachnospirales; family Lachnospiraceae; genus Eubacterium_F. The sequence goes on from NZ_QUDR01000001.1 coordinate 161,909, forward strand.
AGCGATTATGGGACTTGTCCTTGAAAAACTGCCATTGACGTTCCAAAATTCGGATGAGGTACTTGATTATATCCGTGTTAATCTGATGGGATGTCAGGATAAGGCTGAAAAATGTGTGGTACTTACGATGTTAGCAGACTTGATTCGCGAGGAGCAGGAGTGGACATGATATGATTTACTGGTATCAGAATTTATATATGGATGAAACCGTAGAAAAAAATCCGAAACGGTGCAAAAAACGGGTGGAAAAGCGGCGCCCATGGAAAAAGAGTTACGTCGTGCTTACCTTGGCGCAGAATGATAAGAATTTATTTGAGATTATGCAGACGCGCCAGTTGTTTTTTCGCCGCTACCGTCATGTGGATATGTATGTAGTGGCACTGACTTCGGATTATGATGCCGCTGTCGAAATTCTGCAGCAGATTTTAGAAAAAGGATATCGTGAGAATCCGGAATATAACCCAAGGAACGTATTTGCCAAGAAGGAGTTTTATCCGGGTAGAAAGTAACAGAGAAAAGAGGTGTGCCTATGTGGATTTTTTTATTAATACTCAAATGGATTTTCATTATACTTGGCATACTTTTAGGACTTGTTTTACTATTTACGGCTCTTGTTTTATGTGTGCCGGTGCGCTACCGGGCAGCAGGGGATAACCATGAAAAAATCCAGTATTCATTTAAGGTGAGCTGGCTTTTGTCTATTGTTGCCGTGAAAAAGAAAAAAGATTCGGAGCAGATTGTTTTCTCTGTGTTTGGTATTCCGATAAAGAGAATGGGAAATGAAAAACCGGTAAAAAAAACCGTGGTGAAATCAGAGAAAGAAAAAGAGCCGGAACCATTACAGGATAACAAAGAAGAAACAGGCGAGCCGGTTTTGGCAGCGCAGGAAGAAAAAAAGGAACAAAGAAAGGACAAGAAGAAGAAAACTTTTTCCAGGACCAAAAAAGCGAAGAAAAAGAAAAGCAAAAAAAACTTTTCATTTCAAGGGCTATCCAGTATAATGAAGTGTGTGAAACAAAACAAGAAACTTTTGAAACGGTTGTATCGGGAAATAAAAGAGTTAGTTAAGTATCTCGCACCGAAAAAGGTGAGAGGAACATTTGCATTTGGAACCGGCGACCCTTCATCGACGGGGCTTGTTACGGGGCTTATCAGTTTGTTCCCGATTGCTTATCAGGAGGGCGTTTATGTTACACCGGACTTTGAGGAAAAAAGACTGGCTGCTGATTTTCTTGTAAAGGGCAGAATGAGGGTGATTTATTTTTTACGGCTCTTTTTGAGACTGTATCAGGATAAAGAATTGAAACGAATGTGGAAACAGATTCATAGATTAAAAAAGGAGGCTTTTTAAAATGTCAGAAAATAATTTTACCAACACAGTAGAATCCCTGTTTAAGGGGATGGATGCATTTATCACAACAAAGACCGTAGTGGGAGACGCTGTGCGTTTTGACGATGGAACCATTGTACTTCCGCTTGTGGATGTGAGCTTTGGCGTTGCTGCCGGTGCATTTGCAAACGACACTGAAAAGAAAAACAACGGTGGCGGCGGTATGGGCGGTAAAATCCAGCCAAGTGCCGTGTTAGTAATTAAAGACGGAACGTCCAAACTTGTCAATGTGAAGAACCAGGACGGTATCACAAAGATTCTCGATATGGTACCGGATTTTGTTGACAAATTTGCCGGAAAGAAAAATAAAGAGCAGCCACACGATGCGGGAAAAGATGCGGAATAATCCGTAAGAATTGTGGAAATTTTAAAATTTGTAAAAAAATAAAAATTTTGCTTGCATTATAGTTGGAATTTTGCTAAAATATTCGTGTTGTCGTGTGTGAGAGATATTTTGTTTCATATAGAAGAGACATGCGAAGTTTAAGCAGAAGGAGGTGCTTTTCATGGCTAAATGTGCAGTATGTGGAAAAGGCGTACACTTTGGTAACGCTGTCAGCCACTCTCATAGAAGAAGCAATAAGATTTGGAAATCGAATTTGAAATCTGTTAGAGTAAAGGTGAACGGTGGTACAAAGAAAATGTATGTTTGTACTTCATGCCTTCGTTCTGGTAAAGTGGAAAGAGCGTAGTTGCGGTTTACCCGTACATCATAAAAAAAGAACACATTCTTATACTAGAGTAGGAGAATGTGTTCTTTTTTTAGTCACAGCTTGTGAAGAGATTATAGCCAAGGACAAGACAGGCAATAATAATCAGGATGGCAAGCAGACTGTGCCGCATGAAAAGCATGATGCACATACCGATGCCAATCCAAAACAGAATAAATCCGATTAAGCGTTTCATAAAAGATACCCGCATAGATGTCTTTGTTACTATTCTATGCAGAAAATGGGAAAAGTTTCGCAGTATGTGGATTTGCTTTTTTTTATAGAATAGTGTAAAATAAAAATAATTATGCAGTTATCCGTTAGGGGATACCAGATTGGAGGTTACTATGAAAGGTCAGATGGATACCGAAATGGGCAAAATCTTTGTAGATGAGGATGTATTGGCTAAGTATGCCGGTTCCGCAGCGGTAGAGTGTTTTGGCGTTGTTGGTATGGCATCCGTAAACGTACGCGATGGCTTTGTAAAGTTGTTGAAAAAGGACAACTTGCGTCATGGCGTGAATGTTAGTGTGGCGGATGGCAAGCTGATGATTGAACTTCATATTATTGTGGCATACGAAGTAAGTATTCTTGCGGTTGCACAAAACCTTGTTGATAATGTGAAGTATAAGGTAGAAGAGTATACCGGCATGGAAGTTGGAAAAATTACCGTATGCGTTGAAGGCGTACGCGTGATTAACTAATTTGCCTGTTAAATTGGAGGAGAAAACTGTGATTATAAAAACGATGGATGCCTCTTTTGTAAGAAAGTGTTTTCTTGCCGGGGCAAATGCAATCGATGCAAAGAAGGAAGTAATAAACGATTTGAATGTGTTCCCTGTACCGGATGGTGATACAGGAACCAATATGACGATGACTATTATGTCTGCGGCAAAAGAAGTAGCAGCGTTAGAAAATCCGGATATGAAATCGCTTGGTAAAGCAATTTCCGGTGGCTCTTTACGTGGTGCAAGAGGAAACTCAGGTGTTATTTTGTCGCAATTACTCCGTGGATTCACGAAAGAAGTGTCAAAGGTTGATGAAGTGGATGTCGATGTTTTGACAAAAGCCTTTGAACGTGCTGTAGAATCTGCGTATAAAGCAGTGATGAAACCAAAAGAAGGAACGATTCTTACAGTTGCCCGCGGTGGTGCAGATAAAGCAATTGAGTTAAATGGGCGCACGGATAACATTGCAGAGTTTATGAACAGCGTAATTATGCATATGCGTGATGTGTTAGAACAGACGCCGGAACTTTTGCCGGTGTTAAAAGAGGCCGGTGTTGTGGATTCCGGTGGAGAGGGTCTTGTTACCGTGTTGGAAGGTGCATATACCGCGTTGATTGGCAAGGAAGTGAAAATCGATGTGGAACCGGCTGCCACTCCTGTTAAGAAACCAAGCATGGGAGCAGATGCCGGCGTTGTTGCTGAGGCGGATATTAAATTTGGCTACTGCACCGAGTTTATCATTATGCTTGAAAAGCCATTTGGAAGGAAAGAAGAAATGGAATTTAAGGCATTTTTGGAATCCATTGGTGATTCGATTGTCTGTGTTGCCGATGAGGAAATTGTTAAAATTCATGTGCACACAAACGACCCGGGTCTTGCGATTCAGAAAGCGCTTACCTATGGTTCTCTGACACGCATGAAAATTGATAATATGCGCGAAGAACATCACGAGCGTGTCATCAAAAATGCCAGCGAGATGGCAAAACAGCAGAAACAAGAAGAAAAGAAAGTGGAATTTAAAGAAAATGGTTTTATCAGTGTTTCGGTCGGAGATGGACTTACGGATTTGTTCCATGAACTTGGTGTGGATGAAGTGATTGAAGGCGGTCAGACGATGAATCCGAGTACTGAGGATATTCTTGGTGCGATTGAGAAAATTCCTGCGAAAAACATCTATATTCTGCCAAATAACGGTAATATTATTTTGGCGGCACAGCAGGCAAAGGATTTGACAAAGGATAAGGCGGTTCACGTAATTCCAACGAAAAATATTCCGCAGGGAATTGCAGCAATGATTAACTTTGTGGAAGGATTTACACCGGAGCAGAATGAAGAGGCGATGACAGAAGCACTATCCGAGGTGAAATCCGGACAGGTCACTTATGCGGTAAGAGATACTGTAATTGACGGGAAGGAAATTAAAGCCGGCAATATCATGGGATTGAGCGATAAGACGATTGAGATAGTTGGCACCGATGTAGTGGATACGACAATTGATTTATTAAAAAAGATGATGGATGAAGAATCGGAACTCATTACCATTTATTATGGTGAAGAGGGAACCAAAGAAGATGCAGAAAAAATCGCAAAAGCCATTGAGGGGATTGATGACGAGATGGAAGTCGAGATTCAGTATGGCGGACAGCCGATTTATTACTACTTTGTATCCGTAGAGTAGTGAAATTATAAATACAGATGGAGGATGAATAATGAATATTGTATGTTTGGACTTAGAGGGCGTACTGGTACCTGAAATTTGGATTGCTTTTGCAAAAGCAAGTGGAATCCCGGAGTTAAAAAGAACGACGAGAGACGAACCGGATTATGATAAACTGATGAATTGGCGTCTCGGTATTTTGAAAGAGCATGGACTTGGACTGAAAGAAATTCAGGAAACGATTGCTACGATTGACCCGATTCCGGGAGCAAAAGAATTTCTGGATGAACTGCGCAAAACGACACAGGTTATTATCATCAGTGATACATTTACTCAGTTTGCGGCTCCGCTTATGGAAAAACTGGGATGGCCTACCATTTTCTGCAATTCTCTGGAAGTAGCAGAAAACGGTGAGATTACCGGATTTAAGATGCGAATTGAAAATTCCAAATATACAACAGTGAAAGCACTGCAGTCGATTGGTTATGAAACGATTGCCAGCGGTGACAGCTATAATGATTTGGGAATGATTCAGGCAAGTAAGGCAGGTTTCTTATTTAAGAGTACTGAGCAGATTAAGAAGGATCATCCGGAACTTCCTGCTTTTGAAGAGTATGATGAGTTACTTGCTGCCATAAAAAAAGCATTATAATCAATAGAAAGTGTGACAAAAATGTCAAAACAAATTGGACGTAATGAGCCATGCTGGTGTGGCAGCGGACGCAAATATAAGGTCTGTCACGCCGGTTTTGATGCAAAGATTGAATCTTATCGTGAGAAAGGACACATTGTGCCGCCTCACCACATCATCAAAACACCGGCTCAGATTGAACAAATAAAGGAAAGTTGTAAAATTAACATTGCTATTTTGGATTATCTGGAAGAGCATATTTATGAGGGGATGAATACCAAAGAAATTGATCAAATTGTGTATGATATGACAACCAAAAGAGGCGGAATCCCGGCACCTTTAAATTATGAAGGATTTCCGTATAGTGTCTGTACTTCGGTAAATGACCAGGTATGTCATGGTTTTCCGTCAGAAGATGTCATATTAAAATCGGGCGATATTGTGAATGTCGATTGTTCGACAATCTTAAATGGATATTTTTCAGATTCTTCCCGTATGTTTTGCATCGGTGAGGTGTCACCGGAGAAAAAACGTCTTGTACAGGTAACAAGAGAGTGTGTGAAGAAAGGATTAGAACAGGTCAAGCCATGGGGATTCCTTGGTGATATGGGTCAGGCGGTGCATGATCATGCAGCGGCAAACGGCTACACGGTGGTCCGTGAAATTGGCGGACACGGTGTCGGGCTTGAGTTCCATGAGGAGCCATGGGTTGGTTATCATTCCAAACGAGGCGAAGAGATGCTGTTAGTGCCTGGTATGATATTTACGATTGAGCCTATGGTAAATATGGGAAAAGAAGATATTATAACCGATTCACAAAATGGCTGGGAAGTTTATACAAAAGATCATATGCCATCGGCACAGTGGGAAATTATGGTGCTTGTGACAGAGGAAGGAAATGAGGTATTGTGTTGGTAGTTTACTGATTTCTTAGGAAATCAAGGAAAAGGGAGGTTTTACTATGTTAATTGGGGAAACAGAACAAAAACGAAGTGTTCATTTTTTTGCTATAATGTTAGCACTGAGTTTGTGTATGCATACGGCATTGTGTATTTTCTTTTATTGTATTGGTGTAACAATTTTATACGTGTTTAATATTGCAAGTGTTGTGATCTATTTATTGTTGCTTTTTTTGGTTTCTCGTGTGAAGCATATGGAGAGATGGATGCTGGTACCATTTGCCGAAGTGCTTGTACATGTACTTTTGTGTAACCTGTGCTTAGGCTGGGGATATGGCTTTTCTTTATACGGCTTTATGCTTATTCCGGTTATTTACTACATTGCGTGTATTCATATGAAGAGCCGAATCGGTGTGGTCACGTCAAGTGTGCTTGGTATTTTTGATTTGCTTGTGATTGTTCTCTCGGCATCGTCAGCCGGAGAAATTAATAAATTACCGGGTATGTCAAACCATGAGATGCTTGTTATTTTTGCAATTAATGTAGCTATCTGTACCATTTTTCTAATGGCTTATTCTGCGTACTTTGTTGTTGCAATACGCAGTGCGACAAATGTGTTGGAGGAGCGGAATGATGAACTTGATTTTATGGTTCATTACGATGCACTCACAAATATGAGAAATCGCCAGAATATGGATGAAATATTTGAGGAATACGAGTGTTATGAAAAAGATTATTGTGTGGTGCAGATGGATTTGGATAATTTCAAACAGACAAACCGTACGTACGGTCATTCCTGCGGAGATGAACTTTTGATTAATCTTTCTTATCTAATCCGCCAGGCAGTGAGAAACCGTGGTGAAGTGTGCCGCTGGGGCGGTGATGAAGTGTTACTGCTTCTGAAGATGGATAAAAAAAGCGGGTACCGATTAACGGAAAAAATTCGCAAAGAAATTGCGGACTATGTACTTACTTACCAGCGTCAGCGTGTGTCAGTTACGGCAACGTTTGGATTTGTATACTGCGATGAAAAACAGACAATGAAAGAGCGGATTGCACTTGCAGATTCGCGTTTGAATCAGGGGAAGGAAAAGGGGAAAAATCAGGTCGTGAACTAAAAATGAATTAGTTTTACGAAAAGAAAGGAATCAATACGATGAATGAGTTTCTTGATATTTTCATGGAAGCAGGAGTGGATACATTAAAACTTATCCCATTTCTTTTTCTTACCTATATTTTAATGGAGTGGCTCGAACACCGCACCGGAAGCCATACACAGGCGGCGATTTTGCGCGCCGGAAAAGCAGGACCGGTATTTGGTGGAATTTTAGGTATTGTGCCACAGTGTGGCTTTTCGGCAGCAGCATCAAATCTGTATTCCGGTGGTTTGATTACGGCGGGCGCTTTGGTGGCTGTCTTTTTGTCTACTTCTGACGAAATGCTTCCGATTTTTATTTCTGAGGCAGTACCTGCATGGACAATCATTAAGATTTTGGCGGTTAAAATGGTAATGGGAATCCTTTTTGGCTTCCTTTTGGACTTTTTGTATCACAGTATCTGGGGCAGAAAAATGAGATACCGGAACATCCATACAATGTGTGAGAGTGAACACTGTAAATGTGATGATGAGGGGATTTTTTTCTCGGCGCTGCGTCACACAATTCACATTACCATTTTTTTGTTTTTGGTAACACTTGTTCTGGAAGCTGTTATTGATGGTGTGGGTGAAGATGCTTTAGCCGGATTTCTTATGGACCGTCCGGTTCTCGGCGAGATTTTGGCGGGGGCAATTGGCATGGTTCCAAACTGTGCGTCGTCCGTAGTCATTACTCAGCTCTATTTACAGAAAGTCATTGGCGCCGGCCCGATGATGGCAGGATTATTTACCAATGCCGGTGTCGGCGCACTTGTTTTGTGCCGCATGAACCGCAAACACGTAAAACAAAACGTCGGTATTTTGTGTTATTTATATGTGGCGGGGGTTGTTGGAGGAATTTTGATTGATTTGCTTGGAATCAATTTTTAATACTTGTTATTAGAGTTTTTAACTGTGGATAAGATAGTGGTAATGTTATTGAAGTTCGTTGTTAGAAAAATCAGACCGGGTTTCAACCTGAGGGACGTTGAAATCCGGTCTGATTTTTCTAATAAAGCAACAATTAAAACATTTCCATATCGTGTTTACTTGACATAAAGCCCCATCTTGCTTTATACTAGGAGATTATGAGGGGAAGTTTACCCTTTTATGAAACGAAATGGAGATGAGAGAGAGAATGAACTACCATATTGCAGTGATTCCCGGAGACGGAATCGGACCTGAAATTGTGGCAGAAGCTAAAAAGGTATTGAATAAAGTGGCAGATACATATGGGCACACATTTGAATACGAAGAATTGTTGATGGGCGGCTGTTCCATTGACGCATACGGCGAGCCTTTGACAGATGAAACCTTAGAGCGTGCAAGAAAAAGTGATTCGATTTTGCTTGGTGCGGTCGGTGGACGAGTCGGAGTGGACAGCTGGTATGAATTGCCACCGGAAAAAAGACCGGAAGCAGGTCTTTTGAAAATTCGTAAGGGACTTGGCTTATTCTGCAACCTTCGTCCGGCAATTCTGTTTGAAGAATTGAGCGGCGCTTGTCCGTTGAAGGAAGAAATTGTAGAAGGTGGTTTTGATTTTATCTTTGCCCGTGAGTTGACGGGTGGTCTTTACTTCGGTGAACGCTATACCAAAGAAATTGATGGCGTGCGCACCGCAGTGGACACTTTAAAATATGATGAAAATGAGATTCGCAGAATTGCCATTCAGGCGTTTGAGATTGCGATGAAGAGAAATAAAAAAGTCTGCAGTGTTGATAAAGCAAACGTATTGGATTCTTCCAGACTTTGGAGCAAAGTCGTCGAGGAAGTCAGCAAGGATTATCCGGAAGTGACATTGACAAATATGCTGGTTGACAACTGTGCAATGCAGATTGTAAGAGATCCAAAACAGTTTGATGTCATTTTGACAGAGAATATGTTTGGCGATATTTTGTCGGATGAGGCAAGTATGGTAACCGGTTCTTTAGGAATGCTTTCTTCTGCAAGTTTAGGTGAGGGAACCTTTGGTATGTATGAGCCAAGTCACGGGTCAGCACCGGATATCGCAGGACAAAATAAGGCAAATCCGATTGCGACGATTTTATCGGCAGCTATGTTACTACGTTATTCCTTTGGACTTTCCAAAGAAGCAGATGCGGTTGAAAATGCCGTCAAGACTGTACTCAAAAAAGGAATGCGTACGATTGATATTATGGATGAAGGTAAGACTCTGCTTGGTACAAAAGAAATGGGCGATGCCATTGCTGCAGAGATTGAATAGGAGGACGACAAGATGAAAAGTGATTCAGTAAAAAAAGGAATGCAGACAGCACCACAGCGTTCTTTGTTTAATGCGCTTGGTTTGACAAAAGAAGAGCTGGAAAAGCCGCTTGTAGCTATTGTCAGCTCTTATAATGAAATTGTTCCGGGTCATATGAATCTGGATAAAATTGTAGAGGCAGCAAAACTTGGTGTCGCTATGGCAGGTGGTACACCAATTGTATTCCCGGCAATTGCCGTTTGTGATGGTATTGCGATGGGACATGTGGGAATGAAATATTCTTTGGTAACCCGTGACTTGATTGCGGATTCAACCGAGTGTATGGCACTTGCACATGCTTTTGATGCGATGGTAATGGTGCCAAACTGTGATAAAAACGTACCGGGTCTTTTGATGGCTGCGGCACGTGTGAATATTCCAACCGTATTTGTCAGCGGTGGTCCAATGTTAGCCGGCCATGTGCAGGGACAGAGAACTTCTCTTTCAAGTATGTTTGAGGCAGTTGGTGCTCATGCGGCAGGCAAAATGACCGAAGAGCAGGTGGATGATTATGTCAGCCATGCCTGCCCGACTTGTGGTTCTTGCTCCGGTATGTATACAGCAAACTCCATGAACTGTCTGACCGAGGCAATTGGTATGGGACTTCAGGGCAATGGTACAATTCCGGCTGTATATTCCGACCGAATCAAACTGGCAAAACATGCCGGTATGCAGGTTATGGAAATGTATAAGAAAAATATCCGTCCACGTGACATTATGTGTGAGAAAGCATTTTTAAATGCGATGACAGTTGATATGGCACTTGGATGTTCGACCAATACGATGCTTCATCTGCCGGCAATTGCTCATGAAGCAGGCGTAAAACTGAATCTTGATATTGCCAATGAAATTAGTGCAAAGACACCTAACCTTTGTCATCTGGCACCGGCAGGGCACACCTATATGGAACAGTTGAATGAGGCAGGCGGTGTTTATGCGGTAATGAATGAGCTGAATAAGAAGGGGCTTCTTTATACAGACCTTATGACTGTGACCGGAAAGACAGTAGGTGAGAACATTGAACATGTAGTAAACCGTAATCCGGAAGTGATTCGTCCAATTGATAATCCATACAGTGAAACTGGTGGCATCGCCGTTTTGAAAGGTAACTTGGCACCGGATTCCGGCGTTGTAAAACGTTCTGCCGTAGTACCGGAAATGATGGTTCATGAAGGTCCGGCGCGTGTCTTTGACTGCGAGGAAGATGCAATTGCTGCTATCAAGGGCGGTAAAATTGTTGCAGGAGATGTTGTTGTTATCCGCTATGAGGGACCAAAGGGTGGTCCGGGTATGAGAGAGATGCTCAATCCAACTTCTGCAATTGCCGGTATGGGACTTGGCTCTTCCGTTGCTTTGATTACGGATGGACGTTTCTCAGGAGCTTCCCGTGGTGCTTCGATTGGACATGTTTCACCGGAAGCAGCGGTTGGTGGTCCGATTGCTCTTGTAGAAGAAGGAGACATCATTAAGATTAACATTCCGGAAAATACTTTGATGGTAGATGTTTCAGATGAAGAGATGGAGAAGAGACGCAAAAACTGGCAGCCACGAGAGCCGAAAGTGACAAGCGGTTACTTACGTCGTTATGCCAATATGGTAACAAGTGGCAGCACAGGAGCAATTTTGAAATAATACGATGCGTGTGAGAATAGGGAAACAGACGAAAAGAAAGAGGTGCAAGGTATGCAAATAAATGGGTCACAGATTATGATTGAATGTCTGCTTGAGCAGGGCGTAGATACCATCTTTGGTTATCCGGGAGGTTCTATTTTAAACGTGTACGATGAATTATATCGTTATCAGGATAGAATCCGTCACGTGCTTACCTCTCATGAGCAGGGAGCTTCCCATGCGGCAGACGGTTATGCCAGAGCAACAGGAAAAGTTGGCGTGTGTATGGCAACGAGCGGACCGGGAGCAACGAACTTAGTTACCGGTATTGCAACGGCATATATGGATTCTGTACCGATGGTTGCGATTACCTGTAATGTTACACTTCCGATGCTTGGAAAAGATTCCTTCCAGGAGGTTGATATTGCCGGTGTCACAATGCCGATTACGAAACATAGTTTTATTGTAAAAGATGTAAAGGATTTGGCTGCGGTTATGCGCCGTGCCTTTAAGATTGCACAGACCGGTCGTCCGGGTCCTGTTTTGGTGGATGTAACAAAGGATGTAACGGCTGCAGTGACCGATTTTACACCACAGACACCGGAATTGATTCAGAGACAGGTTGACACGATTGATGAAAAAGATATCGAAAGTGTAGTCAATGCAATTAAAAAATCGCAGAGACCAATGATTTTTGTCGGCGGTGGTGCCGTAATTTCCGGCGCAGAGAAAGAATTAAAAGAATTTGTCTATAAGGTAGACGCTCCGGTAACGGATACTTTGATGGGAAAAGGTGCATTTGACGGCACAGACCCATATTATACAGGAATGCTTGGTATGCATGGTACAAAGACAGCAAACTTAAGTGTAACCGAATGTGACTTATTGATTGTATTAGGTGCCAGATTTTCAGACCGTGTTACGGGAAATGCAAAGAAATTTGCAAACCGTGCAGAAATTGTTCATATTGATATTGATCCGGCTGAAATTAATAAAAATATTCCGGTGGATTATTCCATTATCGGTGATTTAAAGGCAGTTTTGGAAATCTTAAACCGCAAATTGGAGCAGCACTATCATAAGGCTTGGGTTGATAAGGTTATGGCGAGAAAAGAAGCTTTGCCGCTTTCTTATCACACGGATGCTCTTACAGGACCTTATGTGATTGAGCGAATCAGTGAACTTACCGATAACGAAGCTATTATTACGACTGATGTCGGCCAGCACCAGATGTGGGCGGCACAGTATTATAAATACCGCTCTCCGAGACATTTTATTACGTCCGGCGGAATGGGTACGATGGGATATGGTCTTGGTGCCTGTATCGGTGCGAAAGTCGGAGTGCCTGACACACCGGTTATTAACATCGCAGGAGACGGATGTTTCCGCATGAACATGAATGAGATTGCGACAGCAACAAGATATAATATTCCGATTATTGAAGTAGTATTTAATAACCATGCACTTGGCATGGTAAGACAGTGGCAGACCTTGTTTTATGGTAAGAGATATTCTCAGACCATTTTGGAAGATAAAGTAGACTATTGCAAAGTATCAGAAGCAATGGGTGCAAAAGCAATCCGTGTAACGAAAAAAGAGGAGATTGACGATGCGATTAAGACTGCATTGTCAGCAGAGGTACCGGTTGTGATTGAAGTCGTAATCAACCAGGATGACAAGGTATGGCCAATGGTTGCTCCGGGAGCAGCGATTGAAGATTCTTTTGATGAGAAAGATCAGGAGAATCGCATTCAGAATTAATTAACAGTTATGTAAGGAGGATATAACAGTGGCTAGAGTGTATAACTTTTCAGCAGGACCGGCCGTATTGCCGGAAGAGGTATTAAAAGAGGCAGCAGATGAGATGCTTGATTATCAGGGAACAGGAATGTCCGTTATGGAGATGAGCCATCGTTCCGCAGCATATGATAAAATTATCAAAGATGCTGAGCAGGATTTGAGAGATTTGATGGAAATTCCGGACAATTACAAAGTATTGTTCCTTCAGGGCGGCGCTTCCCAGCAGTTTGCCATGATTCCGATGAATCTTATGAAAAACGGCGTGGCTGATTACATCGTAACCGGCCAGTGGGCAAAGAAAGCTTATAATGAGGCTTGCAAATATGGAAAAGCAGTTAAAATTGCTTCTTCTGAGGATGAGACATTTTCCTATATTCCGGATTGTTCCGACCTTCCGATTGATGAGGATGCAGATTATGTTTATATTTGTGAGAACAATACCATTTATGGTACAAAATATAAAACACTGCCAAATACCAAAGGAAAGACATTGGTAGCAGATGTGTCTTCCTGCTTTTTGTCAGAACCTGTAGATGTCAGCAAATACGGCGTTATCTACGGTGGTGTTCAGAAGAACATCGGACCTGCCGGTGTTGTTATTGTAATTATCCGTGAGGATTTGATTCCGGATGAAGTGGATGAGAAAGTTCCTACGATGCTTCAGTACAAGATTCATGCCGATGCACAGTCTCTTTACAATACACCGCCTGCTTACGGTATTTACATTTGCGGCAAAGTATTTAAATGGATTAAGAAAATGGGCGGCTTGAAAGAGATGCAGAAGAGAAACATCGAAAAAGCAAAAGTTTTGTATGATTTCTTAGATTCTTCCAAACTGTTCAAAGGAACCGTACGCAAAGAAGACCGTTCTTTGATGAATGTACCATTTGTAACAGGAGATAAAGATTTGGATGCAAAATTTGTTGCAGAAGCAAAAGCAGCTGGATTTGAAAACTTGAAAGGACACCGTACCGTTGGTGGTATGCGTGCCAGCATTTACAATGCAATGCCAAAAGAGGGTGTTGAGAAATTGGTTGAGTTTATGAAGAAGTTTGAGGAGGAGAATGCATAATGAGTATCAAAGTAAACTGCTTAAATCCGATTGCAGCCTGCGGTCTGGATATGTTGGGAGATAACTACGAGATTACGGAAAATACAAATGAAGCAGAAGCCATTTTGGTTCGCAGTGCCGGTATGCACGACATGGATTTACCGAAATCTTTGTTAGCCGTTGCCCGTGCAGGTGCCGGTGTAAATAACATTCCGCTTGATGCATGCGCAGAAAAAGGTATTGTTGTCTTTAATACACCGGGTGCAAATGCAAATGGTGTAAAAGAGTTAGTGATTGCTTCCCTTTTATTGGCTGCCCGTGATATCACAGGTGGTATCAAATGGTGTCAGGATAACAAAGACGATGAGAATATTGCAAAATCCGGAGAAAAAGCAAAGAAAGCATTCGCCGGAACAGAAATTAAAGGCAAGAAATTGGGCATTATCGGTCTTGGTGCAATTGGTGTATTAGTTGCCAATGCGGCAAACCGTCTCGGTATGGATGTTTACGGATGTGATCCTTATTTGTCCGTTGAGCATGCACTTAACATGTCCCGCGATGTAACGATGGTAAAAACAAATGAGGAATTGTATGAGATGTGTGATTACCTTACCGTACATGTTCCGCTTTTGGATTCCACCAAGGGAATGTTTAACAAAGAGGCATTTGACAAGATGAAAGACGGTGTTGTTCTTCTTAACTTCTCCCGTGATACACTGGTGAACGAAGACGACATCAAAGTGGCACTGGAGTCCGGTAAAGTAGCAAAATACGTTGTTGATTTCCCAAATCCGACAACAGTAAAGCTGCCAAATACAACCGTAACACCTCATCTTGGTGCTTCTACACAGGAGTCTGAGGACAACTGTGCGAAAATGGCAGTCAGTGAGATTCGCGATTTCATGGAAAATGGTAACATCAAAAATTCTGTGAACTATCCAAACTGCGACGCCGGTGTATGCCAGACAGCAGGACGTATCACGATTGCTCATAAGAATGTACCGAATATGTTGAGCCAGTTTACGACATTGTTCTCCAAAGATGGTGTCAATATCGAAAACATGGTAAATAAGAGCCGTGGAAACTTTGCGTATACAATTCTTGATATCTGCTCTGATTCGACCGATGAAGTGGTAAAAGAATTAGAGGCACTTGACGGTGTTATCCGCGTTCGTGTGATTAAATAAAAAGTGCTGGAAATATCAAAAACAGTGCATGACATATCATGGAAATATCTCCTTCTATTTGCTACAATTTAAGCAGATAAAAAAGAAGGAGGTATTTTTTATGTTACAGAAAAAAACAAAAAGAGTTCTTTCGCTTGCAACAGCACTTGCTCTTGTTTGTACAGGAATATCACTTCCTGACAGCAATGTAGCAAAGGCGGCAAAAAAGGCAAAACTCAAAACAAAGAAAATATCATTAAAAGTAGGAAAGAAAAAGAAAATTGCAATTTCCGGAAAAGTAAAGAAAGCAAAGTACACGTTTAAGAGTAGTAAAAAAGCAGTTGCTTCGGTTAGTAAATCCGGTGTTGTAACAGCAAAGAAAAAGGGTAATGCGGTAATTACGGTAAAAGAGAAAAAGAAGAAAAAGACAAAGGTAATTGGAAAGGTGAAAGTGACGGTTAAAGCAGTGAAAGCTGTTACACCTTCAAAGCC
The DNA here is from genome assembly GCF_003477605.1 of Clostridium sp. AF37-5. GTDB lineage: Bacteria > Bacillota > Clostridia > Lachnospirales > Lachnospiraceae > Eubacterium_F. The sequence goes on from NZ_QUDR01000001.1 coordinate 177,442, forward strand.
ACAGACAAAACCAAATACGGCAGTATCGTCGCCGTCGCCGTCGCCGTCGCAGGCGACAAATGCTACGCCAACGGCTACACCTTTAAAACCGACGGCTACACCGACAAGTGTACCAACGCCAACGCCGGACCCAAATATTTTTAAAATGGAAGGTGACCAAGTGAAACCAACGGATGCAGATACAAGAGCTACTTATACACTAAACAGTGATGGCAGTGTAACAGTAGAGGCAGGATGGAAATATTATGCAATAGCTTTTGAGAGTCCATTAAACCTTAATAAAGTTAAAAGTATTACGATTGAGGGAAGTGCATCAGCAGGCTTTCGCTTGAGCTTTGGAAATAAAGATGGCGAGTACTTTATTGACCATAACAATCTGGACAGCTGGGTATATCCAAATGAATTCAGTGACAAGATTACGATTGATTTGACAGAACAAAATCCGTCAGGAAAAGCAGACTGGTTATTCCTTGGAACAAAACAGAATGATGAAGTTACTTTTAATATTAAATCTATTTCATTTAAATTAGGAGCAGAAAACTTGGAAAATGTAAACACAGACGGCTTGACTGAAGCGATAAAAGAAGTAGGAAATAATAACCCGATTGCGGCGCAGCGATTTATGGCGGATCCGTATGCAATTGAATATAATGGACGCGTTTATGTATATGGTACAAATGACAGCCAGTCCATGAGAATTGGTGAAGATGGCAAGATTCCAAATAACAATTATTCCAATATCAATACGTTAAACTGTTATTCTTCTGCTGATATGGTAAACTGGCGTGATGAGGGTATTATTCAGGTGGCAGGAAAGAAAGGTCCGGCAACTTGGTCAAAGAATAGCTGGGCACCTGCGGTATGCTATAAAAACATTGACGGCAAAGACAAGTTCTTTATTTACTTTGCTGACAACGGAAGCGGAATTGGTGTGTTGGAGGGAGATAGCCCGACTGGTCCATGGCGTGACCCAATTGGCAAGCAGTTAATCAGTAGAAATACTCCAAACTGCGGCGGAAGTGAAGTGCCATGGTTATTTGACCCGGCTGTATTTGTCGATGATGATGGACAGGGATATTTGTATTTTGGTGGAATTGGTGAAGCAACTGACCGTGAACATCCAAAATGTATTCGTGTCGTAAAACTTGGAGATGACATGATAAGTCTTAAAGAGGATCCGGTTGTTATCGATGCACCGGCACCATTTGAGGATTCCGGAATTAATAAATTTAACGGTAAATATTATTATAGCTATTGTACAAACTGGGATGGTGCCAAGAAACGGCCGACGACAAATGAACTTGGTATAGCGAATATTGCTTACATGGTTTCGGATTCACCGATGGGACCATGGTCCGAGGCAAAGGTTGTTTTGAAAAACCCAACATCTTATTTTACCGGTTTGCCAAGTAATGATAAAAATAATAATCACCACTGCATGCTTCAAGTAGGAGATAAAATTTATATGTTCTATCATTCACAGAAGCTGGCAGCCGATTTGGGAATTACACAGGGGTATCGTACTACTGGTGTGGATTTAGTTACCATGGATGAAAATGGTGATTTGACTTCTTCTATGACAAATGAGGGAGTGTCTCAGGTTGGAAGTTTTAACCCATATGATGTAGTGGAAGCAGAGACTTTTGCATGGTCAGATGGAACATCAACGATTGTTGGACCTGAGAAAAATGATGGAAGAAATAATCGTGTTCTTTCTTCCATTGACAAAGGTGATTATGTTGGATTAGAAGGTGTTGATTTTGGCAGTGATGGTGCAAAATCAGTAATGATGAGCATTGCCAGTGCAACAAATGATGCAGCAGAGGGAACAATCTCTGTTTATATTGACAAAATTGCAAGTAACAAAAAAGTTGGTGAAATCACAGTAAATGCGAATAAGGATTATCAGTATTTTAAGACCAAACTTACTAAAACCGTAATAGGAAAGCATAAAGTTTTCTTTAAGTTTAGTGTAAAGGGTATTTTAGTGGATACTTGGATGTTCTCGAAAGAGGAAGAGCCACAGGAACCGTAAAATAGAAGCATAGATATTTTTATAAACTGCGAGTTGGAAAAAGAGAACGTTTTCAATTCGCAGTTTTTCTTTGCCGAAAAGGGTTAGTTGTGATATAGTATTAGTAATCAAATACAAAAGGGAAATATAGCGTTAGGAGAGGATGATTGGTATGAAAGAGAGAAAAAATGTTTTTGCGAAAGAAACAGTCACCGTTTGCGATAAATGTTCCGGACATATGATGTATAAGGGCGGTGGCTGTTATGTCTGCGAGTCCTGTGGGGAAGAGTACCTCACAGATTTTGGAAAGGTGAAGCGTTTTATTAACACATATGGTCCGAGCAATGCAATTACGATTTCGAGAGAGACCGGTGTGAGCCGGCATAAAATACAGGAATTTCTGCGGGACGGGCGAGTGGAAGTCGTGGAGGATCCAACGAATAAGGTTGCTTTCTGCTTATCCTGTGGTGTGCCAATCCGAAGTGGCAAATACTGTAATCTCTGCCAGAGCCGCATGGCAGGAAAAGCATCCGGTGAAAAAGGTGTTTATAATGCGGTGGCAGACGGTGCTATTGACAAGCAGAAAGGTCAGATGAGATTTAAATAAGATAAAGGATGAGAACACGATGAAGATGACTTATGATGAGGCGAGACAGTATATTAAAGAGGCGTCAAAAGCCGGTATACGTCCGGGACTTTCCTGCATGCGGGAATTATGCAGGCGTTTGGGGAATCCGCAGGATGACTTGAAGATTATCCACATTGCAGGAACCAATGGAAAAGGTTCTACGGCGGCGTATTTAAGCAGTATTTTTGGAGTAAACGGCTATCTGACCGGACGTTATGTATCGCCAACGGTATTTTGTTATGAGGAATGTATTCAGTATGAAGATATGGATGGTGTCCACTACATTGATAAGGATTTGCTTACGGAGCTGATTGGCGAAGTGGCTGAGGCAGCAGAGGCGATGGTGAAAGATGGGTGGCAGCATCCGACCACATTTGAATTGGAGACGGCAGTCTCCTTTTTGGCGTTTTGCAGATGGCAGTGCCGGGTGGTTATTTTAGAGGCCGGTATGGGGGGGCGTGAGGATGCCACAAATGTGGTTTCTCATGTGCTTGCCTCGGTTATTACGCCGGTTGGTCTTGACCATATGGCGTGGTTAGGTGATACGATTGCAGAAATTGCCGGAGAGAAAGCCGGTATCATCAAAGCAAAAGGAAAGGTCATCAGTTTTCAGACAGAACCTGCAGCAAGGGCTGTGATTACTTCTGTGTGCCAGAAAAAGCAGGCAGAATTAACGGAAGTGTCAGAAGAGGATATGAGCCTTCTTTCGATGGATGAAAATGGATGTGTCTTTTCCTACTGTGGAGAAAATTACCGCACCGGAATGACCGGTATTTATCAGATGAAAAATGCCAGTTTGGCAATTGGCGTCTGCAGGAGTCTCAAAGAAGAATTTCCACTCGAGCCGGAGCGGATTATGGTAGGTGTAAAAGAGGCGTACTGGCGCGGACGGCTGGAGCGGGTATGTACAGACCCGTTGATTTATGTGGATGGTGCTCACAACGAAAGCGGAGCAAGAGCATTAGCTGATTCATTAAAAGAGTTATTAAAGGGCAGAAAGATACATGGCGTGATGGGTGTCTTTCGTGATAAGGAATATGAAAAAATTGTTTCGATTATGAGTCCGCTCTTAACCGATATCGTAGCGGTGCCTGCACCGGGGACAAGGGGTCTGCCTGCAGCCGATTTAAAGGCGGTATGGGAGAGAGAAAAGGATGTGCCGGCAGAATCCGCAGACTCTGTGGAAAAGGGCTTAAAAAAGGCAATTATAAAGTGTGAGAGCGGGGATGCTATTGTGATGTTTGGCTCATTATCCCTATTAGGAGAACTCCGCTGGAAGAACTAGCAGTAAATTAGAAAAGAGATGGAAATTATGGCAAAAAAAGAAAAAGAAGTAAAAACGAATGCGATGCGTATTTTGGAAAAACTTAAAATACCGTTTGAGGTAAAGACATATGAGTGCGATGAGTTTGTGGATGGCATGCACATTGCGGACCGATTAGGACAGCCGTATGCACAGTCGTTTAAGACGCTTGTTATGCAGGGAAAAAGCAAAGAATATTATGTCTTTGTTCTGCCGGTAGACAAAGAGGTCGATTTAAAAAAGGCGGCACATGTTGTCGGGGAAAAATCGCTTGCGATGGTTCACGTTAAAGACATTCAGGCAGTTACCGGTTATATCAGGGGCGGCTGTACATCCATTGGCATGAAAAAGAAATATCGTACCGTTATTCATGAATCTGCGAAAGAATGGGATACAGTAATTGTCAGTGGGGGAAGACTTGGTTCCCAGATTCTTCTTTCACCGGATGATTTGGTGAAGGCAGTGGACGGTGAAATGGCAGATATTGTTTTTCATGAGAACAAGTAAAAATATTGGCTGCTGCCCTTGTTAAAAGACGGTTTCGTGTGGTACAATGGGAAAGGTTATGGAGTGAATGGCAAGGAGATTGAGAGGTGCCGGTTATGGATCATAAGAAAATAGAAAAGGCAGTACAGTTATTTTTGGAAGGCATTGGCGAAGATTGTACGAGAGAGGGGTTAGCAGAGACACCAAAGCGGATTGCAAACATGTGTGAGCAGTTATTTGGCGGCTATGAACAGGATGCAGAAAAACATTTGTCACGTACATTTCATGCGGATACCGGAAACATGGTAGTGGAAAAAGATATTACATTTTATTCGGTGTGTGAACATCATTTTCTTCCTTTTTATGGCAAAGTCCATATTGGGTATATACCGGATGGTAAAGTAGTCGGACTTAGTAAGTTGGCAAGAACGGTAGAAGTATTTGCCAGACGTGCCCAAATACAGGAACAGCTGACGGAGCAGATTGCAGATGCCGTTATGCAGTCGCTGCAGCCAAAAGGCGTTATGGTTATGATTGAGGCAGAGCATATGTGTATGACGATGCGCGGGGTGCAAAAGCCCGGTACACAGACAATGACGTATGCGTTAAAAGGAGAATTTGAAAAAGATAAAAACCTGGCACAGATGTTTATGCAGATGATTGCCGGATAGAGAGAGGATGAAAGAAGATGAAAATAGGAAACCGTGAGTTCCCTTTGGGGGAGAAATCATATGTGATGGGCATTTTAAATGTGACACCGGACTCTTTTTCAGATGGTGGAAAATATAACGATATAGAGCGTGCACTTAAGCAGGCGGACAAAATGGTAGAAGAAGGAGCGGATATCTTAGATGTCGGCGGTGAATCGACAAGACCCGGTCATGTTCAGATTGGCGATGAAGAAGAAATCCGCCGTGTTGTGCCGGTTATTGAAGCATTGAAAAAAAGGTTTGATGTGCCGGTTTCAATTGACACCTATAAAAGTGCAGTTGCAAAGGCGGCACTTTCTGCCGGGGCAGATTTGTTAAATGATATCTGGGGATTTCGTTATGATGAGCGCTGTGCCAAACTGGCAGCTGAGTATGATGTCTGTGTCTGCTTAATGCACAACCGTGAGACGATGGAATATAACGACTTTATGGATGACGTAAAAAAAGATTTGGAAATCTCTCTTTCTCTTGCTGAGAAGTATGGAGTAAAGAAAGAGAAAATCATGCTTGACCCAGGGGTTGGTTTCGCAAAGACAAGAGAGCAGAATTTGACCATTATCAACCGCTTGGAAGAAATTAGAGCGATGGGATATCCGGTATTGCTTGGTACATCGAGAAAAAGTGTGATTGGACTTACATTGGATTTGCCGGTTGATGAGCGCGAAGAGGGAACGATTGCGACAAGTGTAATCGGAGCGATGAAAGGCTGCGAGTTCTTCCGTGTGCATGATGTGCAGAAAAATGTACGTGCCCTTCGCATGACAGATGCCATCAGAAGGGAGAACTAGTCATGGATGTAATTAAAATCCGCGATTTAGAAATCTATGGACACCATGGTGTCATGAAAGAGGAAAATGTACTTGGACAGAAGTTTTTGGTTTCTCTTGCTCTTTATACGGATACGAGGGCAGCAGGGGAAAGTGATAATTTGGCGGATTCGGTAAATTATGCAGAAGTTTCTTATCTTGTTAAAGAGCAGATGGAAAAGGAAACGTACCGTCTGATTGAGGCAGCAGCGGAGCAGCTGGCAAAAAAGATTTTGCTAAAGTTTCCCCTTGTAAAAAAAGTAGAAGTAGAGATTAAGAAACCATGGGCACCGATTTTACTTCCTCTGGATACGGTGAGTGTAAGCATTACGCGCGGATGGGAAACGGCATATTTGTCGATTGGATCCAATATGGGAGATCGAAAAGCTTATTTAGAGGCGGCGATTGAAGAATTAAAAAAAGTAGAGACAATCCGTGAGATAAAGGTTTCAGAAATCATTGAAACGGAGCCATATGGTTATACGGATCAGGATAAATTTTTAAACGCGGCAATTGGGTTTGAGACACTTTTGACGCCGGATGCATTACTTTCTGTCTGTCATGAAATTGAGAAGAAGGGAAAACGTGAGAGAAAGATTCACTGGGGACCAAGAACGATTGATTTGGATATTCTTTTGTATGGAGACTGTGTCATGCACACAGAGACGCTTACGATACCACATTCGGAAATGCATAAAAGACAGTTTGTTTTAGAGCCGCTTTCTGAGATTGCTCCGTATGTAAAACATCCGGTGCTTGGTAAGAGTGTCAGTATGCTGTTAGAGGATTTGGAGGAACATAAATGATTGATTTACAAGTTTCAAGAAAGCAGATTGATGAGATTGACAGTCAGATTGTCAAACTGTTTGAAGAACGCATGAAAGTTGCCAATGAGGTCGCCAAATATAAGATGGAGACCGGAAAAGCGGTATTTGACAAAGAACGCGAGGAACAGAAGTTAGACAGTCTTTCGAAAATATGTCATGGTAAATTCAATGAGCGTGCGGTTCGTGAGCTGTTCAGTCAGATTATGTCCATCAGCCGCAAATACCAGTATGGTGTTCTGACGCATACGGATGATATCACGGATTTTGAAAAAACAGAAAAAGCGTTTGATAAAGAACAGGCAAAAGTATATTATTTTGGCGTGCCGGGCACCCATACACAGCAGGCGATGGAAGACGTGTTTGGTGAGGCGGTACAGGGGATCAGCTGTCAGAGTTTTCAGGGCGTAATGGAAGCTGTTGAAAACGGACAGGCAGATTACGGTGTCCTGCCAATTGAAAATTCTTCGACGGGCGGTATCAGCACGAATTATGATTTATTGTTGAATTATAAAAACGCCATTGTCGGCGAATACGTGATGAAAATTGACCAGTGCCTTTTAGCACTTCCCGGTACAAAGTTAGAAGATATTCGGACGGTATTTTCCCATCCGCAGGGATTGTTGCAGAGCCGTAAATTTATGAAGGAACATCCTCTCTTTGAAGGTGTGGAATATGGTTCAACGGCAGCAGCAGCCAAGAAGGTGGCGCAGGATAAAGATAAGACGCAGGCGGCGATTGCAAGCCGGCGTGCAGCCAAAGAATATGGACTTGAAATTGTTGCCGATTCCATTCAGCAGGAGAAGAACAATTGTACGAGATTTATTATTATCGGACCAAAAGAAGTTTACACAAAAGAGAGCAATAAACTCGCACTGTGCATTGAACTACCGCATCAGAGTGGTACACTGTACCGAATTTTGTCCCATTTTCTTTATAACGATTTGAACATGACACAAATTGAGTCGCGTCCGATTCCGGGACGAAACTGGGAATACCGCTTCTTTGTTGATGTGGAGGGAAACTTAGACGATGCGGCTGTGCAGAATGCACTTCGCGGTGTGAAAGAGGAATCTGCCTTTATGCGTGTGCTTGGCAACTTTGAGGCATAAAAGACACACTTTCGTCAAAAAGAACACACAATTCATACAAAAAGCGAACAAAAACCGCACACATTTTCATATTATGATAAGAGCAACAAAGACGAAAGGATGTGTGCGAATATGAAAAAATTTGCTAAAATATTAGCAGCTGCTGTGTTATTTGGAACAGCCGCTGGAACCGCTTTTCAGGGAGCGGAAATGATTGGAAAGAATGTGTTAGTTAGCCAGAATGAGACGGTGAAAGATAGTGCCTCTGCGAAACTGGCAACGACTACGGTGACGACAAACCAGAGTACATCGACATCCGATGTTTCATCGATTTCGGAGCAGGTGCTTCCGTCGATTGTGGCAATTGATGTTACGGCACAGACTACAACCAATACGCCGTTTGGCGCACAGACGAGTGAAGGAACCGGAAGTGCATCCGGTATTATCATTGCTCAAAAAGATAACAAAATGTACATTGCGACAAACAATCATGTTGTCGAAGGAGCCACTTCAGTTACCATTATTTTTAACGATGGGAGCAAAGTGAGTGCTACTGTAAAAGGAACGGATTCATCAACGGATTTAGCTGTTGTAGAAGTGGATATGAGTAAATTGTCGGATTCGACAAAGAAGAATATAAAAATTGCTACGATTGGCGACAGTAAAAAGACGAAAGTCGGCGAACAGGCAATTGCAATTGGCAATGCCCTTGGCTATGGAACGAGTGTTACGGTCGGTTATATTAGTGCAAAGGACCGTGAGATTGACGCCGAAGACAGCGCAAGTGTAAAATTGATTCAGACAGACGCAGCAATTAATCCGGGAAACAGCGGCGGTGCATTAGTAAATAGCAAAGGCGAAGTGATTGCTATCAATTCCTCAAAATTTGCTTCTGAGGAAGTAGAGGGAATGGGATTTGCGATTCCGATGGCAACTGCAGAGCCAATCTTAGAAGAGTTAATGAATCAAAAAGAAGTGGCAGCAAACAATCAGGCTTATCTGGGTATTACCGGCCGTGATGTGACAAGCGAATACGAGCAGGCATATGGAATTCCGCAGGGAATTTACATTTCAGAAGTTTCAGCTGGTTCACCGGCAGAGAAAGCAGGATTGCAGAAAGGATATATTATTACCAAATTAAATGGAACGACCGTGAAAACACTTTCCCAGTTGCAGGAAAAACTTTCAAAGTGTGAGGCAGGAACACAGGGTAAAGTCACTGTAAAAATTGCTTCCGGTTCATCCTATCAGGAAAAGACATTTTCTGTTACGTTTGGTAAAAAACAGAACTAATGGAGGAACAATATGTTTGATTATGAACGTTTGGAGGCACTTTCCATCGAAGGAGAGGCTCCACAGTCAGAACCGGAGAGACAGTATTATTTTATGAAAAAGTGCAGGCAGTGGGCAGAGGAAGAGAAAGAGCGAATCGGACATCCTCTTACCATGTCAATTCAGACGCTAGGCTGTCAGATGAATGCAAAGGACTCGGAGAAGATGACAGCAATTCTTGAATATATTGGATACAAAGAAGTAGAGGAACCGGTTGCGGATTTTGTTTTATACAATACGTGTACTGTTCGTGAAAATGCCAACTTAAAAATCTATGGACGGCTTGGTTATCTCAAAAACCATAAAAAGAAAAATCCGTCAATGAGGATTGCTCTCTGCGGATGTATGATGCAGGAAGCGGATGAGGTAGAGCGGATTCGCAAGAGTTATTCGTTTGTTGATTTAGTGTTTGGTACACATAACATTTATAAACTGGCAGAGTTATTGTATACACAGGTGCAGTCAGCACGTCCGGTGATGGATGTGTGGAAGGAGGCCAAAGAGATTGTGGAAGATTTGCCGGGAAAACGTAAATATCCATTTAAGACCGGTGTCAATATTATGTATGGCTGTAATAACTTTTGCAGTTACTGCATTGTACCATATGTGCGCGGGCGGGAGAGAAGCAGAGAGCCGGAGGATATTATTTCCGAAATCAAAGGTCTTGTAGCCGACGGCGTGGTAGAGGTAATGTTACTTGGACAAAATGTAAATTCTTATGGAAAGACTTTGGAAAATCCGGTCACGTTTGCTAATCTATTGCGTCAAGTAAATGAAATTGAAGGACTTAAGAGAATCCGGTTTATGACATCGCATCCGAAGGATTTGTCGGATGAGCTGATTGAGGCGATGGCGGAATGTGATAAAGTATGTACCCATCTGCATTTGCCATTGCAGTCGGGAAGTACGGAAATCTTAAAGAAAATGAACCGTAAGTACACGAAAGAATCCTATCTTTCTTTGGTGGAGAGGATTCGGGAAAAGAATCCAAAACTATCGCTTACGACGGATATTATTGTTGGATTTCCGGGAGAGACAGAAGAAGATTTTGAAGACACATTAGATGTAGTAAGAAAAGTTCGCTATGACAGTGCCTACACCTTTATTTATTCAAAGCGCACCGGTACGCCGGCAGCTGCAATGGAAAATCAAGTGCCGGAAGAAGTAGTGAAAGAACGGTTTGACAGATTGCTGCATGAAGTGCAGGGGATTTCCACAGAGATTACAAAGAGTATCGAGGGAGAGACGGTTCCGGTTCTGGTAGAAGAGATAAATACACAGAACGAAGAACTTTTAACCGGACGCTTATCCAATAATGCGGTCGTTCATTTTCCGGGCGATGTCTCCTTGATTGGAGAAATCTTACCGGTAAAATTAGTAGAAAGCAAAGGCTTTTATTATATGGGAGAAATCGTGAAATAAAAAAAGAAACTGCAATTCATTTCCTAAAAAGGGGGATGAGTCTGCAGTTTCTTTTTTGTTAAACTGTTTTTGGCTCCGGATAATCTTCTCCAAAAGTTTCTACTGTTACTTTTTCCATAATAACCGGTGTGAGCGGCATATCACTCCAGTCAGTAGCAACTTCGGCTAATTTATCTACAACATCCATGCCCTCAATAATTTTACCAAAAGCGGCATAAGAGCCATCAAGATGAGAGGCTTTCTTATGCATAATAAAAAACTGGCTTCCGGCGGAGTCCGGATGCTGGGAGCGTGCCATGGAGATGACACCCGGGTCATGGCTTAATGAGTTGTCATAGCCATTTAAAGAGAATTCTCCGGGGATGCTGTAACCGGGACCGCCGGTTCCGTTTCCATCCGGGTCACCGCCCTGAATCATAAAACCACTAATGATGCGGTGAAAGGTGAGTCCGTCATAAAATCCTTTGTTTACCAAAGAAATAAAATTGTTTACTGTGTTCTCTGCAACTTCCGGATAAAGTTCAAGCTTCATAACATCGCCGTCATTCATCACGATTGTTACAATGGGATTTTTTTCTGCCATAATGATAGTTCCTTTCCTATTCAAATTCCAGCGGTTAAAACCGCTTTTTTTATTGTAAAAGATTTTTGCGGCAGATGCAAGCCTTTCGACAAACAATGATAGTGAGAAATGTAGAAACTCTACTGTCTTGATTGGATTGTGTCTAACGATGTCAGATGAAAGAATGATTTGGCTGACAATAATGGGAAAAGGGAGCGGCCGTTTGACAAGCTTTGCAGAGTCTATCGTCTATAATGAGCCTACACAAACGGAAAGGGGATGAAGATGCCAATGAGAGTGAAGTTATACTTAGATGTATTCTTTCTGATTAACACAGGGATGAATCTGGTGGTTTTTCTGACACAGAGTTTATTGATGCAAAAAACCATTCGGTTGTGGCGCCTTATCCTTGCGTCAGTATTAGGAGCTGTGATGGCGTGTCTTTTGGTATTGTTTCATGTGCACAGAAATCTCCTGTTGCTTGTTTTGTCCTATTTTTTTGTTAGTGTTTTTCTTGTCCGGTTTGCTTTTGGTAAAATGACGACTGCAAGAACGGTGATGCACCTTTTACTTTATTATGCATGTGCTTTTATTCTGGCGGGGCTTTTGCTTCAGGTACAAAAAAGTTTTCATTACCCGCTTACCGGGGCATCGATGTTAGGGCTTATGCTTTTTGTTCTCTTTCTTTTTCGGTATTTTATGCCAAAACTAAAAAAAGAAAAAGAACGGGTGTCATATCTTTACCGGATGCGGATATATGACCGGGGAAATAAAATCGAAGGAATGGCACTTTTGGATACCGGAAATGGACTTTACGATGCAATCAGCAAAAAGCCGGTTATGCTCGGCAGTAAAAAATTTTTGGAAAAATTGTGGAAGGGAAAAGACCCTCCGTTGATGCGGATGATTCCCTACCATTCTGTAGGGAAAAAGATGGGAATGCTTTGTGCTTTTCGGGCACAACGACTGGAAATTGAATGTGGGGGAGATTGGCAGTTTGTGGAAGATGCGTGGGTGGCGGTATGCGAAGAATGTGTTTCTGTGGATGGAGAATATGAAATGATACTGCATCCCGATATGTTGAATAATGAAAAAGGAAAGGAGAAATCATAGTATGCTGCTTAAGATTTCGATGCCGGGACAGTTTCAGTTCCGGATGATTCAGGATTGGAAAAGTGTATTTTTTCACCGCGGAGGTGATATTCATTATATTGGAGGGGCAGAGATTCTGCCGCCGCCTTTAGAGCCGGGAGAGGAGGCAGCCTGCATTGAGAAATTGGGGGGAGAGCAGAACGACAAAGCGAGAAATACACTGGTAGAACATAACCTTCGCCTTGTTGTGTACATAGCGAAAAAGTTTGATAATACAGGTGTCGGCGTGGAGGATTTAATCTCGATTGGAACAATTGGTCTGATGAAGGCAATTAATACCTTTAACCCGACGAAAAATATCAAACTTGCAACCTATGCGTCACGCTGTATTGAGAATGAAATTCTTATGTATCTGCGTAGAAATAATAAAACGAAATTAGAGGTATCCATTGATGAACCTTTAAATGTTGACTGGGATGGAAACGAACTGCTGCTCTCGGACATTTTGGGAACAAGTGAAGATATTATTTACAAAGACATTGAAAAAGAAGTTGATAGAAGTTTACTGCGTAAAGCATTGGAAACATTATCTGAACGAGAACAAACGATTATCCGTCTTAGATTTGGAATCGACGATAAACTCGGACAGGAACTCACACAGAAAGAAGTCGCAGACCTCTTAGGCATCTCCCAAAGCTATATCTCACGATTAGAGAAAAAAATAATGAAGCGGTTAAAGAAAGAAATCTTGCGCTTAGAGGGACGTTAAAAATAAGGTGCTTTCAATAAAAAAGAAGTTACAAATCAGCGAGAAACTTTATTCGCGAAAGCGAATCTTTTGTTTCGAGTCGATTTGTAACTTTTTTTATAGTAACTATCTTATTTGTTATCATCCTCATACAAGAAGTGATCGAATGCTGCGACGGTGCTGCTTTCCTCACCGTTTGAGGTTGCATACAGTCCGATGGTGTTTCCGACAAAGCCACCGGCTACATCAGTAGACAGAATTCTTGCATCTACTTTATCCGCAAGTATTTTCTCAGATTTACCATCGACAGAATAAGCAAAGGTTAAATCCTGTTCATTTTCCGTGATGCGAAGTGTGAGGTCAGGATAAAGGGCATCCAGTATTTCTTCTTTTAAGACAGTGACCTTATCACGTTCTGTCTTAACAAGAGAGAGAACAGTGGCGTCTCCTTTTTTGCCGGCCAAGAGCTGGTAGTTAAATGACTGGCTCTGGTAAATGGCAATTCCTGCCTGCTCGTTTTCTACAGCAGGAGAAAACGAAAGTTTTGTTTCTGCTGTAAAATCAAAACTAAGCTGGCGCTGACACACATAGGAAGGAGTTCCTTTTGAGGATAACGTATCAGCATCCGGTTTCATTTCTAAATATCCCGGACGATTCGTAAGAGAATAGTTTTCCTCTTTCGGATTGCGTAAGTACATAAAATGAAGTGGAAGCGTATCGGTGTCAAAATCTTCTTTTGCAGGAATTTCTTTCGCTTCATAAGCAGGAAGATTAGGCATTGGGAAAGTATCTTCCAAAATACCTTTTCCCGGATTGATTACCGGCCATCCATCTTCCCAGATAAATGGTACTAGGTAAGTTTCGCGTCCTAAATTTCTATAGTAGCCGCCACGTGGACGGGATGCTAAGCATACCATCCACCACTCACCATTCTGGGTTTCAACGATATCCGGATGTCCGACATTTACAATCGGATAGTGGTAGCCAAGATGACGGTGCGTGAAAATTGGATTTGCCTTATGACCGGTAAAAGGTTCTGTCAAACTTTTGCTTCGTGCAATCGAAACTGCATGGTTGTGTCCGGTTCCGGCCTCGGATATCAAAAGATAGTAATAGCCGTCTTTCTTGTAGATATGTGGTCCCTCCGGCCATTCCACACCGCGGAGAGCACCATGCCATGCCGGGTAACTTTCGCCGACAAGTTTCATCGTATTTAAATCTAATTCCTGAATATAAATTTCATTATCACCGAAATAGCGGGAGCCTTCTCTGCGGTTCTGTGTACCACAGTAGTAGCATTTGCCATCATCATCAAAGAAGAGAGATGGGTCAATTCCGGCAGAATCCAAAGGATATGGATCCGACCAAGGACCGGCAGGGTCCGTTGCAGTGACAATAAAATTATTGATATCATTCGTTGGTGTTACGTTTGTTGTAATCATGTAAAAGGTTCCATCGTGGTAGCGCAGTGTCGGTGCAAAGATACCCTCACTTGTTTCTGCATTTACCAAAGGAAGCTGTTCTTTTCTTTCTAATATGTTACCAATCTGATTCCAGTGTACTAAATCACGGCTGTGAAAGATTGGAACACCGGGGAAATAAGCAAAAGTTGAAGTTACCAAATAATAATCATTGTTTACACGGCAAATCGATGGATCCGGGTAGAAGCCAGGAAGTATCGGATTCATGCCTGTTTTTTTGTTGCCCATAAAAACCTCCAAGTTATGAAATATGTATACCTGCATTCTACTATATGGATTCTCTCTTGTAAATACAAAACATTTTTCAAGGGAAAAACAATCATTTTTTAGCAAAAATACATAAAAAAATCTATCAAAAACTATGGACATGTTACAAAAATGGTGATATACTTTATAACAAACTGTATACATATTATACAAAAAAACATTATGTGTTTTGCTCCGATGGCTTATTTCACTGGCAGAATGCATAAAAAGAGAAACAACGAAAGGAGATTGCGACAGCTATGTCAAAGTTGATGAAGAAAAAAGGCTTACGGACATTCTTGATTGTAGTACTGGTGATTATCGCTTTTGTACTATTTTTCAAGTTAAAAGGTTCTTCCGTAAGTGACAACTCCGACAAGTACGCAGGTGTGGATTTTGACACTATGAACAGCGAATATCAGCGTGAAGGCCAGTACAGTGATTATGTGGCTAAGCGCACGGACGCCAATACACCAAGTGGTTCCTATGATATTCCGGTTGCCGGTTTCGTGAAGAAAGAGACAACCAAAAACGTCACTGTACATAATGATCTTGGTCCGGAGAATGAAAAATCAGAATCGGTGTTGATTCCGGAAGGAGAAAGCGCAGTGTATTCTGTTAATGTGGAAGAGGAGGGTTATTACAACTTGAACCTTGAGTACTATCCTTCCACAGGAGACAAGGACGACCGAGGAATTGCAATTGAGACCAAGGTAGAACTTTACAATGAAAAAACGGGTAAATACGAAACTCCATTTAATGGTGCCGAGGGTATTGACTTCGAACGTGTCTACACGGATGATGGCAAACCAAGCAAGGATAACCAGGGAAATGAGATTCGTCCTTCCCAGATTGAGGATCCGACACGCGGATGGATTTCTTCCTATTTTGAAGACCCAACCGGATATGAGATGGATCCGTATTACTTCTATTTAAAGAAGGGTGTCAATAAGATTCGCTTAACTGGTGTCAACGAACGTTTGATTATGCGTAAGTTCACAGTAGGTAATATGAAGAAGATTCCTACCTATGCAGAGTACGCAGCAGAGAACAAAGGAAAGACAAATAACGTTGACAAATCTTACGTTCAGAAGATTCAGGGTGAAAAGTCGGACAGACGTTCATCACCATCTTTATATGCTACTTATGACCGTACATCGGGAGATACCGAATACGAGGATGAAAAAGGAAATGTTACCAAGCATAATACAGACAAACAGGTTTTGAATGTAATTGGTGGTACACAGTGGAAAGTTGCCGGTGACTGGCTGGAATGGACTACGAAAGTAGAAAAAGAAGGCGATTATGTAATCGGTATTAAAGGACGTCAGGGATATAACCGTGGTTATATCGCAAACCGTTCTTTGTACATTGACGGAGAGGTTCCTTTTAAAGAGGTAGCTAGTCTGCAATTTACTTACAGCAATGTTTGGGAAATGCTTTGCTTACAGAATGATAAAGGCGAGGCATACAAATTCCACCTCACTGCTGGAGAACATAAAATTCGTTTGAAAATTACACTTGGTGAGCTTGGTGAGTATCTCTCCCAGTTGTCTGAAAGTGTATACCGTATGAATCAGTACTATCGTCAGATTCTTGTATTGACAGGTACAGAGCCGGATGAGTTCCGTGATTACCAGATTGAAAAAGTATATCCGGATATCATTAAGGCAATGGGCGATGAGTCCAAAATCTTATATCGCTTAGTTGATGAAGTTACTGCATATACCGGTGAACGTGGTGGTGAAATCGCCGTAGCACAGACACTGGCTGCACAGATGGAAGAGTTTGTTGACCGTCCGGATAAAATTCCTCAGACGTTATCGAACTTCAAAGAGAATGTATCTTCTCTTGGTACATCAATTAACAACTTAAGTGCAACGGCGATGGATATTGACTATATTGTTCTTGCCGGCGACAAATCTTCAATTGAAGAAGTAAACGAAGGAAGTTTTGACCGAATTGTACATGAGTGTACATTGTTTATTAACTCCTTCCGTTCCGATTCCTCTGCACTTGGTAATGTGTATGATTCGGATGATCCGGATGTTATCGATGTATGGATTACTGCCGGACGTGACCAGAGTAATATTTTGAAGAACATGGTAGATCAGCAGTTTACTCCGACTTCAAAAGAAACATATGGAAAAGAAATTAAAGTAAATGTTAAATTGATTGATGCTGCAGCGTCAGCAAATACAGTTACAAACTCTGCCGGTGCGGTAAATGCGATGCTTCCTGCCGTTATGTCAGGTAATGGTCCGGATGTAGCGCTTTGTATTTCGCAGACAGAGCCTGTCAACTACGCACTTCGTGGTGCGACTGTGGATTTGACCCAGTTCTCGGACTATAAAGATGTACTTTCTGAGTACCAGGCAAGTTCTTATGAGCCTTACTGGTTGAAAGATAAGTCCGGACATAAAGGTTTGTATGGTCTGCCGGAGACAGAAAACTACAACGTATTGTTCTATCGTACCGATATTATGGAAGAACTTGGTATTGATGCGACACAGATTAATACATGGGATGATGTAATCAAAGTACTTCCGAAACTGCAGAAGAACAGCATGTCGTTTGCAATTCCTTCGGTAGAGCGTAAGATTAACAACGCATCCAACCCTGACCTTGCAAACTACTATGCTCAGCTTGTTCAGCGCGGCGGTTCCTTGTACCGTGATGACGGTATTGAGACAACAATTGGTAGTACAGAAGGTATTCAGGCATTTGAATTCTATACCAAATTATTTACCAACTACAAACTGGTTAAACAGTACGATTTCGCAAACCGTTTCCGAAGCGGTGAGATGCCAATCGGTGTAGCAGATTACAGTACATTTAATACATTGTCTGTATTTGCTCCTGAGATTAAAGGTCTTTGGAACTTCGGTATGGTTCCTGGTGTGAAACAGGAAGATGGCTCAATCAACCGTTCCGTTCAGTCATGGGGTACTGCTTCTATGATGCTTAAAGGTGCGGAACAACGTGGCAAGAAAGAAATCGCATGGGATTTCTTGAAATGGTGGGCAAGTGCTGATACACAGGCTACCTACGCAAGAGAGCTTGAGGCTGTTATGGGTGCTGCGGCACGTTATGCAACAGCAAACAAAGAAACCTTTAAGACATTGTCTTGGAGCAGCAAAGAGTCCACTGTACTGGATGAACAGCACAAATGGGCATTTGGTATTCCTCAGGTTGCCGGCGGATATTACACAGAGCGTCATATCACGAACGCAATCCGTAAAGTCATGAATAACAACGAGGACCCTCGAGAGACGATTCTTGATTATGTTATTACGATAAATAAGGAGTTATCAAACAAACGTGAAGAGTTTGGGTTGAAGACTCTGGAACAAGAAGAAAAAGAAACAAAACAAAAATAAGAGAGGAGTGAAAAAATGAATTTTCTGGGAAAATACATGCAGATTAAAAAGCGCAATGCTAAAATCGCATGGAAGAAAGCTAAGATGTCAAAGACATGTTACCTTTTCCTTCTGCCGTATTTGATTGTGTTTACTGCATTCTACATTTTGCCCGTGCTGATGTCAGTATTTTACAGTTTCACGTACTATAACGTACTGGAACCGGCAAGATTCGTTGGTGTAGACAACTACATCAACCTGCTTCTTGCAGATGATGTATTCTTGATTGCGGTTAAAAATACATTCTTACTGGCAGCAATTACCGGACCGCTTGGTTATATCATGGCATTTTTGTTCGCTTGGTTCATCAACGAACTGCCACGTTATATCCGTGCTTTTGCCGTAGTTGTATTCTATGCACCGACAATTTCAGGTCAGGCATACTTAGTATGGTCTATCTTATTTAGTGGTGATGCATATGGATATGTAAATTCATTTTTGATTAAATTTGGTTTTATCAGTGAGCCGATTCTGTGGCTCACGGATACTGCCTACATGATGAATGTTATTATTATCGTCGTATTGTGGATGAGTCTTGGTCAGGGATTCCTTTCCTTCGTAGCCGGACTTCAAGGTATTGATAATTCGCAGTTTGAAGCGGGTTATGTGGACGGTGTTAAAAACCGCTGGCAGGAACTTTGGTACATCACACTGCCTGGTATGAAACCTATGCTTCTGTTTGGTGCCGTAATGGCAATAACACAGACATTCGGTGTCGCCGACCAGACGATGGCGCTTTGTGGTTTCCCTAGTACGGACTACGCGGCGCGTACCGTAGTTACCCATCTGATTGACTATGGTACTACACGATTTGAGATGGGTTATGCTTCCGCAATTGCAACAATTTTGTTCGCCGTGATGCTGTTGTTGAATAAGGCAATTCAGTCACTGCTTAGCAAAGTTGGAACTTGATAGGAGGTATAGCAAAGATGAAATTAATTAAATTAAAACGAAGAAAACCAAACCGCTCAGTCGGTGGTGATATCGGTATTTACATTTTGCTGATTTTGTTTGGTATCTTCTTTGTACTTCCGTTGGTATATTCCATCAGTAGTGCATTTAAACCGCTGGATGAGATTTATCTGTATCCACCGAGATTTTTCGTGAAGAACCCAACATTTAATAACTTCCAGGATTTGCTTGTTGTTATGTCAAGCTCCTATGTACCATTTACCCGTTATGTCTTTAACACGGTATTTATTACATTGCTTGGTACGGTAGGTCATTTGATTATTGGTTCAATGGCTGCTTATGTTTTGGCAAAGTATGAGTTCCCGGGAAGCAAAAAGATTTTCAAGATTATTCAGGCTGCAATCATGTTCAATGCTTATGTATTGCAGATTCCTACTTATATCATTATGAGTAAGCTTGGATGGATTGATACGTACTTAGCACTGATGGTGCCGGCGTTCGCACTGCCGATGGGATTGTTCCTTATGAAACAGTTTATGGAGCAGATTCCGGATGCATTGATTGAAGCGGCTAAGATTGATGGTGCGAAAGAGGGAAGAATCTTCCTTCAGATTGTCATGCCTAACGTAAAACCGGCATGGTTGACAGTAACAATTTTCTCTGTACAAAACCTTTGGAACATGAAAGGTCAGGTGTATATCTACTCGGAAGAATATAAGATGCTGCCATATGCATTGCAGCAGATTATGGCCGGTGGTGTTGCCCGTGCCGGTGTAGGTTCCGCTGCGACAATGGTCGTTATGATGGTGCCGATTTTAATCTTTATTTTGGCAGAGAGTAACATTCTGGAAACAATGGCTAGTTCCGGAATTAAAGACTGATAAGGAGGAAAGAAAATGAGAAAAATGAAACGACTTACTTCGGTATTTGCGTTATTACTCGTTGCATCCCTCCTTGTAAGCAACGCGGAGGTCCTCGCGAACAGTTCTGATGGCAAACATTATACATATACTTATGATTGCTGGGATGTTGACCGTGAGTCTCCGGATGCTTATTCGGTTGAGCGAGTAATTTCCGGTTCTGATTTTAAAGATTGTGGCAACTTTTCTGAGCCACAAGGTCTTTTCTCGACTGGAAATAAGATGTATGTTGCAGATACAGGAAATAATCGTATTTGTGAATTTACATATGAAAACAATGAGTTTACTTATGTAAAAGAGGTAACCGGTTATAAAGATGCTGAGGGAAAAGATGTAAAATTGAATGGTCCTCAGGATGTATTTGTAACAGATGATGGACAAATGTACATTGCCGATACCGGTAATAACAAAATTGTTCACTTGGATGCAGACGGCAATATGGTAAAAGTAATTGGTCGTCCAAATGATAAAACCTATACGGATGCAAAATTTCTCCCACAAAAGTTAGTTGTGGATGGTGCAAAACGTATTTTTGCTCAGGTTCAGAACGTAAACAAAGGTTTCCTTGAGTTTGATGACGCCGGAGACTTTACGGGATTTGTCGGAGCCAGTGAAGTAACTTATGATTTCTTTACTTATTTGTGGAAAATGGTTGCTACAAAAGAGCAGCGTGCACAGATGGATTTGTTCGTTCCGACAGAGTATTCGAACCTTTGTCTGGATTCCGAAGACTTCATTTATGCAACAATCAGTACATTTGATGGAGCTGTAGAGTCGGCTGAACCGATTCGTAAATTGAATGCAAAGGGAACTGACATTTTGGTACGTAACGGTTACAATGATCCATATGGTGATTTGCGTTACACCGAAAAAGGCGAGATGAAAGGACCTTCCAAGTTTGTAGATATCTGCTGCTTGTCAAATGATGTTTATTATGCACTGGATAATACAAAAGGCCGTATCTTTGCTTATGATTTCCAGGGTAATATGCTGTATGCCTTTGGCGGACATGGTTATAAAGCCGGATTGTTTATGAATCCTTCGGCAATTGAAGATCTTGGAGATTCTCTCTTGGTTACAGATCAGAAGTTAGGAACGATTACCCAGTTTACTTTGACTGATTATGGTAAAATGATTAACGATGGCCTGGCTGAGTACAAGAAAGGTAATTATGATGAATCCGCTAATATCTGGCGTGAAGTTCTGAAGCATAATGGTAACTACGACCAGGCATATATTGGAATCGGCCGTGCACTTCTTCGTGAGAAGAATTATAAAGAGGCAATGAATTACTTTGAATTAAAACTTGATGCCAAGAATTATTCTAAAGCATTTAAGCTTTACCGAGAGGTTTGGTTTGAGGAGAACATTGGTACGATCTTGATTATTATTGCAATCCTCATTCTCCTTGGATTTGGTGTTGGATTTGTGAAGAAAGCCAGAAGGGAGGTTGAAAAAGGATGAAAATAAAAGAAAGACTGACCAATAAAGATGCATGGATTCGTTACCGCGATTCTCTGCGTTATGCCCTTCATTGTATCGTAAGACCTTTTGATGGTTTTTGGGATTTGACACATGAAAAGAGAGGGTCTATGGCGGCAGCCAATACAATTGTTATTCTGGTCCTTTTGACAAACCTGATTAAATTAGGTGCAACCAGTTTCGTGTTTAATCCGGTAAACTGGGATAAGGTAAACCTGATTTTAGAGATTGCAACATTCCTTGTACCATTTATTGTGTATGTTGTTGCAAACTGGTGTCTTACCACCTTGTTTGATGGTAAAGGTACATTAAAAGATATATGGATGGGTACCGCTTATGCAATGACACCATATGTAATTATTCAGTTGATACTGATTCCTATGAGTAACGTTGTTACTGAAGAAGAGGGTGCATTTTACACTGTGTTCAGCAACTTCTCCATGATTTGGTGTGGATTGCTGATTATCGCATCTGTAATGATGATTCATGACTTCATGCTGGGTAAAGCATTTTTATCTTTGATTTTCTCAGCGGTAGGTATGTTGATTATCGTATTTTTGCTTGTACTGTTCTTCAGTTTGATTAGTGATGGTTTCTCCTATTTCTATTCGATTTACAAAGAAACCATTTTCCGAATGTATTGATGAAAGGAGGAAATGACAGAATGAAAAACAAGTTGTATTTGCTCCTGATTACAGTTATGGCGTGTTTCGCTCTTAGTGCCTGCGGTGATTCCGATGAGGGTACGAAAGAGATGAAAACTTATGAGTATGACAACAGCGGAGATGTAGTAATTGAAAATGATTCATTGAAACTCTCAGTGAGTGGTTCTTCCACACAGCTTGAGGTTACAGACAAGGCAACCGGAAAGGTATATCGTTCCAATCCGACCGCTGAGGATGTAGAGAAGTATGCAAATGCCGATGGACATTACAAAGATGTGTTAAGCTCAACTTTGAACCTTACTTACTCCAACAGTACTGATACGAAGAAAGAGATTGATAACTACTCTCAGTGTATTCGGGACAATAAGTTTTATAAAATCGAGAAAGTAAACGATAACGAAATTAAAGTAAGTTATTCCGTAGGTGATTTTGAAAAAACCTACACTTGTCCGGTCGCAATCAAAGAGTCCAGAATGAAGAAGTATCTGGATAAGATGTCAAGATCGGCACAGAAGTCAGCACTCAGAAGTTATGTTTATTTTAACTATGAGGAACTTAGTAAGTCGGATGATTCTACCGACAAGCAGCTGTTGACAAAAGGTGAAAAACTTTTCCCTGACTTGAAGGATGAGCCAATTTATTATTTGGATGAGTCGGTTACCGATTCCCGTCTTCAGCAGTTGGAAGACAAATTCGTAGAAGCAGGATATACTTTGGAGGACCGTACAAAAGATATGGGCAATTACAAAGTATCCCGTAACGAAGGGAAACCAATTTTCGATATTAGTGTTCACTATGTATTGGAAGATAACCAGCTGGTTGTAAAAGTACCGATGAAGGAAATCTCCTACAACGAAGATTATCCGATTGTTAAACTTCAGGTTCTTCCATATATGGGAGCATCAAATGTTGATGAAAAAGGTTACATGATTGTTCCGGAAGGAACCGGTGGAAAAATTAACTTCAACAATGGTAAGACCGGACAGCAGAGATATCAGAGTGATGTTTACGGCTGGGATTATGGTCAGGCACGAACAACGATTGTCGATGAGACAAAATCCAATTTCCCACTGCTTGCCATTGCAAATGAGACTACCCAGAGTTCATTCCTTTGTGTTGCTGAAGAGGGAAGTTCTTACGCAACCGTTCAGGCGGATATTTCAGGAAAGAACAATGGATATAACTATAGTACATTCATTTACAGTCTGATTCACGGCGAAAACATGGATGTATCCACAAAATCGGATACAACCGTTCGTGTTTATGAAGACGGGCTGCCAAATGAAACACTTTCCCAGAGATACATTTTCTCTGATAAAACCGATTATTCGGATTTGGCAAAAGAGTACCGCGGATATCTTCAGAAGAAATATCCAAGTCTTGGTAAAGTTGACAGTGATAAACAGGCATTGGCTGTTGAGATGATTGGTGCCGTAGATGATACCGAGCATATCCTTGGTTATCCGGTTGTTCGCTCTCAGTCATTGACTTCTTACACACAGGCCAAATCGATTTTGGAAGATTTGCAGAAAGCCGGCATTGGTAATATTAATGCGAAGTATACCGGATGGTTTAATACCGGTGTGAAACAGACATCTGCTGCTAAAGTAAAAACAGTAGGACGTTTGGGAAGTTCTTCAGATTTGGAAGATTTGACTGCTTATGCAAATAAGACAAATGGTATGCAGCTTTATCTGAATGGTACATTTAACTATGTATACAAAGACAAATGGTTTGACGGATTCAGTTCCACAAGAAATGCAGCGAAGTTTGTCAGCCGTGAAGAGTGTGAGCTTTATAACTGGGATCCAATTACTTACCAGGCAAATGATGATTACACCGATTATCATAATTACGATAGTTATTACTTGGTAAAACCGTCGTATGCAATGGATTCGGTTGACACTTATGTAGAAAAAGTAAATGGTTACGGCAGCAAGAATATCGGTATGGAAGATATCGGTAATACACTTGCCGGTGACTACAATCCAAAAGACAGAGTATCGCGTGAAGCAGCTTTGAATCTTCAGGTTAAGAAATTACAGTCACTGAAACAGGGCGGAAACAAGGTTATGATTACAAGTGGTAACCAGTATGCAGTACCTTACGCAGACTTCGTTACAGACATGAACTTAGATGCCCGTGCCGTAAACATCATTGATGAGCAGGTTCCATTCTATACCATGGCATTGCATGGTTTAGTAAATTACTCCGGCGGTGCAATTAACTTGGCAGATGATGAGAAGGAGAATATCCTGAAGTCCGCTGAGTCCGGTGCCGGATTATACTTCACTTACATTGCTGAAAAGACAAGTGTTTTACAGGATGGTAAGTACACAAGATACTATGCTTGTAACTACGATGACTGGAAGAAAGATACTTTGAGTCTGTATAACAAGTTTAATGAAACATTCGAAGGAACATACGATAAAGCAATTGATAAGCATGAAAAAATTGCAGAGGGCGTATATAAGACAACCTTCGAAGGCGGAAAAGCAGTTGTTGTAAACTACAACTATAGCAACTATCAATATAATGGCCAGGAAATCGCGGCCAGAGATTTCGCAGCTGTGAAGGGAGGTGAAGAATAAATGGCTCGCAAGAATAAAAAGAAAAAGACATTAGCATTTAAAAATGCGGTTGCAGGCTATTTATTTATTGCACCATTCATCATCGGTTTTATCCTGTTCTTGGTTGTGCCGTTAGTACAATCCTTAAGAATGAGTTTCAGTACGGTAGAACTTGAAGGTGGATTGTCCATGACATGGGCGGGACTTGAAAATTACCGTCAGGCATTTTTGGTAGATGAGAAGTTTGTACCAAACCTCATTTCTGAGTTGGTAAAAATGCTGACAAACGTTCCGGCAACACTGATTTTCAGTTTCTTTATTGCGTTACTTTTGAATCAGTCTTTCAAAGGAAGAGGTGCGGTTCGTGCGATATTCTTCCTGCCGGTTATTCTTTCATCCGGTGTTATTGTTGGTTTGGAAAGTGGAAATACACTTTTGGCTGACATGAAAGATGCGATTGAAGCAACAAACAATAATACAAGTATTACAGGTGTACTTGAGAGTATCCTGATTACATCAGACTCAAGTCCGATGTCACAGATGTTTAGTTATGTATTTGATATTATTAATAGTGTATATGATATTGCGATTGCATCTGGTATCCAGATTATCATTTTCCTTTCTGCATTGCAGACGATTTCGCCAAGTATGTTCGAGGCGGCAAAAATCGAGGGATGTACAGCCTGGGAAAGTTTCTGGAAGATTACACTTCCAATGGTAAGTTCCATGATTTTGGTAAATATCGTATATACGGTAATTGACTTCTTCTTGAAGACAGACAACACAGTTATGGAGCGTATCGATGCAATCGGTATCGGTGGACGAATGGACTATGGTCAGGCGTCGGCGATGGCGTGGGTATATTTCCTTTGTGTAATTGTTGCGTTGGGTATTGTTTCGTTGATTATTTCTAGGAGGGTATATTATTATGAGTAAAATGAGTAAGTTTAAAGCCTTCAGGGAACGTAATAGAAAATCCAACGGCTATCTGTTGCGCAAGGTATCCTTTAATGTAGCTTACAAAATCGTGCGTTTTGTATTGTTGTTTGGATTGTGTTTCTTGATTTTGCAGCCACTCTTAAATAAGATTTCCATTAGTTTTATGGAAGAGCGTGATTTGTACGATTCGACAATCAACGTAATTCCACGTCACTTCACATTGGATAACTTTAAGATTGCCGCTGATTTGATGGATTATTGGGCTGCTTTAGGTAACACATTATGGATTTCTTTATTGGTAAGTGTTTTGCAGATTATATCCTGTACATTAGTTGGATACGGTTTTGCGAGATACAAATTCCCATTGAAGAACCTTTGGTTTGCAATGGTGGTACTTGTTATCGTTATTCCACCTTCAACCATTCAGTCTTCCCTGTATTTGAATTTCCGTTATTTTGATATTCTCGGAATATTCAGCCTGATAACGGGGCAGCCACTGAACTTATTGGATTCCTTTGCACCATACGCATTTATGTGTCTTGGATGTATGGGATTGAAAAATGGTTTGTACATTTACATGCTTCGTCAGTTCTTCCGTGGTATTCCGAAGGAATTGGAAGAAGCTGCTTATGTAGATGGATGTGGTAAGGTTAAAACATTCGTGCGTATTATGCTGCCGGATGCAAAACCAATGATTACATCATGTTTCCTGTTCTCCTTTGTATGGCAGTGGACGGATAGTTTTTATTCAGGAATGTTTCTTCCAAACTATTCGATTCTGGCAAACAAAGTGGCTCGTTTGTCTGAGGTGCTGAACTCTTATGTGAAAGCAACCACTGGTCTTGATAAAGCGTCGACCGCTTATGCATCCGCCATGATTGGTACAGGTACATTGTTGGTAATTATTCCTTTGATTGTTGTATATTTATTTGCACAGAAGGGCTTCGTAGAAAGTTTGAGCCAGTCTGGTATCAAGATGTAACAAAAATAATTTGCCCTATTTGGCATCTGCCTGTTTTGGCAGGTGCCGTTGGGCAGTAATGACTTAGGTTATCACCGGGATTTTCCGGTATAGCAATATATTATATAATAAGGAGGCAAAACAAAATGAAAGCAAGCATGCAGAAGCTGATTGCGATGGGTCTTTGTGTTGTTCTTGCAGTAGGTTCTCTTACTGGATGTGGTGGCTCCTCCAATGATGCAGGTAGTGCATCGGGCGATGGCGCAAAAACATCATCTTCTTCAAACAAGAAAACATTTAGTGACCTTGGTGGCATGGATATCACGGTAGGTGACTGGTATACTTCCAAAGATACCCTTGCAGACAGAACCGACGAGTTTGGTAAAAAGCAGAATGAGTACTGGAAGAGTATTCAGGAGAAGTACAATTTCAAAATTACTCGTGATTCTGTTTATTCCTATACAGATGCAAAATCAGATTATGTAAATGACGTTATGGCAAGTAGTCCAAAATACGAAATTTACTATCTGTATCAGGAATTTGTTTCTGAGCCTTTGATGAAAGGCTTGATGTATGATTTGTCAACTCTTCCGGAGTTCAATTTCGATGAAGAAAAATGGAACCCAACAGTTAAAGAGTTGATGAGCATTGGTGATGGTATCTGGGGTATGAGCCCAGACAGTGAGCCACGTGGTGGTATTTTCTACAATAAACGTCTCTTCAAGGAAGCTGGTATTCCGGAAGATGAGCCATATGATTTGCAGAAAAACAATCAGTGGACATGGGACAAGTTCGAAGAGTATTGTAAGAAACTTACAAAGGATACCGATGGTGATGGTAAAACAGACCAGTATGCTATGGCAAGTTTCTCAAAATACTATCTGCCAATGTGTGCAGCTAACAACAATGCAACATTTGTATCTCGTGACAAAGACGGTAAATACGTTGATGCAATTACATCCAAAGAGTTCAAAGATGCTATGAACTGGGGTGTTGACTTGATTAAGAAAGGTTATATTAAGCCAAAACCATCAGAAAACGTAGCATGGGATTGGTATAAAGCTGCATTCCGTGATGGCGAAGCTGCTATGCAGACTGCTGAGGTTTATGAGATTAGTGCGTTTGCTGATATGGAAGATGACTGGGGATTCGTAATGTTCCCATACAACCAGGATCAGAAGGGTGCTACAAATAAGACAGTACCAAACGACAACATCGTTGTTATGCCAAGCTGCTTCGATCAGGAAAAAGCTGAGAAGATTGCATTTGCTTACGATTTGTACACAGAGCCTGTTGAAGGATATACTCCTCATGATCAGATTCTTGAGCAGTATTACCCACAGTTCAGAGATGACCGTGCAGTAGATGAAACAATCGCTATGATGTTGGAAGAGAAGCATAAATCTACTTCTTATCTGCCAATGATTAGTGAAATCGACTATGGTGATTTCTGTTATCCTGTATATGCAAATGCAACAACACCTGCTAAGAAGATTGAAGAGCTTTCAACCAAATGGGATACGAAGATTAGCAAAGTTAATGCTGAGTATGAGAAGTTTGCAAAAGAGCATACAAAATAATAACAAAAAGAAACAGGTAATTTAGTTTCATGGGGCTGTTCAGAATAAGCGAAAGCTTTGTTTTGTACAGCCCTTTCTTAAAATCTGAAGATTGAAAATTAGGGATTGAAAAACCATTTATATATAGATTATAATAATAAAGTCATAAGGCTATGCTATAACTTGAATTGTTGTAGCATTTATGGTAACTTATTAAAGACAATTGATTTAAAACCTGATGAATAAGAGGAGAAACAGATGGATTATAGCAGATGCTGGCTGGATTATCAGCCCGTAGATACAATTGAAAAAGAATGGCTGACATATTTTCAATCCTGTGAGGGAGAAATCGTAGAAAGTGCTATTAGTGAATACAAACTTGCTATGGAAAATATGGCAGGAAAAGTTCCTCAGTTAGTAAAAAAAGAAGAGGCAGGCGTGGTATTTTCCGTGGATTCTTCTATAAAAGAGGGAAAAGACGGATATATTATCACGAAAGAGGAGAGCCGGTATCAGATTACCGGGAAGTCAGAGAGCGGACTGTTATATGGTGTATTCCATTTTCTTCGTTTGATTCGTACTAACAGTCTTGACAGTCTTCCGGTGCATAATAAACCGGAAATGCCGCTTCGCATGATGAATCACTGGGATAACATGGATGGCAGCATCGAGAGAGGTTATTCGGGGGAATCTTTTTTCTACAAGGATTACGAAATTTTATGGAATGAGCGCATTGTGCAGTATGTGAGAATGATGGCATCAATTGGGATCAATGCGATTGTAATCAATAATGTTAATGTTCATGAGAATGAGACTTATTTGATCACGGACCGTTATTTGCAGCAAGTAAAACAATATGCCGACTTGTTTGCAAAATATGGAATTAAATTGTATACAAGTGTAAATTTTGCTGCGCCGATGGAGTTAGATGGTTTTACGGATTGTGACCCATTAAATCCTATGGTAGCAGACTGGTGGAAAAAAACGGTGTCACATGTGTATGAGGTGATTCCAAACTTTGGAGGCTTTTTGGTAAAGGCAGATTCTGAGGGAAGACCGGGACCATTTACGTATGGAAGAACACATGCAGATGGAGCTAATATGTTAGGTAAGGCACTTGCTCCGTATGGCGGAATTTTAGTATGGCGCTGCTTCGTATATAATTGCGGGCAGGACTGGCGTGATAAAAAGACAGATCGTGCCAGAGCGGCATATGACAACTTTATAGAATTAGATGGAAACTTTGATGACAATGTTATTTTACAGATAAAAAACGGACCGATGGATTTCCAGGTGCGTGAGCCGGTTTCACCGTTGTTTGGCGGCTTGAAAAAGACCAACATGATTTTGGAAGTGGAGATTGCACAGGAATACACCGGACAGCAGATTGATTTGTGTTATCTGCTCCCGATGTGGCGTGAAATTCTTGACTTTGATACGTATGCTGCTGGCGAAGGTTCAACCGTGCAGAAAATTGTAGATGGCTCTGTTTATGGACAGCATTTGTGTGGTATGGCAGCTGTTATTAATACTGGTAATGACTATAATTGGACCGGAAATGATTTAGCGGCAGCAAACACTTACGGCTATGGAAGATTGGCGATGAATCCGTCCGAAGATTCGGCGGTTATTGCAAAAGAATGGGCAGAACTTACCCTTCCTAAATCGCTTTCCGACGGCGTCGTTTCGATGCTTATGAAGTCCTGGTCCACATATGAAAAGTATACGTCTCCGCTAGGTATTGGCTGGATGGTGACACCGCATTATCATTACGGACCGGATATTGACGGATATGAGTATGACCGCTGGGGAACTTATCACAGAGCGGATAGAAATGGTCTGGGTGTTGACCGTACACCAAATGGTACCGGCTATACAACTCAGTATAATGAGCCGTGGTGCACAAAGTATGCAGATAAAAAACAGTGCCCACAGGAGCTTTTGTTATTTTTCCATTATGTCCGCTATGATGAAGTGTTATCTTCAGGGAAAACACTGATTCAGCATATATATGACACGCATTTTGAGGGTGTTAATGAAGTGGAAGAAATGATTGCTGGTTGGAAGGCATGGAAAGAGGAGATGGCAGAGGATGTCTATGAGAGAGTCCTTTCCCGCATGGAGAGACAGCTTTCTAATGCAATCGAATGGAGAGACCGCGTAAATACATATTTTTACCGGAAGAGTGGAGTAAAAGATGCACTTTCCCGAAAAATATATGAATAGGATGATTTAGACAAGGTCATTCGTAACATAATAAGAAAATATAATAATAAGAAAAGAGGTTATTGATTATGGACATGACATTAAGATGGTATGGAGAAGGAAACGATAGTGTGACACTGGATCAGATTCGCCAGATTCCCGGCGTGACCGGTGTAATTACAGCACTTCATGATATTCCTGCAGGAGAAGCATGGACGTATGAAGACGTCATGAAAAGAAAGCAGGAAGTAGAAGCAAAAGGTTTGAAGTTAGTTGGTGTGGAAAGTATTAACGTACACGAGGATATTAAAATTGGTCTTCCGACAAGAGATGAATTGATTGAAAACTACTGCAAATCGTTAGAAGCTATTGGAAAAGCAGATATTCATCTTGTATGTTATAACTTTATGCCGGTCTTTGACTGGACACGTACGGATTTGGCTATGCCTTTGGAGGATGGTTCTACAGCACTTGCTTATGATTCATCTATTATTGACGGTATTGATGCCAGCGAGATGTTTGACCGCATTGAAAAGGCAAGTGGCGGCTTTGTAATGCCTGGCTGGGAGCCGAACCGCCGTGATGAGATTATGGATTTGTTTGAGAAATACAAAGACGTTGATGCAGACAAACTGCGTGAAAATTATAAATATTTCTTGGATGGTATTATTCCTACCTGTGAAAAATACAAAATTAAAATGGCAGTTCACCCGGACGATCCGGCTTGGGATGTATTCGGACTTCCACGTATTGTAACATGCGAAGAGGATCTTTTAAAAATTGCCGATATGAATCCAAGTATTTACAATGGATTTACACTTTGTACCGGTTCTCTTGGAAGTAATTTGAACAATGATCTGCCAAAGATTATCCGCAATCCGAAAATTGCAGAGAGAATTCACTTTGCTCACCTGAGAAATATTAAGTATGAGAACAAAGATTTGTTCCATGAAGTATCTCATTTGTCAAGCGATGGAAATCTTGATATGTATGAAATTGTAAAAGCATTGATTGATACCGGATTTGACGGATGTATTCGTCCGGATCATGGACGTATGATTTGGGACGAGCAGGCAAGACCTGGATACGGTTTGTATGACCGTGCTCTTGGTGTCGCTTATCTGAATGGTTTGTGGGAAGCAATTCATAAAAATAAATAAGAGGTGACTAGGCATGAAATTATTAGATTTACAAAATGGCGAGACAAACGTCTGGGAGGAGAAAGGATATCTTCTTCCCAAGTATGACAGAGAAGAGTTAAAGAAAAAAACAAAGGAAAACCCGACATGGGTTCACTTTGGTGCCGGTAATATTTTCCGTGCATTTCCGGCTGCAAAATTACAGGATTTGCTGAATTTAGGAGAATATGACCGCGGTGTTGTTGTGGCAGAGAGTTTTGATCATGAGATTATTACAAAGGCATACAAGCCGTATGATGGTTTGAGTTTGTCGGTTGTGTTAAAAGCTGAGGGAACCATTGAGAAACACGTGGTTGGAAGCGTAACGGAATCGTTAGTTGCTGACCCGGTGGCACCAAAAGATTTTGCACGTCTTACCGAGATTTTTGAAAATCCTTCCCTGCAAATGGTAACATTTACCATTACGGAAAAAGGTTATTCGTTAGTTAATGGTAAAGGGGAAAAACTGCCGGGTGTAGAAGATGGATTCTTAGCAGGTCCGGGAAATCAGAGTCATCTGATGGGACGTATTGCCTCTCTGTGCTACGCACGTTTTGTTAAAAATGGTACACCGCTTGCCCTTGTCAGCACCGATAACTGTTCTCACAATGGGGACAAGTTAAAGGCCGGCGTTATGGCATATGTAGATGCTTGGAAACAGGCCGGAAAAGTGAATGATGATTTTGTTTCTTATATGGAAGAAAAGGTATCCTTCCCATGGTCAATGATTGATAAAATCACGCCAAGACCGGATGAGAAAGTAAAAGAAATGCTCGAAAAAGATGGTTTTGAAGATACCGACTTGATTATTACAAGCCGCAATACGTATACAGCTCCGTTCGTAAATTCAGAGGAAACCGGTTATCTTGTTATTGAAGATAACTTCCCGAATGGACGTCCACCATTAGAAAAAGCTGGCATTGTATTTACAGACCGTGAAACGGTGGATAAAGTAGAAAAAATGAAAGTTTGTACCTGCTTGAACCCGCTGCATACAGCACTTGCTATTTATGGCTGTATGTTAGGACATACTTCCATTCATGATGAGATGGAAGACAAAGAACTTTCTCGGTTGATTCAGAAGATGTGTTATGAGGAAGCAATGCCGGTTGTTGTAAATCCAGGTGTTATTGATCCGAAAGAATTTGCAAACGCAGTATTGACAAAGCGTCTGCCAAATCCATTTATGCCGGATACGCCACAGAGAATTGCCTGTGATACGTCACAAAAACTCCCAATCCGCTTTGGCGAGACAATTAAGTTCTATGAGAACAGAGAAGACTTAGATACAAAGAGCCTTACGTTAATTCCACTTGTATTAGCAGGCTGGTGCCGCTATCTGATGGGAATTGATGACGAAGGAAACGCTTTTGAACAGAGTCCTGACCCACGTTTGGATGAAGTGAAAGCTCATGTCGCTGGAATTTCCTTTGGTGACACGGATGTACATGATAAATTGCAGCCGATTTTGAGCGATGCATCGATTTTTGCCGTAGATCTTTATTCGGTTTCTCTTGGTGAGAAAGTGGAGAAGATGTTTGTGGAATTGATTGCCGGAAAAGGTGCAATTCGCAGCACATTAAAGAAGTATGTAGACTAAAACAACGTATCGCTTTAAGATATGAAAAAGAAGTTCAATTTGTGAGAGATTTTAACATGGGGTGTTATCACATCTTAAATCAAATTGAACTTCTTTATTTTATGCCTCTAAGTGATTTTTCATAATTTTCAGGGCGTTTTTTTCCAGTCGTGAGACCTGTGCCTGAGAAATATGGATTTCGTTTGCCACTTCCATTTGTGTTTTACCTTCCAGATAGCGGAGTTTTATAATGTGGTTTTCCCGTTCCGGCAGATGGCTCAACGCGTCTTTTAAGGAGAGATGTTCGACCCAGTTGGATTCCTTGTTTTTTTTGTCACTGATTTGATCCATGACATACAACGTATCCCCGCCTTCAGAGTAAACCGGTTCATACAGGGAGACCGGACTTTGGATGGCATCCAGTGCAAAAACAATGTCTTTTGGTGGAACATCAATCATTTTTGAAATTTCTTCTAAGGTTGGTTCTGTTTCTTGTTTTTTCATCAGTGCTTCTTTTGCATAAATAGCTTTGTAGGCAGTGTCGCGGAGAGAGCGGCTCACACGAATCGCATTGTTGTCGCGAAGATAGCGCCGTACCTCGCCAATAATCATCGGTACTGCATAGGTTGAAAATTTTACATTCTGTGTAACGTCAAAATTATCAATTGCCTTCATTAAACCAATGCATCCAATTTGAAATAAATCGTCTACATTTTCGGTACTGTTATTAAACCTTTGGATGATGCTTAACACGAGACGGAGATTGCCGTGGATGTAAGTTTCACGTGCCTTTTTATCACCCTTTTTTATTTTATCGAACAGTGTCTTTTTTTCTTCATTTGACAGAAGTGGGAGTTTGCTTGTATTAATGCCGCAGATTTCAACCTTGTAGTGTGCCATGGTATGTCCTCCATTTTGTCCATTGATTTCCTTTCTTTTATCATGAACAGATGAAGCACAAATTATGCGTTTGTTACATATAATATTTTAGAAAGAGAAGGAGATTTTTATGCGGATTTGTGATTTGAGGGAGAAGGAAGTTATTAATATTTGTGATGGCGAGAGACTTGGTTTTGTAGAAGACGTCGAGTTTGATTTGTGCACCGGAAAAATTACACATATTATTATTCCGGGCCCATGCAAATTTTTTGGTGTGCTGGGTAGAGAAGAAGAATACGTCATTGAAATATGTCATATCTGTAAAATCGGAACAGATTTGATTCTTGTGGAGGTAAATAAGGAGCGCGTTACAAACAAATGTGGAAACTAGTCTTTACTTCATGTGAAAAATTCGATATACTTACAGTAGTGAAAAGAAGGAGAGAAGACTATGAAATGTCCATTTTGTGCAGAAGAAAATACGAAGGTAATTGATTCAAGACCGGCCGATGACAATAATTCGATTCGTCGCCGTCGCCAGTGTGAAAAATGTGGGAAGCGTTTTACAACTTATGAGAAGTTGGAGACGATTCCTCTTGTTATCATAAAGAAAGACCGGATGAGAGAGCCGTATGACCGTTCAAAAATTGAACGCGGTGTATTCCGCTCATGTATAAAGCGTCCAATTTCGGTTGACCAGATTAATGAATTGGTAGATTCTGTGGAAAGTGCAGTTTTTAATCTCGGAGAAAAGGAAGTTGAGAGCAAAAAAATCGGAGAAATTCTGATGGACAAGCTTCAGCAGTTAGACCCGGTTGCCTATGTTCGTTTTGCCTCAGTATATCGCGAGTTTAAGGATGTAAATACCTTTATGGATGAAATTAAAAAATTGTTGGAAAAGCAGCAAAAGAATTAAAAAAGACTTGCGTCCTTCTGACCTGTGTGTTATAATGTGCTTGGTTCGTTCCTCAGGTTAGGAGGAATTTATGTTTAGTCAATCGTTTGGCGCGGATGTCTATGGTACAAAAGCCAGAGTAATCCGCATTGAGGCAGATGTCAGTGATGGTCTGCCCGTTTTTGATATGGTGGGATTTTTAGCCTCTGCCGTGAAGGAGGCGAGAGAGCGCGTGCGGATTGCTGTGCGCCAGATGGGGATTCGTTTTCCCGCAAAACGCATTACGGTGAATCTGTCGCCTGCGAATGTAAGAAAGGAAGGCACAACATTTGACCTTCCCATTGCAATTTGTCTGTTGACCGCATTCGGTCATTTATCCAAAGAATGTATCAAAGATACGATGTTTATCGGGGAACTTGGTTTAGATGGTTCCGTACAGAGTGTAAATGGTGTATTAGCTATGGTTTTAGAAGGAAAGAAGCAGGGACTTCGACAGTTTCTTGTGCCAAAAGGAAATGTAAAAGAAGCTGCCGTATTAGAAGGAATTTCTCTTTATGGGGTGGAAAGCCTTTCAGAAACGCTGCGTTTTTTACGAGGAGAAATTTCCCTGAAGAAAGTGTATATTCCTTTTGAAAAGTGGGATGAGTCACAGGAAGAAGGACTTGATTTTTCTGATATTAAAGGACAGGAAATGATGAAGCGTGCGGCAGAAATTGCGGTGAGTGGAAGACATAATCTTTTGATGATTGGACCACCGGGAAGTGGGAAGACGATGCTTGCGAAAAGACTTCCAACGATTCTGCCACCGATGACGTTAGAAGAAAGTGTGGAAGTGACGAGATTGTACAGTGTGTGCGGACTTTTAGGAGAACATGCGTCTGTACTGAAAAAGCGGCCGTTTCGTGCTCCCCACCATACAACGACGGCAGCGGCACTTACCGGAGGCGGCAGAATTCCAATGCCGGGAGAGATTACATTGGCTTCAAAAGGAATTCTGTTTTTAGATGAACTTCCGGAATTTTCAAGGAGTGCGCTAGAGGTGCTCAGACAGCCTTTAGAAGAACAGAAAGTAACAATTGCACGTGTTGGGAGCAGTTATGAGTATCCATCGGACTGCTCGTTTGTGGCGGCGATGAACCCATGCCGGTGCGGTTATTATCCAAACCGAGATAAATGTCGATGCACGACAGCAGATATCAAGCGCTATTTAGCAAAAATCAGTGAGCCGTTGTTAGACCGGATGGATTTATGTGTAGAAACAGGACTGCCGGAATTTTCCCTGTATGAGAAAAAAGGAGAGACAAGTAAGCAGATAAGAGAGAGGGTGAAGAGGACTCACAGGATACAAAAGAAACGCTATCGAAAAGAAAACTTTTCCTATAATAGTGAGTTGACACCACAGGCAATGAAAAAATACTGTATCATGGGTACAGCGGAGAAAGAATTGTTAGAATTCTTATTTCACGAGGAACAGATGAGCGTGAGGCGGCTTTGCCGGATTGTACGTGTGTCGAGGACAATTGCGGATTTAGAGGAAAGTGATACGATTTTAGAAAGCCATATAACCGAGGCAGTTCGTTTTCGCAGTGTGGACCGCAAATACTGGGGGGTGGAGACGATATGACAAAGGAAGAAGAAAAATATCTGTTTTGGCTGACTTCCCTTTCCGGACTTGGTTTGCCTTTTGTACAGAGGTTCTTTGAGCGGTATAAAAGCATAGATAAGGCGCGTTCTCTTTCTGAAACGGATATTAAAAAAGCAGAGTGGATGAAACCACGTGAAAAGAATTACTTTGCCAAAGCATATAAGCAGGAAGGCTGGCAGCATGAGTGGGAGCTGTTGGCGAAGAATCATATATCATTTTATTCCTATTTTCATGAATCTTATCCGGAGCGGCTAAAGCACATTGATTCCCCGCCAAAGAGGCTTTTTGTAAAAGGGAAACTGCCGGATGCATCAAAACTTTCTGTAGCGGTTGTTGGGGCGAGAAATTGTACGCCGTACGGACGGGATATGGCACGGATGTTTAGTTATCGTCTGGCTGCGGCAGGCGTTTTTGTGATTAGCGGGATGGCTCTTGGAATTGATGGATGGGGGCACCAGGGGGCATTGGAAGCCGGGGGTGAAACTTATGCTGTTTTAGGTTCCGGTGTGATGCGGTGTTATCCTTCGTGTCATCAGAATTTGTATGAAAGTATTGTAAGGCATGGAGGAGTGATTTCAGAATTTCCGGTGTATGCTCGTGCCAAGCCTGTTTTTTTCCCTATGAGAAATCGTATTATCAGCGGTCTGTCGGATGGAATCCTAGTTGTGGAAGCCAGAGAAAAGAGCGGATCTTTGATTACAGCAGATGCGGCACTTGAGCAGGGAAAAGATGTATTTGTTATCCCCGGACGGATTGGAGATGAATTAAGTGTCGGTTGTAACCGGCTGATTCGTATGGGAGCAGTGCCGGTTTTGACACCGGATGATATACTGGATTATTATGGAGTTAAGACGTCTGACGGCTCGCAGAATGTGAATGAGACAGAGCAGAAAATCCTTGCTTTTCTCGGTGGAAAAACGATGCATATGGATGAGATTTCAGCAGGGTTATCTCTGCCAATGACACAGTTATTAAAGTGCATGATTGTACTTCAGAAAAAAGGATATGTCATCGAGGTCGGCAGAAATTTTTTTATGAAAAAAATATAAATATTGCTTGAAAGCCCGATTAAAATGGTGTATGCTAGAGTTTGTGAAAATTTTTGGAAGAATATGATTCATTAAATAGAGAGCATTTATCATTAGCAATGGAGGGTAATATGGCAAAGAATCTTATTATTGTAGAGTCTCCGGCAAAGTCGAAGACGATTAAAAAGTTTTTAGGGAAAAATTACGAAGTCGTAGCATCCAACGGTCATGTCAGAGATATGCCAAAGAGCCAGATGGGTGTTGATTTCGAAAATGATTTTGAGCCGAAATATATTACAATCAGAGGAAAAGGTGAGCTATTGGCTTCTCTGCGAAAAGAAGTCAAGAAGGCAGATAAAATTTATCTCGCAACTGACCCCGACCGTGAGGGAGAGGCAATTTCCTGGCATTTATGTCATGCTTTGAAGTTAGACCCGAAAAAAACAAGCCGGATTACCTTTAATGAAATTACAAAAAATGCGGTTCGCCAGTCGTTAAAGCAGTCGCGGGAAATTGATATGGATTTAGTGGATGCCCAGCAGGCAAGACGTGTTTTGGACCGTTTGGTTGGTTATTCGATCAGCCCGTTATTGTGGCAGAAGGTAAAAAGAGGTTTGAGTGCCGGCCGTGTGCAGTCGGTAACACTGCGTCTGATTGCTGACAGGGAAAGTGAAATTGATGCCTTTATTCCGAAAGAATACTGGTCGATGGAAGCAAAATTGTCAGTGCCGGGTGTAAAAAAGCCATTGGTGGCTAAATATTATGGTAATCCGGGCAAATGTGAAATTGCTTCCGGTGAAGAGGCAGAAAAAATCCGCAAAGAAATTGAAAAAGAAGATTTTAAAGTAAGCAGTATTAAGAAGGGTGAGCGCACCAAGAAGCCACCTCTTCCTTTTACAACGTCTACGTTGCAGCAGGAGTGTGCAAAACACTTGAATTTTCCAACGAGAAAGACAATGCAGATTGCCCAGCAGTTATATGAAGGTGTGCAGGTAAAGGGACATGGAACGATTGGTCTGATTACGTATCTGCGTACGGATTCGGTCCGTATCTCGGAAGAAGCGGATTTAGCTTGTAAAGATTATATTCGTGAAACATATGGAGAAGAAAATATTATTGAAAAGGCAGCAGTGTCAAAAACAAAGGGCAAGATTCAGGATGCGCACGAAGCAATCCGTCCGACATATGTGGATTTGACACCGGTTCAGGTAAAGGAATCTTTAACGAGAGACCAGTTCCGTTTGTATCAGCTGATTTGGAAGCGCTTTGTGGCAAGCCGTATGCACTCAGCAAAATACGATACGATTTCAGTTCGTATTATGGCAGGAAAACATCAATTTGCAAGTTCCGGTTCCAAACTTGTGTTTCCGGGCTTTTTGTCGGTGTACCAGCAGGATGATGATAAAGAAGAGCCAAATGCTGTGCTTGCTAAAGTAACAAAGGATTCTGTGCTGTCTTTAAGTGAATTACTGCCGGAACAGCATTTTACGCAGCCGCCGGCGCATTTTACCGAGGCTTCTTTAGTAAAAACTCTTGAAGAGTTAGGAATTGGACGCCCAAGTACCTATGCGCCAACAATTTCAACATTGATTTCACGCCGCTATGTGGCAAAGGAACAGAAGAATTTGTATTTGTCAGATTTGGGAGATATTGTAAATCAGATTATGGTGAGTGCATTTCCTAGTATTGTGGATGTAAACTTTACAGCAACGATGGAAGCTTTGCTAGATGGTGTTGCCGAGGGTAATGTGGAATGGAAGACCATTGTGAGAAACTTCTATCCGGATTTGGAAAAGGCTGTTTCACATGCAGAAAAAGCACTCGAAAAGATTAAAATAGAAGATGAAGTAACCGATGTCGTGTGTGAATTATGTGGACGCAATATGGTAATTAAGTACGGACCGCACGGAAAGTTTTTGGCGTGCCCCGGATTTCCGGAGTGCAGAAATACCAAACCATATTATGAAAAAATCGGTGTGAAGTGCCCGAAATGCGGCGGCGAGATTGTCATTAAAAAGACCCAGAAAGGCCGTCGTTATTATGGCTGCGAGAACAATCCGGAGTGTGATGTGATGACTTGGCAGAAGCCGTCGAATGAACGCTGTCCAAAGTGTGGCGGCATGATGTTGGAAAAAGGCAGTAAGTTAGTCTGTGCCGATAACACATGCGGTTATATTGAAAAGAAAGAGAAATAAAAAACAGACGACATAATGCTTGTCAATAAGGTGAAATTGTGATAATATTGTTCCATGGGGGACAAGCAATATGAGTATTCAATTATTGGATAAGACTCGAAAAATAAACCGTCTCCTCAACGACAAACATTCATCTAAGGTGGCATTTGCGGATATTTGTTTTGTGCTGGGACAGATGCTTTTAGCAAATGCGTACATAATCAGCAGTAAGGGAAAGTTGTTGGGAACTTATGTGAATGATGACGGGATGATTCCGAGTTTTCAGAGTAAACGGGGCAGTTATATCGAGACGATGTTAAATGAACGTTTCCTTAATGTGCTGTCAACAAAAGAAAATGTGAATCTGGAGACTCTTGGTTTTTCCAAAGAAGAAAGACAGGGAGTTGAGGCACTGATTACACCGATTAGTATTGGTGGCGAGAGGCTGGGAACGTTGTTTCTGTGCCGGTGTCAGAAAGCATTTTCGATTGAGGACATTATTTTAAGTGAATATAGCACGACTGTGGTAGGGCTTGAAATTATGAGGTCCATTCAAGAGGAATCAGATATTGAGCAGCATAAGAAGAGCAATTTCTCTTCTGCCTTGACGACGCTTACGCCACTTGAGCAGAAAGCGGTCAGTTACGTATTCCATGCAATGGGGGGAGAGGATGGTACCCTTGTGACGAGCAAGCTTGCCGGAAAAATTGGCATTACAAGGACTGTTATTGTCAATGCTTTGCGAAAATTAGAGAGCGCTGGCTTAATCAAGACAAAGTCATCCGGAGTGAAAGGAACGCACATTAAGGTTCTGAATGATATTGTCTATACCGAGTTTAACAGTTATTATCGTGAGAAATGGAATTCGTAAACGCAAAGGGAATTGTGATGGGAAGTCATAATGCCGTTTGCGTTTTTCTAGAAATAAAGAAATAAGAAAGGAAGTGCTACGATGGTTTTATCCAATGCATACAATTACATCAATGTGTTAGATAAGGCAGCGGATGCGAGCTGGACAAGAAATGATGTGCTGGCAAATAATATCGCAAATGCAGACACGCCGGGTTACAAAAGAAAAGATGTACAGTTTGAGACATATTTGTCGAATGCGGTGGCAGGAACAGATTCATTAGATGAGACGGTGGCAAATCTTGATTTGAATGATTTAAATGCAACGGTGTATAATGAACAGCCGGGGCTTAGTTATCGGAGTGACGGAAACAACGTAGATGTATCGACAGAAAACGTGGAACTGGCAAAAAACCAGATTAAGTATTATACGTTGATGAATTCTATTAGTCAGGAATTTTCACGGATGAAATCAGCGTTAAAGACTTCATAAATCAATTAAGGAGGAATGACTATGTCAGTATTTGGGGCTTTGGATGTGAGCGCTACCGGTATGACGGCGCAGCAGCTTCGAATGGATACAATTTCGGAAAATATTGCCAATGTAAACACGACTCGTGGAAAAGATGGCAAACCATATAAGAGGAAGACAGTTCTTTTTGAGGAGAAAAGTTATCCGAGTTTTAGTGAAAGTCTTAGCATGGCAAACCGTCATAATATTGGAAAAGGTGTTAAGGCAAGTAAAATAGTGGAAGATAATTCCGAAGGAAGTAAAGTATATGACCCTTCCCATCCGGATGCGGATGAAGATGGATACGTGACGTATCCGAATGTAAATACCGTGACCGAGATGACAAATATGATTGATGCGACAAGGGCTTTTGAAGCAAATGTTACGGTAATGAATTCGACAAAAGGGATGGCTCTTAAGGCACTTGATATTGGACAGAGTTAATTGTGAATGGAGGAAACCTAAATGGATATTGCTAGTTTGTCTGCAATTAGTGGCATTGAAAATATCAGTAAATACGCAGATAATAGTTTACAGACGGAAAAATCAAAAGGAAGCGGCACAGCAAGCTTTGACAGTCTGTTAAATTCAGCGATGAATTTAGTGCAACAGACGGAAGATTATTCCAATGCAGCAGAAGTAGAAGAAGTAAAGTATGCAATGGGGCAGAGCGACAGTCTTCATGATTTGATGGTTGCTCAGCAGAAAGCAAATGTATCACTGCAATATACGGTAGCAGTAAAAAACACAGCAGTAGAAGCATATCGTTCGATTATGAATATGCAGATTTAACTGACAAAGGCGTTGAGGAGCGATAGAAAACAATGATGGAACAATTGATTGCACTCAAGGACAAAATTCTTGAGTTTTGGAATAAGTATACGTCAAAACAGAAAACAATTATAATTTGTGTAGCATGCGCAATTTTGGTTGCGATTGTTTTGCTTGCTTATTTTATGACCCGCCCGGTGTATACCGACGTTGCTACGTTAAGTGGTGAAACTGCTACGACGTTTGATACGGCACTGCAGGGGGCTGGACTTGATTATGTAAAAGAATCGGATAACAACGGAAAT
Source organism: Clostridium sp. AF37-5 (assembly GCF_003477605.1). Classification (GTDB taxonomy): domain Bacteria; phylum Bacillota; class Clostridia; order Lachnospirales; family Lachnospiraceae; genus Eubacterium_F. The sequence goes on from NZ_QUDR01000001.1 coordinate 219,633, forward strand.
ACAACATTTAAGGTGGAGCAGTCACAGTATTCAGATGCCGTTTTGCTGATGGGGGAAAATCAGATTACGGATGATGAAATGACATGGGAAAAAGCACTTCAGTCAGACATGACGACATCTTCGGATGAAAAACAGACTAAAGCAACACTGGCTTTGCAGTCATCGATTCGCAAAGGACTTTTGAATTTTGATGGCGTGGAAGATGCGACTGTTTATATCAACCGCCCGAAAGATGATGGCACGATTTATGCGGACAAGCAGGATACTTCGGTGAGCGTATCATTTAAAATGGCGGGCAACAAAACCATGGACAGCGATACTGCAGATGCGATTGCTTATTATCTTGCCAATGCAGTAGGAAGCACCAAACCGGATCATATTGTTCTTACCGACACAAAAGGAAATCTTTTGTTTAACGGACAGCAGGATGCCGGGCTTGGCGGAACAATCAGCAGTACCGAAGATTACCGTGATAAACTGAAAAATAACTTTGCTAAATATGTGCGTGACCTTTTGACAAAAGCTGGTTATGACGATGTTGAAGTTTCTAAGAATAATATCGTGTTTGATATGAATAAATTAACGGAACTGGTTACTACATATACGACAAATGAGGGACAGGATCAGGGCTTGTATGGCAGTTCATACGAGTATAAATCAACAGGAGCCTCCTCTTCCGGCGGCGTGCCTGGAACCGATTCGAATGGTGATGTTACGGACACGATGATTACCGATAACGGAGATAGTTCATCGGAAACGATATTAAATAAATATGACTATCTGCCGAATAAAACCGTTCAGAATATTGAACATGAAATTGGTGCAGTAAAGAAGGATGAGTCCTCTATTGCAATTGTGCTGACACATTACCGTGTGGTGAAAGAAGAGACTTTAGAGTCACAGGGTGCTCTTGATAATATGACATTTGATGAGTATGTGGATGCAAACAGTAATGTGACGGAACAGCAGGTGCCAACCGATTTGCCGCAGCTTGTGGCTGCCGCTACCGGTATTACTGAAAATAACATTCAGATTCGTGTAGTGGAAAAACCGGTATTTGAGGCAAAAGAAGCAAGTTCATTTGGAGATAATGTAACAAATTACCTGATGGTGATTCTCACGGTTTTGATTGCAGGTTTGTTAATCTTTGTTATTATTAAAGGTACTTCACCGGTTGAGGTTACCGAGATGGAGCCGGAGCTTTCTGTGGAAGATTTGCTCGCTACAACGCAGGATAATGCACAGACATTGGAAGAAATCGAACTGGAAGACAAATCCGACACCCGCATCATGATAGAAAAATTTGTAGACGAAAATCCGGAAGCGGTAGCTTTGCTTTTGCGTAACTGGATTAATGAAGATTGGGGGGCGATGTAATGGCAGGAAATTCAGCATCATCCTATAGTGAAATGGATGGGATTCAGAAGGCGGCAATTCTCCTCATTACGTTAGGACCGGAGAAGGCGGCTGTCGTATTTAAACATTTAAAAGAAGATGAGATTGAACAGCTCACACTGGAAATTGCCAATACCAGAAGTGTGACACCGGCTCAAAAAGAACAGGTTTTGAATGAGTTCTATGAGGTATGTCTTGCCCAGCAGTACATTGCCGAGGGTGGTATTGGATATGCAAAAGACTTGTTGCAGAAAGCTCTTGGTGAGAGCAAAGCACAGGAAGTTCTTGGCAAGCTGACGGCGTCGTTACAGGTTCGTCCGTTCGAGTTTATCCGCAAGACAGAAGCTTCTCAGATTTTGAACTTTATTCAGGACGAGCATCCGCAGACGATTGCGTTGATTTTGTCGTATTTGTCCCCACAGCAGGCGGCCGGCATTATCAGTTCTCTTACACCGGATAAGCAGACAGATGTGGCAAAACGTATTGCGATGATGGATCGTACTTCACCGGATGTCATCAAAGAAGTGGAAAATATATTAGAGCAGAAACTGGCATCACTTGTCAGTCAGGATTACACGATTGTCGGTGGTGTGGATTCGGTGGTCGAAGTATTGAATACAGTAGACCGTGGTACCGAGAAACACATTATGGAAAACTTGGAAATCGAGGAACCGGAACTCGCCGACGAGATCCGAAAAAAGATGTTTGTGTTCGAGGATATTCTTATGCTGGACGACCGCTCGATTCAGCGTGTGCTTAGAGAAGTGGAGAACAGCGAACTTGCTGTTGCACTTAAGAATGCAAACGAAGAGGTACAGAATGTAATCTTTAACAACATGTCCACAAGACTTGTTGATATGATTAAAGAAGATATGGAATACATGGGACCGGTTCGATTGAAAGACGTCGAAGAGGCTCAGCAGAAGATTGTAAATATTATCCGTAAACTGGAGGATTCTGCTGAAATTGTAATTTCCCGTGGTGGAGGTGACGAGATCATTGTCTAATCTCATCAAATATCCCTATGTGAATATGCAGGGGAAAGAAGCAAAAGTGATTTGTTATGAATCGGAGGAAGAGAAGTTTCAGCCGCTTGATGCAAAAAAGAAAGTGGTAATGAAGACCTTTGAGGAGGTTGCTAAAGAAGAAAGAGAGAGAGCACAGGAGGAGACCGGTGATGAATCTTTTCAGGAAGGACTTCCGGTAACCAATTACGATGAGGTAATTGAAGAGAAAATACAGAAAGCCGAAGAAGAGGCAGCGGCAGCTATTGCCGAGGCAAAACAACAGGCAAATGAGATTGTCGAACAGGCAAATAATCGGAAAAATCAGATTTTGGAAGAAGGCAGACAGGAAGGAATTACCAGAGGGTATGAGGAAGGTCTTTTGCAGGCGCAGGAGGAGATTCAGGCGCAGAAAGATGAACTTTCCGGTCAGCAGTTAAAAAAAGAGCAGGAATATCAGCAGATGTTAGCGGAAACCGAAGGACGCTATGTTGATGTTTTATGCAATCTGATTCGTAAATTATCCGGTGTGATTTTGACAGACAGAAAAGATGTTATTTTACATTTGATTCGCAGTGGAATTGCGGATATGGAACCGGCAAAACACTATATTATCCGTGTAGCATCGGATGACCTTTTGTATGTGGAAGGGGAAAAGGATGCTTTGATGGAAAAGGCTGGAATTACCGGTACAATAGAGGTGCAGGAAGAAAAAAGCCTTTCCGAAGGAGATTGTATTATAGAGACAGATAATCAGATGATTGACTGCGGTTTTCGGACGCAGCTTGATAATATGGTTCGTACACTACGCATGCTTGTGTAAATATGTACTCGCGCAAAGAAGGTAGAACTATGCCACTCATTAATTTTGAAAAATACAATGTGCTCATGGACAAAAGTTACACCAGTCAGTTAGGAAAAGTTGCTAAAGTGGTTGGTCTTACGATTGAGTCCATCGGGCCAAGTGCAAAATTGAATGATTTGTGTTTGATTCGTTCAAACAACCGAACAGAACCCGTAAAAGCGGAAGTAGTTGGCTTTCGTGATGACAGGGTTCTTTTGATGCCATATGATGATGTCGAAGGTGTCGGACTTGGAAGCTGGGTGGAAAATACCGGAGCACCTTTGCAGGTTGCAGTTGGCGAGGAACTTCTTGGCTGCACATTAAATGGTGTAGGAGAACCGATGACAGAACTTGAGTTATCGGAAAATTGTCCGCGGTATTCAGTAGAAGCGACGCCACCTGACCCGCTTACCAGAGAGATGATAGCGGATGTTCTGCCGCTTGGTGTAAAAGCGGTAGACGGCTTGATTACTGTTGGAAAGGGACAGAGAATTGGTATTTTTGCCGGTAGTGGTGTCGGGAAAAGCACGCTGATGGGGATGTTTGCGAGAAATACGAAAGCAGATATTAATGTGATTGCACTGATTGGAGAGCGCGGACGTGAGGTTCGTGAATTTATTGAGCGGGATTTAGGCGAAGAAGGTATGAAACGCTCGGTTGTGGTCGTAGCAACCTCGGATAAACCGGCTTTGATTCGTAATAAGGCGGCGAAGACGGCGACGGCGGTTGCGGAATATTTCCGGGATCAGGGGAAAGATGTTTTGCTTATGATGGATAACCTGACCCGTTTTTCCATGGCACAGAGAGAAATCGGACTGGCTTCCGGAGAACCACCGGTTTCGCGCGGGTATCCGCCAAGTGTATATGCGGAAATGCCGAAATTGCTGGAGCGTGCCGGAAATTCAGATAAAGGTTCCATTACAGGATTGTATGCGGTCTTGGTTGATGGTGATGATTTTAACGAGCCGATTGCCGATACGGCGCGTGGTATTTTGGACGGACATATTGTTCTGTCGCGTTCCATGGCACAGAGAAATCATTATCCTGCAATTGATGTTTTGGCGAGTATATCTCGTGTTATGAGTGCTGTGGCGTCCAAAGAACATAAGGAGTTAGCCGGAAAGATGAAAAATATACTGGCGGTTTACCGGGATGCAGAAGATTTGATAAATATCGGTGCTTACCGCCCCGGTTCCAATAAGGAAATTGACTTCGCGATAGAAAAAATTGATGCCGTTAATGAATTCCTTCGTCAAGGAACCGATGAAAAATTTTTATTTGATGACATTATTCAGATGATGCGGGATATTTTTGAAGAGGATTCCGCAGAGGAAGAATAGAGAGGGTGAACGATGGCACGATTTATTTTTTCCATGCAGAATATTTTGAACATGAAAGAAAAGCTTGAAGAGCAGGCGAAAAATAATTTTGCGCAGGCGAACCGTTCCCTTCAGGAGGCACTGCTTATGCAAAAACAGTGTGAAAATAGACTGGAAGCAGGAAAGCAGACGTTGAAAGAAGCAATGCTTGAAAATCTGAAAGTCGGGCAGATAAGGAGAAGGGAAGATGACGTTGAGATTTTTCGAATGTATTTGCGACAGCAGATATTAGTTGTAAAGCAGAAAGAAAAAGAAGTTGAGGTGGCAAGAGAACATCTCAATGAAGCAATGAAGGAAAGAAAGACCTTTGAAAAGTTAAAAGAAAAGGCTTTTGAAAAATTTGTAGCGGAAGAAAATCAAAAAGAGCAAAAAGAAGTGGATGAGCTTGTGAGCTACCGCTATGGTGCAGAGAAATTCGAGTGAAAGGAGATTTGTCATGGCAAAAAAGGACAAGAATAAGGAAAATAAGGTTTCGACAGATGAAAGTACAGGAAGTAAAATTGTTACAATGCTTATTGTACTTGTCATTGTTGTGATATGGCTTGCTATCTTTGGTGTGCTGATTAAACTGGATGTGGGGAACTTTGGAAGTGAAGTGTTGTATCCGGTTTTGAAAGATGTTCCTGTTGTAAATATGATTTTGCCGGAACCGGCGCAGAACCAGGATGCATCGGCAAGTAAAGAATATGATAATCTGACGGAGGCAAATGCGAGAATTAAAGAGCTTGAGAGCCAGCTCGCAGCAAATAAAAATGCCGGTAGTGCCAACCAGAGTGAAGTGTCCGAACTGCAGGCGGAAATTAACCGATTAAAGAAATTTGAGCAGGAACAGAGTGCGTTTGCAAAACGTGTGCAGGAGTTTGATAAAAACGTCGTTTATAACGATAAGGCACCGGATACGGAAGAGTATAAAAAATACTATGAAGAAATAGAGCCGGACAATGCAGAAAAAATTTATAAGGAAGTCTGCAAGGATTATGAGTATTCGCAGGAAATCAAGGATCAGGCGGATGCATACGGCAAAATGGAACCTGCCAGCGCAGCAGCAATTTTGTCCGAGATGACCAATGATTTAACTTTGGTTGCAAAGATACTTGACAGTATGCAGACTTCGAAAAGTGCTTTGATTTTGCAGAACATGAAACCAACGACGGCAGCTCAGGTTACGACGAAGATGACGGCGATGAAAAATAAATAAAAACTAAAGAAAAGACAGGTAAATGCCGATATAAAATTTGTAGTAGATTTTTAAGAAGAAAGGAGGGAAATGAAATGACGATGCAGGGAATTTCAAATGTTCTGCCAAAGGCTGCTGCAGCAGTTGCTGAGAAAAGCGAAAAGGCAAAAGGTACCTTGTTTGAGGCCGTAATGAGCAGTCAGGGAAATAAGCAGCAGACAAAAAAATCCATGGATGATTTTGCACTGGATGACAAAGTAGATGATGGCATGGCGAGAAAAGAGTTAGCAGCAAACCGTTATCAGAAATCAAAAGCCATTCATACAAAATCCGACACAGCGGCTTCAAATGATACGCAGGATTCACTGACGGTAAAACAGATAGCGGATGATGAAGCGGATATCGAAGAAGTTACCGTTGTTCTTGCTTCGCAGGTGACAGTTTTATTACAAGATTTACTTGGTCTGACAAATGAAGAATTACAGGGTATCCTAAATTCATTGGATTTGCAGCCGGAATCACTCATTCTTTGTAACAGCGAGAATGGTATTATGGCAGTGAATGCAGATGCGCTTAAACAGTTGGTTCTCAGTGTTCATGGCATAGAAGATGCGAGTGCATTTTTAACCAATGATGCGTTGAATACAGAACTTTCAGAAGTGACAGATGCAATTGCTGATTTTGTGTGTGATACGCTCGGTGTGACGAAGGAAGAGCTTGCTTCTCTTAAGGCAGAGGCGATGCCGCAACTGTTAAAGCAGGCAGTGGATACATTGCAGGCGGCAAGTCAAACGGACACTATGGCTGCAGACAAAGATGCGTTAAACCAGACAGGAACAGTGGAGAATACCATGACCGCAATAGCGGAAGATGCAAATTCTTCAAATTTGCAAAAAGATTCACAGCAGGATATGTCTATGCGTGATGACAGTGAGATGTTGCAGGGCGATGATTCATTGGTTCCTACCCATGCTACGATGGCGGAAACGTTTACAGACCGTCTTTCACAAGCACTTGAAAAATCAAGTGGCATGAAGGGGCAGAGTGTAACACAGACGATGAATCAGATTGTGGAGCAGGTTGTTCGACAGGTTCGCATCCGTGTAATGCCGGAAACGACCAGTATGGAACTTCGTTTAAATCCGGCAAGCTTAGGCCGTGTCAATATCACGGTGGCAGCAAGCGCAGGAATTGCGACAGCGACGATGGTTGTAGAAAACCAGATGGCAAAAGAAGCACTTGAAAGTCAGATGATTCACTTAAAAGAAGCTTTTAACGAGCAGGGACTTAAAGTGGATGAGGTAGAAGTGACAGTCGCTGAGTTTGGACTGAAAAAGGACGGCGAAGGACAAGAGCAGACCGGTTCCAAACAGAGCGGAAACCGCAAATTCCGTCCGAATGAAAGTTTTTCGGATGAGGAAAAGAATGAAGATTTGACGACAGCGTCTGAACGGCGTGACGTTAATAGTATGGTCGATTATACGGCTTAGAAAGGAAGTGAGAAGATGGCAGTAAGCAGTACAAGTGATTTGACGACAGCATTGGAAGATTTGACGTATGGAACAACTGAGCGTAAAGTTAATCAAAGAGGTTCAAGTGAACTTGGTAAAGATGAGTTTTTGAAACTTTTAGTGACTCAGCTTCAGAATCAGGATCCGTTAAATCCACAGGATGATACACAGTTTATTTCTCAGTTAGCACAGTTCTCTGCGCTTGAACAGATGACCAATATGAGTTCTACGATGTCAAATACAAGTGCTTACAGTTTGGTTGGCAAAGAAGTTATTGTACAGACAACTGATTCTGCGGGAACTTATAAAGAAGTGCGCGGAACGGTAGATTGTGTCGAAATGAAGAATGGCAAGGCTATGTTGGTTGTTGATGGAAATTCGTATGACTTAGACGATTTGGTACAGGTAATGGATAGTTATTATGCTATTAAAGAGTATTTGCCAAGTGTTACAGCACAAACGAAGACATATGATCTTTCAAACCCATCCCTTATTGAAGTTTCTATTGATTTAGGAAGTAAAGGGTATGAGGCAAGCAGTGTGGCAGTTGCGCTAAACGGCCAGTACATAGATTCCAAGTATCTAAAGTACGATAATGGAACGGTAACCATTTCCCCGGAAGCTTTCAGTGAATTAGAGCCGGGTGATTATTATTTAGGCTTTTACTTTGATGATCCGCTTAAAACAACAGTCAAAGATAAGGTATGTATCAAAGTAGTACGAAGCGGTATTCCAAACGGAGATAAGGATTCTTCGGATGCGAATAAAGACACCGAAAAAGCTGAAGAAACAGAGAAGACAAAGGCTGAATAAGTGTGACAAGGAGGTCGGGTGCTATGAATGTAACGAATGGTTTTACATCCATGGAACAGATTCGTCACCGGATGCAGACAACAGATTCACAGAGACAGGTTTCCAAACAGACTGTGCAGACAAATACAGCATCGTTTGATGAAATCTTATTTTCCAAACATGCGTCAAAGCGGTTAGAAACCAGGCAGATTGATATGTCGGCAGATCAGAAAGAAAGACTGTTAGAGGCAACCTGTAAGGCGAAAGAAAAAGGGATGAAAGAGTCCTTAGTCATGGTTGACAATTTTGCGTTTATTGTGAATGTGAAGAATAATCTGGTGATTACTGCGGTAAATGACACAAAAAATGCTGTATTTACCAATATCGATGGAGCGATAATTAACTAAAAACAAATATATGCTGGCCCTTAACAGGAAGCATACATGCTCTTGACTGACAGAGAGAGCATAACGAAAGTAAAATTGGAGGGTGATTCATTATGATGAGATCATTGTATTCCGGTGTATCCGGATTGAAAGTTCATCAGACAAAGATGGACGTAATTGGTAATAACATTTCAAACGTAAATACGGTTGGTTTCCGTGGAAGTACAGTAAACTTTACCGATGTATTTTATCAGACAACACAGAATGCATCCGGTCCGAACGCAACAACTGGCACAGCAGGAACGAACGCAGTACAGATTGGTCTTGGATCTAACGTGGCAGCAATTAGCGTGGATTTAAGTGGTACCGGAGCAACGCAGCGTACCGATCGCGGCATGGATCTTATGATTAACGGTGATGCGTTTTTGATTGTAAGAAGCAATGGAAATACATATTTCACAAAATCCGGGGCGCTGGATATTGATGCAAATGGTACTTTATATTGCACAACAAATGGTGCTTCTGTTCTTGGATGGGGTGTTGATGAAAATGGAGAAATCCGCAAAGATACCGTATCTACCTTGAATTTGATGGGTGGCGAGAATGCTTATTCTGACCCAAATGCGACAACGAAAGTTTCCCTTTCCGGAAATGTAGACCAAAAAGACCCTTTAGTTGCTTATAGTGCAGATGGAGCCGGTTACCCAATGGCAGTCAGCTTTTATGATAATTTAGGTAATTTGTGTACAGCAAAACTCAGTATTATCCAGACGAGTGCGGATGCGCCAAATACATACAGCGTTCGTCTTCATGATGTTCTTGGTGCAGATGGTAAATCTATTTTGAAAAAGAAAGATGATGCGACAGGTAATTACATTTCTACCGAGCAGGTGATTAATTTTAACGAGATAGATCTTGGGGGCACAAATTATACAGTAGATCCAAGTAGTGGTGATATTTCGTTTCCTGCTGATACGGACTGGCCGGTACTTACCTTTAATCCGGTGACCGGTGCATTTACCAGTGTAAGCAGTGCTGATGGCAAGGTGCTGAAATTAAACTTAAGTGATACCGGAAATTCGTATCCAACCAGTGGTGTGGATGTTAACTTCTCGGATTTGACGATGTATGCGAGCAATAAAACCTGTAAAGTAAAACCAAACCGTGGTGACAGCAATAACAACGGGGATGGAGCCGGTAATGCGGCAGGAACTTTAAATGGTTTCTCAATTCAGACTGATGGTATGATTTATGGTGTATACAGTAACGGTGACAAAAAATTGTTAGGACAGATCGCAGTGGCAACATTTGCTAATCCATCCGGCTTAGAGGCGGTTGGTAACAGCATGTATGCAGCAACCTTGAACTCCGGTGATTTTGATGGAATTGGTGTGGATATTTCAGAAGTTGGTAAATTCTCAGTCGGAGCTTTGGAAATGTCCGATGTTGATCTGGCAACCGAGTTTACCAATATGATTACGACACAACGTGGTTTTCAGGCAAACTCCCGTGTTATTACTACATCTGATACAATGCTTGAGGAACTCATTAATCTGAAACGATAATGATTAGGCATATTGACCCATCCGCATGAATTATGCGGATGGGTCAGTGTGCTTTTTACAAGTAAGGAGGGGTTTATGATTGATGTGACAAGAATGAATGGTTCATTACTTACCATTAATAACCATTTGATTGAAATGGTAGAGGAAACACCGGATACGGTGATAACTTTAACAACGGGAAAAAAAATAATTGTAAAAGAAAGTAGACAAGAAGTGAAAAATCTAGTAAAATTATACGAGAAAGAAATAACATGTAACAGTTAGGTGGTGTCATTTTGGATATAGCTACAATTATAGGCCTCGTAGGATGTGCGGGAGCCGTAGTATATGGTATTGTTTCTGGTGACTTAGGATTTGCTGCATTGGAAAACTTTTGGGATTATCCGTCCTTTTTGATTGTTATTGTTGGATGTTTGATGTGTATGCTGACGATGTCCGGCAACATTGGAGAACTTATAAACTGCTTAAAGTCATTCCTTTTGACAATCAAAGTACAGGAATCCAGCGAGGGGGAGACGATACATAAAATTATTGATTTGGCAAACGTAGCTCGTAAAGAAGGGCTTTTGCAGTTAGAAGAGGCAGCCGGTGACATAGATGATGATTTCCTGAAGAAGGGAATTATGTTGATTGTTGATGGCACGGATCAGGAATTGGTATCAAGTATTCTAGAGACAGAACTTGATTGCATTGAGCAGAGACATAGCAAAGTTTACAGCTTCTGGGATAACTTGGCCGCTATGGGTCCTGCATGGGGAATGATTGGTACTTTGATTGGATTGATTAACATGTTAAAACATTTGGATGATCCAAGTTCAATTGGACCGAACATGGCGGTTGCGTTGGTTACTACTTTGTATGGTTCGCTGATTGCCAATTGGATCAGTATCCCGATTGCAACAAAACTGCGTGCGAAAAACCAGAAAGAAATTATTATGAAGGAAGTTATCTGCGAAGGAATTCTTTCTATTCAGGCAGGTGAAAATCCACGTGTGATTGAGGAAAAACTGAAATCTTTCCTTGCACCTAGTGAGAGAGAAGAAGTTCTTGGTGGTGGTAATAAAGGCAGCGGACAAGGTGGTGACGCTTAATGGCCCGAAAGAAAAAGAAGGCGGAACAGGAGGGTATTAGCGCCGGATGGATTAATACCTTTGCCGACCTGATGAATCTTTTGCTTTGTTTTTTCGTCCTTTTGTTTTCAATGTCGACTGTCGATGCTGATAAGTACGAACAGTTAGTAACATCCATGACGGAGCGGATTAATATCTTTGATGGTGGCGGTGCTGCTGTTGGGGAAGGTGCATTTGTATCAAGTGGAACCGATCAACTTGTTTCGATTTCGGAGTATTTTAACGAATATGAAAATTCCGGAGAGGACAATCAGAAATCGGAAGAACAGGTTGACAAGCAGGATGGTAACAAATCTGAGCAGGGCAACCAGTCAACCGGAGAAAAGCCGATGAATGATAAAGCGAAAGCAGAAGAGGGATTTTTAAAAAAACAACAGCAGGAACAAAAGGAAAAGGCAGAAAAATTGTACAAAGAACTCACACAGGATGCAGAACATCAGAACGTGGAAGACCAGATTAACATTAATATGGATAAAAAATATCAATTTGTTCAAATTTCATTAAATGGTGCACTGCTTTTTGAATCCGGCGATATTGAGTTTAAGAAAAACATGGTGCCTTTGATGAGCAAAGTCGGAGATATTTTGAAGCGATATGCAGACCATCGGATCAAAATTGAAGGACACACGGATAATGTTCCAATTTCCGGCAGATACAAGAACAATATGATGCTTTCAACAGCACGTGCGAATACGGTGTTTGAATATTTGGTAAATAAAAAACATATGAAGCCAAAGGAGACGGAAATTGAGATTTCCGGTATGGGTGAGTATGAGCCGGTGGCATCCAATAAAACAAGAAAAGGACGCGCTCAGAACCGGCGTGTTGAGATTAAGATTTATACAAGTAAGTAAATGGAGGAATTTCTTATGAAGAAGAATATATTGACCATTATTGTTATGGCGGTATCAATTGTGAATCTTGTATTGGGGATTGTACTTGTCTTTTCTATTGTACCTGCCTCAAATAAGACAGCTGCTCTGGTTGATAAAGTGGCATCGGTGATTGATTTAAATATTGATGACCCAAATTCCGAAGAGCAGGACTATACAATTGATGATTTGGTGGCTTATACGAAAACTTATGATTCGGCAGTAAATATTAACCTAAAAAAAGATGCCGGTGACGACAGCAACCATTATGCGCAGCTTGCCGGTTTTACAATTTCTTTTAACAGCAAAGCCGATGATTATAAAAAGGTGAGTGAATCGATTCAGACCAATGATATTTATGTAGATGATATTGTGAAAGAAACACTTGGAAGTTATACAGCTACAACATTAGACTTGGTAAAGGTTCGTTCTGAAATTGTGAAGAAAATTCAGGCAAAATACAATACAAAGGCAGTTGTTGAGATTTCGTTAAAAGATCCATTGATTGCCTGATTGTAAGAATCGAAAAAAAGACTTTAGTTTATGAAGGAAATATGATATAATAAACAACAGTGTGAGAAAAGAGGTGAGAACAAATGGGTGACGTATTGTCGCAGAATGAGATAGATAATTTGTTATCCGCGCTTAATAGTGGTGAATTTGACCCAGATGAGGCGGGTGAGACGGATGATCGACAGATTAAGGATTATGATTTTGCGAGACCATCCAAGTTCTCAAAAGAGCATCTGCGAACGCTTGAATTTATTTTTGAGCATTATGCCAGACTTCTTTCCACAAATCTGCCAGTATATCTTCGTAAGAACGTACAGGTTGAAGTGATGCATTCGGAGGCGGTTACTTATCAGGAGTTTTCCAATTCCTTGTCAAATCCGGTTATACTAGGTGTTGTAAATTTTGCGCCACTTGATGGTAACATTATTATGGAAGTGTCAACGGAAATTGGGTTTGCTGTTGTCGACCGAATGCTTGGAGGCGGTGGAAAGCCGTTGGAGAAAAATCGCGAATTTACGGAAATAGAATTGACAATTATTGAACGCATTATGGTAGTTTGCACAAACCTTTTGGTGGAACCGTGGCATACTGTTCAGGTGTTGGAGCCGATGCTTGAGAGGATTGAGACAAACTCGCAGTTTGCTCAGTTTGTTACACCAAATGAGATGACATCGATTGTTACGATGAGCATTAAAATTGGTGAAGTAGAGGGACTTATGAATGTTTGTATTCCATATGCGGTATTAGAGCCGGTGATTGATAAGGTGAACACTAAATACTGGTACTCCACTTCTGTAGCAACCGGAGACGGTACATATAGAGATTACCTGGAAGAATCATTGCAGAGAGCTCAGATTCCGGTTCGTGCGATTATGGGACGAAGCGCGATATCGGTGAATGACTTCATTCATTTGCAGCCGGGGGATATTATAAAAGTAAACACGAGGCTGGAAGATGAATTGGATGTTTATGTTGGCAACATAAAGAAATTTTCTGCAATCCCGGGAGCTTATGAAGATTCCTATGCAGTAAAAATAAAATCAATTTACAGAGAGGAGTAGTGCAATGGACGGAATGTTATCGCAGGAAGAGATTAATGCGTTATTAGGCAATATGGATGCGGATAGCACTTCAGAAGAAGCAGCATCGGATGCCGTACAGACATCAAGCGATATTTCGAAAGCCGAGAAGCTGACTCCGGAAGAATCGGATGCGTTAGGTGAAATTTCAAATATAAGTATGGGGACGGCGGCAACGACGTTGTCGATTTTGGTTAATAACCGGGTTGATATTACAACTCCTACTGTTTCCTACACGACACTAGAGGAATTGTCTGCACAGTGCGAGGCTCCGGTTGTTTTCATTTACATATCTTATAAGACGGGCTTACAAGGTAAAAATTTATTAATATTGAAAGAAAGGGATGTAAAGGTAATTACTGACCTTATGATGGGCGGTGACGGAACCAACGTCGATGACACCGAATTAAGTGATTTACATTTGAGTGCTATTTGTGAAGCGATGAATCAGATGATGGGTTCGGCAGCGACATCGATGTCATCCATGATTAATGAAAAGGTGGATATTAGTCCGCCGACTGCTACGAGAGTTGATTTTGGAGAGGGATTAGATGGGGCTGGTCTTGGTGATTTGTCCGGGCAGTTATTTGCACAGGTTTCTTTCCGAATGGAAATTGGTGATTTGGTTGACAGTGAGATTATGCAGTTGTACCCAATCGAATTTGCCAGATTGATTTATCAGCAGTTTGTTGGTAAGACAGGTGGTGATTCGGCTGAGAACGCTCCTGCAAGCCAGGCAGTTGCCGTAGAACCGGCACCGCAGCCACAGGCACAGCCGGCAGCACCGGCGCCACAGCCAGTGCCACAAAATTTTGCAAATCCACAACAACAACCTATGGCAGGAATGCAGCAGCCAATGTATGCTGTTCCGCCACAGGATATTAATATACAGCCGGCACAGTTCCAAAATTTTGCTCAGGCACCTCAGCTTGACGGAATTGCACCGGAAAACATTGATTTGATTATGGATGTTCCATTGGAAGTTACCGTGGAACTTGGAAGAACCAGCAAATCGATAAAAGATATACTGGATTTTGCACCGGGAACAATCATTGAATTGGATAAGTTGGCAGGGGAGCCAATTGATGTTCTTGTAAATGGAAAATTTGTTGCCAAGGGCGAGGTTGTTGTAATTGAGGAAAGTTTCGGTATTCGTGTAACCGAGATTATTAAAGAATAAAATGGAGGAAAGTTATAATGGCAAAGAGTGTATTAATTTGTGATGACGCAGCATTTATGAGAGTCATGATCAAAGATATTTTGACAAAGAATGGATATGATGTCGCAGGGGAAGCAGAGAATGGACTCAAAGCTGTCGAGAAATACAACGAAACAAAACCGGACCTTGTAATGATGGATATCACAATGCCGGAGATGGATGGTATTCAGGCTCTGAAAAAGATTAAAGAAGCTGATGCGAATGCTACGGTTATTATGTGTTCCGCTATGGGTCAGCAGGCAATGGTTATCGAATCCATTCAGTCTGGTGCAAAGGATTTTATTGTAAAACCTTTCCAGGCAGATCGTGTATTAGAGGCTGTTAAGAAGGCTATTGGCTAATGCTTGAGAATATTTTACAGTTGACCGCTGTTGTTGTTGTCTTTGTCCTTGTCCTTGCCGGGACGTATTATGTGACAAAATGGATTGCAAAATCTGGGATGATACAGAGCCAGTCACGTAATATTAAGGTGATTGAGACATTTAAAATTACGAATGGGAAATACATTCAGATTATTCAGTTAGGCAAGAAGTATTATTCCATTGGTGTTACAAAGGATCAGATTACCTTTTTAACACCATTGGATGAAGCTCAACTGGATTTTTCAGAAGAAGTTCGTAATGGTCAGAAAGTTTCGTTTAAAGAACTGCTTGACAAGTTGAACAAAAACAAGAAAGAAAATTAGAAAAGGTTGGTATTTATGAAGACACAGAAGAAAGCACATCAAGTATCTGTACGAGTTGTAATTCTGTTAGCCATGCTTTGTATATTAACCTTTTTTTGTAGTGCCACAATTTATGTGCATGCGGCACCGGTTAGTTCAAAATCAGATATAAGCGAAGCAAGTGGCAGTTCCAAAGGAGAAGTGCAGGATCCGGACTCTCCGCAGGATTTTCAGTTTAATATTACTTCCAATGCCGGAAGTTCCAGCTTGTCGGCAAGTATGAAGATGATTTTGGTGTTGACATTATTGTCGTTAGCACCGTTTTTGCTTGTTATGGTAACTTCCTTTACAAGAATTATTGTCGTTCTTCATTTTGTCCGTTCGGCATTGGGAACGCAGACTTCACCACCTAATCAGGTATTGATTGGAATTGCGTTGTTTTTGACCCTTTTTATTATGGCACCTGTTATGACGCAGATAAATAAAGATTGTATTCAGCCATATGATAAGGGGAAACTTACTCAGGAAGAAGCATTAAATGCCGGACTCAAACCAATCCGCAAATTTATGTTTGAGCAGACGAACCGGAAGGATATCCGCTTGTTTATGGAAATTGAGAAACAGAGCAATGATGTTTCCATTGAAAAAGAAGATGAGATACCGACTCTTGTTCTGATACCGGCGTTTATGATAAGTGAATTACGAATTGCGTTTATTATCGGTTTTTTGATATACTTGCCGTTTATCGTAATTGATATGGTAGTGGCATCGACACTTATGTCGATGGGTATGATGATGCTGCCGCCGACGACGATTTCGATGCCGTTTAAGATATTATTGTTTGTCTTAGCAGATGGCTGGAATCTCGTGATTGGACAGTTGGTCAAAACCTTTTACTGACAGGGGGCGATTAGATGACAGATGCAGATGTACTTGATGTGACAGTCGATATGATTTGGTGTATCATTAAATGTAGTGCTCCGTTGTTGTTAGTTTCCCTGATTGTTGGACTGGTAATTAGTATTTTTCAGACAGTTACTTCCATTCAGGAGCAGACTTTAACCTTTGTTCCGAAACTATTGGCAATATTCATTACAATGCTTATATGTGGTGGATGGATTATGAACAATTGCGTGGAACTTTTTACAAAACTGTGTGAAAAATTTGCTCTTTATGCAGGAGGCTGAGAATGACATTTACGCTCGAACACCTGGAGTTTTATCTCTTGATTTTGATGAGAGTTTCCGGGTTTATTATGACAGCACCATTTTTTAGTTATTCGTCTGTGCCAATGCGGATTCGTGCGGCAATGAGCGTTTTTATGTCCTTAGTGGTGATTCAGGTCACTCCGGTTGTCGATTTGACGTATTCCGGGGTGTTTGGATATTCAGCACTCGTTTTGAAAGAATCTATGATTGGTGTAGTTCTTGGATTGATGTGCAGTATGTGTTTTTACATTATTAACCTGGCGGGACAGTTGATGGATATGGAAATGGGATTATCCATGGCAAATATGTTTGACCCGATGGTGAATATGCAGTTTTCTGTAACCGGAAGTTTGTACAATTATCTGCTTATGCTCATGTTAGTTGTTACCAATATGCATTATTACATCATTCGAGCAATTGTGGATTCTTTTTCCTATTTCAATGTTGGGAAAGCGGTGTTTGATACCGTTTCACTGAAAAACATCGTGGTTGATTTTATTGCGAATTATTTCATCATTGCGGTGCGTATTGTTCTGCCGGTTTTCTGTTGTATGCTGCTGATTAATGTTGTGCTTGGTGTACTTGCTAAGGCAGCACCACAGATGAATATGTTTGTGGTTGGTATGCAGATTAAGGTGCTGGCAGGACTGGCTGTTTTGGTAATTGTGATACAGAGTTTTCCGATGGTTTCAGATTACATTTTTGGTGAAATGAAGGACGTAATCACACAGGTGATTCATTTGTTTACACCGAAGTGAAAAGTCGGATGAGTTGGCAGGTGATTATTTGGTATATTCCTATAACCTTCAGCTTTTTGCCAAAGACGGTGAGGGCGGTGAAAAAACAGAACCCGCGACACCCAAAAAGCTGGATAAGGCACGAGAAGAAGGACAGGCTCCAAAGAGCCAGGATTTGAACACGGCAGTTTTATTGCTTGTATTATTTGGATGCTTAAAAGTGTTCGGCAGTTTTATGATGAAGCGGTTGTATGACATGTTTCAGTTTTATTATGGAAATATCAACGACTATGCAACGGATGTATTTACCGTTAAGCGTGCTGATGGTTTGCTTCAGTTTGGCCTCAAGGAGATTACCATTACGTTACTGCCGATGTTAGCACTTGCGATGATTGGCGCATTTGTTGTAAATGTTGTTCAGGTTAAATGGAAAGTTACATTAAAGCCGTTACAGCCAAAACCGAATAAAATTAATCCAATTAGCGGTTTTAAACGGATGTTTTCAAAAGATAAAATATTTGAATTGATTAAGGCGGTTGTTAAAGTAGGAATTTTGTTCTACGTGGTATATCAGGCGCTAAAAGATGAATGGGGCATGATTGTCAACATTTATCAGCTTGATATCTGGTCAGCGGTTAGCCTGATTGTTAGTACCGTGTTAAATATTGCCTTTCAGATTACGGCTGTTTTCTTTGTCATTGCTTTTGCGGACTGGATGTACCAGAAACGCAAGTTTAACAATGACATGAAAATGACGAAACAGGAAGTTAAAGACGAATATAAAAATACGGAAGGAAATCCACAGATTAAAGGCCAGATTCGAAGAAAGATGCAAGAGGCGTCAAGACGACGTATGATGCAGGAACTGCCGGAGGCGGATGTAGTTATCACGAACCCGACTCACTTGGCGGTTGCACTGAAATACGATAAGGAAGTAGCTGAGGCACCAATTGTTGTGGCAAAGGGTGCGGATTATCTGGCGGGCCGTATTCGTGAAGTAGCAAAGGAAAATAAGATTGAAATTGTAGAAAATAAGCCTTTGGCGAGAATGTTGTATCACAATGTAGAATTAGGAGAGCAGATTCCGCCGGAATTGTACCAGATGGTTGCAGAGATTTTAGCTTATGTATATGGATTACAAGGTAAAGTAAGTTGATTTTGATAGAAAAAACGTAAAGGAGGAAAAGCAATGCGTCGCGAAGATATGGTGTTAGGTGCATTTATCTTAGTGCCTATTTTGTGCTTAATTATTCCGGTTCCGCTCTTTTTGCTGGACTTGTTATTTGCATTAAATATTGCACTTTCGATGATTATTTTGTTTAATGCATTGTTTTCTAAAGAGCCTCTTGATATGTCGGCATTTCCGACGTTGCTGCTTTTGACGACGTTATTTCGATTGTCGTTGAATGTCAGTTCTACAAGAAATATTTTGCTGAAGGCAGATGCCGGTAATGTAGTTGATACATTTGGTAACTTTGTCGGTGGTGGTAACTTAGTTGTTGGTGCTATTGTGTTCTTTGTATTGGTTATCATGCAGTTACTCGTTATCAACAAAGGTTCCGAGCGTGTGTCAGAAGTAACAGCGCGTTTTACACTGGATGCGATGCCCGGTAAACAGATGGCAATTGATGCTGATTTGAATACAGGTGCCATAACGGATGAGGAGGCAAAAGAACGCCGCGAAAAGATTCAACAGGAATCGGCTTTCTTTGGT
The DNA here is from genome assembly GCF_003477605.1 of Clostridium sp. AF37-5. GTDB lineage: Bacteria > Bacillota > Clostridia > Lachnospirales > Lachnospiraceae > Eubacterium_F. The sequence continues at coordinate 238,822 of NZ_QUDR01000001.1, forward strand.
TCCATGGATGGTGCTACAAAGTACGTCAAGGGAGATGCGACGGCGGGCTTAGTAATTACGGTTTTGAACTTCGTTGGTGGTATTGCGATTGGTGTTCTGATGAATGGCATGGACATTAATGCAGCGGTTCAGAGATATTCGATTTTGACAATTGGTGATGGTCTGGTGAGCCAGATTCCATCCCTTATGATTTCATTATCCACCGGTATTTTGGTAACGAAAGGTTCCAAAGAAGCGGATGTTGGCAATATTTTGAGAAGGCAGCTTTTTTCTACGCCGAAAGTACTTAATATTGTTGGTATTGCCTTGATTGGCTTAGGTTTGTTTACACCACTGAATATGTTGGTATTTTGTGCCTATGGAATTATGTTTTTACTGACGGCAAGAATGATAGCAAATCAATTGGAGATGACAGAGACAGACGAGGCAGTTTCGGAAGAAGAGGAATCCGCAGAGGAAATCAGGAGACCGGAAAATGTCAGTTCACTGTTGCAGGTGGATGCCATTGAACTGGAATTTGGTTATGGAATTATTCCACTTGCCGATGTCAACCAGGGCGGTGACTTGCTAGACCGTGTGGTTATGATACGAAGACAGATTGCATTAGAGCTTGGCTGTGTTGTTCCGATGATTCGACTACGTGATAACATTCAGCTCAATCCAAATCAGTATCTGATTAAGATAAAAGGCGTGCCGGTCAGTGAGGGAGAAATTTTGTTTGACCACTACATGGCGATGAATCCTGGTTATGTAGAAGAAGAAATTTCCGGTATTCCGACGTTTGAACCGTCGTACCATCTGCCGGCAATTTGGATTACGGAAAGTCAGCGTGAGCGGGCAGAATCCCTTGGTTATACCGTAGTTGATCCGCCATCAATTATTGCGACACATTTGATGGAAATTATCCGATCACATCTGGATGAACTTCTCACCAGACAGGATGTACACAACTTGATTGAGAATGTGAAGGAGGCAAACGAGACGCTGGTATCAGAACTGGTTCCAAAATTGTTAAATGTTGGAGAAATCCAAAAGGTGTTACAGAATCTTTTGGCGGAAGGCATTTCCATAAGAGATTTGGTTACAATTTTTGAAACGTTAGCCGATTATGCGCCGACAACGCATGATACGGATGTATTGACGGAGTATGTCAGACAGAGTTTGAAACGTGCAATTTCAAATCAGTATTTTAATAACAATGAAACAACCAGCGTTGTGACATTGGATCCGAACGTAGAGCAGGTTATTATGGATTCGGTGAAACAGACCGAACAGGGTGCTTATCTGGCACTTGACCCGGATTATACAAACCGGCTGATGACTTCTTTACGGGAAGAGACAGACAAATTAGAGGAACTGGGACGAACGCCGATTATTATTACTTCGCCGATTGTTCGTATGTACCTGAAAAAATTAACGCAAGAACAATTTAGGAATCTGCATGTATTGTCATATAATGAAATTGATTCCGATGTTGAATTACAATCAGTTGGGATGGTGACGGTAGAGTGATTATCAAAAAGTTTTTAGCAAAATCAGAAAAAGATGCAATTGAAATGGCAAAAAACGAATTGGGGAATAATGCCATTGTCATGAATATTAAGAAGGTAAAACCAAAAGGTCTTGCGAAGTTATTTGTCCGCGGAAAGGTTGAGGTGACAGCAGCATTGGATGAGACGCCACTGTACTCACAAGAGGAAGCGGCAAAAGAGAAGCGGCCGGTTGAAGCAGGCAAGTTTTCGGAAGCAGAGAAAAAAGCAGATGCACCGGATAACAGTAGTTTGGAAGAACGCATTAGTATGCTGCAAGCTCTTTTGGAGAAACAGATGATGCAGAAAGAAGGTATGACCGAGAAAGTTGAGAAAACACTCGAAATACCGGTTTCGGAGCCAAAAGAGAACGTAGAGCCAAAAGAGGTTTCTGAATCCAAAGAAGAGGATGAGGAGGATGAAAAAACAAAGGCCTATAAAGAGTTGATATATCAGCAGTTAGTTCAGAATGAAGTGGATGAAGAAATTGCAAAATCCATTATGGATGAGGTGAATCGTTCGCTTGCTAAAAATGCACCGTTAGACCAGATTTTGGCAAATATTTACCAGAAGATCATCTTGATGTTAGGGCAGCCTTACAGCATTAAGTCAGAGGAAAATGCAAAGACGAAATTTATCTTTTTCCTTGGTTCAACCGGAGTAGGAAAAACAACAACCATTGCTAAAATTGCTTCGAAATTAAAATTAGAGAAGCATGCAAAAATTGCACTCGTAACAGCAGATACTTACCGCATTGCAGCGGTGGAACAGTTAAAGACTTATGCAAATATTTTATCCGTCCCGCTTGAGGTGATTTACAGTCCTCAAGAATTGGGGGATAATCTTGAAAAACTTAAGCAGTATGATGTCTGCTTGATTGATACTGCCGGACGTTCTCATAGAAGCAAAGAGCAGATGGAAGACATCCGGGCATTGCTTGAGCAGATTCCGGTGAATGAAAGACAGGTTTATCTGGTACTAAATGCAGGTACAAAATACAGTGACTTACAAAAGATTGCGTCAGTCTACTCGGTGCTTACGGATTTTAGTCTTATTTTTACGAAACTTGACGAAACGTCTTCGGCGGGAATCATGTTGAATATGAGAGTGAAAACAAATTGTCCATTGTCTTATGTAACGTGGGGACAAAATGTTCCGGAAGACATTGGCGAGATGGATCCGCAGAGAGTGGCAAAAAAATTACTAAGTGATAATCATACGAACTAATTCTATGGCGAGAAAGGAAGGTGTGGAATGGATCAGGCAGAAAGCTTACGAAATATAATTAAAAAGCAGGAAATTGATGAAAAAAAACGAACAGCAAGAGTTATTACGGTTACATCCGGCAAAGGTGGCGTCGGTAAAACAAGTTTTTCTGTAAATCTGGCAATTCAGCTTCACAGACTCGGCAAGAGAGTGGTTGTACTGGATGCTGACTTTGGTTTGGCAAACATTGAGATTATGCTTGGTATTCGCCCAAAGTATAATTTGGCAGATTTGATGTTTCGAGGAAAAAGCATACAAGATGTAATGACTTATGGACCGGAAGGGATCGGTTTTCTTTCCGGCGGTTCCGGCATCAATGAGATGGCAAATCTGAATCGTGAACAGGTTTTCTGGCTGATTCAGAAAATGGAAGAGTTAGACAAACAGGCAGATGTAATTATTGTGGATACCGGTGCCGGAATCGGAGATTCGGTGCTTGAGTTTGTGGCAGCCAGCGAAGAAGTGCTTTTGGTGGCTACGCCGGAGCCGACGTCCATTACGGACGCCTATGCGTTATTAAAAGCGTTGAACCGCAATTCTTCGTATATGCCGGAAAAAACGGTTGTTAAGATGATTGCCAATCAGGTACGTGGGAAAAAAGAAGCGGATGAATTGTTCCAGAAATTAGGTGTTGTTGTTAATAAGTTTTTAGACATAGATATTGATTATCTGGGGGCAATTCCTTATGATGTAAATATGCAGAGAGCAGTCATGCATCAGAAACCACTTAGCGTAGCAGACCCGGATGCACTGGCTTCGCAGTCTGTGGAAAAGATTGCACTTTCTTTACTTGATATGGAGAAAGAAAAACCACGCGCTGTTGGTATTAAGCAGTTATTTTCAAATGTAATTCGTATGAAATTTAATCGGCGATAGAAAGGAGGAACCCCGTGAAAGTTACATTTGCGATTGGAGACCGGATTGAACTGATGCATATAAAAAGTGCAATCGGGCGAAAGGTGTCAGATAAAAAATATGGCAGTCAGTTGTTGGATTTTGACGGGGACAGAACCGCCAAAATCGCAATGCCCATTAGCGAGGGGAAAGTAATTCCATTGGAAATTGATGACGATTATAATCTGTGTTTTTTTACAAACTCCGGTTTGTATCAGTGTACAGCACGGATTAAGAAACGTTACACAGAAAATCGTATGTATGTGATGGATGTTATCTTTTTGACACCATTGAAAAAGTTTCAGAGGAGAAAGTTTTATCGTTTGGATTGTTTGTTCCCAATTCGTTACCGGATTGTTCCAAAAGAGCAGTTTGAAAAGAAAAATGAAGCGGAGCAGGACAAAGAGAAAGATGAAATTTTGTGGGAAGAAGGTACCATTTCAGATTTAAGTGGAGGCGGAATTCGTTTTCATGGTAATGTAGAATGTAAAAAAGGGGATTTTGTGGAAATTGTCCTTCCACTTTCGCTGCAAAGTGGAATTATTCCACTTTCTTTGTATATGAAGGTAGTATCCTGCGTTCATTTTGAGGGAAGCCGTGTTGCCTATGAGACAAGGGGCGAATTTTTGAATATTAATGAGAAAGAACGTGAAACGGTAATTAAGTACGTTTTTGAAGAGCAGCGAAGAAGGATGAGAAAGGAGTAGATGTCACAGATGAAAAAAGTATTGATTGTTGATGACTCTGCACTTATGAGAAGGGTCCTTTCTGATATAATAAATGATGATGAACAACTGATTGTCGAAAAGACAGCGAATAATGGACTTGAAGCGCTTAATGTTTTACAGGGGGGATGTCGTCCGGACATTCTTTTGGTTGATATTAATATGCCGAAGATGGATGGCGTACAGCTCCTTAAGGAACTAAACAAATATCGAATTCAGATTCCGGTATTGATTGTAAGTTCAATTGCCAGCCAGAGCGCTGATGAAACCATTGAAGCATTGGCACTTGGTGCGTTTGATTTTGTTAAAAAACCAAATGGTTCCATTGGCGGGGGGTATCAGGAATTCCGAAAAAAGGTATTACTGAGAACCTATATGGCGTGTAAGCTGCCTCTTCCTAAAAAGGTTGAGCAGTCAATTTTAGAACAGCAGTTACAGGTTCAGAGCCAATCAAAAAATGTGGAAAGTCAGACCGAGAAGAAGGTGAAGAAAACCGCAAAAAAGAAGGTGCCAAAAAGTGGCAGGGGAAGCGGCGGTTTGGCAGTGATTGCTTCTTCAACCGGAGGACCAAGGGCATTACAGTCGGTAATTCCGTATTTTCCAAAGGATTTTCCATTACCGTTAGTCGTTGTCCAGCATATGCCGGCAGGATTTACGAAGTCATTAGCAGCTCGCTTGAATGAGATTAGTAATCTCGACGTTAAGGAGGCTGAGGATGGTGACTGCCTGAAAAAGGGCACGGTTTATATTGCGCAGGGCGGCAAGCAGTGTGAAGTCATAGAAGATGCACAGGGAAATCTGATTTTGTCGGAAAATGATAAGCCGGCAAGAGGGGGATTAAAGCCGTGTGCGGATATCTTTTTTGAATCACTGGTTTCTTGTTCGGTGGAACACATTGTCTGTGGTGTTTTGACCGGGATGGGAAGCGATGGCTGCAAAGGAATCCGTGCATTGAAAAAAAGCAAGGACATTCAGGTTGTAGCGCAGAATGAAGACACCTGCGTGGTATATGGTATGCCGCGCGCAGTAGTACAGGCGGGAATTGTAAATGAAGTCGTGCCACTCGAAGATGTGGCAGACACCATGATAAAACATATAGGAGTGTGAAAAGATGGATACGAGTCAATATTTAGATTTGTTTATCGATGAGACAAAAGAGCATTTACAGAGTTTGAATGAGCATGTTCTGGTCTTGGAGAAGGAGCCGGAGAATGAAGATACAATCAATGAGATTTTCCGTGCGGCACATACGCTGAAAGGAATGTCCGGCACAATGGGCTTTGTTCGTATGCAGCGTCTGACCCATGATTTGGAAAATGTATTCTCCGAAATCCGCAATGGAAACATGAAAGTGAATGAAAAGCTGATTGATGTATTATTCCGAGGACTGGATGCATTGGAGTCTTATTTGGCTGTTATTTCCTCTGAGGGAAATGAAGGAACTGAAGACAACGAAGATATTATTAATGATTTGAATGCTCTGTTAGAGGAACAGAGTGGCGACGGTGCAGCTGCTCCGGCGCAAAAAGAGGTAAAAAAAGAAGAAACTCCCGCAAAGGAAGAGAAAGCAGAAAATAAACAGGAAAGTGCATCGGATGAAAAATGCAAATTTAAGCAGATTCCGATTTCCGAATATGAAGCGACAGCAATCAATTCAGCAAGAGCAGAAGGAAAGAACGTGTATGGAATTACCGTATATCTGCAAAAAACTTGTATTTTGAAATCTGCCAGAGCTTTCCTTGTATTCAAATCTGTTGAAAATAAAGGTGAGTTGATTAAATCCGTACCTTCGACAGAGCAGATTGAGGATGAAGAATTTGATTTTGATTTCAGTTGGATTTTTGCATCAAGTGATACGAAAGAAAATATCAAAAAACTTGTTATGAATGTATCGGAAATCGCAGAGGTTTACATCGATGATATTGAGATTCCGGATGCACCTGCGGCAGGTCCATCAAATGATGTAAAACCGGCACAGGAAAAGAAAGAAACAGCAAAACCGGATGTCAAAGAAAAGCCAAAGAAAGCATCGGCTTCCAAAGGGAAAGTGGGCAGTCGTTCCGTTCGTGTCGATATTGATAAACTGGATGTTCTGATGAATCTTGTCAGCGAGCTGATTATTGCAAAGAATGGACTTGTGTCGGCAGGTGCTGCCTCTCCGTCAGGACAGATGGCAAATGCACAGGCATTCCATGAACAGATTGAGTACTTAGAGCGAGTGACAACAAACCTGCATGAATCCGTTATGAAGGTCCGCATGGTGCCAATTGAGAGTGTTGTTAATCGATTCCCACGTATGATTCGTGATTTGAATCGTAAATTAAATAAGAAAATGGAATTGTACATGACTGGTGAAGAGACTGAACTTGACCGTACCGTAATTGATGAAATCGGGGACCCGCTTATGCATTTGCTTCGTAACTCGGCTGACCATGGTTTGGAGAGCAATGAAGAGCGTGTACGTCTTGGTAAACCGGAGGTTGGTTCCATCTTTTTGGATGCTTACCAGGATGGTAACAATGTTGTTATTGAAGTACGCGATGATGGTGCCGGAATTGACATTGACCGTGTACGTCAGAAAGCAATTGAAAAAGGCTCTATTACAGAAAAACAGGCAGAGACGATGACAGACAAAGACTTTATTGATTTGTTGTTCCTGCCAAGTTTTTCAACAGCAGAAAAGATTACTGATGTTTCCGGACGAGGCGTTGGTCTTGACGTTGTAAAAACTAAAATTGAGGCACTTGGTGGTAATATTACAGCAAAGACCGTTGCCGGTGAGGGAAGTACCTTTACGATTTCTCTTCCTTTGACATTGGCAATTATTCAGGCTTTGATGGTGAAAGTCGGAGAAGAAAAATATGCGATTCCGCTTGGCAGCATCAATGGAATTGAGGATATTGCAAAAGAAGATATCAGTTTTGTACAATCCAAAGAAGTTATTAATCTTCGTGGACGTGTCATTCCGATTCTCCGTCTGCATGATATTTTGGATATGGAGCCGGTTGAAAATGATCCGGAATCTCTGATTGTTGTCATTATGCAGAAGGCAGAACAGCAGGTTGGTCTTGTGATTGACGAATTGATTGGACAACAGGAAACCGTTATTAAGTCGCTTGGACACCACATCACCTGTGATAAACTCTTTAGTGGAGCAACGATTCTTGGTGATGGTGAAGTGGCGTTAATCTTAGATACAAACACATTAATGTAGGGGGTGTCGACATGGAAGATTTGATGAATGAAATGGAAACAACAATGGATGAAATTCAGTATATTGTTGTCAAATTAGGAAATGAAAAATATGGAATTGATATTTCCTGTGTGGATAATATCGTAAGAATGCAGCATATGACAAGAGTTCCAAAGTCACAGTCATATTATGTTGGTGTGATTAATCTGCGTGGTGAAGTGGTTCCGATTATGAGTCTGCGCAGACGTTTCGGATTAGAGGATGATGTCTGTCAGTCCGCAACGAGAATCATTATTATCCGTATGCAGGATCAGTCATTGATTGGTGTAATTGTCGATGAAGTGCAGGAAGTGGTAAATATCAATCCGGCTTCTATCGAGAAACCAGCATTTAAGCTGGAAGAGGAAAAAGCATCTTTCCTTGCCGGGATTGGCAAAAAAGGAGAGGAACTCATTTCTTTATTGGATATGAATGCGGTAATTGAGGAAAAGAAAGAAGTATGAGTGAGATGATTCGTGTTGGAATGGCTGACTATAAGTTATGTGCACCGCCGGATAAAATTTCGACGTTAGGACTTGGTTCGTGTATGGGGGTCGTAATCTATGACACGAAAACAAAGTTGTGTGGAATGGCACATATTATGCTTCCGGACAGCACAAAGATTACTCATAATCAAAACCGAATGAAGTTTGCAGATACATGTCTTTTAGATATGTATCATGAACTTTTAGCACGCGGAGGATTGAAAGAAAATCTGCGTGCTAAAATTGCAGGCGGTGCTAAAATGTTTGCGCATCATTCGGATAATGAACTGCTGAATGTTGGACATCACAACAATCAGGCAGTCAGGAAATTTTTACAGGAAAAGAATATTCCAATTGTGGCGGATGATTCCGGAAAAGATTTCAGCCGCACGATTGTATTTGACCCGGAATGTGAGTTGTTGCATATTTCGGTGGCTGGTGTAAATGAATATGTGATTTGACGAGGTGTAGGATATGAAAAATCGTTATATACCTGCTTTTATTATGTTGGCTGCCGGCCTTGTGTGTTGTGTTTTATGTGTGGTACAAAGGTGGCCTGTTTTAAATAGTTTAATTACGTTAGTTATTGTTTTACTTCTTTTTTATATCATTGGGCAGATTGCGGCGCAGATTGTTGGAAAAGTGCAGGCAGAGCATCTGGCTATGATTGAGGCAGAGAAAAAACGTCAGGAAGCTGAAGAGCAGGCTCGTCTTTTGAAGGAGCAGCAGGAGGCGGAAGAAAGAGAAAAGGAAGAAGCAGAAAAACAGGTGGATCAGACAGAACAAACGGAGCAGGCATGACCTAGGAAAGGACATAGTGGATGAGGGAAACAGAACGAAACCGCTTGTGGGAACAGTATCATAAGAAAAAGACCCCACAATTACGCGAGCAGCTTATTCTTGAATATGCCGGTGTTGTAAATTTAGTGGCAGGCAGGCTGAGTATGTACTTGGGGTATACGGTAGAGTATGATGACTTGGTAGGATATGGAATTTTTGGTTTAATTGATGCCATTGATAAGTATGACATGGCAAAAAATGTAAAATTTGAAACATATGCCAGTTTGAGAATTCGAGGTGCAATTTTGGATGAAATCCGAAAGATGGACTGGATTCCAAGGACACTTAGACAGAAGCAGAAAAAAATGGATGCGGCTGCAGCGAAAATTGAAGCAGAACGTGGAAGAACGGCGAAAGGCGATGAGATTGCAAATGAATTGGGAATCTCCGTGGAAGAATATGAGAACTGGAAGGCAGAGGCGGAATTTACCAATTTGATTTCCTTAGATGATTATCTGGAACAGGGAAACGAAGGGCGTCTGGAGACGATGGGAGCAAAATTTCAGCAGCCCGATCATGCGATCCAAAAGCAGGAATTGAAGGAAATGCTAGTGGAAGCCCTCAAAAAACTGACAGAAAAAGAGCAGAATGTCATCACATTATATTACTACGAAGAATTGACATTAAAAGAGATTAGTCAGATATTGAGTGTTTCGGAGTCGAGAGTTTCCCAGCTTCATACAAAAGCATTGAAAAAAATTAAGGAGCAGTTAGGGGACTCCGTTGATTTACTTAGTTTGTTCTAATTAGAAATAGGAGGATACTTATGGCGGCAAATGGTTATTTTCAGGTAGTAGCAGAAGATGGAAGAATGTGGCTGAAAATTTTTGCACCGGAAGAAGGTGAAGTGGATATTTCGCCGGAGATGGTAATGAAATATTTAGATGCCATTTCGTTTCCGGATTATGACCAGGTGGCACTTGACCAGTATTTAAAGCGTAAAGAATTCGATTCGATGTTTATGCTGTATGAAGGAGAAATTATACCGGAAAGCGAAAAATGTATTGTTACCATCACGCCAAATGGAGAGCGCGCATTTGCACGGTTTTATCCGCCGACTACAGGGGGCGCAAGCTTGACAGAAGATGATATTGTTTCGGATTTACAGATGGCAGGTGTCCGTCATGGAATCCGCAAAAAAGCAATTGAACATTTTTTACAGAATCATGCCTATGAAAAGGACTATCTGATTGCTGAGGCAACGATGCCGGTTCAGGGATACAGTGCAAAAATCAGGTATTATTTTGATATAAATACGACTGCCCGTCCGAAATTAAATGAAGATGGCAGCGTTGATTTTCATCAATTGGGAAATATTAAGTCGGTTAAAGAAGGAGATAAACTTGCGACACTTACGCCGGCGTATCGTGGAAAAGCGGGTGTATCTGTATTAGGTAAACCAATGATGCCGAAAAAAGTGAGAAACCGTGTGCTTCGTTTTGGACGTAATATACGGATTTCAGAGGATAAGTGTACGATTTATTCGAAAGTTTCCGGACATGTAACCTTAGTTGATGATATGGTTATGGTTTCTGATGTTTACCGGGTTCCCGCAAATGTTGATTCATCAACCGGAGACATTGATTATAAGGGAACGGTAGAAGTGACAGGAAATGTCACAACCGGATTTGCTGTTAAAGCCGAGGGCGATATTATTGTGAATGGTGTTGTGGAAGGTGCAACGCTTATTTCCGGTGGTAATATTGTTCTCAAACGAGGCATGCAGGGGATGGATCGTGGTATGCTTCAGGCAGAAGGCAATATTACTGCAAAATTTTTGGAAAACTGTAAGGTTCGATGTAAAGGTATGCTCAAAGCCGATGCCATTTTGCACAGTGACGTGGAATGTCAGGAAAATGTTGATATATTGGGAAAAAAAGGCTTGATTAACGGCGGAAGTTTATCAACTTATGCCGATGTTCATGCGACAACGCTTGGCTCAACAATGGGTGCTTCAACGAAAATCAAGATTATTTCAGATAAAGAATTGATTATTCGGGCGAATGAAATCAAGGCAGAAGTGGAGAATAAGGAAGAGACGCTTCAGAAAATTGATGAAGTTGTAAATCGGGTCAAGGGGCAGTTAGCGTCTAATCAGGAGGTGCTGCCGGAACAGATGAATTATTTGAAACAGGCAACGGTGAATAAGCCGCTTCTTGTGAAACAGATTCGAGAACTGCGCGAAGAAAGAGAAAAACTATTAGTAAGGATTGAAAAAAATAAACATTCCTGTATCCGGGTGGAAGGAGCCGTGTATTCAGGAATTGATATTACAGTAAAGGATGTTAGTAAAGTTCAGCATGAGCAGGTTTCTCACTGCCGCTTTGTAAGAGACGGTGCAGATGTACGGATTGTTGGATTGTAAGAAAAAAAGGAGGCGTTTTCTATGTCTATGGGTTCAATTGATGCAGTTACTATGGCGCCAAGAACGCTGAATGCGGCAGATGCACAGGGCCGTGAGTTGAATCAGAATCAGCATATTTATGACCAGAATGGCATTCAGTTTCAGCAGGAAGTAAGGCGTGAAAGCAGACAAACAGTAGAAACGCAGGAAAGCGAAACAAAGGATTACGATAAGAAAGGAAACGGAAAAGGGACAGGTGCGAAAAATTCCTCAAAAAAGAAACAAAAACAGGAAAAAAAGGAACGATTAGCACCTCGTTCGACCGGAAGTTTTGATATTACGATTTAAGAAGAAGGATGGATTATGACAGCGATAGAAATCATATTGATTATTATTGGCTTTCTCTGCCTGTGTGTAAGCTGCTTTGTGGCAAAAAAGAATAGCGGTTTTGCAGAGGGGGAAAAGGAAAGTTTAAGTTCCGAACTTTGGACAGAGAAAGAAGAAGAAAAAATCAAAGAACGTGTCGGAGAAATTTTATCCGAGAGACAGGATGAATTAGTGGACACGACTGAGGAGCGGATGAATCGTTTGTGCAATGATAAAATCATGGCGGTGGATGAATTTTCACAGCAGATTTTGGAAAAAATTGATGCCAACCATCAGGAAGTTGTCTTTATGTACAACATGCTGAGTGAAAAAGAAAAAGAATTGAAAGAATTTATGTCGAAACCGGTGAAGAAAGAATCCATGGCTGAAACACGTATGGCATCGGAACCGGCGGTTTCAAATCGGATGGATTTAAATCCGGTCACGGCTTCCCAGACAGCGATTTCACGTCTGACTGCAAATACACAAGAAGCAGAAAAGAAAAAAACGGTAAAAAAAGCAGAGCCAAAAAAGGCAGTAAAAAATGAAACATCCAAACCTGAAATGTCAGTGGCAGGGCAGGGGAATGTAAATGAAAAGATTAAGGAATTACACAAACAGGGAAAATCTGTTTTAGAAATATCAAAACAACTAAATATCGGACAGGGTGAAGTAAAACTTGTTCTTGCACTTTATGGGGGGGATAACAAATGAAGATGAGGTATTTCCTCCGGGGACTTGGCGTGGGTGTTTTACTTGCAACACTGTTATTGTGTATTAGCTACCGCGGACAAAACAGCGAAAATTCAATTATTAAACAGGCTAAAGAACTTGGTATGCAATTTCCGGAAAAAACACCGGATACGCTGATACAGCCGTCAGTTGCGCCTTCACAGGCAGCGACGGGACAGGCAGTGGCAGTACAGTCTAAGAAGCCAGTTCGGACGAAAACACCGGATTCTACGGCTGCACAGAAAGCAACAAAAGAGCCAAAAGAAACACAGAAACCAAGTGAGAAAACACGTTCCTTTACAGTGCGGAGCGGTCTTTTGTCAAGTTCTGTTTCCCGTGAATTAAAAGAGGCTGGTTTTATTAAGGATGCCGATAAATTTGACCATTATTTAGAAAAAAGCGGTTTGGCAAAAAAATTAATTGCCGGCGATTATAAAATACCGGTTGGCGCATCGCAGGAAGAAGTTGCGCGGATTATTACCGGTGGAAAATAATACTTGCAATTTTGTTCGGTTTATGATATTATAAATCGGATTGAAAAAATCACATTCGCCGATTTTTGCTATGGTGCTGTCTTTTTTTGCGAAGACAGTGTAACAAAAAGAAGAAGCGGATGGAAGAAAAAACCAAATGGAGGTACGAAATAATGAGTGTTATTTCAATGAAACAGTTACTGGAAGCAGGTGTTCATTTTGGACATCAGACAAGAAGATGGAACCCTAAAATGGCTGAGTACATCTACACAGAGAGAAATGGTATTTATATCATTGATCTTCAGAAATCTGTAGGTAAAGTAGATGAAGCTTACAATGCAGTAAAAGATATTGCAGCAGAAGGTGGCAAAATCCTTTTCGTAGGTACCAAAAAACAGGCTCAGGATTCTATTAAAGCAGAAGCAGAGCGCTGCGGTATGTACTATGTAAACGAGAGATGGCTCGGTGGTATGCTTACAAACTTCGAGACAATCCAGACTCGTATTAAGAGATTAAAAGCAATCGAGAAAATGTCAGAAGATGGAACTTTCGATGTTCTGCCTAAGAAAGAGGTTATTAACCTTAAGAAAGAATGGGCAAAACTTGAGAAGAATCTTGGCGGTATCAAAGACATGAAAGATATCCCGGATGCAATCTTTGTAGTGGATCCGAAAAAAGAGAGAATTTGTATTCAGGAAGCACACATCCTTGGTATTCCTTTGATTGGTATTGTAGATACAAACTGTGATCCGGAAGAACTTGATTATGTAATTCCTGGTAACGACGATGCAATTCGTGCCGTTAAATTGATTGTTTCTAAGATGGCAGACGCTGTTATTGAGGCAAATCAGGGCGAGTCTTTAGCAGAAGAGACAGAAGAAGCATCTGAGGCAGAAGCAGAGTAAGAAAGAGAAAGGTAGGATTTAAAAATGGCTATTTCAGCATCAATGGTAAAAGAGTTAAGAGAAAAAACAGGTGCCGGCATGATGGATTGTAAGAAGGCACTTACAAATACAGATGGTGATATGGACAAGGCTGTTGAATGGCTTCGCGAGAATGGTCTTGCAAAGGCAGAGAAGAAAGCCGGACGTATCGCTGCTGAGGGTATTGTTAAGACAAACATCAGTGAAGATGGCAAGAAAGCAGCTATCGTTGAAGTAAACAGCGAGACTGACTTTGTAGCAAAGAATGAGAAATTCCAGGATTTCGTTGCTGCTGTAGCAGATCAGGTAAATGCTTCCTCTGCTGCTGATATTGATGCCTTTTTGGCTGAGCCATGGGCTGGTGATTCTTCTAAGACAGTAAAAGAAGAACTTGCTTCTATGGTTGCTACCATCGGTGAGAACATGAATATCCGTCGTTTTGAGAAAGTAACCTGCGACAATGGTATTGTTGTTGATTACATTCACGCCGGCGGTAAAATCGGTGTTTTGATTGCTGCTGAGACAGATAACACCGGAGCAGAAGTAGTTGAGTGCTTGAAAAACGTAGCAATGCAGATTGCTGCTATGAATCCTCAGTATCTTTCATCCGATGATGTATCCGATGAATACAAAGAGAGAGAAAAAGCAGTTCTTCTTGCTCAGGCGAAAAACGACCCTAAGAATGCAAACAAACCGGATAATATCATTGAGAAAATGATTATCGGACGTTTGAACAAAGAGCTGAAAGAAGTATGTCTGACCGAGCAGGTTTATGTAAAAGCTGAGAACAAAGAGACTGTTGCTAAGTATGTAGAATCTGTTGCAAAAGCAGTTGGATGCAACCTGACACTTAAGAGCTTCGTTCGTTTCGAGACCGGTGAAGGCCTTGAGAAGAAAGAAGAAGACTTCGCAGCAGAAGTTGCCGCTCAGATGGGTAACTAAGAAATATTTCTTGGTACAGATAAGGCAAGAGAATATAGCATTTTTTAGTTCAATATTTGATTGAAATAATAAGACATCATTGTTTGCTAAGATGTAGACGATGATGTCTTTTTGCTTCCGTAGTTTAGAAAGAAAAAACATCCACCTATCATTGAACTATTCCAGTAAATATGCTACAATTTATATATCATACATTATAAATGAGGGGCATGGATAAAAAGCGCATGGATGAGAAGGAACGATACCAAAAAGCTGAGGCTTTTGCAACAGAAAAACATAAGGGGCAGTTCCGCATTGGCGGCGAACCGTATATTATGCATCCTTTAGCGGTGGCGGAAATCGTGAGAAATCAAGGCTATGGGATGGACTACCAGATTACAGCTTTATTTCACGATTTGTTAGAGGACACCGATGCGACCGAAGAGGAGATTTTTGATCTTGGTGGTGCGCGGGTGTTAGAAGCGGTGCGCCTTTTGACAAAACAAGAAGGATATGTCATGGCTGAATATGTGGCAGGAATCCGCACAAACCCAATTGCATTTGTTGTGAAAGCGGCTGACCGGTTACATAATTTGAGAACCGCTTTTTGTACGGATGAGGCGTTTCGGAGAGCGTATGTTCTGGAAACGCGGCAGTGGTATATGGATTTCTCGGATGAAATTAAAGAGGCGGCAGAAGAGCTCGCAAAAACAGTCCCTGGTTTCACAAAAACAGACAGCGCAAGTGTAGACAAATGAGAAAAAACATGTGGAAATATTTTTATAATATGATATAATATGAGTAAGTGTGTGCAAAGTACGGAAAGGAGAAACCATATGTTTGAAAATGGGAGAAAAACGATTGGTGTAATTCTTTGTGATGTGTCATCACATTATCAGGAACAAATCTGCCAGACGTTGTCGATGTATGCAAAAGAGGCAGATTATAATTTAGCGTATTTTACATTCTTTTCGTGCTATGGAACCGAAACAACAAGAAATGGCAGAGGAGAAGCAAATATTGTTCACTTGATTCCGTTTGAGAAATTGGATGCTATTATTTTATGCCACGACACTTTGGTGAATAAACCGGCGCTTGATTATGTGGTTGACAGTATTGAGAAAAAATGTGACTGCCCGGTTGTTACACTGCGTCATGACTTAAAGGATTACCCGGCGGTGTTAGTGAATCAGGAACACCGCATAGAAGATTTGGTGTACCATTTTGTGGATGAACACCATAAAACAAAAATTGCATTTATGTCGGGACCGTTTGACCATCCGGATACGATTACAAGACTGGCTGATTATAAACGGGCTTTGGCAAACCGTGGGATTCCATTTGATGAACGCATGGTATATGAAGGGGATTATTGGACGAAGAAAGCGAAAGAAGCAGCCGATTACTTTACGATGGAACTGGCTGAAAAACCGGAAGTAATTGTGTGTGCAAATGATTATATGGCAAGTTCTTTAATGAACGAATTGATTGCTAAAGGTTTTCTGGTACCGGATGACATTGCCGTTTCCGGCTTTGATAATATATGGGAATCTTCGATTACCCTCCCACCGATTACGACAGTTTCTGTGCCGGTTCATGATATGGTGAAACAGGCGGTTGGGCTTATTGAAGCCATGTGGCGTGGCGAAACAGTACCACAGAAAAGTTATGTGAATTCCGAAGTGATTTTCCGTAATTCCTGTGGCTGTGAGACATTTAATATGCAGTCGATGTTAGCCAAACGTGTTCGTCAGATGAATGAATACCAGAGTATTATGGAGTCAAATCAGAGTAACACATATATGTTTATTGATTTGTCAGATCTTGATCATGTGGACGGCATTGAAAAGTCACTCCGTATAGGTGCGAATGACCATATTGACAGTTTTTTTATCTGCTTAGGTGAAGGACGCGGTGAGCAGTATCCGAAATACTGTTCTCCGGCAAACGGCTTTGCTAAGAAGAGTAAAGTTGTTGGCGGTTTGTTTCATAAAAGAGCCTGTGTGTTTGATGTATTTGAAACCTCACGTCTTTTGCCAAAAGATGTATCAGAAGATAAACCGATGATTTATTATTTCTTCCCGATTCATAACAACCAGTTTTCTTATGGTTACCTGGCTGTGTCTTATGAGGACAATTACAGCACAAATAAGACATTTAATAACTGGCTTGCAATTCTTGGCAATGCGCTAGAGATGATTCGCATTAAACAGAAAAATCAGGGACTTCTTCAGGAATTGAACAATTTATATGTCCATGATGCACTGACCGGTTTATACAACCGGAGAGGATTTGATTCCGTTTCCCTTGAAAAATATAAAAGGGCGAAAAAGGAGAAGAAGTCATTTGTAATATTTGCTATTGATATGGATAATCTGAAAGTGGTCAATGACCGTTTTGGACATATGAATGGAGATTTGGCACTGCGGACAATTGGTGAGGCGATGCAGGCGGTGGCAGGAAAAGAAGATGCTTGTGCCCGTGTCGGCGGCGATGAATATAATGTCGTTGGAATTGGTTATACAGAAGATATGGCAGAGCAGTTTGTAAAGGATTTTAATGGGTATCTGGAAGACTTTAATGAAGAGAGTGAACTACCATATCTGGTAAAGGCAAGTGTTGGTTACTGTCTTTTGGAATCCGAAAAGGAGAGAGACTTAGAGGACTGCGTGAATGCGGCAGATGGTAAATTGTATGAGTATAAGCGCGATAAGAAGAAAAAGAAATTAGATAACGTGCTGCGAGAAATGGAAGGATAAGGAGGTCGCTGTTAGGTGACAGGAAATACAGTTCATGCAGCGGAGGCTGCTTATCGGAAGAAAAGGGTAAAGCGAATTAAGAAAATTATTGTAGGGACAGCTATTGTACTTTTGTTACTGCCTACGATAATGTGTTTGTTTTTATTAGTGAAGGTTCATTCACTGGAAAAGCAGATTGAGACGATTACCAAGGTGTCGGATTCGGGTGTTGTCAAAGCACAGGAAAAAGAGGTGAAGACAACGAAAGCGCCAAAAAAGGCAACGACTGCCGAGCCAACGATAAAACCAACGGATGATACAACTACAAAAAAGGTTTATCTGACTTTTGATGATGGTCCGGGAAGCCAGTCGGGGAAAATTTTGGATATACTGAAAAAGAACCATGTGAAAGCAACTTTTTTTGTGACAGGAAAAGAGGACGCTTCGTCGAAGAAAATATATCAGCGGATTGTAAAAGAAGGCCACACGTTAGCAATGCATTCTTATTCACACATTCAGGATGTGATTTATGATTCTAAAGAGGCTTTTGAGAAAGATTTAAAGCAAATCAACCGTTGCTTATATGAAGCAACCGGAGTACACACGAAGTTTTATCGTTTTCCGGGAGGAAGCAGTACGCAGAATACATCACTTCCAATCCAGAATTTTATTGATGTGTTAAAGAAAAACCATTATCTGTATTTAGACTGGAATGTTATCAGTCCTGATATCAATAATGCAAATGCCACAAAAGAACAAGTGGTAACCGGCGTTATGCAGGGCGTTGATGCATATGATACAGCAGTTGTACTTATGTATGATGTGGCAGACAAACCGATGACGGTAAAAGCACTGCCATCTATTATAAAACAAATTAAAGCTAAAAATTATGAATTGTTGCCGGTGGATGAGTCGATGATACTCATTCAGCACAACAATGGAAATCAGGAGGAAGGAAAATGAGTTTTTTTAAGGACTTAAAAGAGGATATTGCTCAGTCCGTAAATGAGTTGACAGAGAGTCTGGATGAAAATCTGGCAGTGGATGATGAGAAAACAAAAGAGACAGTTTCGATGAGTGAATTGACAACCGATTTTCCGCCGGAAGAACCGACAGAAGAGGTTCCGGAATTAGTTGTGGAAAATAATGAGACGGAAGAAAATGAAATTGCGGTGGCTGCAGAGCCGGAAGAAGTAATAGAGGAGTCTGTGGAAGCACCGGTGGAAGAAGTAGTAGATGAGCCGGAGGAAATTGAAGAATCGGTTGAAGATTACGAGGAGGAAGACGTCATGAACGAAGAAGTAATGGAAGAAGCAATGGAAGGAGCAAGCATTGATAATACACCGGTGGAAGAGGTGGAAGATGATGCACAGGAAGTTACCGTAATTACGAAAGGAACAACCATTAACGGTGGCATCAAATCCGATACATCACTCGTTGTAAAAGGTACCATTGAAGGTGATGTAGAATGTGAGGGCAAATTAACAATTACCGGTAAAGTAGCAGGTAATACAATTGCTTCCGAAATTTATGTGAACACACCAAGACTGGAAGGTGATATTAACAGTCGTGGTATTGTAAAAATTGATGTAGGAACAGTCGTAATTGGTAGCATTAGCTGTACTTCCGTACTGGTTGCAGGTGCAGTAAAAGGAAACATTGAAGTAAATGGTCCTGTTATTGTGGATTCCACAGCAGTAGTAAAGGGCGATATTAAGGCAAAATCCATTCAGATTAACAGTGGAGCTGTTGTTGATGGACATTGCTCTTTGGCATATGCCGATGTGGATTTGGATTCATTCTTTGAATAAGAAATATAACAGGAGGCTATTTCGCAATGAGCAAATATAAAAGAGTATTATTGAAATTAAGCGGTGAGGCTTTGGCAGGAGACAAGGGGACCGGTTTTGACGAGGCAACCTGTGTACCGGTTGCAAAACAGATTAAAGATTTGGTGGATGCCGGAACTGAAGTTGCCATTGTAATCGGTGGTGGAAACTTCTGGCGCGGACGCTCCAGTGAGACGATAGACCGCACCAAAGCAGACCAGATTGGTATGATGGCTACGGTTATGAACTGCATTTATATGTCAGAAATCTGTCGTTCCGTAGGACTTATGACACAAGTATTAACACCATTTTCCTGTGGTTCTTTTACGAAGTTATTTTCCAAAGACCGCGTCAACAAATATCTCGGCAAAGGAATGGTAGTATTTTTTGCCGGTGGAACCGGACATCCGTATTTTTCAACCGATACCGCAACGGCACTTCGTGCGATTGAAATTGATGCCGATATTATTCTCGCAGCGAAATCTATTGATGGTGTATATGATTCCGACCCGGCGGTAAATCCGGATGCGAAAAAGTATGATTCGATGCAGATGGCGGACATTGTTGACAACAAACTCGGTGTTGTAGATTTGGCGGCCGCTGTGCTTTGTCTGGAAAATAAAATGCCAATGCTGATTTTTGGTCTGAATGAAGAAAACAGTATTGCAAACGCCGTAGCAGGAAAGAGCAACGGTACGATTATTACTGTGGATTAATGGAGGTTAAACAGTCATGGAATTAAATCAATATGAAGAGAAGATGAAAAAGTCACTTGCAAATCTGGAAGAAGAATATGGTGCAATTCGTGCCGGGCGTGCAAATCCAAGAATTTTAGACCGTATTCAGGTGGATTATTATGGAACACCGACTTCCTTGCAGGGCGTTGCCAATATTTCTGTACCGGAAGCCCGCATGATTCAGATTCAGCCGTGGGATGCCGGTCTTATTAAAGATATCGAGAAAGCAATTTTGGCTTCGGATTTGGGACTTACACCGGCAAACGATGGAAAAGTGATTCGTCTGGTATTTCCGGAACTTACGGAGGAACGTCGTAAAGAACTGGTAAAAGATGTCAAGAAAAAAGGTGAGGAAGCTAAGGTTGCCATCCGAAACATTCGTAGAGATGCCAATGATGCTGTGAAAAAAGAAGCAAAGGCAAATGAGATTTCAGAAGACGACCAGAAACAGTTAGAAGATAAGATTCAGAAACTTACCGATGAGTATGTAAAGAAAATTGATCAGGCAATTGATGCAAAATCAACAGAAGTAATGACCGTATAGAAGGAATTTCGGTGCATGTGTGCCGGATATTAGGACAGCCTGTTCCTGCTTTGCAGGAGTCTTGTCTGTCCTTCCTTTTTTTAGAAGATGGAGGAATTTTTATGGAACGTTCAGAATTAAATGCGCCAAACCATGTTGCCATTATTTTGGATGGTAACGGAAGATGGGCAAAAAAACGATTGCTGCCACGTAAAGCAGGGCATGTTGCCGGAAGTAAAACCGTGGAGCAGATTTGTGAGGATGCCTATAATCTTGGGATAAATTATCTTACCGTATATGCGTTTTCTACGGAGAATTGGAAACGGCCACAGGATGAGGTTAATGCGCTGATGAAACTTCTCAGACAGTATTTGAAAGACTGCATTAAGAGAAGTACAAAAAATAATATGTGCGTTCGTGTAATTGGTGATATTACTCCGTTAGAAGAGGACATGAAACAGAGTATCAAAGAACTAGAAGAAGCAACAAAAGATAATACCGGACTTCATTTTCAGGTTGCCTTAAACTATGGGAGCCGGGATGAAATGACACGTGCAATGAGAACGATGACGGCGGATGTTAAAGCGGGTAAAGTAAAGCCTGAGGATATCAGCGAGGAAATGTTTGCCGGATATTTGGACACCAAAGGTCTTCCGGATCCGGATTTGTTGATTCGCACAAGTGGGGAAGAAAGACTTTCTAACTTTATGCTTTGGCAGCTTGCTTACACCGAATTCTATTTTACGGATGTTTTGTGGCCGGATTTTAATAAAAAAGAATTACAAAAAGCGATTGATTATTATAACAAAAGAGACCGTCGCTTTGGAGGAGTTTAGGAGGAGCAAATCATGTTTTTTACTCGTTTAATCAGTGGGATTATCTTAGTGCTTGCCGCAATTTTCTTCTTTGTTCAGGGAGGTTATTTTCTGCTTTTTGCGCTCGCTGTTTTATCGCTTCTTGGTGTATATGAACTGCTGCGTGTACTTCGGATGGAAAAAACTTTCCTGGCAGTGGTGTCGTATGTGGCGACCGTGGTATATTATAGCCTGCTTTGTGTCTATGGAGGAATTGACTGGCTGCTGTTTGGATTGCTTATATTCATGATGCTTGCCCTATTAGTGATTTATGTATTTTCTTATCCAAAGTTACGAATTGAAGATATTACAAAAGCAGTGTTTGCTTTTTTATATGTAAGTGTTTTGTTCAGTTATATTGCAAGAACGAGAGATTTAGTTGCCGGAAACTGGTTAGTATGGCTGATTATAATTTCTGCCTGGGGCTCTGACACATTTGCTTATGTGACCGGTGTTCTGATTGGAAAACATCATTTCTCAGAACTGAGTCCGAAAAAGACGGTTGAGGGCTGCATTGGTGGTGTTGTCGGCGCCGGACTGCTTGGTTTTTTTTATGCCTTTTTCTTTCCGGAATATGCCGCTTTTACCGCAAATCCATATATCGTATTTCCGTTGGTTACAGTGATTGGAGCGTTGATTTCGCAGGTCGGTGATTTAACAGCCTCAGCGATTAAAAGAAATTATGAAATCAAAGATTATGGTAAAATAATTCCTGGACATGGCGGTGTATTAGACCGGTTTGACAGTGTAATATTTGTAGCACCTTTTGTTTATTATTTATTAGCCCTTACAATGAATCTTGGCTGATTGGGAGGAATTGAAATTGAAAAGAGTAACGATTCTTGGAGCGACTGGTTCCATTGGAACACAGACGTTGGATGTTATTTCACAGAATCCGGACGATTTTGAAGTGGTTGCTCTGACGGCGAGTGAGAGTGTAGAAAAAATGGCAGAATTGATTCAGCGTTTCTGTCCGTCTTATGCCGTTATGAAAAATGAAGAAAAGGCGGAAGAGTTAAGAAAATTGCTGCCGAATCATTCCTGTGAGATTTTATACGGAATGGATGGCTTTGTTGCGGTTTCTACTCTGCCAAATGTAGATGTGGTAGTTGCTGCGATGGTTGGCATGATTGGACTTCGCCCGGTCATGGAGGCAATCCGTGCGGGAAAGGATATTGCCCTTGCCAATAAAGAAACACTGGTGACGGCAGGACATATCATTATGCCGCTTGCTAAAGAATACGGCGTGTCAATTCTTCCGGTAGACAGTGAACATTCCGCTATTTTCCAGTGTTTAAACGGTGAGAAAAAGTCACAGATTGAAACTCTTTTTCTGACAGCGTCCGGCGGGCCGTTCCGCCACGGTACGAAAGAGGAACTGGAAAAAGTAACGGTAGAACAGGCACTTATGCATCCGAACTGGAGCATGGGGGCAAAAATTACAATTGATTCAGCGACGATGATAAATAAAGGTCTGGAAATGATTGAGGCAAAGTGGCTGTTTGATGTGGATATCGATAAAATTCATGTGTTGGTTCAGCCTAAAAGCGTGATTCATTCCATGGTTGGCTTTGTTGACGGTGCTGTGATGGCGCAGCTTGGAACACCGGACATGAGGCTTCCGATTCAGTATGCCCTATATTATCCGGAGCGTAATTATTTGGGCGGAGAAAGGCTTAATTTTGAGGCATTAGCGGATATTCAATTTGAAAAACCAAATACGGATGTTCTGCGGGGAATCCCAATTGCTGTGGGGGCAAGCCGGATTGGCGGCAGTATGCTGACTGCGATGAATGCGGCGAATGAGTATGCAGTTGCGAGATTTTTAAAGAAAGACATCGCTTTTTTACAAATTTATGATATGATAGAATATGCTATGAGTAAACATCAGGTAATTAAGCATCCTGATTTGTCTCAGATTTTAGAAACCGAAAGGGAAACATATGAACGTTTAAATAAAGATTGGAGGAATGTAAGCAGATGAGTGCATGGACCATTTTTTTGGCAATTTTAGTTTTTAGTGTAATTATTTTATTTCATGAATTTGGACATTTTATCGTGGCAAAATGGAATAAGGTGAAAGTTTTAGAGTTTTCGCTTGGTATGGGGCCGCGTTTGATTTCATGGGTGAAAACAAGTGAGGGAAGAAAAATCATGTTTTTGAAATCCTCCGCGTTTTTAGAAGAACACCCGGAGTATAATGAGCAGACAATTTATTCTTGGAAACTGCTTCCTTTTGGCGGTTCCTGTATGATGTTAGGTGAAGAAGAGGATATCGCAGATGATTCTTCCTTCAGCAGAAAATCCGTTTATGCGCGGATGGCAATTATTTTTGCGGGACCATTTTTTAACTTCATTTTAGCATTTATATTTTCTGTTATACTGACTGCGGTAATGGGATATCAAAGTCCGCAGATTACAGTTGTGGCTGACAACACACCGGCACAAAAGAGTGGTTTGCAGGTTGGCGATGTAGTCAAAGAAATCAATGGGAAAACGATGACAATTGACGGTGATATCAGTTTGTATACCGCTTATTATGGCTTTCCTAAGGGCGAAGATGTGACGATGGTCGTAGAGCGTGACGGTCAGGAAAAAACGATTGTCATGAAACCGGAACTTATGAAAGATGCAAGTGGAAATGAAAATTACCGTATCGGAATTAACCACGGAAAGTGGGAAAAAGTAGGTATTCTTGGCAATTTGAAGTATTCCACTTATGAAATGAAGTATTGGATTGAAACGGTTGTAAAGAGCCTGCAGGGACTGGTGACAAAACGCTTTAAGGCAAGTGATGTGTCAGGACCGGTCGGCATTGTATCAACGATGGGCAAAAACATCGAAGCCAGTGGTGACAAAGACAATGGCGGCGGACCGGGTATGATGGTTATGAGCATGATTTACTGGTGTATTATGTTATCTGCCAACCTTGGCGTTATGAATTTACTTCCGATTCCGGCATTGGATGGCGGACGGTTACTGTTTTTGATTATTGAGTGGATTCGCAGAAAACCGATGAATCCAAAATATGAGGGCTATGTTAATATGGCAGGTTTTATGCTCTTGATGCTGTTAATGGTGGTCATTCTTGGGCATGATATTATCAATTTGTTCTAGTAAAAGGGGTTGAAAAGAATGCGTCATAAAACAAAGGAAATTCAGATTGGAAAAGTGACAATCGGCGGCACAAATCCGATTGCCATTCAGTCTATGACAAATACGAAAACAGAAGATGTGAAAGCAACGGTATCTCAGATTTTGCAGCTGGAGAAGGCAGGCTGTGAAATTATCCGCTGTGCCATTCCGACCATGGAAGCGGCAAAATCTTTGGAAGAGATAAAAAAACAGATTCACATTCCTTTGGTGGCGGACATTCATTTTGATTACCGTCTTGCCATTGCGGCGGTGGAACACGGTGCAGATAAAATAAGAATTAATCCGGGAAACATTGGCAGCAATGAGAGAATAAAGGCAGTGGTTGACTGCTGTAAAGAGCGTCAGGTGCCAATTCGTGTAGGCGTAAACAGTGGCTCTCTGGAAAAAAATCTGGTTGAGAAATATGGTGGCGTCACGGCACGGGGGCTGGTTGAAAGTGCACTTGACAAGGTGTCCATAATTACGGACATGGGATATGATAATCTTGTAATCAGCATCAAGTCCTCTGATGTTTTAATGTGTATCAGGGCGCATGAAGAACTGGCAAAGCAGACGGATTTTCCACTGCATGTAGGAATTACGGAATCGGGAACGGTGTATTCGGGAAGCATTAAATCGGCAGTTGGTCTTGGTACAATTTTGTATCAGGGAATTGGCGATACCGTCCGTGTTTCTCTTACCGGAGACCCTGTGAAAGAGGTGCAGGCAGCTAAACTGATTTTGCAGACATTAGGACTTTATAAAGGTGGTGTACAGGTTGTATCCTGTCCGACCTGCGGACGTACCCAGATTGATTTGATTTCATTGGCCGGTAAAGTAGAAGAAATGGTGAAAGATTTTGATTTGGATATCAAAGTTGCCGTTATGGGCTGTGCAGTAAATGGTCCGGGTGAGGCAAAGGAAGCCGATATCGGGATTGCCGGAGGAATTGGTGAAGGTTTATTAATTAAGAAGGGCGAAATTGTAAAGAAAGTGCCGGAAAGCGAGTTGTTAGAAACTTTGCGGCAGGAACTTTTACACTGGAAAGATTGAGAAAGGGTTGATTTTTGTGGTACATTTTTTTGAAGCATTTCCGGAATTATCAATCGAGGACTCCTTATATAATTATTTTTCAGGAACTATGGTGGAGAAGGTCAGCGCATCGCGTACGAAGATGCTGGCCTTTATTTACTGTCAAAGTGACCAGCTGCTTCACAGACGAACGATACATACGATGGAGCATGCTTTGTATTCGCAGGTGTTCCGTAAAATGGGAGTGCAGCCAAAGTTAGAGATGTATTACCCGTTTGCAGCGTCTTATGAGGTGGATGAACTGGTGGAAAAATGCGAAGAAATTTTAAAAGAAGAGTTAAAAGAACATGACACAATTGAACATATGAAGTTTTGCAGCCATCCATTTAAAGTGGATGGAAACTCGATTGTTTTAACCTGTGACGATGATTTTTTGTGTCATGAAAAAAGTAAGGAAATTAAAGAATTTTTATCCAAACGATTAAAACGCAGTTTCGGTCAGGAAGTGGACATTTCTTTTCACTATGAGAAGAAGGAGCGAAAGATTAACAAGGAGCCGGAAGTTTATACAGTAGTACGAAAAAAAGAAGAGAAAGAAAATGAAGAAGCGGTGGAAGAGGCGCGCAAGATACAAAAAAAGAAAACATATGTGGCAAAGAAAAAAAAGACAAGAGACCCCAGTGTGTTTTTTGGCTCCAATGTGGAAGGGGCAGTTATGCCAATCAGCGATATTGTGGACGAAATTGGAGAAGTCGTTATCGCCGGTATGATTCGAAGTGTGGAAGAACGAGAATTCAGTAATGGTGAAAAATTGATAATTTCTTTTGCTATTACGGATTTTACCGATACGATTCGCTGTCTTATGTTTGTGAAAAAAACAAAGGCAGAGGAATTGTCTCTTTCTGAGTTTATAAAGGGAGGAAATTATGTAAAAGTAAAAGGGCATGCTTCTTTTGATGATTATTCAAAGGAACTTGTCATTAAAAACATAGATGGTGCCAAAGAAATTGATGATTTCCGCGTTGGCAGAAAAGACGAGGCACCGGTAAAACGTGTGGAACTTCATGCACATACGCAGATGAGTGATATGGATGCGGTGGTAGACTGTCAGAAATTGGTAACAAGAGCACAGGAGTGGGGACACCCTGCCATTGCAATTACTGACCATGGTGTTGTTCAGTCTTTTGCGGATGCCGACCATGCCATTAAAGATGATAATTTTAAGGTGATTTATGGCTGTGAGGCATACTTAGTAGACGATTTGGACGATACCGTTGTAAATGAAGAAGGGCAGACTTTGCAGGATTCGTTTGTTGTCTTTGACTTGGAAACAACCGGTTTTTCGCCAACGAGAAACCGCATTATTGAAATTGGTGCGGTAAAAGTGGAAAAGGGAAAAATCACGGACCGCTTCAGTACATTTGTAAATCCGGAGGTAGCAATTCCACCGAGAATTACTGAC
Organism: Clostridium sp. AF37-5; assembly: GCF_003477605.1. Lineage (GTDB taxonomy): Bacteria > Bacillota > Clostridia > Lachnospirales > Lachnospiraceae > Eubacterium_F. The sequence continues at coordinate 265,862 of NZ_QUDR01000001.1, forward strand.
GTGACAAGTATTACGGATGACATGGTAAGTGATGCGCCAAAAATCGAGACGATACTTCCGGAATTCCTTGACTTTTGCAAGGGGTGTGTATTAGTTGCCCACAATGCCGGATTTGACTATAGTTTTATCTGCAAAAAAGGAGCCGAGCAGGGCAGAGATATTCATTATACGGTTGTAGATACGGTTGGTGTGGCACGTGTGTTATTTCCACATCTGGCGAAATATACGCTTGATAATGTGGCAAAGACGATGAAGATTTCACTTGTGAATCACCATCGCGCGGTCGAAGATGCTGAGGCAACTGCGGAAATTTTTGAGAAAATGATCCGAATGCTAGAAAAACAGGGCATTACAGATTTGAAGGCGTTATATGAGAGGACGCATTCGGCACCGGAAATCATTAAGAAAAAGCCGAGTTATCATGCGATTATTCTTGCAAAAAATGAAGTTGGACGTGTGAATTTGTATCATCTGGTATCAATGGCACATTTGGATTATTATGCCAGACGTCCACGTATTCCAAAGAGTCAGTTAATGAAATACAGGGAAGGATTGATTCTTGGTTCGGCATGTGAGGCGGGCGAACTGTACCGTGCACTGTTAGATGATGCAGACGAGGAGAGAATTGAAGAATTGGTGGATTTCTATGATTATCTGGAAATTCAGCCGATTGGCAACAATGAATTTATGTTTGACAAGGAAAAAGGTGCCTACGCAAACATCAATACATGGGATGATTTAAAGGAAATGAACCGCCGGATTGTAAGGCTTGGCGAAAAATATAACAAGCCTGTCTGCGCTACCTGTGATGTCCATTTCCTTGACCCGGAGGATGATATTTACCGCACAATTCTGCTTGCCGGGAAAAAGATGGATGATGGCAAACAGCCACCGCTTTATTTTAGGACAACAGAGGAGATGCTCTCAGAATTTTCCTACTTAGGCGAGGAAAAAGCAGAAGAGGTTGTCATTACGAATACGAATTTGATTGCCGATCAGATTGAGAAGATATCGCCGGTATTTCCGGATAAATGTCCGCCGGTTATTGAAAATTCCGATCAGGAGCTTCGTGATATTTGTTACAATAAGGCGCACAGTATGTACGGGGAAAATTTACCGGTGCAGGTTTCGGAGCGGTTGGAGAGGGAGTTAAACTCCATTATTTCCAACGGATTTGCCGTAATGTATATTATTGCACAGAAGCTTGTGTGGAAATCGAATGAGGACGGGTATCTTGTTGGTTCGCGTGGTTCCGTTGGTTCTTCTTTCGTTGCTACAATGTCCGGTATCACAGAGGTAAATCCGCTTCCGGCACATTATTACTGCGAAAAATGCCATTATTCGGATTTTGATTCGGACGAGGTAAAAGCGTTTGCCGGCAGTTCCGGATTTGATATGCCGCCGAAGAAATGTCCGAATTGCGGGGCAGAACTTGTGCGCGATGGACATGACATACCGTTTGAAACATTCCTTGGATTTTACGGGGATAAAGAGCCGGATATTGATTTGAACTTTTCCGGTGAATACCAGAGTAAAGCCCATGCATACACGGAAGTTATTTTTGGTGCCGGACAGACATTCCGTGCCGGTACGGTAGGTACGCTTGCGGATAAGACGGCATACGGTTATGTGAAAAATTATTTTGAGGAGAAAGGAATTCCTAAGCGGACGGTGGAAATTGAGCGTCTGTTGGAGGGCTGTGTCGGCGTGCGCCGTACGACCGGACAGCATCCGGGAGGAATTGTTGTACTTCCAATGGGATGGACAATTGACACGTTTACACCGGTGCAGCATCCGGCAAATGACCAGACAACATCCATTATTACAACGCATTTTGATTATCATAAGATTGACCATAACCTGTTAAAACTTGATATACTCGGACACGATGATCCTACCATTATTAAGATGCTTGAGGATTTGACCGGTGTCAATGCCTTAAATATTCCGCTCGATGATGAGCAGGTGTTGTCGTTGTTTAACAATACATCGGCACTGGGTGTTACGCCGGATGATTTGATGGGACTGGATTTGGGAAGCCTTGGTGTGCCGGAGTTTGGTACGGAATTTGTTATGCAGATGCTTCGTGATACGAAACCGAAAAACTTCTCGGACCTTGTGCGTATTTCCGGTTTGTCACATGGTACGGATGTGTGGCTTAATAATGCGCAGTATTACATTGCAAGAGGTGACTGTACACTGTCTACCGCAATCTGTACGCGTGATGATATTATGACGTATTTAATACACACGGGCGTGGAAGACGGCACGGCATTTAATATCATGGAAAAAGTTCGTAAAGGACTGGTGGCGAAAGGAAAAGTGCCACAGTGGGAAGAATGGAAGGAGACAATGAAACAGGCGGGAGTACCGGATTGGTACATTGAATCCTGTGGAAAGATTAAGTACATGTTCCCGAAAGCTCATGCGGTTGCCTATGTCATGATGGCATTTCGTATCGCATATTTTAAGGTGTATTATCCACTTGCTTATTATGCGGCTTTCTTCAGCATTCGCGCAAAAGCATTTGACTATGAGTTGATGTGTCAGGGAAGAGAGCGGTTAGAGACGACGATGAAAGACTACAAAAAGCGTTTGTCCGCAAAGCAGCTGTCTCCCAAAGAAGAAGCAGCGTATGGCGATATGAAAATTGTTCAGGAAATGTATGCCAGAGGCTATGAATTTATGCCGATTGATATATTTAGGGCAAAGGCGAAACATTTCCAAGTTATTGACGGGAAACTTATGCCGGCATTAAATACAATTGATGGTATGGGGGATAAGGCGGCAGAAGGTGTTGTGGAAGCCGCAAAAGATGGTCCGTTTACTTCATGTGAAAACTTTAAAACCCGCAGTAAAGTCAGCGGAACGATTGTGGATAAGATGCGGGAGATGGGAATGCTCGGCGATCTCCCGCTCAGCGACCAGATGTCATTGTTAGATTTTATGTGATAACTATTCGTCCTTTTTCAGTTTCCGTCCTTTGAGGATGGAGCGGATGCCAAGGGCGGTCAGCAAAACATAAAAAACGAGTGATATGAAAAATTCCCGGTCAAAGGTAAAGCCGGTTTTTGTGTATTTCTGTATATCAAAATACAGACAGATGCCCACACAGACAAAGCAGATGAGAGCACTGCGCGTGTAAGTGGCTGATTCGCGGTCGTTGGAAGAACGCATCGTATCCCTTCTTTCTTAAATATAATAAATGTAAGGCGGCTTTTGCCGCCTTTTTAGTATATTGTCAGAGGGGAGAATTGTCAATAGAGAACCAAGTCGAAAAGAATTATCAATAGTGAAAAATAGCATTGACAGAACAGGATGTCAAATTTATAATTTGTTACGTTAGAAAATACGAACAACAGTTAGTTGTTACGAATTAAACGGAGGATAAATTATGCGTAAACAAATTGTTTTGCTGGCAAAGAAAATGACAGCATGCGGATTAGCGGCAGCTATGTTATTTGGTGTTGGACCTTTTGATAAAGTAACAACATCGAAAAGTGCAGCGGCAGATGAGTCATATACTTATTTGTATGCAGATCTTAATTGGGCAGAGTATTGGGCTGCGGAAGATGTTTATTTGAAAGATGGAAAAAACATGACAGATTCCAATGAAACAGAAGATGCCCGCGGTGAATTGGATAAGGGGGCATTTGATGCGGTATCCCGTGCGACAACGAATCATGGTCTGCATCGAGGAAGTTTCCAGTGTGACGCCGTAATTACGGCGGATAATGGACAAAATTATCCGGTGTCTTATTGGGAGCAAGATAAAGATAAAAACCAGAGTTTTTATACGACAGATGGTCAGAAGATTGGATATGCAAAAGGAGTTCTGACGCTTTCGGATGCTTCAACAACAAAACTTGTAAGTTACACAGTGACTGGAATTAAATATGTACCGGTAGCGGTTAAAACAGCAGATTTACAAGACTTCAAAAGCAAATATAAAGTTGTAGAAAATGGCGGAAAACTAGTTGGTGGTTATTCTGAAAATGCTTTGTCTTCTTATGAGGAAACAGCATCGGTAACAGCGAACACCAATGGTTTGAAAATTGCTGCAAAGCAGGCCGATGGAAGTTATACATTCGGAAAGAGAAAAACAGGAACTGATTCCGGTGTAAAAGATGTTTCGCTTGCTAAGGCATCAAAGACAGTGGCATCGGTTGTGACTGATGAAAAGAAGAAAGGAAGTTATGGAGAATTTCTTCGTGTCGACATAAACAGTGAAGACGGTGCGGCAGCAAATGAAGGTTATGGACCACTTGGCTCAAGAATGCAGGCTGTAAAATGGACCTATTACGGTACAGACAGTACTCGTACAAAAGCAATTGCTTCTTATGGTACAAAATTTGCAGCTGATAACTGGATGCACAAATCAATGGGAATTCAGCTTGGACTTACTGAGTCATATCGTTCCGAACTGCCAAATGGAACAGATGGAACCGGATATTGGAATGTAACGATTTATGGCCTTGGCTATGAAGATGCAAGTTATGACGTTGAGGTAACAAAAGATGGAATTTCTGAAAATGTAACGCCTTCGGAAGCGGTAGATACTTCTGCATTACAGGCATTAGTTGATTCTGTTAAGAAAATGAATTCGGCTGATTATACAACTGCTTCATGGAAAGAAGTAGAGGGAGAACTGGCAGAAGCAGAGGAAGAACTCGCAAAAAGTGCTCACTATGAATCCATGGTAAATGAGGCTTATACTCATTTGAAAGCAGCGGTGGATGCTTTGGAAAAGGTAAAAAAAACACCATCCAATACAGCGACGCCGGTACCAACGGCAACACCGGTCCCGACAAATTCACCTGACAAGAAAAATGATTCGGTGAAAAAGGATACTGGTAAAACGGATGTATCAAAACTGGCATCTGTAAAAATCAAGAAGGCAGTTTCTAAGAAAAAGAAAACAGCTCAGATTACATGGAAAAAAGTGAGTGGAGCGACTGGATATGAAGTTCGTTACTCACTGAAAAAAAGCATGAAAAAATCGAAAACGAAATCGGTAAAGAATGTACAAAAAGTAGTAATAAAGAAATTAAAGGCCGGAAAGACTTATTATATTCAAGTACGTGCCGTAAAAACAGAATCGGGCAAAAAGTCGGTTGGCAAATGGTCAAGCGTAAAGAAGGTAAAAGTAAAAAAATAATCCTTAAATGGATGCCCGGGGAGACTACCAAAGTGTAGTCTCCCTTGTTTGCTGTACAAAGGAAGATAGAAAGGAAGTTTATTAGAATGAAAAAAACAGTGATATTTCTTTTGCTTGCACTTTTGTGTTTGTGTGGCTGTGGAGAGCAAAGCGGACAAAAAGAAAAACAAAGCAAAAAAGCAACAAAGGAAGTCTTTGCTATGGATACCTATATGACGATTACCACATATGGAGAAAAGGCGGAGGCAGCTGCAACAAAGGCAGTATCGGAAATTGAACGGTTGGATAATCTTCTTAGTACAGGAAAAGATGAAAGTGAGATTGCAATTTTAAACGAGAATGGAAGTGAGATTGTATCAGAAGATACAGCTCAGTTAATTGCAAAATCCATGGAGCTATATCAGGATACGAATGGCGTATTTGATATTTCCATTTATCCATTGATGAAAGAATGGGGATTTACGACAAAAAAATATAAAGTTCCATCCGACAAAACAATAAATCATTTATTAAAGAATATCGACGCCTCTAAAATTGAGTGGAACAATAAAACCAATTTGGCTGCTTTGCCGGAAGGAATGGAAATTGATTTAGGTGGAATTGCAAAGGGGTATACATCAAATCGTTTAACGCAGATTTTTAAAGAATATCAGTTGACAGGCGGGGTTCTTTCACTGGGCGGAAATGTGCAGACATATGGAACAAAAGAAGATGGAAGCAAGTGGAAAATAGCAATAGAAAATCCAAGTAATTCGCCACTTTCGGGAGACTATCTTGGAGTACTTAAAACTGGAAATATGGCAGTAATTACTTCTGGTGGATATGAACGTTATTTTGAAAAGAATGGGAAAACGTATCATCATATTTTAGACCCGGCAACCGGAAAACCAGCGAATCATGGTGTGATTAGTGCAACCATTGTAAGCAAGGATGGAACACTTGCAGATGGCTTGTCAACTTCTCTATTTATTATGGGAAAAGAAAAGGCGGTACAATATTGGAAAAAACACAAGGAACAATTTGATTTTGTTTTATTGCTTAAGGGTGGAAAAATTGTGATTAGTGAAGGTATCGAAAAAATATTTACATCGGATTTTGACTATGAGGTGGTAAGAGATGAATAATAAATGGAGAAGTCTGGTTTTTTTAACTCCGGCAGTTTGTGTGACAGTATTTGCTGTTTTTGGTTTGTTTTGTAATCAACCGATATTTCCAGTACTTAGTGGAAATGCTCCGGCAGGAAATTTAGAAAAAGTGGCGGATGCAAAAGAGAAAAAGCAAAGTGAGGTCAAGAAAAAAACGGCAAAGAAGATAAAGCAAAAGGGACTGCAGGATGGTGAATATACAGGAAGTGCAAAAGGATTCGGTGGATTGATTGTTGTGAAGGTGCAGATTTTTAAGGGGAAAATAAAAAGCATTGATGTAGTTTCACATGAAAAAGAGACACCGGCATATTATTCAAAAGCAAAGAAAGTAATTTCCTTGATTTTAAGCAGTCAGTCAACGGATGTGGATACGATAAGTGGAGCAACTTTTTCTTCATCCGGAATTTTACAGGCTGTTCAGAATGCGCTTAGAAATGCGGGAGGGAAAAAAGAAAAATCATCTGTGAAAATAGCAGCGCACAAAACAAATAAAAAAGAACAGAGACAAAATAAGGTTACATCGCTAAAAGGAATTCCAAAGGATGGTGTTTATACCGGGACGGCGGAATGTGAAAAGTTTGGTTATGGGATTTCTCTAAAGGCTAAATTTAAAAATGGAAAAGTTGTAGCACTTTACCAGATGAAAATGCTGCATAATAAAACAAAAGAAAATGTTTCTTATATGCAGAAAGCATGGAAAGGGATGGTCAGAAGAATTTTAAAGAGCCAAAATAAAAACGTAGATGTTATTTCTGGGGCTACCTATTCATCGCAAGCGGTATGGGCGGCTTATCAGAATGCATATGCGAAAGCAATTGGAAAAAAAGAGGAAAAAAATTCGAGACCGAAAGCTACGAAATCACCGATTTTACCGGATTCCAAAGAAAATGTTTCCGTCGGTCAAATCAAAGATGGCAGTTATTTGGTGAAAACAATTTGCAGCCCGGATGCGGACATGGAGTTTGAACCATATACACTGCAGGCAGTGGTTGTGTTCCGTGAAGGACGTTGTGTATCGATCAATAATTTTTCATCGGATTGTGAAGAAAACCAGCCATATTACATAAAGGCAGCAAATGGAACAAAAAAAGAACAGGGCGTTGTTAATCAGATTTTGCAAAAGCAGAAAATTGAGGAGATTTCAGCAGTGTCCGGTGCAACTTGTTCGTCACAGGCAATTTGTAATTTATATAGACAGGCTCTTTTGATGGCTGCGAATACGGATGATAAGGCGAGTGATGTGAAGTCAAGTGAATCTCCGGCTGTAAATTCTCCTAAGCCAGAGGAAACATTGATACCAACGCCCGAACCGTCCTATGCTCCATTACAGCCATTAAAAAATGGAAGTTATTCAGAGACAACGGAGGTTTTGCCGGATGAGGATGGTGATTTTTCAAGTTATCGATTGTCTGCAGATGTTGTTTTTAAAGAAAATGCATTTGCGGGCTTTGAAAACGTGGAAATTTCAGACATCACAAACAAGTTTTATACAAATCGGGCATTAAATGGCACAAGAAAAAGTATGGGTTTATTAAATCAATTAATAGGTGCGCAAAAAGATGATGCACTTGTAGTAACAGGGGCGACCTGTTCGTCCCATGCATTCCTTACTTTATATCGATTGGCATTAGCGGAGGCGAGAAAACAGTGAAAACAAAAGTGATAAAGTGGATAAATATGTTTCTCGTTTTAGCTGTACTTTTTGGTTATCAGTGGATAGCACTGGGAAATCAAAAGAAAAGAGATGATTACAAACAGCAGAAAATGGAAAACGAAAAAAAGATGTTGCCAAAGTGGAAAAATGGTGTTTATTACGGAGAAGCAGAAGGTTTTGGAGGGCCGGTTAAGCTTAAAGTTACAATTCAAAGTAATAAAATTAAGTCAATTACCGTAATTTCTGCAAAGCAGGAAACAAAAGAGTATTGGAATATGGCAGCCACCCTGCTTGATGATATTACAAAAAAGCAGAGCGCAGAGGTGGATGTGGTATCTGGAGCTACCTATTCTTCGAGGGGAATTATAAATGCAGCAAAACAGGCATTGGAGGAAGCAAATGAAAAAAATTAAGAAATTACAGTGGATAAGGATTGTCATTCAAGGAATATGTTTTATTTATTTTCCGGCATTGTTTTCGCAGGCATTTTTAGGAATTAAAAATATTTTTGTTTCCATTGGAAAGGGTACTCCGCTTGTATTAAACGACTTTTCTGTGATACTTTTATTATTATGTTTGTTTACTATGTTTTTTGGGCGTTTTTTTTGCGGTTTTATGTGTGCATTTGGAGCAATTGGAGACTGGATTTATTGTGTGTCATCCTGGCTGCAAAGAAAAACAAAGAAAAAAATCCCTGAAATTCCAGAGCGTTTTGCCCTGATTTTACAAAAGATAAAATATGTATTGCTGTTTGGGATTATATGCCTGTGTTTTTTGCAAAAAGAAAATTTGTTGAATGAAAATAGTCCATGGACAATATTTTCATTGCTGCGTGCTGGGAATTTTTCGGCTGTTTCTAATTTGTGTGCCATTCTTTTGCTTGTTATTATTGTGGCAGGGATGGCAGTAAAAGAACGTTTCTTTTGTCAGTTTTTATGCCCAATGGGTGCTGTCTTTTCACTATTGCCACAGTTTCCGTTTTTCCGCCTAAGGAGGGGGAGAAGCTGTCTAAATGGCTGTCAGGCATGCAGAAAAAACTGCCCGGTATCAATAAAATTGCAGGAAAATCCATTGCGGGACGGAGAGTGTATCAGCTGCCTGAAATGTACTATGATTTGTCCGAAACAGAATATTCATTATTTGCCCAAAATTAGAAAGAACAAAAAAGATGAAAAAAAATAAAAAAAGTACTTGCAATTTGTTGTCGTCTGTAGTATGATAGCAATTGTTGATGGTCCGTTGGTCAAGCGGCTAAGACGCTGCCCTCTCACGGCAGAAACAGGGGTTCGATTCCCCTACGGACTATTTATACTTTTTGTTTCACAAGATTACTGGAAGTACTAGAAATGCGTTGATTGCAGGACGTTATAAAATTTACCAAAACAGTGTAAAAAAACGTGAGGTAATCAAAAAAGTAATCAAACATATGTTCGATAATAAAAACAGAAAGGAGAAGTTTCTGTATAAATACATTTTATTAGACCAATAGGTCTTATTTTTTTGCATTTAGGGGTTGACTTATGTGCGTACATAACTTATAATGATTTATGCAAGGACATAAATAGAAAGGAGATGATAATTTGTCACCAAGAACTGGTAGACCACCATTACAAGACGTTTCCAGAACGGAAAAACTCAACATCAGATTAACAAAGCAAGAGAAACAAGATATTGAGTATTGTTCAGAAAAATTAAATCTATCAAGGACTGATACGATAATAAAGGGAATTGGACTTGTAAAAAAGGAAATTGAAAAATAAAAGAGTAATCGTTTACCAACCAAAGCAACACGATTACTCAATCAAGCAACTCCATAAGGAATTGATAAATCTATTTTATTATTTTCTTATGGAAAATCAAGCATTATTTGAAAAGATAGGTGGAGATTATTAGAAACGTATTGGATGAGTTTGTAAGGAAAATAACCGCTAAGACAAATATTAGGTATTAAAAAGCTAAGTAAACCAAGTTTTCATGTGAAATGAAAGGAGTAGTTATAATGAAATTTGCAAAATATTATAATGTAAGTAATCTCGTAGAAGAGATGCAGAAATTAGAAGAAATTGACTGTTATCCAACAGATAATGAGAAATTTGAAGGTGTATATATTTGTATGGACACAAACGACTTCTGGATTAGTAGAATTAACAAGGGATATAATGAAGAATATGAAAGAGAAGATGGAAAATATCTTGTAGAGCGTAACAAAATCAGCATCTATGATATAATGGATAAACTGCATGAATTATATTCTAAGAAATTGCCTGATTTTAAGGAGAATGATTTACAATATGAAATGAAAAATAAATGCCATGATTACCTAAAGAAATTTAAGGCAAAAGATATTTGCAAGGCAGTTATTCTTCTGGATGATTATGACGGATTATCAAATTGGGATTGTTGCGAAACAGATTCGTTGGAAGAAGCTGTTGAAATTATTGATGATGGATATGGGATTTTGCCATTAGTAGGATAGAAAATGAACTCTAAGTTTCAGGAGGATAACACAGTGAACTATAAATGGAAATACTTTATTGTCTTAAATTGGGAAGATACGCTGAATAATTTAGTAGAAGATAAGATAGATGAAGAATTAATTATTTGCTGCGATGTAGCAGTTGCAAAATCTTTTGATTCTACGAATGAATTATTAGAATGGGTAAACGAAAATACTGACTTAAAAGCTGATAATGGAGATTTTAAAATAGAAGGTCAATATTTGCCGTATGAAATTTAACTTTCCTTGGCAAATAGAAAGTGGGTAATATTATGGAAATAAAAAACTATTTACCTAAAAGAATCCGAGATAGAGTTGTGAGAGTAGATGTTGATGCTGATTTTGATTATGGAAAAAGTCGAAGCGTTCAACATTATTTTGTCACACTTGATGATGGAATGAAATTTGACGCTACTACAATAAAAGAGTTGAAAAAAATTGCAAAAAGAATAGAATCAAAATCGAAGTAAAGATTGGAAGAGGTGATATAAATGGAACTGCCAGTACGATTTGTTTATACTGAAAACGGAGTTGAGAAAACTTCGGTTGATGAAAATAAGAGAATGAATTATATTGATGATTTGAATCGCAGGTGGTTAGATAGAAGAGGTGATGGCAGACAGAGGACCACAAAGATTGAAGATTATAGAAGTGGTAAAATTCCACTATAAATGACGATTTCTTTTGAAAATTTGGAGGTATAATTATGGAATATACTAAATTATTAAAAGCAAAAGGATTTAATTTAAATTCTTATCCAGAAGGAAAATTTTGGGAAATGATTGTAACTGACAATGAAGATAAGAAGCAACATATTTGTGATGTATTTGGAGCGGATATCGAACTATTTGATTCTAATATAACGGATATTGATACACTTATTTTACAGTGCGCAGAAGATTTTACAAAATGCATTTTCTACTATGATTGTAATCCATTTGATATGGAATCAAATACATTCATGAATTGTGTAAAAAATATATAACCCAAAGGATACACAAATGATTTTTTAATGCGTTCTCAACACGTTTTTCGCTGATTCCAATATATCTTTGCGTTGTCTGATTTAAAAAAAGCCCCATTTGGGGCTTTTCTATTTAATATCATTTCCAATAACAGTATATACATTGATGTTTACATGGATGTTTGCAATTTAATAATTCTGTCTTGCAGGATAAACACAAGCATCCGTTGCGGTTCTGCATATTTACTTTTGTGTTTTCATTTGTCACCATGTCTAATACAACCATAAATCTTTACCTGCCTTTCTCTTATTATTCATCTGTTTCTTCTACAACTTCGCCACTTTCATATCCATCTGCAATAAGATGTAGAATGTGCTCTTGTGAGCACTCATCTAAGTCTTCAAATTTCACTTCTTCGCCTTCGAGCGTAATATCAAAATTTACACTCCACCATCCTGTTTTAGTCACTTATCTTTCCTCCAATCTTTATAAATCTTAGTTTCATTCGCTACTCAGTTTCAAATAATACAGCATAACCATACTCATTATTTATTTCCGTAGAAATTTCTTTCATGGTTTCATACAACATATCAATATCCGTTATGCATGCCGTATTCATTTTTCTAAACTGCATATGATTTGTAATAATACGGTATACGCCGTGTCCACACTGTATTATTGTAAATATAACCTTTTTATCCATAAAATTTTCCTCTCTTTCTTCCTATGAAACACGTATTTATAACGTCATTTGTTAATTCCTTTTAAGTCTCCTTAACTTTAATCAACATATCGGAACCATACTAAGTAACAAGCATTGTCCGTTATAAATTCCGCACTTGTATCAGCCTGGTATTCATCTTCTCCTCGAATAAGAACATCATCCGGAAGACGACGATACGCTCCTGGGTCATCCATGCTGCAAATCACCTTAAGAATAGATAATTTGCTTAATGTATTTGTTTCATGATTGAATACATAAGCACGACTCCCGACATTGCACCGATTTTCATTGATAAAATAATCTAATTGGTCTTTTGTATTTTCGTTATAACTCGAAATAGACCAACTACGCATCAATTCTTTCATTATCATAAAAATACCTCCTTAAACAATGAATTTAAGCATATAATTCACGAATTCATCATATGTAACATTTTTTGCATCAATAATTCGACAAAGAACATGCAATACGTAATCACATAATTTCGTATCAGCTTCTATCTTAGCTAAAAATGCCCAAGTTGTAAAAAATGAACGAAGCTGCTCTGGAATATATTCATCTTCCCAGCTATTTTCCTCCGCAAACTGATACATAAAATCCACTAAAAATTCCATATTTTTTCTCCTTCCTGATATTAAATTAATTACTCCCAGTTATTTATTAGATATATATAATATGTCTGTTCTGTTTCAACCTAAAACAAAAACCATATTATGAGCTTTTTTTACAGGAGCCGGTGGACAGACATATTAATAATAGTTTTATACAGAAAGGTGTGATTCTATGAATATCGCAAAAAAAATTGGCAACAATTTCCTGAAAGGACTAAAAAACATCGGGCAAAAGGTGGAATGGTTTTTCCATAACGTATTTGCTCGAATTGCATTAGGAAAAGATGCATGGAATGAAGCAGCGCGCATCAATATGGAAACCGAAGCGAAAAAGGAATTAAAAGAATTTGAACAACAACATCCAAAAGAAGAAGTTCCGGAAGAGCAGCAGGAAGTACTTCAAGAAAAAACTTCTGAACAGGAACAAAAAGAGCCGGAATTATCGGAAAATGAAAGAATTTTACATCGGACGAAACAAAGCTTGGATATGACGGCTGAAAAATTAAATAATTTATATTGCAAACATAAACTGCCGACTCCGGGGATTATTTTGGCTCACAACAGAGAAGATGTTTTAAATCTATCAAAAGAAGAAGTTGAAACAGAATTTCAAAAAGCATTCAAGCAAATTGAGAATTCTCCATTAAAAGAAAAAGAAAAAAATTTATTTTATCGTGGGTTAGGACAATCGCAGGTTTTGCTAAACAGAAAACAAAAATACATGGACAAAGTATTAAACGAAAGCCACAAAAACGAGATAAAAGAATCTGAGCATGACCAGCCGGAAATGCAAAAAGAAACTGAATCAGTGATTGATTCGTCCAATAATTTTGAGTCTTTAAATACTCAAATAGATGAATTAGAAAAAGATTTACAAGAAAATGAGGAATCTTTTCAGGTTGTTAATTTAAGACCTAAAAAGGAAAATGAGACATTAGAAGAAAAGAAAGCACGCTTAGGAATTGATGTAATATCCGTACAAGAAACAGAGAAACCTATTCTTACCGGAGAAGATGAGTTAAATGAGATGTTAAAACAGTACAAACCTTCTTTGCAAGAAATGAAAACACAATTAATTTTAGCAGCTACACGTGCAGAATCAATGTTAAATGAAATGCCAACAATTGATGCTATTTGCAAAGAAAATATTTCTCTATGCGAAAATATTGTGCAACAAAATGTAGCATTAGAGATTTCACGAAATGATGAAAAATATAATATTGGATATGCTGGCAAGGAGATATCTGTAACCAGAGAGGGTATTATGGCAGGAGATTATGACAATGAGATTGTTGAATTTGGAGCATTTATTTGGGATAAATTAAGTCCGGAAGTAGAGCAAGATGGCAGTGCACTAGCAGATGCCGGTGATTTACAGGCATTATGTAATTCCGCTGTCGCCTCTAAAGATACTAATAGTATCAGTGAAAAGTCAAATGATATTAATGTTTTATCTGGAAATAACATGGACCTTGATGATATGCTTACTCCAGAAACAGAAGTTGAAGACGAAATTAAAAGAGAAAAATTAGATGATTTACTTGATAACATTGACAATAGCGGACCGGATGTAGAAAACTCATCGAACGAAATTGATGTTTCTGATATAGCAATTTAAAGAAAAAAGGCTCTTCAAGGGCCTTTTTTATGTTATTAGAAAAAAATAATCCCTTAAAAATTCTTTATAATATGGTTTTCATAATTTTGAAAAACAGACATATTAAAGATATAAAATACTTTTTAGGGGTGTTATTATGGATGTAATGAAAGGAAAATATAATAAATTACTGTATATGGGGCGCGATGGTGTTGCCTATTTTTCCATGTTTGTATCGAAGACGCCATTACCTTACGAAAGCACATATAGTACATATATTTGTTCTGGACGAGTCCCGGAATATAATCGTGGATATCCGCTTACTTTACACGGGCATTGGACGAAATCAAACAAATGGAAATTTGAAGTTGAATCTTTTGAGGAGGACTTGAAAGAAGGATATGTTTTAGAAGAATATTTAATGCAAATTGATGGAGTTGGGACCGTCTCTGCTAAAAAGTTAGCAGGAGTTAAAGATATTTGGAATTATGATATTTATAATTCTGAACTTTTAGCAAAAGAAACGGGACTATCGAACGACCTTTGTGAAACAGTAATTTCTACATTAAACAAGCAAAAGGGGCGATATGATTTATATTGCTATTTGTGCCAATATGGAATTACTGATATTAAGGTGGATACTATAATCGAGGCTTACGGAAATAAGGCACTACAATATATTAAGGATAATCCATATGATATTTTAAGAAAATACAATATTTCATTTGCTGTTATGGATGAAATTGGCTTTGCGGCCGGTCTTAATTATTATAACTTAGACAGGCTTGATGTTATGCTGCATTATGCTATGGATTTATGTACAAAGGATGGTAGTACTTTCGTTCTTATCAATGATTTAATTGATAAAATGTTATGGATAGCACAAAAAAGCATTTATGGTGCAGAAATTCCGGATGGTTTTTTGGCAATTGCTTTATCAAATGCAAATTGGTTATATGTGGATAAAATAAATGACCGAGTTTATTTAAAAGAATATTGGTATCGGGAATATGATATAGCAAGAGGAGTTGCTCGCTTAGAAAATACAAAAACTGTATTAAACATTTCAGAGAAAGATGTTAACTGGGTAGAAAAGAAATTGAATATCACTTATGCATCTTCTCAAAAAAATGCCTTTAATTTGTTGAACAGCACAGGCGTTAAAGTGCTAACCGGCGGCCCCGGAACTGGCAAAACAACACTCATAAATGGAATTTTGACGCTTTACAAAGAAAAGTACCCAGATAATAAAATTGCTTTATGTGCACCAACCGGAGTGGCGGGCGAGCATATGGCTGAATCTACGAACTCTCCAGCGTCTACCATACATCGGTTATTAGAATATCAGCCATTTAGTGATGAAGAAGCATCTTACAAAGATATGGATGACCCAATTGATGCGGATTTTATTATCATGGATGAAACTTCTATGACGGACACTAAGTTGATGGGAATGTTTTTTAATGCTATTCAATCTGGAAGTTTAGTTTTATTGTGCGGAGATATTGACCAGTTAGACAGTGTTTGTCCGGGAGCCGTTTTGAGAGATATTATTAATTCTAAAAAAGTTGACGTATATCGCTTAGATACACTTTTCCGCCAAAAACAAGGTTCGACCACGATTATTAACAAGGATAAAGTTAAAATAAAAGACTGTGAGTTAGTTATGGATAATCAATTTCAGATTTTACGATATAATTCTGGCAAAGAAATTGATTCTATCTTAACTACAGTTTTAAAAAAGGAAAATAACCCACAAATTTTAACGACCCCAAACAAGGGAGCGGCCGGAGTGTATGCATTGAATCATTTAGTTCAGTCATCTTTTCAGTTTGAAGGAAGAGAAATACACCGTAATGGATATGTTTTTCATAAAAACGATAAGATTATGATGATTGTTAATAATTATAAAGCCGGTTATTTTAATGGCGATATTGGAAAAATAATTTCAATTACTGATGCCGGAACTGTAACGATACAAATTGGAAAGAAAACAATCGTAATGGAGCATACATGGTTAGAAGATATGGTTCTAGCGTATGCCATTACAATACATAAATCGCAGGGAAATGAATTTGACACTGCAATTATTGTTTTGCCGCAAAATCCGGAAATTCTTCTTAATAAGCATCTAATATATACGGCAATAACGAGAGCCAAATCCAAAGTGATTATTTTATCACAAGGAAATGCACTGGAAAAAGCAATTATGAATGATGCTCGGTTTTCAAAGAAAACAGGACTAAAGGAAAAAATATGTATAACATGTAACAATGTTTAAAAAATAAGCCGCCCGATATTTCGAGCGGCTTTAATTATCACCTGATATAAACTTTTTTTGAGAAACGATAATAATGATACAAAAAATCACTTCGCAGTTTATATGGCATTGATTTATGAAATGCTTCAAAAGTATTGGCGTATAATGTAATGGCAAAAGAATATAACTTATATTTTTTCATAGCTGCTACTCCTTTTGGCCCGGAGAAATATTGATACATTGCTTCCAAATTTTGAAAGCGTGGCATTTGTGATATTGCATATTGCAATAAAATACTAAATCGGCGAACTCCTTCAATTCCACCAATCCAGGTGGATGGAAATTTTGAGGCACTGCCAGTATGAACTCGTTCAAACATAGCAATACACTGGTCTTCAATGCTTAACCTGAATTTTTTAGGATATAGAAGATAAGCCAAATAAGTCATATCTAAATCGTCTTTACTATATTCTTGTGGAAAATCAATATATTTATTTACTATCTTAGATAGCTTCATCTTTTTCAATACGTTCGATGTGAGATATCTTCGGATGTCCTGCGGCGTCCATTGCAAATATTTTTCCAAGGCAAAACGAATAATTTTTAATGCCTGTTCTTGTTTTTGCAACGGTCCTAAATCAGTAAAATAAGCAACCGGAAAAATATCAGTATTTCCGACATACATTCTCTCATATTCTTGTAAAATTACTAAATCATGGTTAATTGTTACTATGTTGTTGTTACTTTCTTGTAATTTGATATCCATAAAATATTACCCGTAGGGGTCTCCTTTCAAAATAATCCTCTATATTTAATATGTCTGTTTTAAAACAAAACGAAAACGATATTATAACAATTTTTTCCTAATTACCCAAACAGACATATTAAAAATATCAATTATAACAACAAAAAGGAGGAATGAATATGAATGAATTTACAAAAAATGGAAGAATATTTGTTGATATGGATGGGGTTTTAGCAGAATTTCGAAAGGGCGTTCCAGAAGAAATGCTTTATCGAAAAGGTTATTTTGCTACTTTACGGCCAATTTCGTCAGCCTGTCAGATGTTGAATGTGTTAATTCGGTCAATGCCGGAAAATGTTTATATTTTAACATCTTACTTGGAAGATAGTCCTTATGCAAAGAGAGAGAAGCTAATGTGGGCTATGAAATATACGGATATTGACCCGGAACATATTATTTTTGTGCCATCATCTATGTCAAAGTCAGATTATGTGATGGCTAAAGAAGTGGATTTACTAATTGATGATTACGGATTAAATCTTGCATGTTGGCAGGGTACTCCGGTTAAGTTTGTGAATCCGGTTAATAACACTAAGCGAAAGAAGTATAATCATACTTTGGATTATCGCGATAATCCAATTATGAATGCGTTTCGTGTTCAGATGTTATTATCTATGTAAAGGAGGTCTCGCTTATGGTAGTAAAATCCTATGGAATGGACATAAATATTACCTTTGTCCATCGAGCAAATGAAATTGATTTAATCGAAGAGTCGATTTCCGGACCACAGTACTTAGGAACTCTGTTTTTGGAAATTGACAACAATGGCATTGGACTTTTAAATGCTTTTGACTCTTTATCTCAAAAAGTGGCAAAAACATTAATAGAAGAAGGGCTAATTAAAAAGGCGGAAAAGCAAAATCCATATGCGGTTTATCCGTCTTATATCATTAAATTGTAAATAATTCTATTGCCCCGGTATAATGCCGGGGTTTTTCTTTGTAAAATATTTTTCTAAATACCAAAACAGACATATTAAAATTATTAAATAAAAAATAGGAGGAAATTATTATGAGTACTTTAAATGTAGTGGAGGTATTATTTAACCATAAACCAGTCGATGTACATTTTCTTAGCAAAAAAACATCGCAGACAGTAACAGTTAGCCCTCAATTTTTATCAAGCAGACATAATCTTGCGTCCCCTGGTGTAAAGATAAGTGGCATTGCCAAGATGTTTGATTATTTATATCAAAAAGGCGAACCATGTAGGATGTGTATTTACTTTTCAGCCAAGAATAAAATTGCATATGTTGAATTATCCGTTCCATCCGAAATGATTCACAGTTTGATTACGCCAAATGAAGTTCGTGTATATGAAGCTGCCGAATCAATTTCTGAAAAATGGCATTTATTGCCACTTGTTGCAGTTCAATGGATGATGAATGCGGATTGTTCACTTCTTTCTTTTTTAGAAAAAGTTCAAAGTAATATAAGTGCTGTTCAAAATGCAATAGGATTCACTGATGAATTTTATTATTACGGAAAAGATAAAGGCCTTTTGTCTTCAGTTTCAATTGATTTTGGTAATGCAACCATTTTAGCAGAAGCAAAAAGAGCTTTCCAAAATGGAATGTTTTCTGAAAAAGCAATGAAATTTGGAGAAATGGTATCGGCTCTTGAACAATATCAATCGCAAAAAGAAACAAATTCATCAAATCAGCAAATTGATTACGAAAAACAATGGGAAGAAATCAAGGCTGGAAAATATTTACTGGATTATCAATGGAGGGATGATTTACAAGATTATATCAAGCCATTAAGTTTTTTGGATAAATATGTCCCAGACCGTATGTTTTGGCAACTGTTCCATATTTTTAAAATACGTACACAAAAAGCACTTAATAGAATAGAAGAAGCAAAAAATGCCGGATTACCATTTCCGGAGGCACAAAAAGATGACTGTTTAAACATTTTTTTGCATGGCCGCGCAGGCACCGGTAAATCGTATTTGTTGTATGCATTAAGTGCTGCATTTGGGATTCCCGCTCCTTTTACAAACTGTTCAAAGGGAACAGAGGAAGATACGTATGAAGGAATTACAAAAGTTATTGATGGTAAATTGACAGAAATTGAGACATCAATGATTAAAGTCTCCCAAGACGGTGGCATGTGGATTGGTGAGGAATTTGACCTTACTGACCCGGAGGTAAATAAGGGTGTTTTTAACCAATTAACAGAATATCCTTATATTGCAATGAAAAGTGGATACAAACCAGTCAAAAGGCATCCATTAGCTATTTTCGCAGCCACTTTTAACGTGGGAGAACAAAGCCCTCGTATGGACCCGGCGTTATCTTCTCGTTTTGTTCCGTCTTTACGATTTAAAGACCCAACAAAAGAAGATTTTATTAAACGAATGATAGCTTCCGGAGCCAAAGATGATACGGCAAATCAGGTTTATGATACATATATAAGAATTTTAACTATGCTCAAAGACCCGGATATTAATGGCGAAGAATGTGAGGAATATATTGTTCCTCGTCTTTGTATTGAAACATGTAATTTAATTGACAAGGACAACTTAGATTTCCGTACAGCGATTGAAATTTGCATGATAAATAAAATCGCAGAAACTAGGCCAGATGTGGCTGACGAAATTTATGTTGCAATGGATTCATATTTTTAGGAGGTGCAAAATTTTGTTTGAAAAAGAATTAAGAAATTTTGAACGTATTTTCCGAGGGATAACCGGAAAGCGGTGTGAATGCTTTCCGGAAACACCTCCGGAACTTGGACATACCGATGAAAATGCACATATTTATGTTGCGGAAAATCATGAATATTACAAAGGCCTATCTATTGCAGAGCAAAAAATGTTTCGTTTAGGAGTTTTTACCCACGAAATGCTGCATCAAATTTTTTCTAACTTTTCTTTGTTACAAAGAATGGCGGAAAGATTGGACGAAAAAGAGTATCAGGTTTTTGCTGAATGTAACAATTTAGTAGAAGATGCCAGTATTGAATTTATGGCATCTAATGTTATTAAAGGTAAGTTGTTAAAAGCATTACAATTCAGCATACAAACAATATATCTTAATACGCCGGAATTACAGGAAATACCTTCTCCATATCAACAATTTATTTGTGCTTTAGTACAATTTGGAGATATGGGAATTTTAAAAGGAGATTTTACTTTTCCGGAATCCAAAGAATGTTTTAATCAAGCTGCTAAATTGTTTGACAAAGCGGTAGAGAGCCAAAGCACAATTGTAAGAAAAAATTGTGCTGTAAAAATTATGGAAATTGCTAAACCTTTATGGGAAAAGGAAGATTTAGAAGATAAATCAAAATCCATTTCAGATTTATTTGGCAGTAGTTCTAAAACTTTAACAAAAGGAGCTTCTTGTTGCGATGGTAAATCGATTAAAATTCATGAAGATGAAACAGAAAATAGTGCATCTGCACGCAGAAAAAAATATTTGAAGAAAAAAACTTCTGGAGCAGATGATAATGATTCAATTCACGTAATTGTTATTACATCAGAAGATTTAGACTGGCTTACATCAGCAGAAGATTTAGCGGTAAAGCGGCAAGGCGAAGAAGAAAAACAAAATCAAGAAGATGCTATTGATAAGTCAATTCGACCAAACATTTCAGTAGACCGTCTTAGAAATTTAGATGTGGAATGCGGAGTGGAGGAAGAGTACAAAAACCATATGGCAGCTTATCGCCCAATTATAAATTCTTTTTCAAAAACTTTACAACGCATTTTTCAAAATGATAAAAGTGAAGTTGTAAAAAAGAAAAAAGGGAAATTGAATATTGAGCGATATTATGCTCCTCGAAAGACTCCTCGAATTTTTGACCGTCGTACTACACCGAAAAATATTAAAGACATGGCGATTACAATTGCAATTGACGAGTCCGGTTCTATGACGGCTGAAGAAATGGGCAAAAAACGCACTCGAATTGCCAAAGAAGTGGCATTATGTTTCGCAGAAGCTTTTTCTCCATTTAATGTACCATTATATGTCTTTGGTTATCATGATGATGTAACACATCATCATTATATTAAATGGCGCAACACAAAAAAAGAACGCACAAAATTACTTGTGTATAATTGTTATGGCTGCAATCATGATGCAGCAAGCATTAATTATGCAGTTGAATTATTGAAAAGCCGAAAAGAAAAACATAAGCTTTTAATTGTTATTACAGATGGTATTCCATCAATTGGAGAACCATTGGACGTGCAGAACGAAGTACGTAAAGCTCGAAAAATGGGATTTGCCGTTTTGGGTGTGGCGATTGGAAATGATGCCACAGAAGCAATAAAAACGATGTATGGAAAAGATTTTTTTCATGTTACATCAACAGAGACAGCTTTTAAAAATGTAGCTAAAATCATTTCAAAAATGATTCAATCATGGTAAAGTATTCAAAAAAAGCCCCTTTATGGGGCTTTTTCAGACTGTAGACAAAGTCCACGACAAATGTCGTGGATTTTTCTCGTATTA
>NZ_QUDR01000010.1 GCF_003477605.1 Clostridium sp. AF37-5
CTGCGCTACATAAAAGAAACAACGGAAGAAAATGAAGATGCATGTTTTGGACACATTATAAAAAGTGTGAAAGAGTGCAGGGAAGGAGACGATGAGATTATGAAATACTATAGTTCACATGAATTTTTTGAGGAAGGAAAAAAAGAAGGCTTAGAGGAAGGAAGGGAAGAAGGAATAGAACAAGGAGAAAAAAGAACACAGAATAGCATTATCAAAAAGATGCTGTCTATGGGGCAGCCATTAGAATTTATCAGCGAGTGTACCGACAAACCGGTAGAATATATCCGTGAGATAGCGACTGAGGAACCAATGCTTGTGAGAGAAGAGAATACCTATGGTAGATATAATAAAAAAAAGAGTGTGGAGTGATGGGAGACAATTGTTCGCGCCGGTTTCTACGGAATTACAGAAAACAAAAAACATTTATCACAACCCAAATCACCAACAAACCTTGACTTTTTATCAAAATTCTCGTATGATATTGAAAGAAATGTAGTGCAGGAGAGGAGTACACAAGTGGCACTGACAGAGAAGGAAATTCATTGGCTGTAAGATTTCCCCGGAAAAAACTTGTGGAAGGTAGCTCTGAAACAGCGGTTCTGAATGTGGCAGATACGGCCAGTAGGAACTGACGGCTTGTCCCGTTATAGACAAAATGAGGAACATGGCAGTTATGCTGTGTTTGAAAAAAGGTGGTACCACGGCTGTTAGGTCGTCCTTTATGATGCCGTGGACAATGAGGATTTTGATGACTTGTCGAAAACGGCAGGTCTTTTTTGATGTTGGTTGGCAGATGCCCCTGGCATCTAGTTTGATGAATGGAGGTTATGAAACAGAATGAAAAAGGAACTGGAAAAGACATATAATCCGGCGGATATCGAAGACCGGTTATATGCAAAATGGGTAAACAAAAAATATTTTCATGCAGAAGTTAATGCAAACAAAAAACCTTATACGATTGTGATTCCACCACCGAATATTACCGGTCAGCTTCACATGGGACATGCGCTTGATAATACGCTGCAGGATATCATTATTCGTTCTAAACGTATGCAGGGATATGAAACTTTGTGGATGCCTGGAACAGACCACGCATCAATTGCAACCGAAGCCAAAATTGTTGAGGCAATGAAAGAAGAAGGACTCACAAAAGACGATATTGGCAGAGAAAAGTTTTTGGAGCGTGCATGGGCATGGAAAGATAAATTCGGCGGACGAATTGTATCGCAGCTTAAGAAAATGGGCTCTTCCTGTGATTGGGACAGAGAGCGTTTTACGATGGATGAGGGCTGTAATAAAGCAGTTAAGGAAGTTTTTGTAAATCTTTATAATAAAGGTTTGATTTACCGTGGGGAGCGAATCATCAACTGGTGTCCACACTGCCTGACTTCGATTTCTGATGCGGAAGTAGAGTATGAAGATCAGAAAGGACATTTTTGGCATCTGCGTTATGCGTTTGCGGATGGAAGCGGTTATATTAATCTGGCTACAACACGTCCGGAGACACTTCTTGGTGATACAGCAGTAGCCGTGAATCCGAATGATGAGCGGTATAAAGATTTGGTTGGGAAAAAACTGATTCTGCCTCTGGTACACCGAGAAATTCCGTTGATTGCTGATGATTATGTAGATATGGAATTTGGTACCGGTGTCGTAAAAATCACGCCGGCACATGACCCAAATGACTTTGAGGTTGGACTGCGCCATGACCTGCCGATTATTAATGTGATGACAGACGATGCTAAAATCGTGGATGAATATGAGAAGTATGCGGGCATGGATCGATATGAAGCAAGAAAAGCCATCGTAGAAGATTTGGAAAAAGAGGGCGCTCTTGTAAAAATTGAGGACCACGATCATAACGTAGGAACTTGTTACCGTTGTGGAACAACAGTAGAGCCGCGTGTATCCAAACAGTGGTTTGTAAAAATGAAACCACTTGCTGGTCCGGCGATTGATGCGGTAAAAGAAGGAAAAACAAAATTTGTTCCGGAGCATTTTAATAAAACGTATTTCCACTGGCTTGAGAATATCCGCGACTGGTGTATTTCCCGTCAGCTCTGGTGGGGACATCAGATTCCGGCATTTTACTGTGATGACTGCGGTGAATTGGTAGTAACCAAAGAAAATAGTGCAGTATGTCCGAAATGTGGCAAGCCGATGCGTCAGGATCCGGATACACTGGATACGTGGTTTAGTTCAGCCCTTTGGCCATTCTCAACACTTGGATGGCCGGATAAGACGGAGGAGATGGATTATTTCTATCCGACGAACACATTGGTAACCGGTTACGATATCATTCCGTTCTGGGTTATGCGAATGATGTTCAGCGGACTTGAGCATACAGGACAGGTTCCGTTTGATACGGTACTGATTCATGGACTTGTGCGCGATTCCCAAGGTAGAAAAATGAGTAAATCACTTGGCAACGGAATTGACCCGCTTGAGGTGATTGATAAATATGGTGCCGATGCGCTGCGTCTGACACTGGTAACCGGAAATGCACCGGGAAATGATATGCGTTTTTATTGGGAGCGTGTTGAGGCGAGCCGTAATTTTGCCAATAAAGTATGGAATGCTTCCCGTTTCATTATGATGAATTTTGACCAGAATGAAGATGTCGATTATGAAAATGTAACCGCAGATGAGCTGACTCAGGCAGATAAGTGGATTCTTTCCAAGGTGAATACACTTGCCAAGGATGTTACTGTATTGATGGATTCCTTTGACTTGGGAATTGCCGTTCAGAAAATTTATGATTTTATTTGGGAAGAATTCTGCGACTGGTATATTGAAATGGTAAAACCACGTTTGTACAACGATGCGGATGAAACAAAAGCAGCAGCTTTGTACACATTGAAAACTGTTTTAATTGATGCACTGAAATTACTACATCCGTATATGCCGTTTATCACAGAGGAAATTTATTGTACACTTATGGGTGATGAAGAAATTTCCATCATGGTAAGTGAATGGCCAAAGTATAAAGAGAGCCGTAACTTTGCTGAGGATGAGGCAAAAGTTGAGCGAATTAAGGAAGCAGTAAAAGGCATCCGAAACATCCGCGGTGAGATGAATGTGCCACCAAGCAAAAAAGCATCGGTTATCGTTGTTTCAGAAAAAGAAGAAGTGCTAAAAATCTTCGAGGAAAATAAAGTATTTTTTGCAACGCTTGGTCTTGCCAGTGATGTGACACTGCAGTCGACGAAAGAAAATATTGGCGAGGATGCGGTTTCTGTTGTTATTGCGGATGGAACTATCTATATTCCGTTTGCAGAATTGGTTGACATTGACAAAGAAATTGAGCGTTTGAAGAAAGAAGAAAAGAAACTTACCGGCGAAATCAAACGCTGTGAAGGTATGCTTGGTAATCCGAATTTCGTAAACAAAGCACCGGAGAAAAAGATTGCTGAGGAAAGAGAAAAATTAGAGAAATATAAGGGAATGATGGAACAGGTTAAGGAGCGTTTGGCGCATTTTACAAAACCGTGACGTAATTTGTGAAGGAAACTTATGTTTTGTCGAAGGATTCTCGTATTTCCTACTTGCTTTTTTTACTCAAAATAGGTATTATGAATACCAAAGGGAATGCGTGACAGTGAAAGAGCAAATAGGAGGTACGAGAATGCTTAATTTTGAGGAAGAACTTGAAAAATTTCAGCCGAGCATGGACATCGAGAAAGTCGAAGATGTTGTTTATCATAATAATTTAGCAGATGTGACAGATATTGTAAAAGAGTTGATACAGGATGCTAAAGGAACATTGTGATGAAAAACAGGAAGGGGTTATCAAAGATGAGATGTCCAAGATGCGACGCTAATGTGAGCGACACAGCGACACTCTGCACATTTTGCGGTCAGAATCTTTCGGTGATTCATTATATTCGCAGAGTATCCAATACTTATTATAATCTGGGATTGGAAAAGGCGAAAGTGCGTGACTTATCAGGTGCGATTGTTGTTTTGAAAAAAAGTTTAGAGTTTAATAAGAAAAATACCAACGCAAGAAATCTCCTTGGGTTGATTTATTATGAGATGGGTGAGACCGTAGCAGCTTTGAGCGAGTGGGTGTTGAGTAAATACCTGCAGGCCGATGACAATGCAGCGGATTACTATATTAATACGATTCAGAAGAATCAGACGGCACTGGATGCGACAAATCAAACGATTAAAAAGTATAATTCTGCATTGGCGGCAGCACAGGCAGGAAATGATGATTTGGCAATTATCCAATTAAAAAAAGTAGTGAGTCTGAATCCGCATTTTGTGCGTGCACAGCAGCTGCTTGCATTATTGTATATTCATGACAAAGACTATCATAAAGCAGCAAAATGCTTAAACCGCGCCAGGCGAATTGACTTTAATAATACGACAACACTGCGCTATATGCAGGAAGTTGGTGACTTAGCTGCTTCCTCAGAGAAAGAGTTAGTGAAAAAGCCGTCAAAGAAAGACCCTCTTTCGAATGTAACCCCGGTGGGTACTTACAAGGAAGAAAAGCGGTCGTTAATGCCGGTTATCTATGTGATTATCGGTGCCATTGTCGGACTTGCCGTAGCGTTTGTTCTGCTTTGGCCGACGATGAAAAACAGCGGAAGTGGAGAAGGCTCACATATTTCAGATACAAATGACCAGTTAGCCGTGCAATCTTCCCAGATTTCCGGATTGAAGAAAGAGAAGGAACTTTTGCAGGAGCAGGTTGACAAGCTGCAAAAACAGATAAAGGATGCGGATTCGTCTGCACAGAAACAAACGGCAAGTTATGAAAAGTTATTGACAGGAGTCAAGGCTTATCTTGCGGATGATAAGATTCAGGCAGCAATTGCCGTGGCGGACTGCAAAAAATCCGATTTTGGAAGCAGTGAAGCAAAAGAAATTTACACAACCATTCATACCGTGACGGATGCACAGATTCAAGCCCTTTTAAATGAAGGAAAGCGTACGGCGTATACGTCTTATGATGGAGCGATTGCAATTTACCGCAATGTGCTGAAACTGAAACCAAAACATCAGGATGCGATGTACCAGATTGGTTATTGTTATCAGAAAAAGCAGGATAACAAAAAAGCAAAGAAGTGGTATCGAAAAGCAATTAAGGTAGATCCAAACAGCGCGATTGCGAATAAGGCAAATAACTATTTGCAGCAGATTGAGCAGCAAGGTACACAAGGACAATAAGAATAAAAGAA
The DNA here is from genome assembly GCF_003477605.1 of Clostridium sp. AF37-5. Lineage (GTDB taxonomy): Bacteria > Bacillota > Clostridia > Lachnospirales > Lachnospiraceae > Eubacterium_F. The sequence goes on from NZ_QUDR01000010.1 coordinate 5,190, forward strand.
CGAATGAGAAGACCTATAGAAGAAAATTTCTATGGGTCTTTTTCAAATGATTAAAAAAAGGAAGGAAAGAAAAAAATGGAGCAATTTTCAATGGAGCGAACGGGCTCTCAGCTTGTGTTACACATTTGCGAGGAATTGGATCATCATACAGCAGGACAAATCAGCAAAGTAGTAGATTTACAAATAGAGAAGGGAAATGTCAGGACATTAATATTTGACTTTTCGGGTATAACATTTATGGACAGCTCAGGAATTGGCATGGTAATGGGAAGACATCGAAAAATGAATTTTTTAGGAGGAAGAACTTTTGTGACCGGAATTGGAGATAATGTTGACCGCATTTTTAGAATGTCGGGGCTTTATCGGATTATTCCTAAATATCAGGAAAGGACGGAAGTTTTATAATGGAAAAAACGGAGATTATGTTTGAATTTGACAGCAATTCGGAAAATGAAAGTCTGGCGCGGACGGTTGTTGCCGCATTTTTAGCAAGGCTTGACCCGACCTTAGAAGAACTTGGTGATGTCAAGACAGCAGTTTCCGAGGCGGTTACAAATGCCATCATTCACGGATATGATGGCAAGCCGGGGAAGGTTAAGATACATAGCTGGATTGAGGAAAATACCATATGGATTGAAGTGGCAGACCAAGGTGTTGGAATCGGTGACGTAAATCGTGCCATGGAACCGTTGTTTACGACCAGACCGGAAATGGAACGTTCCGGAATGGGCTTTGCTTTCATGGAAGCTTTCATGGATGAGCTGCATGTGGAGTCACAGGTGGGGCAGGGAACAACGATTCGTATGAAGAAAAAAATTTATAGTTCATTTATTTTGTCATAAGGGAGTCTGCCAATGGAAACCATAGAACTAATTAAACGTTCACGAGCAGGGGATAAATTGGCAAGAGAACAAGTGATTAAGGCGAATATGCCGTTGGTATACAGTATCGTGAAGCGATTTGCGGGAAGAGGATATGATGCCGAAGATTTGAGCCAGATTGGTGCAATTGGTTTGATTAAAGCAGTCGATAATTTCAATGTGAATTTTGAAGTGAAATTTTCTACTTATGCAGTGCCGGTAATTAGTGGTGAAATCAAACGATTTTTACGCGATGATGGAATGGTCAAAGTCAGCCGGACATTAAAGGAAAATGGAATACGGATTAAGCGTGCAGCTGAAATGTTGGCCATTCGACTGGGGCGTGATGCGACGTTAGAGGAACTAAGCGCAGCAACAGAATTGGCAAGAGAAGATATCGTAATGGCACTTGAAGCCAGCAGCGAAGTGGAGTCTCTGCATAAAACGGTATTTCAAAAAGAAGGAAGCGAAATTCTTCTTATGGACAAAATTCCATCGAAAAAAAATGAATCGGAGCATATTGTTAATCAAATCTTGTTAGAGCAGCTTTTGGGTGAGCTTGGCGAGAAAGAGAGAAAATTGATTGAACTACGCTATTTTGAAGATAAAACACAAACACAGACCGCAAAACTTTTGGATATGAGTCAGGTACAGGTCAGCCGTTTGGAAAAGAAAATTATTGGCTCGATGAGGAAACATTTTGTATGTCGCAGTCATGAATAAAAATATAGAAAATGGCAATGGTAATACCGAAAGGAAGTGTTTGTATGAAAAAAGCAGGTATTTGTACCATTGTCATTCTTGTATTTGCGGCATTGGCGGTCTGGATTTACCGCTCGGGTAATCACGATGAGAAAACACCGGTACAAGGAAAGGGAACATTGGTGAAGGAGTATAAAGAATGGAAGAGATACTATATGTAAAAATCGCGCAGAATATCCCGGTTGCAAAGCGTCAGGTTACATTTCATGATCTGGCAACTTTACATTGTACGAATAAAAAAGTTGTACAGGAATTAAATCAAATGGTGTTTTATACGCTGCCCGCTCATGGCCCGCAAAAAACGATGTTCACGATTGCGAAAGTATATGAGGTGATTCATCAGAAATATCCGAATTTAAAAATTGAAAATTTGGGCGAACGTGATTTTGTTATTGATTATGAAAAGCCGGATGAAAAGGAGAAACAGAAAAAGTGGGAATATGTACGGACTATTTTTGTTTCTTTTACCGTTTTTATGGGAGCAGCTTTTACCATTATGACATTTAACGAGGATGTCAGTGTTGCGGATGTCTTTGACAAAGTATACCGTCTGGTGCTGGGGCAGGAAAAACAAGGCGGTTCCATCATTGAGATTTGTTATGCTATTGGTTTGCCTGTGGGAATTCTCGTTTTTTATAATCATTTCCGCAGGAAAAAAATTAAGGATGACCCGACACCGATTCAGGTTGAAATGCACACATATGAGGAGCAGGTAAACAAAACACTGATTGCGGCAGCATCAAGGGAGGGAAAAACGATTGACAGTGATTCAGTATAGCGTTCTCATTCTGATTGGTTTGGCGAGCGGTTTTGCTGTCGCATCGGGAATATTTGCATTTATTACGATGCTTGGCATTATACCGAGACTGGCGGCAAGGACGAAAACGGCAAATCATGTGGTGTGGTATGAAACGATGATTATAGCGGGCGGTGCATTGGGAAATATTTGGATTGTGTTTGAAATTCCGATGCCGCTGACTTCGATTTTTTTGGCGGTTTATGGGCTTTTTGCAGGTGTATATGTCGGATGTCTGGTAATGGCACTGGCAGAAATGCTGCGTGTAATTCCCATTTTAGTGAACCGTCTGCAAATTAAAGAAGCGTTTTATCTTATTCCGCTTGCAATTGCAATTGGGAAAATAACGGGAACTTTATTTCAATATTTTTATTAAGGCTAAAGGAGCAGAAAATGAATCAGGATAATATCGACATTCAAGAGGTTTTACAGGAAAAGGAACAGAAAAAGAAGGATGAAAAGTATAATGCTTACGTAAAAAATCACACGCCGAAAAAGAGCTGGTGCCTCAATTTACTGAAAGCATATGCGATTGGAGGATTTATTTGTGTCGTAGGACAGGCTCTTTCGAATGCTTATATGAGTTTGGGGATGGAAAAAGAAACAGCGGGATTATATACGACATTATCGCTGATTTTTCTCAGTGTGCTGTTTACCGGTTTGAATTTATATCAGAAGCTTGCCAATTTTGCAGGTGCAGGAACGATTGTACCGATTACCGGATTTGCCAATTCAGTAGCCGCACCGGCAATTGAATTTAAGGAAGAAGGATGGGTATTTGGCGTTGGATGTAAAATTTTCACGATTGCCGGACCGGTTATTTTGTATGGTGTGTTTTGCAGCTGGGTGCTTGGTGTAATCTATTGGTTTGGAACGATTCTCTGACACAAACAAAGCAACGGAAAACATTGAAAAAAAATCTCATTTGTGCTATCCTTAATACAGTTGCGCAAGCAGCCAATTTTGATACTATCGGGGGAAATTATTATGTACAAATATGATCCAAAATCGAGTATCGCAGATGAATTTATTAACGATGCAGAAATTTTAGAATCACTGGCATATGCCAGAGAAAATAAGGCAAATAAACAGGTAATTGATGCGATTTTGCAGAAAGCACGCGAGATGAAAGGAATCAGCCACAAAGAGGCGGCGGTTCTTTTGGAATGTGAATTGGAAGAGGAAAATAAGGAAATTGAAAAACTTGCAAAAGAGATTAAAGAGCGGTTTTATGGCAAGCGGATTGTAATGTTTGCGCCACTTTATTTATCCAATTACTGTATTAACAGTTGTGTGTACTGTCCGTATCATGTAAAAAATAAACATATTGCAAGAAAAAAACTGTCGCAGGAAGAAATTAAGCAGGAAGTAATTGCGCTGCAGGATATGGGGCATAAGCGTCTGGCGATAGAAGCGGGCGAAGACCCGGAGAATAATCCGCTTGAGTACATTTTGGAGAGTATTCGTACGATATACAGCATTAAGCACAAAAATGGAGCGATTCGTCGTGTCAATGTAAATATTGCAGCGACTTCTGTTGAAAATTATAAGAAACTCAAAGATGCAGGGATTGGAACTTATATTCTGTTTCAGGAGACTTATAATAAAGAAGCTTACAAAGAACTGCATCCGGCAGGGCCAAAAAGTGATTATGCGTACCATACAGAGGCGATGGACCGTGCCATGGAAGCTGGGATTGATGATGTAGGCTGCGGTGTTTTGTTCGGCCTGGATAAATACCGATATGAATTGGTTGGTATTATTATGCACGCAGAGCATTTGGAGGCTAAGTTTGGTGTTGGACCGCATACCATCAGTGTGCCTCGTGTCTGCCCGGCTGATGACATTGATCCGGAAGAATTAAATGCCATTCCGGATGAAATCTTTGAGAAGATTGTATCGGTTATCCGCATTGCGGTGCCATATACCGGAATGATTGTTTCAACCCGTGAATCGAAGGCAACGAGAGAAAAAGTATTAGACCTTGGAATCAGCCAGATTAGCGGTGGTTCCCGCACAAGTGTGGGCGGCTACGTTGAGGAAGAGCCGGAAGAAGAGAATTCCGCTCAATTTGATGTGTCCGATAGAAGAAGTCTGGATGAGGTTGTGAACTGGCTGCTTGGACTTGGATATATTCCGAGCTTCTGTACGGCTTGTTACCGGGAAGGACGAACCGGTGACCGGTTTATGAAATTATTGAAATCGGGGCAGATTGTAAACTGTTGTCAGCCAAATGCTCTGATGACACTTAAGGAGTATTTGGAGGACTATGCTTCTGCGGACACGAAAGAAAAAGGGGAAAAAGTGATTCGGGAGCAGCTGGAAATTATTACAAATCCGGTAGTGAAAGAGAAGGCAAAAGAGTATATTGCAAATATTCATGAAGGCAAAAGAGATTTCCGATTCTAGTGAATCAATCGAAAGGCACTTGGTGTTTTAAGTGCCTTTCGGTCAAAATAAAGGAGGTAGCATTTGTTTTATAGTATATTGGGTAAAGAGAAGTGTGAGGATTCGGAAAAAATCAGTATTTTTACGGATTTTAATTTGAATGTGTGCATTTCTTACATGAACAATTTGGTTAAGGGATACGATTTACAAAAATTGTATGAGAATATTCCAAAAGAATCTGAGACAACAAAGTATCGGAGAAAAATCACCTCAGATATGCAGAATGAGGCAGTTTTCAAGGCGTTTGACAGGTATGCAAAGCAGGTGGCGAGGGCAGTTTCTTATGAGAAAAAAAGCACTTACAGTAATCTGATTTATCAAAAGCAGAAATGGCATTTAGATTCCCTTCTTATTTACATACAGGCAGTTGAACAATTATTGGATGACTTGAAAAGGCAGCCGTCTTATTCGGATGCAATGGAAGAACTTGTTTCCTATCTTTGTGAGGTGACAAAAAGCGAAGCGTTTGAAAAGGGCAAAGAATTGGCGGAAAATCTGCATCAGTCGATGGAAGAAACGAAAATGATATTTTCCCTTCAAAAAAACAAGGTTGTGTGGGAAGAAAAATCGGAGGGCAAATTTTTTGCAGAGAGAATGGCAAAGGCCTTTGCTGCCGCCAAAAAGCCGGGGCAGGCAGTGAATGTAAACAAGGAAACAGAGCTTACGTTGCTTGAGAGAAATCTAGCGGAGCGGCAGATTAAGAGACAAAACTGGGATGGTATGTTAGAAACACTGTTACAGATTCAGATGGATGAAAAACTGGTGCAGTTAGCGGAGGATGTGCAGTATTATCTTGGTTTTTTCCTGCTTGTACGGGACATGAAAGGAAGAGGTTATTCATTTTGTATGCCAGAGGAAACGGAGAAACTGGAAGTGAAGCAGGGATATGATCTTGCCCTAGCTCTTCGCAGTGAAAAGGAAGTGATTGCAAATGACTGTAATCTGCAAAGAGATGAGAGGTTCTTTGTAATTACGGGAGCCAATGGAGGTGGTAAGACGACCTATGCACGCATGGTTGGACAAATTTTGTATTTTGCAAAAATGGGTCTTTTAGTTCCATGTGAAAAGGCAGGTGTGCCAAATTACACAACGATTTTATCGCATTTTTCAAATGACGAATCGGAGATGTCCGGAAAAGGAAAGTTAGTGGAGGAATTAACCCGCTTAAAACCGATGATGCAGGAAAAATGGAGTGGAAGTTTTGTGATTTTGAATGAGCTATTTACGACAGCGGCAACGTGGGATGCCGGTATTATGGGGCAGAAAGTGCTTGATTATTTCATGTCGCATGACTGCTATGGAATTTATGTGACACATATCCAGTCGCTTGCGAAAGAGAGGGATGGGTTAGTGAGTCTGGTTGCGGAACTGGCAGATGACCATCATACGCGTTCTTTCAAAATAACAAGAAAACCGGCGAGTGAGGCAGAATATGAGGATTCACTGATTACCAAATACAATATGACCGAAAATCAGATGAAGGCGGTGATAGGACATGAAGATTGAATTTTTTGAGGAGACAAATTTTTCGTATCGGAGAAAGCAGGACTTGGAAAAGGACTTAAATCTGCACTGGATTGCCAGAAATATGGCAGGTGACAAAGTAGGTGACATTCCCGCTATTTTGCAAGTTCTTCAGCATCCTCTTACGACGGAAAGTGAGATTGAAAAAAGGCAGCAGGTTGTTATGGCTGCCTGTGAAAAGGCATCGGTAACATATCAGCTGCGGGACCGGATTGTTTCGCTTTCGGAAAATCTGACCCGTGGACTGCATGCGATTTTAGACAGCCGCGGTAAACATTTGATGGAACAGACGATGATTGGTGTGCATGTAGAAACAATTCGGGAATTGGTGCAGGGACTTTCTGAGATTTCGCAAATGGGAGCGAAAAATCCGGAGATTTTCAAAGAGACTGCATTTAACTATTTTTATGACAGTTTTTGTGAGGCAGAGCCGGCCGAAAGATTAGAAGAGCAGCTTGCACTGGTGCAGAATCTGGATGCTTTTAAAGGAAACGGAGAAATTGTGCTGGAGGGAGCAATTGGGGAAGGATTTTCCCTGGAAAATGTGGAAGTTGTTTCCGTATGTGACAAGGCAAAGCGGGCAGGAAGCGGTATTTTCTCAGGAAAGAAGGGGCGCGTAATTGCCAGTGAGGAAGTTTACCAGAGCGGTGTTCAGTTTGCCAACCGGGTTGTCCTTGAGTTATTAGAGCAGTGTTCGCCGTTTCTGCAGCAGTGGGAGGAGATTTTACAGACGCTGTCAAGGCAGATTATCTTTTTGGCGGGCTGTGCGAGAATGTATGAGCGTGGTTTGTCGGCTGGGTTTTATTTTTGTATGCCAAAAGCTTGTGAAGAAGAGGCAGAAAAATTATATGAATTGGCACTTGCTTTGCAGAGTATGGAGCAGCCAATTCCAAATACTGTGAGTTTGAAAGAACAACGGGCCCTTATCGTGACGGGAGCTAACCAAGGCGGAAAATCAACCTTTTTGCGCAGTCTTGGTATTGCGCAGGTGCTTTGTCAGGCGGGAATGTACGTGCCGGCAAAGAAATATCCGCTTTATGCGTATGAGGATATTTTCACGCATTTTACCAGACGCGAAGATGCAACGATGAACATGGGTAAATTTGAAGAAGAGTTAAAGCGTATGGAGCAGATTTTACGTGGGGCAAAGAAAAATACGCTGATTCTTTTGAATGAATCGTTTGCGACTACAACAGAAGTGACGGCTTACCAGATTGCAATGGATTTAATGCATACTTGTCTTTCGGAGGCGGTAACGGTATGGATGGTGACTCATATTACGAAATTTGCAAAAGAATTGTATGGGGAACACCCTGAGAATGTATTGTTTTTGTCGGCGGGCAGAACGGAAGAAAATGAAATTCGTTTTCAAATGTATGAAAAAGTGCCAGGCGACACAAGTTATGGCCTGACACTTTATGAACAAATGATTGGAAAAATAAATTAGCCCTGATATAAGTTTCTCTTATCAATGACGCGGACTGCTTTTCCTTCGCTGCGTGCGATGGTTTTCGGCTCTACTAAAGTAACTTCAGCTAAAATACCAAGCATGGCTTTCAGACCGGATACTAATTTTTTGCGAGCCAGATCGCGGTTGAAGGAAGCGTCAGCTGCCATGACCGGAGTCATTTCTACCTGAACTTCAATATTATCACTGTTTTTAGCACGGGTAACGATAATCTGATAATTTGCCGGGAATCCCTGATTGATTAATACCGTTTCAATCTGTGAAGGGAATACATTGACACCTTTTACAATCAGCATATCATCACTTCGTCCCATTGGTTTTGTCATTTTTACATGAGTACGTCCGCAGGAACATTTCTCGCGGCTTAATATACAGATATCACGTGTACGGTAGCGGAGAAGCGGAAATGCTTCTTTTGTAATACTGGAAAATACTAATTCACCTTTTTCACCGTCCGGAAGAACTTCACCGGTCTCCGGATTGATAATTTCGGCAATAAAGTGGTCCTCATTAATATGCATGCCGCTCTGTGCTTCACACTCAAAAGCAACACCCGGTCCGGAAATTTCGGTCAGACCATAAATGTCATAAGCTTTGATGCCAAGTGACTGCTCGATATCGTGGCGCATTTCTTCTGTCCATGCCTCTGCACCAAAGATGCCGGCTTTCAGTTTAATCTGATCTTTTACACCACGTTCTTCGATGGTCTCTGCTAAATAGGCAGCATAGGATGGTGTACAGCATAAAATAGTCGAACCTAAGTCTGTCATAAACTGAATCTGACGGTCTGTATTACCGGAGGACATCGGAAGTGTCAAACTTCCTAATTTATGAGAACCGCCATTTAATCCAAACCCGCCGGTAAATAAGCCATAGCCATAACTGACATGAACTACATCTTCTTTTGTACCGCCGGCAGCAACAATCGCGCGGGCACAGCAGTCTTCCCATAAATCAAGGTCGTGCTGGGTATAGAAAGCTACAACACGGCGTCCGGTCGTTCCACTTGTTGACTGCATGCGGACACAATCTTTTAAAGGACGTGCCAAAAGTCCATATGGATAAGCATCTCTTAAGTCATCCTTTGTAATAAAAGGAAGTTTATGTAAATCATCAATCGATTTAATATCGCCTGGTTCAAGACCTTTGTTCTGCATGCGTGTGCGGTAGTAAGGAACGTTGTCATAGATGTTTTTTACCTGCTTTACCAAACGCTCATTTTGCCATGCGCGAATCTGGTCTGCGGATGCACATTCAATTTCTTTTTGAAAATAGTTTCCCATTACATTAATCCTCCATTTTGTAAATATCTTTTTCATGTAAGTACGAATGTCGTTTTGTCATTTTGACCTAAGATTCATTTTACATGAATCTATATAAAAAAGCAAGGTGCTCCACGAATGAAGCACCTTTTGTTACAACCCTTTTAACTTATATAACTTTTATTCAAAAATTATTTCATTAACAATCGATTATAACTTTGTTACGTTTGCTGCCTGAGGACCTTTCTCGCCATCGATAACTTCGAATTCTACTTCGTCGCCTTCATCGAGAACTTTGAATCCGTCCATCTGCAGAGCAGAAAAGTGTACGAATACGTCATTTCCTTCTTCATCGGAGATAAATCCGAAACCTTTTTTGGCATTAAACCATTTAACTGTACCTTTCATGTGTTTTGCCTCCTAAAAATATAATTTAACACCCTTTAACAATAGCACATTAGGAAACAAAAGTCAAAGAGTAATTTTGTAGTAAGTTTCGTTGGTTTGCAAGTACCGGCAAGAAGCTTCCGGTGATTCCCCCAAAATAAATTTGCAACGATTGCGCTTCAAATACGTAGGTATCTGGCATGTGTAGTTTACATGCCGATACCCTTACGCATTTTGATAAGCGGGAGCGGCGCAAGAGATGCAGATTTATTTTAGGGGAATTTGGAAAGTGAAAAAACCACTCAAATTTTTGACATTCCCCCGCCAAATGTGATACTGTATAAATATCTGAAAAAAGATAGAAAATAAGAAGAAAAGAATAGATTGGAGAGTCGCGATGAATGTTTCAAATTGCAGCGCATACGAGTTAATTGAAGAAAGCAAAATATCGGATTTAAACAGTACAGGATATTTGCTCCGCCATAAAAAGAGCGGTGCCAGAGTGGCAGTTTTGGAAAATGATGATGAGAATAAAGTGTTTAACATAGGTTTTCGGACACCGCCAAAGGATTCGACCGGAGTTGCCCATATTGTCGAGCATACGGTGTTATGCGGCTCAGATAAGTTTCCGGTCAAAGACCCGTTTATTGAACTAGCAAAGGGTTCCTTAAACACATTCTTAAATGCGATGACTTACCCGGATAAGACAGTTTATCCGGTGGCAAGCTGTAATGACAAGGATTTTCAAAACCTTATGCATGTGTATCTGGATGCGGTTTTTTATCCGAATATTTATAAAGAAGAAAAAATCTTTCGTCAGGAAGGATGGCACTATGAATTAGAGAGTGTGGATGGAGAACTGATTTACAATGGTGTGGTATTTAATGAGATGAAGGGTGTATTTTCATCAGCGAAACAATTGTTAGACCGTAACATCCAGCAGTCGTTGTTCCCGGATACGGCATATGGCGTGGAGTCCGGCGGAGACCCGGCATCAATACCGGATTTGACCTACGAGGATTATCTGGCATTTCATAAAAAATATTATCATCCATCGAATAGTTATCTGTATTTGTATGGAAATATGGATATGGAAGAAAAGTTAAACTGGATTGATGAAAATTATCTGAGCCATTTTGAGAAAATTGAAGTGGATTCCGAGGTGCGGCTGCAAAAGCCATTTGCCGAAAGAAAAGAGGAGTATGGTTTTTATTCGGTGACGGAAGGGGAGGACACCGAAGGAAAGGCATATTTCAGTTATAATACCGTGTGTGGCGACGGACTTGACAGAAATTTGTACCGGGCATTTCCGGTTCTTTCCTATGTATTAGTGCAGTCGATTGGAGCACCGTTAAAACAGGCTTTATTGGACGCGGGCATTGGAAATGACATCAGTTGTTATTATGAAGAGAGTGTCAGACAGCCGTTTTTCTCGATTATTGCGAAAAATGTAAAAATGGAGCAGAAACAGCAGTTTATTACTGTGATTGAGACTGAGTTGAAAAAAATCGTCAAAGAGGGATTGAATCAGCAGTCACTGCTTGCGGCAATCAACGGATATGAATTTCAGTACCGGGAGGCGGATTTTGGAAACTTCCCGAAAGGGCTTATGTATGGACTTCAGATTTTTGACAGCTGGCTGTATGATGAAAATAAACCGTTTATTCATATTCAGGCAAACGATACATTTACATTTTTGAAAAAGCAGGTTGGCACAGATTATTTTGAAAAAATCATTGAAAAATATCTGCTTAAAAATCCGCATGCGACATTTGTCAGTGTGCAGCCAAAAGTGGGCTTGACTACGCTTATGGAAGAGGAAGAAAAGAAAAAGCTGGCAGACTATATGGAAACTTTGAGCGATGAACAGAAAGCGGCACTCGTGAAAGAAACAGAGGAACTCAAAAAGTATCAGGAGGAGCCGACTCCTTCGGAGGATTTAAAATGCATTCCGCTTCTTACGAGAGAGGATATGAAGAAAGAAGCGCAGCCATTTAAAAATGAAATGAAAGAAATGGTGGGAGTTCCGGTTTTGCATCATGATATTTTTACGAATGGCATTGAGTATTTTCGCTGCTTTTTCGATGTCAAAGATTTGGAAGAGTATACACCGTATTTGTCACTTTTGAGCGAATTAATTTCGGCTATGGATACGGAAAAGTATACGAAACTGGAACTTAGTAATGAGATTCTTTTGCATGCCGGCGGTATTTCGACAGATTTGGTTGTGTACGCGAACCGTCATAATGACGATTACCGGTTTTTATGGGAGATTAGTGGAAAAGCATTAACCGGAGAGACGGAAAAGGTGTTTGACCTTTTGGCGGAAATGCTTACCAATACAAAGCTTTTCGATGAAAAACGACTGTATGAGATTATTGCGGAGAGCCGCTCGATTAAGCAGTCATCGCTTTTGTCGGCAGGACACACAACAGCGGTTGGCCGTGCGATGGCATATATGAAAAAGAACGCATATCTTACGGAATATATCCGAGGAATTGCCTACTATGACTTTTTGTGCGATTTGGAAGAGCATTTTGATGAGAGAAAGGAGAATTTGATTTCTGTTTTACAGGCATTGGCAAAGAAGGTTTTTGTAAAGGAGCGTCTGTCTGTCGATTTAACTTCTGGCAAAGAAGGCTTAAAACCGCTTGAAAATGGACTTTCACGGTTGATTGACCGGTTGCCGGATTCTGCGGAGGAAAAACTTCTAAAACCGGAATATTCGATGAAACCGATTGTAGGAAATGAGGGATTTAAGACGGCTGGAAAAGTGCAATATGTGGCACGGGTCGGAAATTCTTCGGAAAAAGGAATTGCTTACAACGGTGTCAATAAGGTATTAAAAACAATTCTTGGATATGATTACTTGTGGAATGAAGTCCGTGTCAAAGGCGGCGCCTATGGTGTTATGTGTGCTTTTACAGATTTGGGAAATGGGTATATGGTATCGTACCGCGACCCGAACCTTGCAGAAACAAATGAAGTATTTGAAAAGGTACCGGCTTATCTGGAAGCTTTTGATGCTGATGAGCGCGATATGATGAAATATATTATTGGTACGGTTAGTGAGTTAGATACGCCATTAACACCGAGAGCCGAGGGACGGCGTTCGAGTCAGGCATGGCTTACCGACATTACCTTTGAGCAGATTCAAAAAGAGAGAGATGAGGTGCTTTCGGCAGACTGTGAACAGGTTCGCGAGGCTGCAAAAATGGTTTCCACGGTACTTAGTGATGGATATATTTGTGCAATCGGAAGCGAAGGAAAAGTGGAAGATGCAAAAGAGTTGTTTAATGAAATACGTGTTTTGAATTAGAAAGAAAATGGAGGATAAGATGGGACAGGAATTTAAATCAGGTTTTGTTACGTTAGTGGGCAGACCAAATGTGGGAAAATCTACGTTGATGAATCAAATGATTGGTCAGAAAATAGCGATTACTTCAAATAAACCGCAGACTACGAGAAACCGGATTCAGACGGTGTATCATGATGAGCGCGGACAGATCGTTTTTTTGGACACGCCGGGTATCCACAAGGCAAAAAATAAGCTTGGTGAATATATGGTAGGTGTGGCAGAAAAAACATTTTCAGAAGTTGACCTTGTTCTCTGGCTTGTCGAGGCAACAACATTTATCGGCAGAGGCGAGCGCTATATTGCAGAGGAGTTAAAACAGTCCAAAGCGCCGGTTATTCTTGTCATGAATAAAATTGATACGATTAAGAAAGACGAACTGTTAGAATGTATTGCTGCTTATAAAGATATGATGGAATTTGCAGAAATTATACCGGTTTCTGCGTGGACGGGCGAAAATGTCGATGAACTTATTACGACCATGTTTTCTTATCTGGAAGAGGGACCGGCATTTTACGATGAGGATACGATTACGGACCAGCCGGTGCGCCAGATTGTGGCGGAATTGATTCGCGAAAAAGCACTTCGTCTGCTTTCGGATGAAATTCCACACGGAATTGCTGTTGCCATTGACCAGATGAAAAACAGGCCGGGAAAAAGAAATTTGATTGACATTGATGCTACTATTATCTGCGAGAGAAGTTCCCATAAGGGAATTATCATCGGAAAACAGGGCAGTATGCTCAAACGAATTGGAACCGATGCCAGAAGGGAAATTGAAGAATTTTTGCAGGCAAAGGTAAATCTGAAACTTTGGGTTAAGGTGAAAAAAGACTGGCGTGACAGTGATTTTCTTCTTAAGAATTTTGGCTATAAAGAAAAAGACTGATTACCAATATGTGTTAGCATAGCCGGTTTGGAATCGGGATATCCTATTGCTAGGGTGTAAAGCAATTTACATCCGGACAAAAGTATAAAAGCCGCAAAAGGACTGCGGCGAGGAGGAACGCAATGGGAAATGAAGCAAACTGGAATACATTTACACAGACGGGGAAAGTGTCTGATTATCTGGCGTATGTGAGGGAAGAAAAAGGAAGAAACGGATGGGAAAATGCAGCAAAGGAAGAGAGGGGAACACGTGAAAGAGAGAGTGACAGGAATGGTGCTTTCGGCAGCTACCATTGGTGAATACGACAAACGTGTTGTCCTTTTGACGAAAGAGCGGGGGCGCATCTCCGCCTTCGCCAGAGGGGCAAGGCGCCCCAGAAGTCCGCTGTCTGCTGCAACGGAACCGTTTACCTTTGGGGAGTTTTTTATTTATAGAGGACGGGATTCTTATAGCATAGAGCAGGTTGAGGTGGAAAATTATTTCCCGGAATTAAGGCAGAATCTGGAGCATTTATATCTGGCACTTTATTTTTGCGAGGTGGCAGATTATTTTACGAGGGAAGGAATGACAGCGAAGCATGAATTGAATCTTTTATATTTGTCGCTGCGGGCGTTATCGGTGCCTTCTCTGCCGGAAGAACTGGTGCGTTACATATATGAATTCCGGATGTTAGCGATTGCCGGGGAGGCACCGCGTATTTTTGAGTGCATAAGGTGTGGGAAAACGGAAAATCTGCACCATTTTTATGTGGGGGATGCGGGCATTGTCTGCGATGAATGCCACGACGGAAAGACCGGTATTTTGTTGTCGGAAACTGCTATTTACACTTTGCAGAGGATTCTCTCCTCGCCGCTTCAAAAACTGTATACTTTTTCGGTCAGCGAGGCAGTGCTTTTCCAGCTAAAAGAAGTTGTCTCACGATATTTTAAGGCGCACACAGACCGTGTGTTTCACTCACTGGATATGTTGGATATAGAATTTTGATTCCTTATTTTTACCACTTACAAACGAAATAGAACCACTTACGGAAAATGGGTTTACAATCCATTTTCTTTTGCTATAATGGCATTACACACGAAGAGGGAGGCGATTATGAAGATTACCATTGAGTTGGATGAGAATCTGCCGGATGATGAAATAAGGATTCACTGCCGCCGGATGACTGAGGAACTGCAAAAAATTCAAGAGGCATTTGCATCCGGTCATACGGAGACAAAACGGCTGGTTCTTTATCAGGGAGATTTGGAGTGTTATGTGGATGTTTTGGATATTTTGTTTTTTGAAACCGAAGGAACAATAGTTCAGGTTCACACAAGAGATGAAATATATGAGACGAAACAGCGGCTCTACGAATTGGAGGAGATTCTTCCAAATCAATTTCTGCGTGTTTCCAAATCGACGATTGCCAATGTGTCGGAAATTTATTCGCTGCAAAAGAGTAATCTGTCGACAACGAGCTGCGCGGCATTTCGAAATTCCCATAAGCAGATTTTTGTATCCAGACATTATAGCAGAGTATTAAAAGAAAAATTAGTAGAAATGAGGATGAGATGATGAAAAAAAATTATTTTTGGGGCGTATTTTTAATCTTGGCGGGTGCCTATCTGGTTGTGAGCCAGCTTGGATACCTTCCGGCAGTAGGCGTATTTTCACTGTTGTTTACCGTTGTATGCATCGCCGTTATTGTGGCGAGTATCCCACATGTTCACTTTGGCGGAATTTTATTTCCACTTGCTTTTATCGCAATTATCTACGATAAACCGCTTGGAATCACGGCAATCACGCCATGGACGGTTTTACTGGCAGCCCTTCTTTTGACGATTGGCCTGCACCTGATCTTTGGGCGTTTTCGGAAAAAAATAGTCCATCGCGGGCACTCTAAAAAAAGAGATGAATGGGACGAAGTGAAGGGTGAAAAACTCAATGGTGACGAACTGGATATTTCGTCAACTTTTGGCAGTGTCATCCGCTACATCACATCGGAAGATTTTCGCTATGCGGAAATAGATGCCAGTTTTGCAGGGGTTAAGGTGTATCTTGACCAGGCAAGAATCCCATCGGGAAATGCAACAATAAACATTGATTCATCATTTGCCGGTGTCGAACTTTTCGTGCCAAAAGAGTGGCAGATTGTGAACCATGTAGAGAGCAGTTTTGGTGGAATTGATGAAAAAAATAACAGAAACGGCGAAGTCACGGCAACACTCACATTAGAGGGAAGCAATAACTTTGGTGGAATTACGATTTACTATGTGTAAGCAAAAGACCGTAGTTTCGCATGAGGGAATCTACGGTCTTTATTGCTCTGCTCAGCATCATTTCCCCATTTGAGAAAATTATTTGCAGGAAATATTCCATGTTGGCCTTTGAGAATTCTGGTAATTCACTAAGAAAAGATTTGCATCGAGTGGGTTTTGAGTGCGTCAGCAGGTGGCACTGGTAGTTTCAGTGCCCCTGCTGTTACGCAACTCAACCAGGCGGGAGCCGTCCCACGAGATGTAAACTTTTCTTAATGAATTACCGGAAACCTCAAAAACTACCATCCATATAGAATATCCCCCACAAATTATTTTACTTGCAAAAACATCGCTAAAATAGTACAATATTGAGAGAAAATGAAAGCAATGGAGGAAGACGATGGAAAAGACAATGGACAAAATCGTTGCACTGGCTAAGAGCCGTGGATTTATCTATCCGGGTTCTGAGATTTACGGTGGTTTAGCGAATACATGGGATTATGGAAATCTCGGTGTAGAATTAAAAAATAATGTAAAAAAAGCATGGTGGCAGAAGTTTATTCAGGAGAATAAATACAATGTTGGTGTGGACTGTGCGATTCTTATGAATCCGCAGACATGGGTAGCATCCGGACACCTTGGCGGCTTTTCCGACCCTCTGATGGATTGTAAAGAGTGTCATGAGCGTTTCCGTGCAGACCAGTTGATTGAAGAGTTTGCAGGAGACAATGACATTGAATTAGATGGTTCTGTAGATGGCTGGTCCAATGAGCAGATGGAACAGTTTATCGAAGAACACAAAATTGCATGCCCAAGTTGTGGAAAACACAATTTTACGGAAATTCGTCAGTTTAACCTGATGTTTAAAACATTCCAGGGTGTAACCGAAGATGCAAAAAATACCGTATATCTTCGTCCGGAGACGGCACAGGGTATTTTTGTAAACTTTAAAAATGTACAGCGTACGTCGCGCAAAAAAATTCCGTTTGGTATTGGACAGATTGGTAAGTCATTCCGTAATGAGATTACGCCGGGTAACTTTACATTCCGTACCCGTGAGTTTGAACAGATGGAACTTGAATTTTTCTGTGAGCCGGGAACGGATTTGGAGTGGTTTAACTACTGGCGTCAGTTCTGTATCGATTGGCTGCAGAGCCTTGGCATCAAAGAAGATGAGATGCGTGCGCGTGACCATTCACCGGAAGAACTTTGCTTCTACAGTAAGGGAACGACAGACCTTGAGTTCTTGTTCCCATTTGGCTGGGGCGAACTTTGGGGAATCGCAGACCGTACAGATTACGATTTGACACAGCATCAGAATACTTCCGGCGAGCCGATGGAATATTTTGATGATGAAAAACGTGAGAAATACATTCCTTATGTAATTGAGCCTTCACTGGGAGCAGACCGTGTAACACTTGCCTTCCTTTGCAGTGCTTATGATGAAGAAAATATTGGAACGAAAGAAAAACCGGATGTTCGTACGGTTCTTCATTTCCATCCGGCATTGGCACCGGTTAAAATTGGTGTGCTGCCATTGTCAAAGAAATTGAATGAGAATGCTGAAAAAGTATTTGAAGAGCTCAGCAAGACTTACAACTGTGAATATGACGACCGTGGTAATATCGGTAAACGCTACCGCCGTCAGGATGAAATCGGTACACCATATTGTGTTACTTATGATTTTGATTCAGAAGAAGATGGTATGGTTACGGTACGTGACCGTGATACTATGGAACAGGAAAGAGTTAAAATTGTAGATTTGAAAGAGTATTTTGCGGATAAATTTACATTTTAGGAGACTTTATGCAGAAACGCGAAGTTACTAAAAAGCAACTGGCTGTCATCATCTTGTTAAGCATCGGGATGCTGGCAGCCGCTGCTTTATTAAATCAGTTTTTCCCGGCCGGGTCAAAGCAGACAAAAGAAACATTAAAACAGACAGCGGTTACGCCGAAGGTGACCGCTTTGCCGTCGTTGTCTCCGACACAAAAACCGACACCGACGCCTGATCCGACCCAAAAAGTAGCAACTTTCTTTCAGGGACCAAAGGCTTATGAGGGGCGCAGAGAGTGGTCCGGTAAATGGGGCAAAGAGTTTTACGATGGTGGCTCCTTTGGTGCTTTTGGATGCGGTTTGTGCTGCATGGCAAATATTTATACGACATTTTCTTCGTATGAAAGTTCACCGGTTGATATGTACCGGTATGCAAAAAAAGTGAGTGGCTATGGCGGTGGTGGTGCTATCGACTGGGGCTATATGAAGGCTACGTTAAAAGAACTTGGTTTTACGTCAGATGTTTTTCGTAAGCCCGGCAAATACGAAGCGTTTCAAAAGTTAGTGAAAGAATCACTGGCATGTATTGTTGTGGTGAGCAGTAATGACAGCGATTGTTACTGGAAAGATACGCCGGGGCATTATGTGACATTGTTTTTATATGATGAGAAAAGCGATAAAATTTTTCTCGGGGATTCCGGAGATTTGACGCATAACAGACAGTGGGTACCTTTGAAAAAAGTATATCGTTCTTTGAAAAAATCAAACCCATGGCAGATTTTGCAGGTGACATCGTTTGATAAGTCGAAGGACAATTGGAAACATAAAGGATTTGGAGGAAATGCCATACTTCCGAAAGAATGGAAATAAATACGCAGGCAGGTGATACGCAGTGAATATTGCAATTTGTGATGATGACAAAGGCGTATGCTCTCAGCTTGAGGGGTGGATTGAACAATATAACTATGAAAATGCAACGCGTCTCTATGTTGACGTGTATCATAGTGCGGAGACATTGCAGCAGCAGTTACAGTCCGGTCAGTGGTATGACATGCTGTTTCTTGATATTGAACTGCCACAGAAGAATGGAATTGAACTGGGGCAGATGATTCGCAGTGCATGGAAAATGGATTTGATTTATTTGGTTTTTATCTCCGGAAAATCAAATTATTGTATGGATTTATTTGATGTGCATCCATTGAATTTTCATTTAAAACCGTTAAAACACAAGGATGTTGTAAAAGATATTGACCTCGTGCGTGAGCGTGTTAATACGGGAACGCTTGCTTTTCGGTACCGTGAAGATGGTGTTTATAAAAGTGTATGTTTGAAGGATATTGTGTATTTTGTAGGAGCGGGAAAAGGTGTTGAAGTTCATTGTAAGGATGGGAGAGTGGCTTTTGCGGGGAATTCGCTGCAGCAGCTTTGTGACATTTACGAAAAACATGGATTCAGCCGTTGTCATAAGAGTTATCTGATTAACCTGAATTATGTTTCGGAATATTCTATGTCAAAGGTGAAGATGTCAGATGGCAAAGAGATTATAATAGGAAAAAGCCGTAGAAAACAATTTAAAGATGAATTCATTAATCATGAACTGATGGAGGACTGAGATGCTTTTTGCTACTTTTTATATTATTGCCAATATATTTCAATCTTACGAATTATGGCTGTTGTACCGATGCTTTTTTGGGAAAAGCAAGCGTGGGGCAGGCATTGAATTTTTAGCCTTTGTGCTCTTTTTTGCGATAACCATGCTGTTAAATGTTTTTATAGATATTCCAATTCTTACGGGACTTAGTTCTTATGTTATGCTTGTATTGATTGCCTTTTTTGGGTACGAGAGCGGCTGGAAACAAGGCCTTTTGTATTCAGTCTTTGCTTTTGTCAGCATGACTTTAGCAGAATGTATCGTGGGACTTGCAACCGGATTTTTGGATTTAAATGTATTCCAGTCGAGAGAATATTACAACGTCTGGGGCATGGTGGCACTGCCGGTCGTGCAGTATCTTGTCGTGCTTATGATACGAAACTTTCGCAATCTGCAGAAAGGAAGAGAGATTCCGATTCTTTACTGGGCGGTAACGATTGTGCTCCCGGTGTTTTCACTTTACCTTGATTTGATGATTTGCCAGCAGAATTTTTACTGGTTAAATATGCTTGGCTGTACGGTTATTTTGTTTGTCATGAATGTTTTGGTATTTTATCTGTGTGACGTTCAGATTGAAAATATGCGCGTGCGTTTTGAAAAGGAAAAACTGGAGCAGCTAAATGTGTATCAGAACCGTCAGCTTAAACTGATGCATCAGATGGATGAAGAACTTAGAATTCAGCGGCATGATTTTCAGAAACATATTTCCATGCTTGCATTTATGAACAGTCAGGGCGAAAAAGAAAAACTGACAGCGTACTTAAATGAAATGCAGGAAGGGGAACTTTTCCAGACGAAGTTTGAGCGAACGGACAATTTTGTCATTGACAGTATTCTCAGCTATAAATTGCAGGAGTCAGACCGCCTTGGGATTGAAACTAAAATGGATGTCAAAGTTCCAAAAGATTTGAATGTTTCTGCCTATGTGCTTATGGGAATCCTGACAAATCTTCTTGACAATGCAATAGAAGCGTGCGAAAAAGTGCAAGATAAAAAGATTAAGATTACAATAAAATATGCAAAGAAAATGCTCATTATCCGAATTTCCAATACCTATGACGGCAAAGAGAAATTTAATTCTGTAATGGGAATTAAAACGTCGAAAAAAGATAAAGAGCTTCATGGTTATGGAATTAAAAGTATTCGTCACATGGTCGAGAGTGTTGACGGAGATTTTGAGATACATACAAAAGGGGAGTGGTTTGTTGCTGATGTGGTGATTCCGCTGGTGTAAAAATTGATAAGTTGTGGGAGGAGAATGAATGTGTTTGTTGGCTTTTCTTTGCTTCCGTAATTCAGTAGAAAAACTTTGCGTCTCGTGGTTCTCCGTTCCACTCCGGTCCACGCAGGTCAGAGGTTCCCCGAACCTCTTGCGCCGCTCTCGCTAGTTGAGTACGTAGCAGTAGGGGCACTGAAACTACCAGAGGTCTCCGCTCCGCTTCGGTCGTTGCATAACAGAAGTCCACTGGACTTCTTGCAACACCTACTGACGTACTCAAAACCCACGAGTCACAAATTTTTTCTGCTGAATTACTGGAATTTCGAAAAAAGCTAACAAAAAATGTCCGTTCACTCCCAATTTTTGTCCGTTCACGAATTTTAGAATCTGTTATCGTTAGAATGTGTTATCATTATAAGCGGTACTATAACTATGGATTGGATTTATTATATCTAATCTCTCAACATAATTAAGAAATGGAGATGTAAGAAAGATGGTAAGAATTAATTGAAAAAGGATTGCGTGTATTGTGGGTGTTGCATTTGTGCTGAGTTTCTCTTATTCAATAGCGTTTTCGAGAAGTTTTGTTTATGATTTTGCGCATTATTTACCAAGTAGAGTGTATAATGGAAAAGCGCAAAAGATAAAAATATCATTTAATGTTTCGCATTGGGGAAGTAAGAGTTTTGTTGTAAAACAAGTAAGCAATGACATATTTTTTTCGAAAACCTATGCTACAAAAACAATAAACAAAAAGGCTGGTAACAAACAGACAATTACATTTTCGAATCATGGAAGTTGTCAATATCAATTTTGGAAAAAGGAAGACGGAAAACGTATTCAGGGAACTGGAAAAATAAATTGGTAATGGAATTGAAAATATGAGAGGGGGAGATGTACATGATTACATATTTGTTACCAACCATTTTGTTTGTACAGTTTGTTGTATTTGCCGGTGTGCTTTTGTTTTGTATGCATGAATGGGATATAAGGACGAAGAGTGGAATTTATTTATTCATAGCATATGTGATGGCTTTGTTTACTCTGGCAGGGATATTTGTTGTGGTGTATTTTCCGTTTCCAATACAACAAGAGGAAATTGCATTGAATATTGAATATGAATTGGGGCAAACAAATAATTTTGTACCTTTTCGTAGTATCTTTGGGTATATAAAAGATTTTTTCTCAGGATATCAAAGTGTATTTTTATTTCAATGTATAGGAAATATATTGTTGTTTGTTCCGTATGGTTTTTTTACTGCGATTTTAAGCTGGAAACAGAAACATAAAAAGAAAACGGTTTTTATCATATGTTTTCTTACCAGCTTATCAATTGAAATTTTGCAGGGCGTATTTAACTCTGCCTTAGGTTATTGTTATCGAAGTGTCGATGTGGACGATTTATTATTAAATCTTTTAGGAGGGGTGATAGGAAGTATGGCAGCAGAGATTGTTTATAAAAAGTGGTTTGGTGGTAAAAGAACAAAAATTGTGATGGGCGTTTTGGTGTTTATGTTACTTGCTGTGGCATCGCCACTGACGGCAAAAGTAAGCAAAGCAGACACGCCGGCTGCAACTGAAAAAACGATTGTAAGGGAAGATACGGTGGAGGATTGGCGCGATACCGGTGCTTTTGTAAAAAGCGGTAAATACTCTTATCGTGTGATTGATGCGGCAAAAAAGGAAATTGAATTGAGAAAGATTGCGTCAGATGATACGGAAATTATGATTCCGCAAACCATTGATGGGTACAAAGTGGTCAGTCTTGGTTATTCCGGAAAAATTTTGACGAATGAGGTAAATTTAAGTGTGAATCGTCAGTCTTTTACGGTACTGACAAATGCAGATAAAGTGACAAAAATAACAATACCAAAAACAGTAACAAACATTGGAGTAATGGCGTTTTATCAGTGTAAAAATTTGAAAAAACTTTATTTGCCGAAAGATGTTTTGTTTGTTAGAGAGTATGCATTTTTTGGCTGCAGCAGTTTGACAGAATTACATTTAAATGATGGCGTTGCTATGTATAATGAAGCGTTTGCGGATTGTACTTCATTAAAGAAAGTCTACTCTAAAGGATTTTATTCGTTGTCTTATGAAAGCCGTCTTTTTTCGAAGCCGATTGAAGAGTGGCATTTGGCTCAGGGAGAGGACAAAGGAATTGGCTATTATTCGTTTTGGACAAATGATTTTTGTAAGGGCAGCAGTAAGAAATTTTCCATAAAAAAACTTTACGTTGATGCTAAAGTGAAAAAGGTTCGTCTAGGAATCATGCAGGGGGATGAAAAAAATCCTTTCTTTGTGAAAAAGATTTACATTAAGGGAAAGAAAACAAAATTAACTGCTGACAAAAGCATGAAGACAAGTGTTTGCACGGTAAAAGGAGCAAAGGCAATTCGTGGAGCGAAAAAGGCGCATATGACATATTCGTACAAAATATCCCGGAAAGTATGTATACGGAAAAAGGCGAAGAAAAAGAAGACTTATTGTGTGACGATGACATATCGAAGCAAAAAGGGAAAATGGATTAAACATGTGAAAAACGTTCCAACTAAATAAAAATATGGTATATAAAAAAACTGCGTCTTGTGTTTACAAGACGCAGCTTTTTTTGTTGTAGATAAATTATTTATCAGAAATTTCACTGTGAATCTGCTGCAAGGATTTTACCTCACCATTGCCATGTTTCTGAACATACAAGATTCCTTTAATACTTGCTTTGGCAGCAGCGATAGTTGTCATATAAGGGATTTTTGCTTTAATTGCTGCTTTGCGCAAGTAACTGTCATCGTGTACGCTGTCTTTGCCAACCGGTGAGTTGATAATTAAATCGATATCGCCGTTTGTAATTAAATCCAGTACATTTGGACGACCTTCATACAATTTCAATACTTTCTCTGCCTCAACGCCGGCATCGGTAATGATTTCGTGTGTCTTACCGGTTGCCAGAATCTTAAAGCCTGCCTCGGCGAATAATTTAGCAACTTCAACTACTTCCGGTTTGTCCTTGCGGTTTACGGAAATTAATACAGTTCCTTTCAAAGGAAGTTTTGTCTGTGTTGCTTCCTGTGCTTTGTAGAACGCCTCGCCATAGTAGGTGGAAAGACCAAGTACCTCGCCGGTAGAGCGCATTTCCGGTCCGAGCAGAGGGTCAACCTCTGGGAACATGTTGAATGGAAATACGGCTTCTTTGACACCGAAATATGGAATATTCTGTTCCTTCAAAGAGGATACCGGTGATGGGCGGCCTGTAAGTTCTGAAGTAATAATGTCGGTAGCTAAAGGCACCATGCGGATGTTACATACTTTGGAAACAAGCGGTACCGTACGGGAAGCTCTTGGATTTGCCTCCAGAACGTAAACCGTTCCATTTTCAATGGCATACTGCATATTCATGAGACCTTTAACATGCATCTCTTCCGCAATCTTTTTCGTGTATTCTTTGATTGTCGCAACATTTTCCTCGGAAATATGAACCGATGGAATAATGCAGGCAGAGTCTCCGGAGTGTACACCGGCAAGCTCAATATGTTCCATAACAGCAGGAACGAAAGCGTGTGTTCCATCGCTGATGGCATCTGCTTCACATTCCAATGCGTGATTTAAGAAACGGTCAATCAAAATCGGACGGTCCGGTGTAACACCTACGGCTGCTTTCATGTAGTCGGTAAGACTTTCGTCATCATATACGACTTCCATGCCGCGTCCGCCAAGTACATAAGAAGGACGAACCATAACCGGATAACCAATTTTTTTCGCAATTTCCAGTGCTTCATCAACGGTTGTTGCCATGCCTGCTTCCGGCATTGGAATTCCTAATTTGTCCATCATGGCACGGAACAAATCGCGGTCTTCCGCCAAGTCGATAACAGATGGAGACGTGCCAAGAATTTTAACTCCGTTTTTCTCCAGTTCGGCTGCCAAATTAAGCGGTGTCTGTCCACCAAACTGAGCAATTACACCGAGTGGTTTTTCTTTTTTGTAAATGCTTAAAACATCTTCCAATGTTAAAGGCTCAAAGTACAATTTGTCGGATGTATCGTAGTCGGTGGAAACCGTCTCCGGATTACAGTTTACGATAATCGTCTCAAAGCCGAGTTTTTTCAAAGCAAGTGCTGCGTGAACACAGCAGTAGTCAAATTCGATACCCTGACCGATTCGGTTTGGACCACCACCGAGAATCATGATTTTATTCTTTTCTTCGCTGACCGGATTTTTGTCTTTGGCGTTGTAAGTTGAATAATAATAAGCACTGTCTTTGGTTCCGCTTACGTGAATACCTTCCCAGGCCTCCTCAATGCCAAGTTCGATTCTCTTATTGCGGATGTCATCTTCCGGAATCGCAAGAATCTGACTTAAGTATTTATCCGAGAAGCCATTTTTCTTAGCGGAAATAAGCTGCTCATTGGATGGAAGAGAACCTTTGGATTTTGCGATGGCTTCCTCTTCCTCAACAAGTTCTTTCATCTGTTCAACAAAGTAGTGTTTTACTTTTGTAATATCAAAGATTTCGTCTACGGTAGCGCCCTTTCTAAGCGCCTCATACATAATGAAATGGCGGTCACTCGAAGGAGTAGCTAACATACGAAGTAGTTCTTCTTTTGATTTTTCATTATAATCTTTGGCAAAACCTAAACCATAGCGGCCGGTCTCTAAGCTTCGGATTGCTTTCTGGAAAGCCTCTTTATAGGTTTTTCCGATGCTCATTACTTCGCCGACGGCACGCATCTGAGTTCCTAATTTATCTTCTACACCTTTGAATTTTTCAAAAGCCCAGCGCGCAAATTTAATTACAATATAGTCACCGTCCGGTTTGTATTTATCTAAGGTTCCGTATTTTCCACATTCGATGTCTTTCAAAGTAAGACCGGCAGCAAGCATAGCGGAAACTAAAGCGATTGGGAAACCGGTAGCTTTGGATGCCAGTGCAGAAGAACGGGAAGTTCTTGGGTTGATTTCGATAACAACGATTCGATCGGAAACCGGATCATGAGCAAACTGTACATTAGTGCCGCCGATTACTTTGACGGAATCGACAATGCGGTATGCCTGTTCCTGAAGACGTTTCTGCACTTCTTCGGAAATGGTAAGCATCGGTGCGGAACAGAAAGAATCACCGGTATGCGTTCCCATTGGGTCAATGTTTTCAATGAAGCAGACGGTAATCATATTGCCATCGGCGTCACGTACAATTTCAAGCTCTAATTCTTCCCAGCCAAGGATGGATTCCTCGACAAGAACCTGTCCAACTAAACTTGCCTGAAGTCCACGGGCACAAACAGTTTTTAATTCTTCTTTATTATAGACAAGACCGCCGCCGGCGCCGCCCATTGTGTAAGCAGGGCGTAAAACAACCGGATATCCTAATTCATCCGCAATGGCTAACGCTTCATCTACGCTGTAGGATACCTGGCTTCTTGCCATTTCAACGCCAATGGCATCCATGGATTTCTTGAATTCGATACGGTCTTCTCCACGTTCAATGGCATCGACCTGCACACCGATTACCTGTACGCCGTATTTGTCAAGAATTCCCTCACTTGCCAATTCGGCACAAAGGTTTAAGCCGGACTGACCGCCGAGGTTTGGTAAAACGGCATCCGGACGCTCTTTGGCAATGATTTGCTCCAAACGGTTTACGTTCAGTGGCTCGATGTAAGTTACATCTGCAATTTCCGGGTCTGTCATAATGGTTGCCGGGTTGGAATTGACCAAAACGATTTCGTAACCAAGTTTTCTGAGCGCCTTGCAGGCCTGTGTTCCGGAGTAGTCAAACTCGCAGGCTTGTCCGATGATAATCGGACCGGAACCGATGATTAATACTTTGTTAATGTCTTCTCTTTTAGGCATAGTTGTCTCCTTTATATATAGTTTTTTTGTTCTCTATCCATTTTATTTATTTGATGATATATCCAATTCCCAAACAGTTTGGACCGATATGTGTTCCTACGACCGGTCCGATGCAGGTGGTCAGAATTTCATTTTTAATACCTGCCTCACGAAGTTGTTCTTCAAATGCTTTTGCCCGCTCCGGCGCATTTGAATGTCCGATTACGAGTTTATAATTTTCATCTGCCGGCTGGTCTTTTAATTTGTTAATCAGCCATGCATTTGCGGATTTCTTTCCTTTTACCTTATCAATTGGTTTTGCACCGTCGGCAATAACCTGTAAAACCGGATGTACTTTCATCAGGCCGCCAAGCAGTGCTGCACTTTTACTGATTCGTCCGCCACGTTTTAAGTATTCCAGTGAATCTACGACGATATAGGTTGCGGTTTTCTTTAAAAGGGTCTGAATGGTGTCGGCAATTTCTTTTGCGGATTTTCCCTCGTCACGCAAAGTGACAGCAGTTTCAACTAAAAGTCCCTGTCCCATGGCTCCCGTTTCACAGTCAATCAAATACAGACGGTCAGAATTGATGTTTTCTGCGGCAATGGATGCGGACTGAAATGTTGCACTCATGTATTTGGAAAAGAGGACTGCCACGACTTCATCGCCGGCATCGATGTATTTTTTGAAAATTTCCTCGAATTCAAATGGATTGACAGCGGCGGTAGAAGGATTGTTACTGTCGTTTGTAAGTTTGTCATAGAAAGCTTCGTTGGTGAGATCAATACCACATTTAAAATCGTCTTCCCCAAAACGAACGGTAAGCGGCATGATATCGATGTTTAATTCTTTTGCATAGTCCATGGTTAAATCGCACAGACTGTCCGTAATTATGCGTATCATAGGAACCTCCATTATTTCATTGTAAATGTATTTGCAGGGCATTTTATATAAAAAAATTATCTTCTTATATATAATACCGCAGTTATAAAAATTATAGTGTGATTGTAATGGTTTGTCAATTAAATTACCAAAAAATCGGATAAGACGAAAAAAGTGCTTTTCTCTCGGCGTTCTTTATGTTACAATGGAGTCAGCGACCGCAGAACTGTTGCGTTATTTCTATGCAAATGTTTCTGTGTCAAAATACATTATTATATTATTTAGGAGGAAATAAGTATCATGGCAAACAAATGGGTTTATACCTTCAAAGAAGGTAACATGACCATGCGTAATCTGCTTGGTGGTAAAGGTGCTAACCTTGCGGAGATGACTGAAATCGGTCTTCCGGTACCACAGGGTTTCACTATCAGTACAGAAGCATGTACGCAGTATTATGAAGATGGCCGTAAAATCAATGATGAGATTATGGCTCAGACAATGGAAGGTGTTAAATGGATGGAGGAAGTGAACGGTAAAAAGTTCGGTGACCTCAAAAATCCACTTCTCGTTTCCGTACGTTCCGGTGCTCGTGCATCCATGCCTGGTATGATGGATACTATCCTTAACCTTGGTTTGAATGACGAAGTAGTAGCTGCAATGATCGAAGGAAACCCGGATCCTAAATTCGAGCGTTTCGTATACGATTCTTACAGACGTTTCATCCAGATGTTCTCCGATGTCGTTATGGAAGTTGGTAAGAAATATTTCGAGCAGCTCATTGATAAAATGAAAGCTGAAAAAGGCGTTGAGTATGACGTAGATTTGACAGCAGCTGATCTTAAGACTTTGGCTGAGCAGTTCAAAGCTGAGTACAAAAAACAGCTTGGTGAAGATTTCCCATCAGATCCGGTTGAGCAGTTGAAACTTGCTATCGAGGCTGTATTCCGTTCTTGGGACAACCCTCGTGCAAACGTATACCGTCGTGACAATGATATCCCTTATTCATGGGGAACAGCAGTTAACGTAATGCCTATGGTATTCGGTAACTTGAATGATGAGTCCGGTACAGGTGTTGCCTTCACTCGTGACCCTGCTACAGGCGAGAATAAATTGATGGGTGAGTTCCTTAAGAACGCACAGGGCGAGGACGTAGTTGCCGGTGTTCGTACACCAATGCCAATCGCTCAGATGGAGCAGGAATTCCCAGAAGCATATGCTGAATTTATCAAAGTATGTGATATCCTTGAGAATCACTACCATGATATGCAGGATATGGAGTTTACTGTAGAGAACAAAAAACTTTACATGCTTCAGTGCCGTAACGGTAAGAGAACCGCTCCGGCTGCTTTGAAGATTGCTTGTGACCTCGTTGATGAAGGACATAAGACAGAAGAAGAAGCAGTAGCAATGATCGATCCTCGTAACTTGGATACACTTCTTCACCCACAGTTTGATGCAGCAGAATTGAAAGCTGCTACTCCAATTGGTAAAGCACTTGGTGCTTCTCCGGGAGCTGCTTGTGGTAAAATCGTATTTACAGCAGAAGATGCTGTAGAGTGGAATGAGAGAGGCGAGAAAGTCGTACTTGTACGTCTTGAGACTTCTCCGGAAGATATCACTGGTATGAAAGCATCTCAGGGTATCTTGACTGTTCGTGGTGGTATGACAAGCCACGCTGCCGTAGTTGCACGTGGTATGGGTACATGTTGTGTATCCGGTTGTGGCGATATCAACATGGATGAGGAAAACAAGAAATTCACATTGGCCGGCAAAGAGTACCATGAAGGAGATTATATCTCAATTGATGGTTCTACCGGTAACATCTACGATGGCGTTATCAAAACTGTTGATGCTACAATCGCAGGTGAGTTCGGCCGTGTTATGGAATGGGCTGACAAGTTCCGTACAATGAAAGTTCGTACAAATGCAGATACACCGGCAGATGCTAAGAAAGCTCGTGAGCTTGGTGCAGAAGGTATCGGACTTTGCCGTACAGAGCATATGTTCTTCGAGGAAGACAGAATTGCTGCTTTCCGTGAGATGATCTGTTCCGATACAGTAGAAGAGCGTGAAGCTGCTCTTGATAAGATTCTTCCATATCAGCAGGGAGACTTCAAAGCATTGTATGAAGCTTTGGAAGGAAATCCGGTTACCATCCGTTTCTTGGATCCACCTCTTCATGAGTTCGTTCCTACAGAGGAAGCTGATATTAAGAAATTGGCTGATGCACAGGGTAAATCCGTTGAGGATATCAAAGCAATCATCGCTTCCCTGCATGAGTTCAACCCAATGATGGGACATCGTGGATGTCGTCTTGCTGTAACTTATCCGGAAATCGCTAAGATGCAGACAAAGGCAGTTATCCGCGCTGCAATCGAAGTTCAGAAAGAGCATCCGGACTGGAATGTTAAACCTGAAATTATGATTCCATTGGTTGGCGAAGTAAAAGAGTTGAAATATGTTAAGAATTTCGTTGTTGAGACAGCAGATGCTGAAATCGCAGCAGCAGGTGTAAACCTTGAGTATGAGGTTGGTACTATGATCGAGATTCCTCGTGCAGCATTGACTGCTGACGAAATCGCTAAAGAGGCTGACTTCTTCTGCTTCGGAACAAACGATTTGACTCAGATGACATTCGGTTTCTCCCGTGATGATGCTGGTAAGTTCTTGGATGCATACTATGATGCTAAAATCTTCGAGAACGATCCATTTGCTAAACTTGACCAGGAAGGTGTTGGCAAGTTGATGGAAACAGCTCTGAAACTTGGAAAACCTGTAAACAGCAAACTTCACTGCGGTATTTGTGGTGAGCACGGTGGTGACCCATCTTCTGTTGAGTTCTGCAACAAGATTGGTCTTGACTATGTATCCTGCTCTCCATTCCGTGTACCGATTGCACGTTTGGCAGCAGCTCAGGCAGCAATCGCCGAAAAGAGTAAATAATAAGCAGTATGTTCACTGTTGTGATATAACGGTTACTCGTGACGATGTGAAAGCCTTTATGGCACAGCGTGATGAGTACACGAAAGCCAACAGATTTAAAGATATTACCATTAAAGTATATATCTAATATGCATACTATCAGCAAGGGAAAGTATTATGAAATGCTTTCCCTTGTTTTGCAATAAGAGAAAGCAAAATTTGGGAATAAGTCTTAATTGTTAAAAACGGTTAGGATTTGTTCCCATTTTTTATTTTATACAATATGCAAATCTGGAGGTGATGAAGATAGGATTTTTGAATATCTCAGATACGAGAAAAGAAGTTCGACACATGATCAAGAGATTAGAAAAGGACAAGCAATATGAGATTATTGAGGTGTCTGATATTAAGTCGAATCAAAAAAATCCAAAGTACTGTCATGCGTGTGTTCAGTATCGGCGGATCGTTAAAAAACAGTAGTAACAAATTAAAAAAATACGGAGGGTCAGAATTATGTGTAAAGTAATCGCTATATGCAATCAAAAAGGTGGCGTGTCCAAAACCACCACAACAGTGAATCTTGGAGCAGGTTTAGTCAGAGAAGGAAAGAAGGTGCTTGTGATCGATGCAGATCCACAGGGAAATCTGTCACAGAGTCTTGGCATTATGAATCCGGATGAGCTGGACGTGGCACTGCCTGACATTATGGAGCAGATCATTATGGATAAGGATGTGGATGTGATAGAGGGGATTGTTCAACACGAAGAGGGATTTGACCTTATGCCATGCAACATCAATCTGTCCGGTGTGGATGTATCGCTTGTGAATGCCATGAGTAGGGAGTTAGTTTTGAAAACTTATGTGGAAAGTATGAGGGAGTTCTATGACTACATTCTTATCGACTGTATGCCGAGTCTTGGAATGATAACTGTAAATTCCCTTACTGCAGCGGACAGTGTGTTGATCCCGGTACAGGCAGCCTATCTGCCGGTAAAAGGATTGGAGCAGTTGATCACAACGATCTGCAGGGTGAAGAAACATCTGAATCCGTCGATTCGGTTTGAGGGGATATTGATCTCCATGCTGAATGCAAGGACCAATTATGCGAAGGACATTATGGAACTGATAAACGAGTATTACGGAGATTCCATTCCTATCTTCGAGAGCAAAATCCCGTTTTCCGTAAAAGCCTCTGAAACATCAGCGGCTGGAGTAAGTATTTTTTCGCTGGATAAAAAGCATCCGGTAGCAAAAGCTTATGAAGAACTGACGAAGGAGGTAATCGCTCATGAGTAGAACAAAGGCTTTAAAAAATGTGAAATTGACGAGTTTTGATGACCTCTTTGGAGGCAAGGTTGTGGAGGAAACTGCAGAAACGGGCGATGTGAAAGAGATACCGCTTTCTGAGCTGCATGAGTTTCATAACCACCCGTTTCAGATCCGTTCGGATGAAGAATTGGAAGAGATGATTGAGAGTGTCAGAGAGCATGGAGTGCTGGTGCCGGGAATTGTACGGAAACGGGAACAGGGCGGTTACGAGATCATTGCAGGACATACAAGGAAGCATGTGTGTGAAGTGCTTGGCTTGGAAACCATGCCGGTCTTTGTAAAGGAGCTGAACGACGATGAAGCCAGTATGGTGATGGTGGATTCTAACATTCAGCGGGAAAATATCCGACCAAGTGAAAAAGCAAAGGCGTATAAGATCAAGTATGATGCCATGAAGAATCAGGGGAAAGCAGGAAACAGCCTGAAGATGATGTCGGAGGAAAGCGGTGAGAATTACAAGTCGATTCAAAGATACATCTGGCTTGCCAGGCTGAATGATGATCTTTTGGCATTAGTCGATCATAAGCGGCTTGGACTTGGTCAGGGCGTCAGTTTATCAGTTTTGACGGCTGAAGAGCAGCGAATGGTTTATGAAGCACTCTGCCGGTATCCAAAGAAACTGTCGGCGGTACAGGCAAATACGATCAAGCAGCTCAGTGTGGATGGAAAATTGGATGCAGAGATGCTGGAACGCTATCTTATTTCTGCACAGAAGCAGAAGAGAAAAAAGGAAATTACTCTGAAAAATGAACGGCTGTCAGAGTATTTTGAGGAAGAAACCACAGAAGAGGAAATGATGAATATCATTTTTGAACTGTTAGAAACATGGAAACGAAAGAAAGGAAGTGCACAGAATGAATAAGATTATTTTACTTGGAAATATGACAAGAAATCCCAAAACAACGAGAAAGACAGCAGAGGATGGAAGTGAAGTTGTCATTACCAAATTTGATCTTGCTGTAAACCGGCGGGCAAAGCGTGACGGAGAAGCCGATGCCGATTTCTTTCACTGCACTTCCTTTGGAAGGCAGGCGGAATTTGTCGAGAGATATTTTCATAGCGGCTCCCGTGTATTAGTCATTGGACGGGTGCAGAATAACAACTATACGACCAAAGAGGGAAGCAAGGTCTATGGTTTCAGTATTATTACAGAAGAGGTTGAATTTGCACAGAAGAAAAGTGCGGAGAAACCGGCAAATAAAGACAGTGATTTTTCGTCCGTTTCGGATGAGGAGCAACCGGTCGATGGCAGGTAGGTGATAACATGGCAGAAGGTTTCTTCCGAAGCAAAAAAGGATTTACAGTCGTTCAAAATGAGATTACCAGAGACACGAACATTTCTTTGAAAGCAAAAGGACTATATCTTGTCATACAGGCATATATCTCCATGCCGGATAAGAAATGGACAAAAGAAGATTTCCGAAATCTGACCAAAGAAGGGAAAAAGGCATTTGATAGTGCGTGGAAAGAATTAAAAGATTTTGGATATTTGAAGGTTCACTTTATGCCGGATAATGGTGTATGGCGGGCTGAGTATGAGTTGTTAGATGAACCGGATCTCGGACCACATACACTATATCATAGCTGCGATGGAACGGTTTCCAGTAATAATCTGACAAGAGCAGAAAAGAAGCGGCAGGCGGATTTATCTGAAGAAGAGAATGAACAGGTTTCGTCTGAAAATATCAGCTATCCGGCTACAGAAAAAGATGAAAATCACCGTTACCCCCTTTTTGGTACTAACGGTAAAGATGACCGTTACCCCCCTTACGGTAGTAACGCTAACGGTAATAACGGTTACGGTAGCAACGCAAATGGGGGTAACAATAATAAAGACTATAATATAAATCCTGATATAAAGACTGGTATATTAAATCCTAATCTTAATCCATATCAGGATCAGGAGGTGATCCGAGAAGATTATTCGATGGAGTTCATCGTGCAGCACTATGAACTGGAAGCAAGGTATATTCCTCGTGGAAAGGAGAAGCAGTTCAATACGGTAAAGGATGTACTTTATGATGTTTTAAACACCGGGAAGCCGATTATCCGGGTTATGGGAGAGGACAAACCGGCGGCTGTTGTAAAATCAAGGCTTTTGAAACTGGATCGATTAGATATTGATTATGCGATCGAGCAGTATCAAAAGCAGGTGACAAAGGTACATAATCACAAAGCCTATATGCTTACGGTACTGTATCAGGCGAAGTCGCAGGGGGAACTGGATATCAGCAATCAGGTCATGTATGATTTTTATGGAGCAGGCAGCCATGAAAAGGACAGCGGTGCCGGGTGATAAAATGCTTTAATAAACTAACAGATACGATATAATTAACATTGCTGGGAATGACCAGCGTACAGCAAGGAGCGTGAATGATATGAAAAGATTAGTAAAAACAGGCGTGTTCATGATGTTGGTGCTGATGACATTGGCATCACAGAAAAATGTGGCAGAAGCAAAGACGAAAGTCATTCATAAAAAAATGACGATTGATCTGAACATGGATTCTTCTATTCGCTACACACCGACGAAACTGCAGAAATATTCCAAAGTAAAAGTTCGAGTCAAAAACAGGAAGGTGCTGAAAGCGAAAGCAAAAGGCAGAAAATACATTGTCATGAAAGGAAGAAAAGGCGGTAAAACGACAATGACGGTCAGCCTGTATAAAAAACACAGAAAAGTGCGTGTGTACCGTTATCGTATCAAGGTGATCGGAAAGGGACAGGATGGCTATAAGTCACAGGCAAAGGAAGCATTTGACATTCAGAACCGGTACCGGGCAGAGAAAGGTGCAAAAGCATTGATATGGTCAGATGAGTTATATCGGTTTGCCCTGTACCGTTTAAAGCATAGTGGTTATGATAGACATAAAAATCTTCCAACCGATATGGAGAACTTTTTTGGCGATACATTGGTAGTCAACAACATATCCTTAGGAGAAAATATGGCGTGTGGACAGACAAGTGCCAAAGAAGTGATGCTTTCGTGGAAACACAGTCCCGGACATTATCGAAACATCAAGAACAAAGGATATCGTTGTGGTGCGATTGCCCGCTATAAGGACATCTGGTGTGCGGTTTTTTATGATGGTTCTCCAGAAAATCTGACGAGAAAACAGGAAAATGCATCGGAAATGATATTTACCGTGAAAAGACAGGATAAATCAACTGGGCAGTATATTGGTGGGGCAACGATTGGATATTACGAGGAGAATGACTGATGGAATACCAGTAAACGGATCACGGTAGGCGAATCTGGAAGGCAGATCGTCTTGGAAATTGGAAAAACCTATGTGTTTTATGAGAAGACAACGCCGGATGGATATAATAAAGCAGAAAAAGTAACGATAACCGTGACGAAAGACACGCCAAAAGATATTGTTCTGATAGATAATTAAGCGGTAGAAATGTTTGGCATTGTATGGAAGTGAAAAAATAAAATATAGCAACTGTTTATGTAGCAGGAAATGTATGTAAGAAAGATAATACATTTCCTGCTTTTTTGATGTGCGCCTTGCGGCGCACGTCGCTAATGGGTGAAAGTCCCTAATCCGCCCTAGTAGTGGGAAGGATACAGCCAAGACCAAGGGTGTCCATCGTGAGGTGGAATCTGAAGGAAGGTGGAGGCAAATCTCTGGTCTGACGAACAGAAATCACATCAGGCTATAGTTAAGGATAAGGCTGCATCACAAGCCAAAGTCCAATAACTACTCGGAATTAACTGTAGTAAATGTGGCAGATATATGGAGAGAAAGTGACGTGTGGTACCAAGGGAGGTTTCGTCAGCGGTTGGAAACAGAGTATGAAAACCGTCAGTAACAACGAATGGCGAGAAGTCAGCAGAGGTCATAGTACCATTATGGTTGCAAACATAGTGGGAAGGACTGAACTTTAGGAGATGTGAGTAAATGAATGTAACCAAAGATGGATTTAAGGACAGACAACTTCATATTGAGGACTATCTGCAAATGGTATCTGCGGAACAGAAAGAGTATGCAGAAGTGTCCGCCCATCAGAGGATTACTGAAAACAACGACATCATCACAGATTTTCAGACGGACAATCTACTGGAACAGATTTTACACAAGGATAACCTTAACAAGGCTTATAAGAAAGTGAAATCTAACAAAGGAGCAGGCGGCGTTGACGGAATGAGCGTAGATGAACTTCTAGGCTTTCTGAAAGACAACCAAGAGCAACTAATCCAACAGATAAAGGATGGGAAATATAAACCTAATCCAGTCCGTAGGGTAGAAATACCCAAAGAAACAAAAGGCGAGGTCAGAAAACTGGGAGTGCCAACAGTAGTTGACAGAGTGTTTCAACAGGCAATCACACAGGTATTAACGCCGATTTACGAGAAACAGTTCTCGGAGGATAGTTTTGGATTTCGACCGAACAGAGGTGCGCATGACGCACTGAAACAATGCCAGACAAATGTCAATGATGGATATGTATATGTGGTAGATATGGATTTGGAGAAGTTCTTTGACACAGTATGTCAGAGCAAACTAATTGAAGTACTATCACGAACCATCAAGGATGGGCGGGTAATATCACTCATTCACAAATATCTTAATGCTGGAGTTATCAGCAGAGGAATGTTCGAAAAGACAGAGGTCGGAATGCCACAAGGTGGACCATTAAGCCCACTCTTAAGTAACATCATGCTGAATGAATTGGATAAGGAACTTACACGGAGAGGGCATAGATTTGTCCGATACGCAGATGACTGTATGATTTTCTGTAAAAGCAAGAAAAGTGCAGAAAGAACCTTAAACAACATAGTGCCATATATTGAGGGAAAACTATTCCTTAAAGTAAATCGCACCAAGACGTGCGTGGCACATATCAGCAAAGTCAAATACCTTGGCTATAGCTTCTATAGATACAAGGGAATATGCAGATTTCGGGTACATCCTAAATCAGTAACAAAGATGAAGAATAAAATCAGAGAGCTTACTGACAGACATAACGGATGGGGAAATGAATATCGAGCATTAAAGCTGACACAGTTTATTAGAGGATGGGTAAATTACTTTGGAATGGCAGATATGAAAGGTCTGTTGCAGAGTAATGACAAGTGGTTACGCCATAGAATAAGGGCAGTCTATTGGAAACAATGGAAGAAACCTAAAACGAAATACCGAAAGTTGAAAGAACTCGGAATGAATGAAGACTTTATTCAATGGCACGCAAATATGCGCCAGGGCATTTGGAACTGTAGCAATAATAGACTGGTACAGTTTGCCTTGAGTAATGAAAAACTCCGTGAATGGGGATATCCAACATTCACAGAGTTTTACCTGAAAATATGTGAAAACTAAAGAACCGCCGTATACCGAACGGTACGTACGGTGGTGTGGGAGGTCGGTAGATAAGATAATTATCTACCTCCTACCCGATTGGAGGAAAAATAATGCAGTTTCTCATCCGCCCGCCACCGGACAGGGCAGAAAGAAAGTCCGGACAAATAAGCGAATCAGTCTGCATTCTGACGCAGAGGATGCAGGGAAAAGAAATATGCGTAGAAATGAGGTTTATCATGAAATCAAAAGTGAAGAAAAGATGTAAGCAGATGCTTACGGGATTGCTGGCATTATCTATGCTGTGTGGCTTGCTGCCGCAGAATACAGTGAATGTCAGTGCTGCAACAACAGCAAAAACAACGGTATCTTCTTATGGAAGATTAGGAACGGTGGATGTCGGTTCCAAAACGAAATCCGGGACATGGTGGAAGATCAATGTCGGAAGCAAGACGGCATTCTGTCTCAGTCTTGGTAAGACCTGTCATACCGGAAATACCTATCAGGTGACGGATACCCATACATGGAATCAGAATACCGGTGGAGAAAAACATGGTTATTATGCAAAGATCATTCGTTTTTATGTGAATGACTGCAACCGTGCAAAGAAAGCCTTTGTACTGGGTCAGGCACTCATATGGGCGGTATCGGAGGGAAATACCTCAGAAGCTAATCTTAAAAATGTGATCAAGCAGGTAAAAGCAAATACCGGCTATTTTCCGAATAAAACCGTGGCAGATCTGTATAAGCAGATCTTTCAGCCGAGCGGTACATGGGAGGCGAAAGCAACCATGTGGGAAAAGACCGGAGCAACCAAAGGCTATCAGAAATTGATTACTGTGGATGCGGAATCATCGAAACTGCCAGGATATAAGACAACAACAGATCACACTTATTACCGTCAGCGTATTACGGTACATAAGCAGGACGAGGATGGAAAGGGACTGGGCGGTATCCAGTTTACTTTGTCTGCCGACAATCTGGATGACCTGTATTCGTTCAATGTGTTTGACCGCAATGGAGACACGACGAGCAATGCAGATGAGGATGATAACACAGAGTTTGAGGTAAGCGGATCTACGACAGATGGAGGAACCGTGGCATGGAGAATGACATACCGTCTGGAAGCTGATGAGATGGCGTATTACACTGACGATACGTTGGCAGCAATGAATGCAGAACAGAAAAAAGCGGCAAAGGAAGCTCTGGAGGATGATGGATATAAACAGGGTGTTCATTTTGGAAAGAACATGACCAAAGCAGAAGCAGATGATCTGATCAAACAGGATCTGAAAGCACAGATGAAAGACATATCCAATGCTTATACTCTGACAGAGAACAGTGTCGGAAATAATAAAAATATCTTTCTGGATCCATCCCTGGCAAAAGGAGTAAAGATCACCTTGAAGGAAGCGAACAGCTGGCAGAAAAATGCAAGCGGAGACTGGCCGGATAAGCTGGTGGAGCATCCAACGCAGTATGAGAAAGCGTATATTACGAATCTGACGAATAAATACAAAAAGGCAACCATTTCGATCGCAAAGAAATCCGGAGGTTCTGCAGATGGCAGTGCTCATGGAGATGCCACTTTAGACGGTGCCGTATTTCAACTGTATGCAGACAAGGAATGTACGCAGAAAGCAACCGTTTATGATGCGGCAGGCAATGCCAAAGCAGCCGGTGTCTATCAGACAAGCGGCGGAAGATTAACAACCGATTATCTCAGAAGCGGTAATACCTATTACCTGAAAGAGATACAAGCCCCGACAGGTTTCTTGTTAAGCGATGAAGTAAAAGAGTTAAAGATCGACGCATCTGCAAAGACGGATGAGTTTACACCGGTTCTTTTTGAAGCAGATTTTTCCAACTCACCGATCAAAGGAAAGATCGCCGTAAAGAAGAAATCTTATGATCCAACCCGAAAAAAATATTATCCGGAGAACAATACAACATTTCAGGTGTATTTGAAATCGAAAGGCAGTTATGAAAAATGTGCCGATGACGAAAGAGCAACGATCAAGACAAATGCGGACGGATATGCTGCAACAGGAGATCTGGTCTATGGAACCTATGTGGTACATCAGATGGATTCCGGAGATGTAGATGCGTATTATGTGGATGATTTTGAGGTACAGATCACAGAGAATGGCAGGGTATATGAGTTTGAAAAGGTCAATGAATTATTCAAGGCTTATTTCAAGATCATCAAGAAAGACAAAAACACTGAGAAAACTGTATTAAAGCCGGGAACCAGTTATCAGATCTATCAGGTAGTAGATGGAAAAGAAGAGCTGGTGACACAGGAATATATGGAAGATGGCGAAACCAAGACGGCAGATACCTTTATCTGTGATGAATCCGGTGAAGTAGTAACAGTGGATTCGCTCTGTTCCGGA
This sequence comes from Clostridium sp. AF37-5, assembly GCF_003477605.1. Classification (GTDB taxonomy): domain Bacteria; phylum Bacillota; class Clostridia; order Lachnospirales; family Lachnospiraceae; genus Eubacterium_F. The sequence goes on from NZ_QUDR01000010.1 coordinate 44,489, forward strand.
ACCTATCATATTTATGAGGTAGCTGCTGCAGATGGTATGCATATCAATCATCAGTATGTGGAGGTTGTGGTAAACAGCAAGGCAGACAATTATGAAAGTTACATTGACGAGGATGGATATCATCATGTGACGATCATGCTGGAGTACCTGAATGAAGAGACAAAAGGACGCTTAAATCTCTTAAAGACCGGCGAGGTGTTAAAGGGCTGGGACAACGAGAAGCAGGAGTTCATTTTTGAAGAGATGAAACTGGATGGCGTGGAATTTACACTTTATGCGGATGGAGATATCCTGACACAGGATGGACAGAGCACCGACAATGCCCGTGACACATGGTTCAAGGATGGTGATAAAGTAGCTGTTCTTACAACCGGAAAAGGTGTGGAATTTACTTCGGAATGTGGCGGCATTACCGGTTACACGATGGATGAAGATGGAACCATTCATGTATCGCTTCCATTAGGAAAATACAAGCTGGAGGAAAACAAGACACCTTATGGTTATGTGTATCCGGACACGAAAGAGTGGTCATTAGAGTTTCAGTGGAAGGATGGACAGGATGAATATGTCCTTAACAGCACGGATGTGACGGACGAAAAGGGACTGCTCCATATCAAGAATGATTTTGCCGGCACGAAGCTGGAACTGATTAAGCAGGACGCCAAGACGAAGGAATCCATTGAAGGAGCACAGTTTGGTTTATATTCTAAGCATGATATTTACAACTATGCCGGAGAGAAGATCGTAGATGCCGGTACGCAGCTGGCAACCCTTACTACGACGGAAGACGGAAGTGTGATCTGCGACAAGAAACTGCCGCTTATGAGTGAGCTTTATACAGAGACTGCTTCGGCAGAAACAGCAGGAAGTGATGCAGCGGCAACGGCTACACCAGCAGCAACATCCTTACCGTTTACAGAAGGAAAAGCGGAAGTGATGCCGGGACTGGATCTGGGTGTAACCGCTTCTCCGGCATCAACGAATGGTGCTGCAGCCGTAAAGTTAAATTCCGGGGAGTATTATCTGCAGGAGTTATCTGTATCGGACAGCTACTTTGTAGATACGACACCGATCAATATCCATCTGGAATATAAGGATGCTGAAACCAAGACAATCGAGGCAAAAGCAGTGAAAGAAAATACCCAGACAACCAATGTGGTCAGCAAGGTTGGTGTGACCGGCTCGAAAGAGATTGCCGGCTGTAAGCTGGAGATCACAGATGCAACCGGAAAAAAGATTATCAGCTGGACATCAGGCGATAAGGATTCTGTGAAAGTCTATGTAACAGAGAAAGACGGTTATCAGAATTTTAAGTATTCTTTTGACGAAAAAGGGAATCTTCTTGTGGGAGGATTATTCCGCGACAAGGACTATACATTGAAAGAAACAAGACCTGCAGATGGTTATGTTACAGCAGATGCGATCACCTACCAGATCAAACCGGTGGCAGCATCATCTACAGCAGCCGATACAGAGAACACGGTGGCAAGCGGAAGTGCTGTTACTATCAAACCGGTAAGTGGTTCTGCTGTGTCAGGTGAAGTTGGAGTGTCTTATACATCCGTTGTGTCAATCAAGAAGAAAGACGGAAGCTATGAAGACCATGCCGATGATAAGGTGATCATGGTGGATGAGCAGACACATATCCGGCTTTTGAAACTGGACAAGGTAACAGGACAGGCTCTTGGCGGTGCAAAGTTTGCCATAACGGATTCTAAAGGGAATACGGTGATGAAGTTTGTGACAAAAGATGACGCCTATGATATCACCGGAAAACTGGTGGTTGGAGAGACTTACACCTTTACGGAGACTTGTGCTCCATCCGGTTATCAGTTGGCAAAACCAGTTAAGATTACCATCAAGGATATCGGAAAAGTGCAAACTATAACGGTTAAAGATGCACCAATCCCGGATGTACCGGATACACCACAGACCGGAGGAACCATGCCGATCATTCCGATCGCAGTGGGACTGCTTATGGTGGCTGGTGCTGCGGTGCTGGTATGGAGAAAACGAGGACTGGTAAAAAGAGGAAGTGCAAAATAGTAAAAATATGTGGTGCCAAGAGTGAGAATTTGATATAATTTTGTTGTGGAGTACAAAATTGTTCTCTACAACAAAATGTGTTAAAAACTATTGTAATTAAAACTTGCAAGGCATAGATATTAAATTTTTGCATTTGATAAGGAAAGGAGAAGAGATGAAAGAACTTAAAGTTAGTGATGCGGAAACAAAAGAATTTTTTGTTCATGCATTTTGTGAAGAAAATTTGGTTCCAATTTTAGGGGCAGGTTTTACATGTGGATTAAAAACTAAAAAGGGCGGAGAGGTACCTAGTGGTAAAAAGTTGAAAGAAGATATGATAAAACAAATAGTCAGAAAAAAAGAAGTAAGCGAGGAAGAGTTAAAACATGAATCGTTTACCTCGATTTCAGAGTTTTATCAGCAGACTTTTGCTCATCCTGATAAAGATGGGGTGATTGATTATTATATGACAAATTTTACTGGAATTGAAATTGACAAACCACAACAATTAAAATTTTTGAATGATATAAAATGGCCGTATATTTATACCTTAAATATAGATACGGCTATTGAAGATTCAAAAAAACAAGCATGGGAGGTATTTTATCCAAATAGAAGATTTGATCCAAGAAAAATAAATCCAGATTGTGGTGCGCTTTTTAAAATTCATGGTGATGTAGCGATGTTCTGCAAAAATTTAGATTATAATGAAATGATCCTTACAGAAAGTCAGTATATTGCGAGCCTAGAAAAAAGCAAGCAATTTCACGATTTATTATCAGCAGATTGTGGAAATAAGAATTTACTATATATTGGTTGTAGTCTAGATGATGAAATAGATATTAAATATTCTGTTTTATCAGATAAAAATAAAAATATGAAAAATCGCAATATTTGTGGTATTTATGTTACTTCGGAATGCTTGTCTGAATTTAAAAAAAGCAAATTGGAGAGCTACAATATATCGCATGTTATTCAACTTTCTTCAATTGAAGATTATGAGTATTTCTATGAATTTGTAACTGAGTGTTACGATGAAAGTCAAGCAAAGATAGAGAAAAATATTACTCAATTTTCATATGTTGAGTTAGAAAGATTGAAGAAAAATAAAGAAGAGAACCTAGATTATTTGGCTGATTTATCACCAAATAAAAACAAACTCCCTTTTTATTTTGTACCCACTAAGCAGGCAGAAAAAATAAAGTTTTTGCCAGATAAGATAAATATAATTGTTGGAAGAAGATTTGTTGGAAAAAGTATGTTAGCGCATACTATTCTGGAAGCTAATCCTAATTATCAACGTTTTTTTGTTTCAGAAAAAGAAACCATAACTGAGAACGATATAAAAGAGCTACTTCTTGAAAAAAATTCATTGATTGTTTTTGATAGTCAATCACTTGATGATCGCGGATTTAATAGTTTGCTTTCTAATTTTGATTCTGAAAGAAATAATATAGTGTGTGTATTTTTGAATTCTTTTGATGATGTGGTCAATTTGATAACATTTCATTCAAAAAGTATTAATTATGCAATAAAAGATACATTACGAGGTAAAATGCCACAAGATGATATTTTGGCAATAAATGATAAATTGAATACTCTTGGAATATCGAAGTTTGATCAAAAAAGGAATTTGTTGGATAATACATTGCGAATTGCTAATGTATACAATAGAAAGGTGATTGAAAAATATGTTATTACGGATTTAAACGAACTTACATTGATAATATGGATTTTGGTGAAAAATAAGATATACTATGAGGAATTAGTTGGGCTAGGATTGGCCAAGGATTACAAAAAAATTGTTTCAAAATATATGCCTCTTATTCAAGAGGAAAACTGTAAAAAGGGAGAGTTGCAGAAACATTCACATATAAAAGTCATTTGTAATGGAAAGTTGGGGTTGTTACAAATATTAAGTGCATATATTTATCCACCAGATGGTAGTGAAATTAAGTATCAAAGGATGGAGCAACACCAAAATAAAGTTTGTGAAGCTATATATAAAATATTGTCAAGTTTTAGCAAAATTGACATTGATAATGTAAAAGAGTTTTTGCAATTTGACAAATTGAATGACATTTTCTCTAGAACCTATTCTGCATCATCGATAGGTTCAATGTCAGGGAAAAAGACAAATGGAATTATTAGATCTGGAGCTGCTAATTTCATATATAAAGTATATGAAAATGAAAATATAAAACAGCTTAAAGCCGACGATCCTAATTATTGGTTACAGCGAGCAAAGAGTATTTATATTACTAATTATCGGAGTACTAGTGATAGTTCGAAAGATAAAATTCTTGAAGCAATTGATTGGGCAAAAAAGGCAGAGCAAGATTCAAGAATGAAGATAGATAGTGGTGAAAGTAGATATTTACGTACAGAAAGTAATGCTATTATGCAAATTGCAATGCTTTACGGAAAATATGCAAATATGTGCAAATATATTGATACAAGGATAAATGAATTTGCATTGGAGTATTATTACAAAATGTTTTCTGATACAAATAATATTGAGGCTGCAAAAACATTTTTATACCATAGCAGAGGAAAGCAAGATTTTGAAAAGTTGCTTAATCAGTTAGTGGTAAAACCAGATTCTATTGGAAAGGAATGGGGTGATGAAATGAATTTTCTACTTAATATAGGAATTATAAGGCAGTAGATTGGTTTTTATAACTGATTGGAAAGAGAAATTATGAACCAACAAAATAACATTTCAATCCCAAAAGGAAGAAGAGTATTTTTAAGAAGAATACTTTTCTTCCTTTTTTTGATTTTAGCAGTCATTGCTTTGGTTCTCGGTTTGAACCTGAAAAGATACACGGACCGGGAGAGAAAGCAGGACAATATAGAAAAAGAGATTACCACGGAGAACGAAAAGACGGGTGTACGGAAACTCCACAAAAAGTACAAAGATATGATCGGGTGGCTAGAGATCAAAGGCACCGGCTTTTCTTATCCGGTTATGCAGACAGGTACAAAAGGTCATCATCCGGATGACTGGCAGTATTATCTCCACCGGGATGTGCATGGCGGGTACAGTTTTTATGGGACGCCGTTTCTGGATGTCCGATGCAGGGCAGACAGTGACAACCGTATCATTTACGGTCACAACATCAATGGCAGGAGATACTTTGGCTATCTGCAGAACTTCCGGGAGGAAGCATTTTTTATGAAGCATCCAGTGTTTTTCTTTACGCCGGTGGATGGAAAAGAGGAGAAATACCATATCATATCTGTTCTGGAGACAGACAAATATGCGGATTATTACTCATTCACGGATTATGGCAATGAAGAGGATTATTACGGGATGGTGGAGAAAATCCTAAGTCACAGCAGGTTTGAAAATGAGGCGGCAAAGAAGATGAAAAAAGAAATGGAGGAAAGCGATGCGGAGGCATTCTTTCGGAGATACCGGTTTGTAACGTTTTCAACCTGCCGGACGATGGATGGCAAAGACAAGCGGCTTATGGTGATCGGCTGCAAAAAACGACACAATGATGAAAAAAGAAAGGAAGAAATAGGATGCACAAGGAATTAGAAGTGATGAAACCACGATGCAAAGGACTGTGGGAAAGGTGCAGAGTGGCAGCAATCGTTTTGTATTACCGGCTGCTTACCAGCGCACCGATCCGGGCACTGGCGGCAGAAAAGGGAAAGAGTACTGCGACGGACACCGGTGTCAAGGAAGTGACCGATGGAATTGATGTGATCAAGGAGCTGGTGCTTGGATGTGTTGGCGGTGTCGGTGTAATCTTTCTTGCCTGGGGACTGTTAGACTTTGGTACCGGGTATTCTGCACACGACACAACACAGCAGAGCCAAGCAATCAAAAAGGTGATCGGTGGACTGATCATGGTCGCAGTACCGGCAATTTTAAAGCTGCTTGGTGTTTCGTGAGAATGACAGGGATCCTGAAGGGAGGTGATGCAGGTGGGATTGTGGGATTCCGTAACAGGATTTTTTGAAGATCTGGGAGATTTTTTCAGCGGAAAAGATTTCTTTGAGTGTGCCGGTTATGCATGGAATGACATGATGAAACTGGCAGCGGATGTTTTAACGAAGGATCCTTCTTCCGGCACTTATCAGGATGTCTGGGATAATATATCAACGATCTATACCACCTTAAATGTGATCGCCATATCGCTGTTATGCATTTTCTTTTTGTATGGATTTTGCAGAGACAGCTGTGATCTGCATGCGGATCTGACGTTTGAACGAACAATAAAAATGTTTATCCGGCTGATCATCACATCCAATGTGATGAGTATGGCACTTACCTATATGCCGAAGTTTTTTACATGGGGAAAAAACCTGACATCGGCAATACTGGGAGAAAATAAGCTGTCGATGGTCTATGACTTTGATGGGGCAAAGGTGTATGAGAGGATATCCAGTGCTGATTTTGGAACGATGACCGCATTTTTAACCAGTATCCTGTTTTTTATGTTTACCGTGGTGTGTGGATTTATCGTGGTCATGACAGTGCTGAACCGTATTTTGAAGATTTACATGATCGCTCCGTTTGCCGGTGTGGCATTATCAACGCTGGCGGCAGGAGGACAGACGGCAAATGTTGGTTATTCTTATATCCGAACATTTTTCGGCTATGTGTTTTCGGCACTGCTCATTGCGGTGGTGATCGCCATCAGTGCCAGCTTTATCAATACCGTGGCGATTGATACGGAAAATGCGATCGTGAGACTGTTAGAGTACTGCCTGAAGATGGGAGTGATCTCATCCTCCGTGAAGATGTCGGACAGTGTGATGCAGAAAGCATTTAATTTGTGATGCCGGAGCAGAAACAGAAGATAATGAAGTAATCCGTGGCAACAGTTTAAAACAGGAAACAAGGAGGTAGAAGCTGCAAGCCATACTTTGTGATCAGAGCTTGCAGACGCTTAGTATATGACAAAGACAATCAATCCGGATGTAGCCGCTTTTAAGGATGACTTTTTCAAAGGCTTATCTTTGAGAGAGTGTGTGTTTGGCGGCATTGCATTACTTGCAGGAGCAGGAGGAATCTTACTTCTGCATTTTTATTTTGGTGTAGGGATCAATACAGCCATAACCCTGTGCATGCCGGTGATCGGCATCATCGGTCTGTGTGGCTTTTATCAGAAAAATGGAATGACACTGGTTCAGCTTGTGAGGAGCAGCATACGGCTAATCTTTCAGAAACCGTATGTTTATGAAACCAGTACAATAAATGAACGATCAGAAATGGAGGGTTTAAATGATGGAAGCAAAAGAAGTACAAAAAGAAGAAAACAGAGAAGAAACAATGGTGTTTGATATTGAAATAAAGACGGACAGTGAAAAAAGACTGATGGGATATGCAGCCGCTGTTTCGCAAAGCAGTAAATGATATTCACAGCCGACACAGCAGGTACAGGAGGAGAACAAGAAATGACGAAATATGAAAAAATCTCTGTTCTGGCGAGAGAGACTGCCAAAAGGATCAGTGCCAACAGGGAGGAATGGATCCGATACCTTGATGTTGCGTCAAGGTTGTACAAGTATCCGTTTGAGGATCAGATTCTCATATATGCACAGAGACCGGATGCAACAGCCTGTGCCTCGCTTGAAATGTGGAATGAGAAGATGTTCTGCTGGGTAAACCGGGGAGCAAAGGGAATCGCCCTTCTGGATGGAGAAAGCGAAAGACCGAGGCTGCGGTATGTCTTTGATGTGACGGATGTACACAAAGCAAGAAAGATCGGTAGAGATCCTTTTATATGGCATTTGAGGGAAGAACATAAAGAAGCGGTTCTTGCCGGACTGGAGCATATTTACGGCAGCACCAATGATTCGCTTTCTTTTGAAAGCCGTATTTATGAGATTGCGGCAGGAATAGCGGAAGATTTTTATGAGGAAGCCGTAGATGAAGTGATCGATGCAGCGGCAAACAGTTTTCTGGAGGATCTGGATGGGGATGCGGTTTCCGTACGGTTCCGGGAAATGCTGGTGCAGAGTGTAAGTTATATCGTTTTGAAGCGATGCGGATGTGATATGACAGAGTTTGCCGATGGTCTTACTTTTGATTACATTCATGAGTTTAATACACTCAGAACCTTATCGGTGCTTGGCAGTAGCACTTCAGAACTTTGCAAACCGATGTTAGTACAGATTGGAAGAACGATCGCAAGGTACAACAGAGAGACTGCAAGAAAGCAGATACCGTCAAGAGAACCATTACCAACAAACAATCAGAAAGAAAGGCAGGTGCCGGAACATGAATCTGACATACGAAAGGAACGGGGATTATCTCATTCCCAACCTGATACCGGAGGAGGAGAAAGAAACTTTGACGAAATACGGAGTGCTGCGAAAGAATTATCTGAAAAAACACAGGAGGGGGATTTACACGGGACTTCTTCTGAACGGAGAACTGATGAAACATTGTCTGAAAATACAGGAACAGGCAGAGGAGAGATTCGAGATATTGACCGAGAGATTAGCAGATTCACAGGGCGTGACGGAAGCCATGAAGCAGAAAGATCCGTGGAAGTGGACCAAAGAGATGAACATGGTCTATCAGCAGGCGGAGGAGATCATTCTGAAGGAGCTGATCTACCGGTAACCGAAAGTCGGGGAGACGGTTTCTTATCAGAGCCATCTGACCGATCCGGAGGAAATACTTTATCCGAAGCAGAACTAGAAACTTATGAACCGCCGGCGGACAGTCCGTACCGGCAGATGGATCTGTTTTCGCTGATGTCAGAGCAGATAGGAAATGTAGCCGTGGCGCAAGTGGAAAGACCAGCCGAACAATCTTTTCTGGGAACGATTGCGACGGAGCATATCGAGGAAATCCTTCGCACCGGCGGAGGGAAAAGTAACAGCAGAAAACGCATTTACTTTAAGTATCATGCGGGAAATACGCCAAAAGAAATGGAAGACTTTCTTAGGAAAGAGTATGGAAAAACCGGAAAAGGATTTTTATTTGGAGAGGAGCAGATTTCTGTCTGGTTCGATGAGAATGGAATGTCTGCAGCACACGGCACCTCAGCATTGGAACATACGGAGCTACATCTATCCTGGAGTGCAGTGGAATCTGTCATCCGGGGACAGATGGAAGCGGGAACATACATAGACAGCAACGAAGCATATCTGGCAGATTCGTTTGTAAGAAATGAGTTAGCGGATATGCTTTTCTTTTATTACCGGGATTCGGTGGGTTCCTTTCCGGAAGAACTGGGACTTCATGGGTTTGATTATCCAAAGGATCATGCGGAGATCGCTGAAATGCTGTCATATGAAGATGATGTTCGTATGATCGTAGAGCAGATGGATCGGACACTGCAAAAGGAGGCTGCAGGAGAAATACAATATCGGTTTCGTCTGGCAAAGGATCCAAAGGAACTGCGGGATGACATTGCAGAGCTTTTGGAAGATAAGGTGGACTATCCATTGCCGGACAAAGTGCATGTGATAACGGAAGATTTTATTACTGCCGATGAGATTGACTACACGCTGACCAGAGGATCCGGCTTTGAACATGGTGATTTTCGCATCTATGATTACTTTCACAAAGAACACACGCTAAAAGATGCTGCAGAGTTTTTGAAAAACGAGTATGGAACCGGAGGAACCAGCCAGGCACTGCCGGGATCTGATAACAGCTTTAAAGATTATGATGCGAAAGGGATCAAGTTAAGTAAAGGAGAGATCTTTACGCCGGATGCTAAGATCCTGCTTTCGTGGAATGTGGTGGTAAAGCGGATTGAAAAGCTGATGAGGGAGGATCGCTACCTGACTGCAGAGAAGAAAGAAGAGTATGCCATCTATCAGCAGGAGCGGAATGAAAAATTACTGCAGAAAGCAAAGGAAGAGTTAGGATCTGTGGTGGATGAGTCTGTAGTAGTTCATGGAGAGGTATTCGATGAACTTGGCGGATCAGATCAGGTGATAGAGACGGCAGAAACAATTTCGGAAAAGAATCTGTCAGAGGATGCGGCAGAAAAAATGGAAGAGACCGTTCCAGATGAAACAGTAGCAGATGGTGCTGCTCACATTCGACAGACAAGGCAAGAAGAGGTAGAGTCGGCACAAAGCCTGCCAGATATCACAGACATCAGTATGCCGGCAGTTTCGGCAGAAAACTATGCGATTACCGATATGGAGCTTGGTACTGGCACGGCGAAAGAAAAGTTTTGGCGAAATGTGGAGGCTATTCGTACCTTGAAAATGATCGAATCGGAGGGCAGGATGGCAACCGCTGACGAGCAGGAGGTCTTATCCGGGTATGTCGGATGGGGAGGTCTTGCAGATGCTTTTGACGAAACCAAGAGTGCCTGGGTAAAGGAGTATGCAGAATTAAAAGATCTGATGTCCGAGGAAGAGTATCTATCCGCAAGAGAAAGTACCTTAAATGCCCATTATACCAGTCCCGTGATCATCCGGGGGATTTACCGGACTTTACAGAGAATGGGATTTATGAAAGGAAATCTGTTAGAGCCTTCGATGGGGATCGGTAACTTTTTTGGAATGCTGCCGGAAACGATGCAGGAGAGCCATCTGTATGGTGTAGAACTGGATAGCCTGACAGGAAGGATTGCCAGACAGCTGTATCCCAAAGCGGATATCACGGTGGATGGATATGAAAAAACAACATTTCCGAATGATTTCTTTGATGCTGCTGTTGGCAATGTACCCTTTGGTCAGTATAAGGTGGCAGATAAGAAATATGATAAACATAACTTTCTGATCCATGATTACTTCTTTGGAAAGACCTTAGACCAGGTGCGTCCGGGTGGAGTGATCGCTTTTATCACCAGCAAGGGAACGATGGATAAGGAAAATCCAAAGGTACGCAGGTACATTGCACAGAGAGCAGAACTGTTGGGAGCGGTGCGGCTTCCGAATACTGCATTTAAGGCAAATGCCGGAACGGAAGTGACATCGGATATCATTTTCCTGAAAAAGCGTGACCGTATCATGGACATTGAACCAGACTGGGTGCATTTATCACAGGATAAAAACGGCACCGTCATGAACAGCTATTTTGTGGAACATCCGGAGATGATTGCTGGTTCTATGGAAATGGTCAGCGGGCCGTATGGGATGGAAAGTACCTGTGTGCCGGATGATACACTTCCTTTTCAGGAGCAGTTAGAAAAGAGTCTATCTTTTATCGAAGGTTCTTATGAAGAAATCGAACTGGAGGAGATGAATGAGGAGCTGACGGCTGAGGTGATCCCTGCCGTACCGGAAGTAAAAAACTTTAGTTATGCACAGATAGAGGATCGGTTGTATTACCGTGAAAACTCGGTGATGCGTCCGGTGGAAGCCTCCGAGGGAATGCTTGAGCGGATCAAGGGCATGGCTTCCATAAAGGACTGCACACAGGAACTGATTCGGCTGCAGTTAGAGGATTATCCGGAGGAACAGATCCGGTCTGCACAGAAGAAGTTAAATGATCTGTACGATGCCTTTGTAAAGGATTATGGAAGGATTTATTCCAAAACCAATAAGCGTGCCTTTCATCAGGACAGCAGCTACTGTCTGCTCTGTTCCTTAGAAAAGCAGGACGAGGAAGGCAACTTTATCGGAAAAGCGGACATGTTTATGAAACGCACGATCAAGAAAGCAGAAGTGGTGACCAGTGTGGACACGGCAAGCGAAGCACTGGCGGTATCTCTGGCAGAAAAAGCAGCGATTGATTTTGAATATATGTCGGAACTAAGTGGAAAAGACCGGGATACGCTGATTCGTGAGCTGACCGGAGTAATCTTTAAAAACCCGATCAGTGAGGAATGGGAGACAGCAGATGCTTATTTAAGCGGAAATGTGCGAAACAAACTGGAAGTAGCCGAAACTTTTGCAAAGAATGAACCCATGTATGCGGTCAATGTGGAAGCATTGAAACGGGTACAGCCGAGAGAACTGGATGCCAGTGAGATTGAAGTCAGGATTGGAGCAACATGGATTGAACCGAGATTTATCGAGGATTTTATGCGGGAAGTGTTTGAGACACCGGAGCATTTATTAAATCGTGATGTAATAAAGATTCAGTATTCCGATGTGACCGGGCAGTGGAATGTGAAGGGAAAAAATGCAGACTTAGGAAACGCACTTGTAAACATGACATACGGAACCAGCCGGAGAAATGCGTATCAGATTTTGGAAGACTCTCTGAATCTGAAGGACAGCCGTGTGTATGACACAGTGATCGAGGATGGCAAAGAAAAGCGAGTTCTCAATAAAAAAGAAACAACGATTGCCGCACAGAAGCAGGATGCCATGAGGGAAGCTTTCCGGGACTGGGTATTCCGTGACATGGACAGGCGTAATGAACTCGTGAGTAAGTATAATGTATTGTTTAATTCCACCAGACCACGAGAGTATGACGGTTCTCATTTGAAGTTTCCGGGAATGACACCGGATATTGAGTTAAAGGGTTATCAGAAAAATGCTGTGGCTCATGTTTTGTATGGAAATAATACATTGCTTGCACACTGTGTCGGTGCCGGAAAAACATTTGAAATGGTTGCGGCTGCAATGGAAAGCAAGCGTCTTGGCTTATGTCAGAAAAGTTTGTTTGTCGTACCAAATCATTTGACGGAGCAGTGGGCCAGTGACTTTTTACGATTGTATCCGGGAGCCAATATTTTAGCGGCTACCAAGAAAGATTTTCAGCCGGCAAATCGTAAAAAGTTCTGCTCACGGATTGCTACCGGCGATTATGATGCGGTGATCATCGGGCATAGTCAATTTGAAAAAATACCGCTATCTGCTGAACGACAGACTGCCATTATTGAGCGGCAGATTGCTGAGATCACGCAGTCGATTGAAGAAATTAAAGCGGAGCAGGGAGAACGCTATACCATTAAGCAGATGGAGAAAATGAGGAAAACCCTTCAGACACGATTGGACAAACTCAATGATACTTCCAGAAAAGATGATGTTGTGACCTTTGAACAGTTAGGCGTGGACAGGCTCTTTGTAGATGAAAGCCATTATTACAAAAATCTTTTCTTACATACAAAAATGCGTAATGTAGCGGGTATTGCGCAGTCGGAAGCACAGAAATCTTCCGATATGTTTGCCAAATGCCAGTATCTGGACGAGCTGACCGGCGGAAAGGGCATTACCTTTGCAACGGGAACCCCGATTTCCAACAGTATGACGGAATTATACACCAACATGCGTTATCTGCAGTATGATACGCTGCAGCGGATGGGACTGGGGCATTTTGATTCCTGGGCATCTTCCTTTGGAGAGACGCAGACAGCGATCGAACTTGCACCGGAGGGAACCGGATACCGTGCAAAGACGAGATTTGCCAAGTTTTACAATCTGCCGGAGTTAATCGCCCTGTTTAAGGAGTGTGCGGATATACAAACACCGGATATGTTAAACTTACCGATTCCGAAAGCAAAGTATGAAAATGTGGTATTACAGCCGAGCGAACATCAAAAGGAGATGGTCGCATCGTTAGCGGAGCGGGCGGAGGCAGTCCGTGACCGGAGAGTGGAACCGCATGAAGATAACATGTTAAAGATAACAAATGATGGAAGGAAGCTGGCGCTGGATCAGAGACTGATCAATCGGTTACTGCCAGATGAAGAACATTCCAAAGTCAACGCCCTTGTGCAAAAGGCGTATGAAATATGGGACAGGACAAAGGCAGACAAATCCGCACAGCTTATCTTTTGTGACCTTTCGACACCGAAGATCGTTGGGAAAACGACTGCAGGTGATGGAAATGATATGTTAGAAGCAGAGGTGTTTGACGATGTCTACCATGACATCAAGCGAAAACTCGTGAACCGGGGTGTACCGGAAGAAGAGATTGCCTTTATTCATGAAGCGAATACGGAGTTAAGAAAGACGGAGCTGTTTGGCAAGGTAAGAAGCGGACAGGTTCGTTTTTTGATTGGTTCCACGCAGAAGATGGGAGCCGGAACCAATGTGCAGGACCGTCTGGTTGCCCTGCATCATTTGGATGTTCCGTGGCGTCCGTCAGACATTGAACAGCAGGAGGGACGTATTCTCAGACAGGGTAACAGAAATGATACCGTGTCTATTTTTCGTTATGTGACAGAAGGCACATTCGACAGTTATTCGTGGCAGGTAATAGAAAACAAGCAGAAATTCATCAGCCAGATCATGACAAGTAAATCGCCGGTACGAAGCTGTGAGGATGTGGATGAAGCAGCACTTACTTATGCCGAGGTCAAAGCACTTGCCACCGGAAATCCTTATATCAAGGAAAAGATGGATTTAGATATTCAGGTATCAAGGCTGAAACTGATGAAAGCAAACCATACCAGTCAGATCTACCGGCTGGAGGATAACATTGCAAAGAATTATCCCAAGCAGATTGAAATTTTGCAGGAGCGGATTCGGGGATTTCAGACAGATATGGAAACAGTACGAAAGAATCTTCCGGTAGATAAGGACAACTTTTCCATGAAAGTGGGAAACCGTATCTTTACGGACAAAAAGGAAGCAGGAACAGCCATTCTTGCTATGTGTCAGGAGATGGATTCTCTGCAGCAGATGGTGGAGATCGGTGAGTATGCCGGTATGAGAATGAAAGTCACTTTTGATTCTTTTAACCGCAAGTTTGTGATGAGTCTGAAAGGAGAACTAAGCCACAACTTTGAACTTGGTTCGGATGCGTTTGGAAATATCACAAGACTTCATAATGTTTTAGATGGCATGGCTGGGGAACTTTCAGAAGCAGAGACAAAACTTAACAATGTCGCACACCAGTTGGAAACGGCAAAGATAGAGGTGCAAAAGCCGTTTCCTGCGGAGGAAGAACTGAAGGAGAAGATGGAACGGTTAGCGGAACTGGATGCCTTGTTAAATATGGATGAAAAAGGCGGGACACCGGTACTTGAAAATGAACCGACGGTTACGCCTTTGGGCGAATGGCTGTTAGAACATCTTCTGCCGGAATTTATGGAAGAGTATGAAATGGCAGAGGAACGGGCGAGAGAGGTGCTATTAGATGCTCTGCCGGAAGAAGAAAGCGAAGTGGTCTGCTTTTCTTCGGAGCAGAATGCAGAGAGCCTTGACAGTGAGGAAATGCAAAAACAGATGTCAGAATATATGGATGGTGATTTTTATGCCATACCGGTATCGGATACAGAATACCTGATCGCACCAAAAGTGGAACAGGACGCCGTGATCTATCTGCGGACGGTACTCAGCAACTTAAGTGATTCGGTTCTGTCTTCGCCGGCAATGAAAACACATGCGGCTTATGAGTACGATGCCGGGGAAAACCGGATGAAACCGTTTGACCATTTAAGGATTTTAAGAGGACTTTTGGCGGTAGGAGAAGAAAGACCGGTTTATCATGTAAGACCAAGAGAGCCGGCCGATACCAGAAGATCACATGGGATGCATTAAACAGCGTTTGGACAATTTGTCCAGACAGAAAGAATATGAGGTGAATCGACATGAAGAATTATCAGGAATTTATGGATTATGTAAAAGAAAATGTGGCAGATTATCTGCCGGAGAAATTTGAGCAGGCAGAGATCACGGTGCATCAGATGGTAAAAAACAATGATGTTATGTTAGATGGGTTAAATATTCACGATCCGGACAGCAATCTTTCTCCCAATATTTATTTGAATCCACTATATGAGCAGTATGAAAATGGAAGAGATCTGGATGAGATCGTTGCAGAGATAGCCGATACCTATGTGGAAAATATGGGATCGGCACTCACAAGAGATTTTCAGCTCAATGTAGAAGATATCAGAAACTTTGAGGCAGTCAAAGACAATATCTTTCCGAAACTGGTGAATCTTGAAAAGAACAGCAGCCGCCTGGAACATGTACCATATACACAGAAGGAAGATCTTGCAGTCACTTATCATATCAAGATGACAGGGGATTCAAGGACTCTCGGTTCTTTGATGATCACGGATGCAATGCTGGAAGGGTACGGTGTGAACAAGGAGGAGCTGCATGGTTTGGCAATGGATAACATGGGGCGGTTATTTCCTCCTACATTTCAGTCGCTGCAGGAAATGATGATCGAACTTTTTGCCGATGAATTTTCAAGAAGGGAAGGGATGCCGTTAGAAGAAGCGAAAGAGTGTGCAAAAGAGATGGTTCCGACAGGGGGACCGGAGTTGTACTGCCTGAGTAATGAATGCAAGATCAATGGAGCAGCCTGCATTATCGATGACAATATCCAGAAAATGATAGCGGAAAAGGTGGGCGGAGACTATTTTGTTCTCCCGTCATCTGTGCATGAAGTGCTGATCATGCCCAAAAGTGAGGATATGGATCCGAAAGAACTTCGGAATATGGTGCAGGATGTCAATGCCACGCAGGTGGCGGAAGGGGAGATTCTTTCGGATCAGGTGTATGAGTATGATGCCAAGACGCACAAGCTAAGCATTTGTGCTCCGGGAAAGGAATTAAAACAGGAGCAGGGAAAGAACATTTCACAAGGACTTGCAATGGGGGTTATGGAGGAAAAGACTGCGTATGAGACAAAAACGCAGGAACAGGTTCATGAGCCGATCAAGCACAGTGGAAGAAGCCGGTAACAAAAAGAACGGAGGTTTACATGAGTGAGCAAATGAAAGAGAGCATCGAGATTCATTCTCTGGAAGAATTGAAAAAACTTATTATGGAAAAGGATGACAATGAGATACTTACCGTAACAGTGGAGGTGGCTGCCGATGAATCATGAATTAAAGCAGGTGGATGTCCGGCTGAAATTGGTGGATAAAGAGGGAGTCTTCAGTATGGAGCCGATCGACACACCGGCAAAAGCTGTTTCTATCATGGCACCGATACTTGCAGAGCTTGACCGGGAAGAGGTCTGCGTGGTCAATCTGGATGGAAAGAACCACCCCATCAACTTTAACATCGTAAGCATTGGGAGTATCAATGCTTCTTTGGTGACCGGCAGGGAAGTGTATAAATCGGCGGTTTTGAGTAATGCTGCCAGAGTGATACTGCTTCATAACCATCCCTCGTCAAGTCTCGCACCGAGCAGGGAAGACCGTGAAGTCACCGGAAAGATGATGTATGCCGGGAGCTTTCTTGATATTGAGCTGCAGGACCACATCATTGTTGCCGGAAGAACCGGGGAAACTTTCAGTATGCGGGAACATCTGCCGGAACTGTTTGACCGAAAAAATTATATGGAGCCGATGGCACATGTAGCAGATCTGGTAAGAGAGGAGGCAACCGGTTCAGAGGTGTCTCCGGTTACCTATGAAATCCTGCAGATTAAGGATGGAAGTAATGGCGAAGCATACCGGTTTATGGGGACACGGTATATCAGACAACAGCAACTTCCGGTCAATGTAAGTGACTACGAATCAAAATATAAAGGGGAATTAAAGCCGGGAGAAACACTGGATACGCTGTATGAACGGTTCAATATACACCGTCCGGATAATTTTACCGGGCATTCGCTGTCGGTCAGTGATGTGATCGTGCTGGAATCGGATGGGAAGAAAACACCATTTTATGTGGATTCATTTGGATTTCAGAAACTGGAAAATTTCTTTGAGGAAAGGTTTGTGCGAACCGAAGCAGAAAAGAAAATAATATCAGATTTCCGGGAGAAAACACAAAAATACTTTCGCCCGGTAGATGGGAGAAAGGCAGAGGAGATTGAAAACAATGTCAGAGAGTACCTTCATAAAAAAGTGCGAGAGCAGGGCCTGCCGATACAATTCGGTGAAGTGCTGCTGTATGGAAGCCGAAGCCGGGGGATGGAAAAGGAAGATTCTGATATTGATATAGTGGCAGAGTATCAGGGAACTGCAAGAGAAGATGATCTGTTTAACCTGTTTCATGAAGATGATTTTTGTATTGGAGGCTGTAAGGTGGATATCAATCCCATCAAAGAAAAAAAATCAGGAAGTCTGACCGCTTTTTTACAGCAGGCAGTCTATTTTATGGAAAGCGAACTGGCATTTTCCATCGCTGACCGCTACATTTATATTCAGGATGCAACGGAAGGATATGATTATACAATCTATGATTCAGATTTCACAGAACTAGATGGTGGCGTTTATGATGATCCGGAGATCTCCATCTATGAGGCATTGGATGAGATTGTTGGTGATTTGAAAAAGCAGCCGGATACTGACAGGATAAAGGGAGAGATTACAGAAGAATTGCAGCTTATCCCTGTTAATCTGGAGGAATTTGAAGAGGCATTGGAACGAAGTCATTATGTGCCACCGGAAGTGACCTATACGGTTGCGGAATGCGGTGAATTTCATAGTATGGGACGATACCGGGATGATATCAAAGATGTGCAGGAAGCAATCGCACTGTGGAAAGAGTTTCAAGACAGCTCGTTGAATGGGATCCCATCTATCGGGATTTTAGTGCATACGCCGGGACAAACCGATTTGGAAGATGAGCAGTTAGATCTGTTATCTGGACAAAAGATCGATCTGGATATGATGCAGTACTATCCGGTGATCTGTAAAGAAGAGGCTGCCATTGAAAAAATATGTGAACTGATCGAAAATCTGCCGGAAGTCGGAATGATCGGGAAAGTGCCGGAGAGAATATCGACGGAGCTGCTTCTTCGGGAACTGGATCCGGGAAAGAGTCTTTTTTCAGAAGTAGAGAAAAGTCTGATCCGGGAGTATGGTTTGCAGATGAAAGATGAGCGTAAAACAAGGGAACTTGCGGAAAAACTATGTAGTAGAGATAAGATTGGAAATCAGGATGCAGCATTGGTGATACAGGAGGCAAGGGACAAAATAGAAGAAAAAAGATTGACACCAAATACGACACCATATATACTATAAGTAGGAGGAATTATGAATGTCAAAATGGGATAAACTATTAAGAAAAATATGCACTTTATCAAAGGATTTACGCTTTGATGAGTTGCGGAAAGTATTGGAAAGTTATGGCTATGAAATGAATGCTCCCAAAGGCGGAAGCAGTCATTATACATTTCGAAAAAGCGGCTGTCAGCCGATTACGATACCAAAACATGAGCCGATTAAAAAGGTATATGTTGAGATGGTAAAGCAGATTGTGGAAAGTGAGGCGATGAATGATGAGAACGATTGATGATTACATGAATATGAATTATCGTATGGAGATCGTTGAGGACAAAGAGGAAGGCGGTTTTGTGGTTTCTTATCCGGAACTTCCGGGATGCATTACCTGTGGAGAAACAATGGAATCAGCCATTACAAATGCTCAGGATGCAAAGAAATCCTGGCTGCAGGCAGCATTGGAGGAAGGAATCGAGATTCATGAGCCGGACAGTTTGGAAGAATATTCCGGACAGTTTAAGTTAAGGATACCTCGCAGTTTGCACCGATCTCTTGCAGAGCATTCTAAGAGAGAGGGGATAAGCATGAACCAGTATTGTGTTTATCTGCTTTCACGGAACGATGCAATGCTTTCAAAGTGAAAGATGATGCAGATAAGGAAGTATTACAGAGTTAAATAGAAAGCTGTTGTGCTTGCGATTATAATTATTATTGCAAGGAAGGGAATGTATATGCAAATCACAAAAAATCAGCATTATGTGCCACGATTTTATATGAAATATTTTAGTAATATAAGAAATGCTGGTACAAAGAAGGAAAAGGTTTTGATTTCATTTTACCAATTCAAAGATAATATATTAAGGGAAAACATACCCACTACTTCTGTATGCTCGGAAGATTATTTTTATGGTCAGGATGGCAAAACAGAAAATTCATTAGCTGAAATGGAGAATAGATGGAGCATAGCGTTTAAGAATGTAAATGATGATGCTTTTGCGGAAGGCGATATTGAAAGTATTAGGGAATTTGTTATATATCAAATTAGTAGAACTAAGGCAATGCTGTCTCACAATAGGGAAATGGTAACTAATGTAATGGAAGCTGTTTCCAAAAAACAATTTGGGAATGTGGCAGACGGAAAGACGTTTAATGAGTTACTTGAAAATAAAATCCAAAATGAAATAACGCCTGAATTTGGATTGTCAATTGTGAAAGAAACAATACCGGTAATTAGCGATCTAAAAATGAAGGTTATTACTAATGAAACAGAGATGAAACTCATTACATCGGATGTACCAATTATAATTATAAATCCGTTAGGCATCTATAGAGCTGGTTTGAATTCAGTTGGGGAGGTTATTTTTTTCCCGATATCTCCTTGGAAAATAATATTTTTTTATGATGAAAAGGTATTCGGTGAACTGCCAAATAAAATTTCTGATGAGAGGGAGGTTGAAATATTTAATCAATACCAATATGTTAGTGCAGATGAACGACTACTGGGAAAAGCGGCTGGAGACTTTAATAATATAATTAATAGTGAAACATTAAATTGCAAAAGAGAACAATTTAATAAAATGCAAAAAACAAATACCATAAATGATGGAGTGGGAACTTTTTTTTCGACAAAATCAAAAAGTATACCATATTATTATAATATTCCTATTTTGCGTTTGCCTAAACTATTGAGAAAAATTCCGGGTGATTTTCGTGAAACATTTCAAAGAGAATACTCGTATGAGATAAGATTGGCAATATTGTGTCGCATATATCGGGATCCCAATTTTATTTCTGACATAACATTAAAAGAACATTGGAAAAAACAACAGAGATATTCGAAAGTTTTATTAAAGTATTTAGATGATTACTGGAATGTTCCAAAGAAAGATAGAATTATTACTCCAGAACTCATGAAAAAGTTAAAGACGGTACCAGTTAATGCCATTATTAATAAAGATGTAAATGGAATATAATTTTAATTGGAAAATCTAACATACAAGATAACAACTTAATATCACATGAAAAAAGAACTGCTCCGGTGGTTCTTTTTTCGTACACAAAAATACAGAACAGGAGGCGAAAACAAATGCTAAACATATTCAGAAAGGACACGCTTACACCGCAGACGGAACGCATTTACAAGGTTCCGCTGTGCATTCAGGATACCATTCCCATCTACCGGATTGCTGAAAACGGTATCTTTGAGCTGGAGAGTCCGACTAACAAAGACGGTGGGAAAAAGAAGCTGCATCAGTTTGACAGGATGTATCTGTTTGAGGATATCAACTTTTCCACGCAGGATGAAGAAGAAAAGGAAGAAACCGGGAAACGGTTTGAAACGCTGCTTCGTTCCATGAATGTCAGTTACAAGATCATCGTGTCCAACCATTATGCCGATAACGGAAAGCTGCGGGAGGAGATCCTGCAGAAGGCAGTGAGCAAAGAACGGGAGCCTTTGGCAAGGGAATACCACCAAATGATCGAAGAGCGTCTGCAGGAAGGACGGGGAGGACTTTTGCAATCCAAGTATTTCATAGTCACCTGCAGAAAGCCGGATTATGAGAGTGCAAAGAATTATTTCAATACCATAGAGTTTTCCATTCGGCAGTTATTTCACCGGCTGGGAAGCTGCCTGATCCCACTCGATGCCACGGAACGCTTGCGGGCACTGCACAGTTATTACCGCATGGGTGACGAGGCATCTTTTTCTTTTGACTGGAATGAATATCTGCATCTGAAGCGTGACTGGCGAAATGACATTATCAATACTTCTCTGCGGGAGTATCCGGAGCATCTGGAGATGGAGGGTGGAAACTGCGCTTGCGTCATGTTTATCCGAAAATATCCGAACGGACTTACCGACCAGTTTTTAAATGAGCTTACCAACATGAACTTTCCTCTTATCTATACAATGGATGTGGAGCCGCTTGACAATGATGTGGCTTATCAGATGGTGATGAAGAAATATATGTCAAATGAGCGGAGCATTAACCGGGAACAGGAGCTGAAAAACGAAAATGGTGATTATTCCACCAACATCAACTATGAGAGAAGAAAGCAGCAAAGAGATACGGAGGAGATGCTAGACCGCATTTCTTCCTTTGATGAACGGCTGCTTTATGTGGGGATCACGATCGTTATCAAAGCATCGTCCAGAGAAGAACTGGAGGAGCGGACGGAAAAAGTCCGCATCATAGGAAAAACACATAACATGGATATCGTTCCCCATTCACACAGGCAGCTGGACGCACTGAATACTTCTCTGCCGACGGGTGCAAGATTTGTGAATACGATGCGGACCATTACATCGGAGGAGCTTTCAATCTTTATTCCGTTCAATGTGCAGGAAATCCATGATGATCTGGGATACTGCTATGGATTTAACAAGGTATCGAAAAATCTGATCATTGGAAATCGAAAACTGTTAAAGAATGGAAACGGGATGGTATTTGGAGTACCCGGTTCCGGAAAATCTTATAATGAGAAATCGGAAATGGGACAGGTGCTGTGCTTCTCAAAGGATGACATTATC
Organism: Clostridium sp. AF37-5; assembly: GCF_003477605.1. Taxonomy (GTDB): domain Bacteria; phylum Bacillota; class Clostridia; order Lachnospirales; family Lachnospiraceae; genus Eubacterium_F. The sequence goes on from NZ_QUDR01000010.1 coordinate 66,794, forward strand.
GTGGTAGATCCAATGGGTGAGTACAAAGGCATTGCTGCAGCATGGGGTGGTCAGTATATCAATCTGACACAGTCAGCGGAAAATGTTTTTTATGTCAATCCGTTTCATGTGCCGGACGAGGTGCCGGATATTGACCGCTTTGTGGCAGAAAAAGCAGAGTTTGCGTATGCTATCTGTGAGCAGGCGCTGAAACCGGCACCGCTTACCAGCCGTCATATCGCTGTGATCGATAAGGCAGTCAGCAGCATGTATGAGGAATATTTTAGGAAAAGAAAGGATAAACGAAGAAGAAAGAACCGACCGGAATCGCCAACCATTCCTGTGATGCGAAACAGGATCATGGAATTATATGATGATAACGAAGCGGCAAAGGAAATCGTGGAGCAGCTGGAGGTATTTGCGGATGGTACGCTGGATATTTTTGCGCGAGAACAGTCCATATCCGATGAGAACCGCTTTACCGTATATGGGTTTTCGGAGCTTGGAAAGCGGATGCGTGCGATGGCAATGCTTGTGATGATCGAAAGCATCACGGCGAAGATCAAATACAATCAGTCTGACGGAGTTGCCACCTGGGTTTATGTGGATGAAATGCATGAACTCTGGGGAGAGGAATACAGCTTACATGCATTGGAAAAGATGTGGCGTGAGGTCCGCAAGCGGGGTGGTATCTGTACCGGCATGAGCCAGAATCTTATAGATGCAAAACGGAACCGTTCCACGAAAACAATGGTATCCAATTCGGAGTTTATGCTTTTGCTTGACCAGGGCACAATGGATAAAGAAGCGGTGGAAGATCTGTTTGATATTTCATCGGAGCAGCTTGCCTGTGTCAATGGAGTAGAGCCGGGAACAGGGCTTATCCGATTTGGAGATAAGATCGTGCCCTTTGACAATACAATGGAAAAGGACAGCAGTCTGTATCAGTTATTTAATACGAATTTTCATGAGATGGTGAAAGATAAAAATGTAAAGCAGACAGTGGAAAAATAGGGACAAGTGAATTGACGAAAATCGTTGAATTGTGACAGGAAAAATGATATATTAGTAGCATGGCGAAAGCCATAGGAAAGTACCCATGACAGGGTGGTAGCCTCCCAACACCAATGACCGGCTTGCCGGAATACATAGGAAGGGAGGTGGCGCCAATGACAGCTTTTGAAATCCTTTCGATTTTCCTGGGCATATTGACATTGTTATGTGCCTTCGGTAGTCTTGTTATAGCGTTGCTTGCCTTTCTCGACAAGAGAAACAAGCGAAAATAAAAATGCCTATCCTGTCTGCAAACAGGATAGGCGGTGTCCGTAAGGACATTTAACCTTGATGGGAGCATCCACTTTGGAGTGGGTGCTTTCCTTTTCTAATATCAATATATCACATTTCTCCAGATGATTCAACAGAAAATTGAAAATCTCACGAAGTCCTATGATGAGAAATCGGAGGTGGTGATCAATGGATCAGCTTGACAGAGAGGTCATTGAATCCTTGAGTGAGCCGGCAAAGAGAGTATTTGGGAGTCTGGATTACCGTTCCAGACAGCGAATGTTAAAGAAAGCCAAAGTAATGGCGAAGGAAGAAAAAACAAGAAACCAAAAGAAAAGCCGGGTAAAGAAAAAGGGGATTGAAAAACAGAATAAAGCCAAAAGAAAGAAAAAGGGCAGTTCATCCAAAAGTGAACGAGTCCTTTTTTCTATTTATGAAACAAAAGATCTTATGGTGCAATCCATGCATCTGATGCTGCTTGGAAGCAGCGTGGCAGATAATGCTTATGAAGAAAGAGACTTTGCTCATACGGATGAGCCACAAGTTGCTTTATCCAGAGAGGCGGTTCAAAAGAGCAGTCGGGTGGCAAGGGGAGGTATGCGGACTTTAGTACAACGAAACCGATACAAAAAAGCACAGAGAAGGGCTGCAGGAAAATCTACACAGAAATCTGCACAGGCGGTTCAGACAGGTGCAAAAGCGGGAACGCAGGCTGCAAAAACACTTGCTAAGACAATGCAGAGCATCGTGAGGTCAGTGGCAGCGAATCCGGTCGTGTGGATCGTGCTGCTTGTCATTATTCTGCTTGCTGTGATTGTCGGGGCAATCGGTGCTGTTGTCGGTTCCGGTGGTGCCGCTAATGGATCACAGGGTGGAACCTATCAGGCACAGGTATCGGAAAAGACAGAAAGTTACCGGGAGATGGTTTCAGAGTATTGTGAAAAATATGGTATTGATGATTATGTGGATTTGTGTCTTGCCATGATCGAGCAGGAGAGTGGAGGAAATCCGCCGGATGTGATGCAGACAGCGCAGTCTTATTATAATGTGAATCCGCCTATCGACAGTGCAGAGGAAAGCATAGACTGTGGGACACATGAACTGTCAGACTGCCTGACAAAAGCAAAGTGCAAAGATCCCAATGACATCAAAGGAATTTCCCTTGCCCTGCAGGGATATAACTTTGGCAATGGCTACATTGACTGGGCACTCAAAAACTATGGCTGTTATACCAAAGAAAATGCACAGATCTTTTCGGCAAAGATGTGTGCTGAGCTTGGTTATGCTTCTTACGGGGATGTGGAGTATGTGCCTCATGTCCTGCGGTACTATGTGATGAATGAAGAAACGAGCGTATCCAATGAATCTGCCAAAACAATCTTAGAAGAGTTAAAGAAAAACAATACGGCACCGGCAGAGGCATGGGATGTGGTCGAGAAAGGTGCCTCCCTGATCGGAAGTGTAAAATACAGCATGGAGAAACGGCAGGCAGACGGAAGAGACAAGCCTGAGTTTTTGGACTGTTCTTCTTTTTCGGCATGGGCATTTCATAAGGCAGGAGTGACCAGTGTGCCATATAGCTCCACGACGGCAACCTTTATCGGCTCCAAAAAGTTTCACGATATTTCTGCTGATCAGTTGCAGCCGGGCGATATCGGACTAAAAAGCAAGACTGGTGAAACCGGCGGAGCAAATCATGTAGGGATTTACTGTGGGAAACTGAAAGATGGCAGAGTAGTATGGCTTCACTGTACCAGTTCCAGTGGATCCTCTTTGACAGGGAATACTGAAGGTGCGATGTTTGGGGTATATACGAATTTTACATATTTCAGAAGACTAAAGAAGTGGGACAAGAAGTAGCGTCTGGACAATTTGTCCAAACATGGCGTCAGAGGACAGAAAGCAAGCGTTTAGACAAATTGTCCAGACGCAGAAAGAGAGGAGACTATGCTTAGAAAAATACGGCGATTTTACTGGAAACAACGAGACAGAGGACTTGGTAGGCAGACTGTTATGGCGGCGGTGGGCGCAGCTTTATTTTTGATGATCATTCTGGGAGCAGTGACAAAAAGCGTGATCATGCCAAAGAATGAGAGTCGGAAAAATGCTGCGAGAACCGAGACTGCCAGTGGAACTGCTATCGGAGCTGAGGCAGCATCCGGAGGAGGTGTTGCGATAGAGAATATAGAAACAGGCGTTGAGTCGGAGGGTGAAAAAACGGATTCCACGGCAGATGATTCAAATAATGATGTGTCTGTAGACATGACGGATCTGGAACCCTTTTTGGGGTTTATGTCGGAGACAGCCTATGAAGAGTTAAAAACGCAGTTGGTTCAGAGATGTCAGGAAAGAAACTGCAGCTCAGTCAGAAAGCTGACTTATCAACAGACACAAGCCTTTGATGTGACAAGTTTTATCCTGTTGACTGATGGCAGTGTTTATCAGTGCAATTATAATCTGAAAAGTTGTCAGGTGTCTGTTTCAAAAACAGATTATACGGAAGTCCAGATCAATCAGATGAAAGAAAAGCAGTTGCAGGAGGAACAGCAAAAACTGGAACAGGAGCAGAAAGCGGAAAAACAGAAGCTGCAAAAGAAAAAGGTAAAAAAGAAAAAAACGATTAAGAAGAAAAAAGCAAAAAAGAAGCCGGTGAAAAAGAAGGTTAAGAAGAAAAGAACAAAGAAGTAATATTATATTCATTATCAGAGGGTATAAGGGATCCATCCCTTACAAGATAAAGCATAGATGTGTCCACATTATGCGTATCTTGCAGGGCTTGAATGAGAGAGGGAAAAGGCACATTTTATGTGTCAAAATAAAGCAGATAAAGCTCAGAAAACACTATGTTTGGACAAATTGTCCAGACAAAAAGAGACAAAAAAAGATAAAAATAGCGTTTAGACAAATTGTCCAAACATAAGAAGGGAGTGACCGCATGAATGACGCAAAAACAGAGATCCTTCGAGTGAGAATGACGCCGATGGAAAAAGCTGCCCTGTCAAGACAGGCAAACGATCAGCATAAAACCATGAGTGAATATATCCGCAGTATCGCCAAATGTCCGCCGGAGGTGACAAGGGACGAGTTTGAAGGTTCGATTCTGCAGATGATCTATGAGATCAACAAGATCGGTGTCAACATCAATCAGATCGCAAAAAAGTATAACGAACACAATTATGTGGAACCGAGAGCAGATCTGTTAGAAAAGCTGGATGAAGTTTATGGAATGATGAAAAGCACCATCCGGCTTATGAAAGGGGCATAAGGAAATATAAGAAACGGAGGGAGCGTGATGTCGTTAATCATCAAGATGGATGCCATCAAGACAAAGGAACATTTAAGAAAGTCCATTCCGTATATCTTCAATGAAAGAAAGACGGATGGTCTGTGCTTCAGCAATGCAGGGGTGACATCGGAGCAGATTTTAGATACCTTCTTTTTGACAAAGCAGCTTCGTCCTACGCACGGCACCAGAGAAGGTTATCATTTTAAGTTTTCTTTTTCAAAGGATGAGACGATACCGGCGGAGCAGGCTATGGAGTTTGTAAAGGAATGGACAGAAGAATATCTTGCCGGGGCGTATGACTATGCCTGTTCGGTTCATAAAGACAGAGACCATATGCACATGCACTTGGTCTTTAATTCTGTCAGCAGAAGTGGTGGAAAGTACCGTTATCAAAAAGGAGACTGGGAGAAAGTGATACGACCACTGACAAACCGGCTGGCAGAAAAATATCATACCAGATCATTAAAGGAAAAGGATCCGGCATTGGATTATTCAACAGATTATGAAAAAAAGGATGGCAAACGGACCGGAAAAGAGCAGGTGGAACGGGACATTGACCAGTGCATACTCGAAAGCAGATCCTATGCAGATTTTAAGAGAAGAATGGTGCAGGATCACTATTACCAGTTGTGGGAAGGAGTTTCAAGAGAGCATGGTGTCTACCTTGCCCTTACACCGCCGGGGAGAGGAAAAGCAATCCGCAGTTACCGATTAAGTGAGGGGTATATGCCGGTGGATATCGACAGGCGTATCGCATCGCAAAGACAGGCACGAAAAGAAGAACTGCCCACAGGCAGGAACAGAAAACTTGACTGGGCAATGAGTAGAAACTATCAGTTTATCCCCTATGGTGAAATGTCAGAGTACCAGAAAATAATGGTGCGTCAAGTGCTGGAGGCAAGAAGATTGTACCGGCGGACAGGTACACCGCTTTATATGCATGAGCGGAGCGTCGGAGTGCTTCAAAAGATGAAGAATGAAACCAGAAAATGTGGTGTTTATGTAAATCGTAAAGAAGCACGAAGGGTACAGAGAGAGTTGATACGAGTGATGAAGCAAGGGAGGAATAAAACAAGGTGACGGAAGAACAAATGACATTGATAAAGACATTGATAAAAAAGCACGGTATTTCAGCAACAGATGGCGAATGGACTTTAGTATTTCTTGGTGCCAGCTACGGCTTGACGGAAAAACAGATCGCCAGTTATCTGACAGCAGACACATCGGATTTGCTTGCAAAGCATGAAAAAATGCTCTGTATTTTATTTGGGATAGAACCGGAATCTAATGGTGAAATTCAAAGAATGGAGAATCCGGCAGAGAGACTGCAGATGATCCTCGCAGAGTATTTGGCTCACAATCAGTCCGTTGGCAATCAGTCAAAACAGGGTTATGAAGAAGTGATGGAGTATGTTATCAGAGACACCGGATTGTCGGCGGCACAGATTGAGCAGCTTCGCAAAGCGGTGGAGGCAAAGATGCCTGCAGAGGATGTTCTTGAGATGGCGAAAAATCGAAAGGATGTGATGGAGATACGACGGTGTATCGAATTTTATGAAATGATGGAGAAAGAACAGGAACCACAGGAGAAAGCAAAGAAAAACAGGAGGGAACGCAGATGAGTGAAGAATTACAATCCTTAGTGCAGATCATTGAATTGTATGGAAGAGGGCTGGGTGGTTTAGGGAAGGCTATCCGTTTTTCAGCGAAAGGAGCAGAAAAAGGGGTGCAGATCGCACAGGTGAAAGCATTACAGCATCGGATGAAACTTCATTATGCCAGTGAGGGGACACATAATACCATGAAATTGTCTGATCTGGAGAAAATGACAGGCGGAAGATATACGATCTTGAATATTCCTTTGGAAGGGGAAAAAGAGCTGATCCCTTTTTATGACCGTTTGAAAAAGATGAAAGTAGCTTTTGCGGAGCTGCCGGACTTAAATCTGGGAGACGGCTATACACAGATCGCATACAATCCGGAGCAGGTGGAGAGCGTGCGTATGGTCATTGAATACTATAAAAAGAAATTCAGGGAAGAAGCGAAAGAGATCGATCTGGATGAATATATGGGAATGGCAAGTCCCGGAGGACTGGAATATCTGGATGAACTTGCCGCCAAAGGATATGAAGGCAGGATGCATGAGGAGCAGCTTGAGGAGCTTCAGCAGCGGATACAGGATAGAGAGTATCTTCCAATCAGTATCAATGTGGAATCTCTTCTTTTGCGTGAAGAAAAGGATGCTTATCTGTTTCGTATTCCCCGTGGCAGATTAGGAGAAAATCTTTCCAGTGCCATACGGATCAAAAAGTCAGACTGTATTCTTTTGGATGAGGGACAGACTGTGATCACCTGCCTGAAACGAGAGGGAGACATCTGGGGATATGCACTGGATCAAAGGCAGAATATCCAAGTGAAAGAAAAAGTGAAACTGGATATTGCAAAACTGGAAAAAGCATTTGCCCCGGTGGAAAATGACCGTATGAAAATGATCGAAAAACTGAAACCGGAGTATGCAGCGATCTTTCCATCTTTTAATCAGGGACAGGAGATGAAAGAAAAATCTTCTGTCCCTGAACCGGTTTCAGAGAAAACAGTGGGGAAAGTGTTGGCCCTGGAAAAAATGAAAGAGCGTTATCAAAGTCCGGAATATATCCCGGTAACCTTTGACATGGAAACACAGATGGTGGCAGAATCACCAAATCTCTATATAGCCAATCTTCCAAAGGAGCCGCAGGAATCCAAAGACTTTGTCCGGTGTATTTCCTTGGATAAGGCAGAAGTAAGCATTTCGGAGGATGGAAAACGGCTGCAGGCATACCTGAAGCGAAGCGGAACTTCTGAGGTTCGGGAAATTGATCTGGAGGGAAAAGAGCTGCGAAAATACAGCAAAAAGAATGAAGACATTGCAGCGGAGTGTCTGAAGTATCAGAGAAGCAGAGGGAGAGAGAGGCAGCCGGTACCGGAAGAGATCTTGCGGCACAAACCGGATGTAAACCTTAAGAAACGATAGGAAAGCTGTGTGAAATAAATGATCAGCGTTTTTACACAGCGAATTTATAGTTTTAGCTCAAACTTTGTGGGCTGAGAAAGGAATATAGGATCCATATGAAACGAAAGAAAGAACACTCCCGTGCAACGCATGTTGCCGGTGACAGCAGAAAAAGAAGATTACACCAATTATTCAAAGTGTGTGCGGTTTTGTTACTGCCTACGCTTTATTTATTTTACAGTCTGAGCGGCTTGTATCTTATGGATGTGGAAATATCAAAATTGAAAGAACAGATCGTCTGGTGTCTGCTGCATCCGCTGAAAGTTTATAATGACAAAAGCCTCAGTATGGTTCTGGTGGGAGGTTTGCTGTGGATGATCTGCAGTTTTCAGGCATACAGTAAAAGTGACCATAACCGTATGCCCGGCAATGAGTTTGGTTCTGCCAAATGGGGCGAAGTGCGGGCATTCAATGAAAAGTATGCCGCAAGGACAGAAGAAACAAAGTCCGGTCTGTCTCCGGAAAATAAAGTGTTATCGCAAAATGTGCGTTTCCGCTACGACTCGGATACCCTTCGCAATAATAACATTGTGGTTGTCGGTGGCAGTGGTGCCGGTAAGACAGCATTCTTTCTGACACCCAATCTAATGTCGTTACACGACTGCAACATCTATACGGATCCGAAGGGAAGCCTTGCGGAGGAGCTGGGAGCATGGCTGGCGAAACAGAAGGATACCAGAGTATATACACTGAACTTGTGTGAAATGGAGAAAAGCATGCATTTCAATCCGTTTCCGTATATCCGCAGTAAGAGCGATATCACGAAGCTGGTGACGAATCTGATCCAGAATACAAACTCAGCAAATATCAAAAATTCTTCTCAGGATCCTTTCTGGGAGCGCGCCGAACGAATGTTCTTAGAAAGCCTTTTTCTATATGTATGGATGGAGTGTCCGAAGGGGGTATATAACCCAAAAAGAGGAAAGGCAGAACTTCTACAGAGAAACTGGAAATCCATTCTTTATCTGTTAGATGAGGCACAGTTCGTGGATGAAGATACGCCGCCAAAGTTAGATGAACGCATGAAAGAACTGGCGAAGAAAAAGCCGGATCATCCGGCCGTAAAAGCATACCAGCGTTATAGAGGCGGTCCGGATGAAACGATCCGTTCCGTCATTATGACAGTCAATGCCCGGATGCAGCCTTTTGATAATGAGGAACTTTTGGAAATCTTTTCATCCAATGACATCCCACTGGACGAGTTTGGAACGGGAATGGATGGAGACGGGAAAACAAAGTGCAACCTTTTTATCATCATTCCGGATGATGACGATACCTTTAACTTTGTACCGGGGATGGTATATACGCTGCTTTTTCAAGAACTGTACCGGCAGGCGAGATTCTTTGGTGGAAAACTGCCGATGGATGTGGGATTCTGGCTGGATGAAATGGCGAATATCAAGATGCCGAATAACTTTGACAAGATCCTTGCCACTTGCAGAAGCCGTGGTGTGTACTGTGTGCCAATCTTACAGTCCCTGGCACAGCTAAAAACGCTTTTTGTGGACGGAGCATGGGAAGGCATTGTCGGAAACTGCGACACTTTTATATATCTGGGCGGTAATGAAGCAAGCACCTATGAATATGTCTCAAAGCTACTTGGAAAATGGACGATCGACAAACGAACCAGTGGAGAAAGCAAAGGAACCAGCGGTTCTTACAGTGAGAATTACGATGTGCTTGGCAGGGAGCTGATGTTAGAGTATGAGCTTCGCCTGTTGCCGGATGATGAATGTATTATTTTTGTGCGTGGGGAAAATCCAATCCGGGATAAGAAATGGTTCCCGTGGGAACATGAAGTATATCTGGAAGCAAGAAAATGTGGTGCTTTTGTCCCGGCGGTCCAGAAAGAAAAGCAGAAACAGCAGATGGAAGAATGTGACTTTATCGGGGAAGGGTCATTGGAATATCTCAAAAAGCAGCAATCGAAAAATGAAAACATCCGGCTGTATGAACTGGACGCCTTTTCCTTTATGATGATGGATCTGGATGCGATGGAGAAGAAGATTCATTCCACACCAAAAGATGTCAAAGGAGCAGAAGTGGAAAAGATGATCACTGCCGGCATGATCCAGTCTGCGGTAAGTCATGAAATGAAACGGGAAGCGGAAGAACGAAAAGCATGGTTTATCGAAAACTTTGATAAGCTCACACTTCTTGATATCTATGCTTCCGAGTGGATGAGCGAGACGAGAAGAAAAGTAATCCGCGAACTGCTGCAGGCAGGAGCAGAGGAAGAGGTGATCAAGTCCATCATTCGTCCGGAGATTGAGGAAGGACAGGTGCTGCAGAAGAAAAAGATGTGGCTGGAGATGAAGGGAAAGGGGAATTGATAGTTGAGATATTACTAGATGTTTCCTGTAATTTTAATGAATAAGATAGCTGAAACAGAGTATTAGTAGTAGAAAAAATGTGATATAATGTTCCTAAAAATAGGAGGTACGCTATGAACAGATTATTTAAATACGCAATGTTTTTCACTGCATTTATACCGCTATGGATAACAATTCTTTTCTTAGATATCATGAGTATTACGGATGAAACAAATAATTATATAGGATCTGAAGTCGTTGGTATAGGTTGTATTGCTATTGGATTATTTCTATCAGCAATAATTATTTTTTGTTCGATGAGAGGAGTACGGAGTCAAAATTATACAAAATATAAGATATTGTCTGCAGAACAGGAAAAAGGGATAACATCAGAGTTTTTGTTATCCTACATTCTTCCGTTATTTGCATTTGATTTTACAAGATGGGTTAGTGTGTTTGAATTTTTAATTTATTTTGTGATTTTGGCATTCCTATGTGTTCGGAATAATAATGTTTATGCTAATTTATTGTTTGAGATAAAAAGATATAAATTTTATACTTGTGAAATGCAATGGGTGGCAGAGCCAGATACAACTCCGATTTCAATGATGGTGATTAGTAAAAAACCATTAACTGCCCATAAAGGTAATACAATCGAAGTTGCGGCACTTAACAAACCGTTCTATTTAAGTAAATGAAATTGGGGAGGATGAGGGAACTTCACAAACGCCATTATCAAACATGTTATTTTTGGTTTTGTCACAAATTGCAAGTGTAAAGTTCCTTGCATTCTTTGAATCACTTAAATCAAATTTATCTGTAGCAGGATTAACAGGAATATGAAGGCGATTCTTTAAGATGTCTTTGTATTCCTGTTCCTTTAGCTTTTCTACTATTTCGGGATTGTATGTTATAAATTTTTTTGGATTCTGACCAGAAGAAGCAAATAGCTTATATGAAGAAATATCATCAACAATATCGGCTGCTTCAAGATCCTGAAGGCGTTCTTGACATACAATCTTATGAGAATATTCAATGTTAAAAATGCTTTCAAAATTGTTGTTTATCGAATAGAGCGTATTATCTACAATTAGTATGCTAAAAGATTTTCCAAATTGAACCAGAGGTTCTGTTGTTTCTGTAATCGTATTATTTCTAGCTGATAAAATTGGAACCCTCTTTTTGAATGTTAGAACTGGATTTTTACGAGACAATAAGTAAAGATTTTTATTATTGCCGTCAGTATCTTCATAATTTCCAACAAAAGCAAAGGCATTCGCTGAAATGTCTTTTAAATCAACATTGTCATCACTATTGTTAATATGTTCAATTAATGATGGCCAGCTTAATTGCATAAGCTCGCTAGTGATATCAAGTTTTTCGGTTGTGTTTTTAGGATTTTGGGCAGTGTAGTTTAAAATGTTATTTTGTTTTTTTACAATAGTTAAGAATGTATCACACATTGAGCTAACGATGTCGTTTAGTAATTGAGCGGATGCAAAAGGAATGTTGTAACATACATATTCATTAGGATTTTTTGTGTGATTGTATTCTATTAGATGAAAATCCCAATGAGTTATCTGTTTTGCAGTTATAATTGCAGATTCGATTTTGTTAAACGACATATGCTACCTCCTGTATATTGTATATCTTTGAATTTATTATACCATATATAGAATAATTGTAAATGCTTTTTATAGGAAGATAGCATAAATTTATCGTTTAAAAAATGAAAAAAACATCCGGCTGTATGAACTGGACGCCTTTTCCTTTATGATGATTGATCTGGATGCGATGGAGAAGAAGATTCATTCCACCCCAAAAGATGGCAAAGGAGCAGAAGCGGAAAAGACGATCACTGCCGGCATGATTCAGTCAGCAGTAAATCATGAAATGAAACGGGATGCGGAAGAACGAAAAGCATGGTTTGTCGAAAACTTTGATAAACTCGCACTGCTTGATATCTATGCTTCCGAGTGGACGAGCGAGACAAGAAGAAAAGCGATCCGCGAACTGCTGCAGGCGGGAGCAGAGGAAGATGTGATCAAGAACATCATCCGTCCGGAGATTGAGGAAGGACAGGTGCTGCAGAAGAAGGGGATGGGGCTGGAGATGCAGCAATGTAGTTGTCCTTAAAGGAGTCGAAATTGCAGAAAATATGTGTGCGTGGTATTCTTGTTTGAAAAAGGAGAATATCATGAAGAATCAACAGGAACTAATAGATGAATATTTGTATTATTGTTTAAAACAAAGAAAGTTGGACGAGAAAACAGTTCGTGCATATCGAATTGATTTAAGACAATTTTCTGAATTTTGTGTTCAAAAGAAATTGGTAACTGAAAAAGCAATAATTCGTCAATACATTTTGCATCTACACGAATCATACAAACAAAAGACAGTAAAACGTAAAGTTGCTAGTATAAAAGCATTTTATTCTTATTTAGAAGATGAAGAAATCATAGATGATAGCCCTTTGAGAAAGATTCGGACAGAATTTCGGGAAGAAAAAATTTTACCACGCTCGATTCCGTATTCTATCTTGCAGTCATTATTAAGTAGTATGTACTCCAAAAAAAGCATAGAGAGTACTATATATGAAAGAAAATTGCTAAATCGTGACATAGCGGTGGTTGAAACGCTATTTTCTACAGGAATAAGAATATCGGAATTGTGTAATTTGATGCAAAAAAATATTGACATTGAACAGGGGATATTTTGCATAAAAGGAAAAGGTGGGAAGGAACGCTATCTGCAGATAGGAACGGAAGAAGTGTTAGTGCAGTTGAAAGAATACAAGAGGTATTGGGAAAAGGAATTGGATGCGAGCAAATTTTTCTTTCTTAATCGCTATGGGGAACGATATTCTGAGCAGTCAGCACGCCGAATGATCCAACGCTACACTCAAGAAGCAATGATTGAAATGCATATTACGCCACATATGTTTCGTCATGCGTTTGCTACATTACTCTTGGAAGAAGAGGTTGACATACGCTTTATTCAGAAAATGTTGGGGCATGCGTCAATCATGACAACTCAGATTTATGCTGAAGTTGCATCAAAAAAACAGATGGAGATTTTGAAGATGAAACATCCTAGAAATCGAATGGAAATTTTTGAGAAAAATGTTGAAATGGGGGATACAGGAGTGGTATAATGAAATGGTACTGATAATAGAATATTATCGTACATTTTAGGAAACACGACGAGACGATAATACATGATTATTGGTTGATAAATGCAATTAAGGTGATGCGAAATGATAAATTGGAATTTTAGAGAAAAAATAATATACCATGAAGAGGAGATAATACAAGACTCGAGGAAATTTGAAATTTTAGTTGAAGCATATTTGAAAGATCAGTACCCTTTAGAAAATTGGAAATTAACCAAGGCAACACGAGATGGAAATAAAGATCTTGAAAGTGTTTGTGAATTTAGTGGAACCTCTATGTGGGCAGAAGTTAAATATACAATACATACCGACAAAAATATATCATCTAGAAAATATGATTCTACATTAGTGTCTTCTATTTTTGAAAAAAATTTAATTAAAATTTTTTTTATATCTAATACTTCTATGGGAAGTAATTTGATAGATCGCATTAAAAAGTTTTACTACATATCAACAATCAAAAAAATTGCATTTGTAGATGGTTACGCCTTAGCGTATTGGGTAAAAAGGAATTCTGGTATAGAAGAAAAATTTTTCCAATCCCCCTTAAACTATTCAATTTCGAAAAAACCGCGTGTTCGTCTTAGAAGTGTTTTACTATTGTGTAAAAGCGATTCATATACAATAGATTGTGTTTTGGATGAGGCGGAGGTATATCCATTATATTTATCAAAAAATTATGTTTTGGAGGGAGAATTTGTTGCACATGGTTTTCATGATATTCCTCTTTCGCTCTATTGTAATGGTAAATTATTGTATAATGAAACGGTAGCACCAGAAATAACAACTTTTTCTCTTAACTTAAGTGAATTAGATGAAACTTTTAATATCAACACAGAATATTCTCTGGATTTGTATTACATATTGAACAATAAAAGGATTGATTGTGGAAATTACAAATTACGGTTTTCTTTTACAGGAAAATACTTTACAAACCAGATTCAGTGTTATCAACAAATAAAAAATGGTATTAAGGCATCATACAAAAAAATTTATAATATATATGGTCCACACGGAACTGGAAAGAGTTGGTTACTTAGAAATATTAAAAACGATCAATTAAAAAAAATTACAGATCAGCAAAAAATTATATATATAAATTTTAATGGACAGATGAGCGATGTTGCAGATATTTGTAGATTGATTTTTACATTAGCTTTTAATTTTTATGATTTGAGTATTAGTGCGGATGCTATAAATTGCTATTGTCATGAAAAAAACATTGCAAATTCTTTTTATAATCATAAGAATATTGAATGTTTGATTCATGCATTACACAATGAAGATTATTCAACAATTCAAAATATCTTGGTGGGTTCCATTTTTTCAAGAACTGAGAGAATATTTGAAACACAAAGCAGTTTTGCGTATGAACGGATTTATTTCATTGATCATATTAATTTATTAAACGAGACTAATTATTACATATTTGAGGCAATAGTAAAAGCCTTTGATCCTTTACAAAATGTTGTATTTGTTTTAACAGGCAGAAAAGAGATTAGCTATCCAAATGTAGAAAATATAGTTTTGGGTTATATTGGAAATAATGAAATTATAGATTCAATAAATGAAGATATTGCGGTTGCTATTGATAATTTGAACGAAATTGTTCCCACTAAACACTATCTGAAGTATCCAGGATTGTTACAATTATTTATTAAGGAAATTGTTAATTTCAAAAGTTTGGGAGAGATAAAACAATTTTATATTAACAATTTTCTTCATGATGCCGTACAATATGAGAAAGGTTTTTTTCCTTTTGATAATATTATGTTATTGCTTATTTGCATAATGAAGGAGGGCATACCTTTTGAGCTTTTGCAAAAAATGAACTTTGACCAATTAAAAAAATTGCTTAATAAAGAGGTTGTAGTACAGAAGAAAGGCTATGTTTACCCTAATTTTGAAAGATGGAACAAAGATATCCCATCAAAAATTATTGATAAATATAAAAAATCAGTGGTTTTACACTTTCAAAAGTTCATGGTACAAGATTCTACGCGAAAAGAATTTTATCAATGTTCATTAATGCAATATTATCCTCAATATTATAATGAATATTTTGATTCAATTTTTAATTTTATCCGTGAAGAATTCAAAAAAAATAAATATAGTAAAGTTGTTTTTTTGTGTGAGTCTCTTATAAAAAGAACTGCATATTATACGGGAAACCATAAAAAATTGGACACTATAAAATATTTTTTGGCTTTTAGTTACATGCATTGTGATGCGAGCAAGAGGGCACAAGAACTTTTTGGTGAAATTACTCAAAATTATCAAATGAAATTGAAAGATAATTTATATTTTGAGGCAGAATCACAAGTTATTGATGCCAAATACTGGAACTTTACGGATTTCAAGGTACTCCCTAAATATATAAATACATTTCGAAAAAATTGGAAGGACTCTGAAAATAATATTTTACCATTAAAAACTCGACCATATTTGACAGCAACAAATCGCATGATGGTAACTTATCTTGCGTTGGATAATATAAAACTTGCGAATAGATGGCTGAAAAAAAATATTCGTCTAGCCAAGGAATTTAACGCTAAAGAGCATTTAGGATACACATATATGGATTATGCAAAAGGCATTTATCATTTAAATCTTGAATCTGCTTTAAAATATCTAGAACTTGCAGATGTATGTTTTGAATTGCCGTCCGAATACAGAAGACACTTAGATTGTCAATGTGAAATTCAATATGTTAAGTTACTCCTTGGAAGGGGAAACATTAGCCAATTGCTGTTGGCTCAAGAGGCACTATTTGAAAATCAATACTGGATTCAGTACTATAAATGTCATTTAAAACTTGCTGTTATCTACATTTTAAAAGGAAAAAGAAAAGAAGCACTGCAGCATCTATTGGAAGCAGAAGCTGCTACTACTATGAAAAATAGCGAGCGCATCAAATATTTATGTAGCATGATAGGTACCTTTTTGTATAAAGAGCCATTACCATATACAAATTCGGCACTAGACGGGACTTCTTATCAGAAAATAATTGAAAACATGCATCTAAACTTCAAACAAACTAGTGCTACGGTTTACAATATCAAAAAAGACTCCCCTTTATATAACTTAGATCCAAGGGTATGGTAAAGTTCATTTTTTAGCACAGATGTGGGTATATAACATTGCCATGAAGGTCTAAAATTATATCGTGTGTCATGAGGGTTCTTCTATAATTGAAGATGCGATAGTTGTTAATGATATCTTTAAAACTGTCTACTGTAAAGAGCATATTGGTTTTACTTTGTAAGAAGGAAGCAGGGACTGAATCTTCTAATGATATTGAGTCCTTTACCATAGATTTTTCAATATTGTATTGTCCAATAAATTTGAATGGGAGTTCTTTAAGAATAATTGACCATATATTTTCTCTTATAGAACTTCCATTTACCAATAAATATTGATATTTGTAATCGTCTTCTTGTAACTGCATACAATATATATCCGATATATCCATTTTTATTTTGTCTCCCCAGCAATGCCAAAAATAGCCTGTCTGATATGATTCATCCCGAAATCTGCGATTCCGCCCAGAACCCTTTACATGGTAGGCTTTTGCTTTGGGAAAATACATACATTTATAACCTTTATTATGTATTTTTAAGGAATATTCTAGGCCTTCCCATGCATTGTAAAATAACTCATTAAAACCATTTTCTGCCATAAAAAGGCTACGTCTGGTTATATAAAAACCTGATCCTAACGCTTGTCGTTCTGCGATTTTATTTACTATAGGCGAGTGCTGATTTAGACCATCAAATGCATGAGTGGTTTTGTAAAAACTGAATATATGACCAGCACTTTGAACAAGATTAGTTTGAGGATACAAGATTAAACCTTGTGTAACTCCCACTTCTGGTGAAGCATCCATATAACTAACCATTTGATACAATGAGTCATTAACTGGAAATGTATCGGAATTTAAAAAAATAAGATATGGCGACGAAGACAAAAAAGCACCAATATTGTTGGCCTTAGAATAACCAATATTTTCATTGTTATAGATAATGGATATATTATAATGCATTTTTTCAAGTTCATGTAAATATTGAATTGTATGTCTATCTGTTTCACCATCGACCACACAAAATATATCCATGTCTTGATTTATAATATTGAATAAATTGGAAAAAAAATTCTCTGTTAATGCATATTCATTACTTAATGTGACAATTATACTAGCTTTATACATAGACGTTCGCTCCTTAATTGCATTTATCAACCAATAATCATGTATTATCGTCTCGTCGTGTTTCCTAAAATGTCCGATAATATTCTATTATCAGTACCAAATGTGAATAGTCTTGTGCAGAAGAATTCGACACACAGAAATCCTATAATTTTCAGAAAATTATCCAATAATGAAAATTTTAAATTGCATCGTTTCCTTGATTTAAGAAGTAAATGTTTGTATAGTTCGATAAATCATATGATTTCATATGTAACATATGGGTTGAATGCCAGGTTGATTCAAAAGTATACTAAATATGGTTACATATCGAGCAATACAAGGGGGGAGAGATTCCGGTGCTATATAAGTATCGAAAACCGGATGCAAAAGATCTGTATCGGGTACAAGGATATGTGGATGCTTTGCTGGAAAAGCAAGTCAGGAAAATGATTGGAAGGAAGATGAAAGAAATGTTATGAGAAAAACCTAATAATTATGAAAAAAAATCATATCTTTCTAGCAATATTGTTCTATCTGCGGTATACTAGATGAGAAAAAAGAACGACGCTATAGGAAGCAGATACAGGAACGTATGTGTTGATTCCGTTAATGTATTTATGTTCTTTTGCTTTATGGAAATAATTGATTTGCCACAATAAAAAATATTGATTTTTTAGATAACAGGTGGGAGGATGTGCATGGACTTAAAATTAAGAGTAGCAATTTGTGATGATGAGAAATATTTTCGAGAAGAAATTAAAAGGTTAGTCGAACAATATCTTAAAGAAAAGAAGATTATATTTTGTATTGATCTTTTTACAAGTGGTTTGGAATTTTGCAGCGATGATAATAACCTGCAACAATATGACATTATATTTCTCGACATTGGAATGAAAGAAATGAATGGGATGGAAACAGCGTATGCGATACGGGAGAAAAATCAGAATGTGGACATTGTTTTTATTACTATTATGATGGATTATGCACTTGAAGGGTATCACGTGGATGCAGTACGCTACATATTAAAGGATGATCTGGAAAGCTTGCTGCCGGAATGTATGGATACGATTCTTCAGAAAAAACAGGAAAAGGAAATGGAATTTCCGTTTGTAGGGGGAAAGAGGAAAGTTCTGTTAAAAGAGATTCTTTTTATTGAGAGTAAATCACATCAATTATGGTTTGAGAGAACCAGAGAAAATTTATATATGTATGGTCAGATTAACGACCTGGAGTTGATTTTATCGAATTATGATTTTGTAAGGACGCATCAAAGCTTTTTAGTGAATCTTGTACATATAGAGAAAATAAATAACTATTTGCTATACTTGTCAAACGGTGCTGAAATTCCCGTGACAAAACAAAGATACGCAAAAGTGAAAGAGCAGTATTTAAGTTACAAAGAAAAAATGTAGTTAAACACGAGGTATAAAATATTATGGTAGAAGAATTTTTCAAAAGTATCAGTATTGTATTTTATGAAGCACTCTGTTGTGGAATCTTCCTGAATATGTTTTTGGAACAAAGATATCCGGCCAGATGGTTGAAATCATTATCCGTTTTTTTGCTGACAGGAGTGTTTTTGTTTTGGGCATTAATTACTCAGACGGGTGGACATTATGTTTTTCGCAGTATAGGGATTATTATAAGCATTGCACTGTTTGCTGTGATATTTTATACAGGGAAATGGCTGCTCAAGATATTTCTTAGTTTTATTTTTTATGCGATTTTATTCTGTGTTGATTATTTAGGATTAATATTGGTTGATTTATTGCTGGATTCTGCTGATTTATCAAACAGTGTAATTCAAGTGATTCTAGTCCTTTTGTGTAAGACGGTTTTGTTTGTGATTGTACTGATACTGGATTATTTTTGGAAAAGAGAAAAAGAGCTGGATGTAAAGAAATCAGAATGGATTTTAATGATTAGTTTTCCAATGATGACTGTAGTAATCATGCTTGTTATGTTGCTGTCTTTTCAACAGAAGAACAATTCTTTTGGATACTTGACGGTTTCTTTTGGAATGGTAAGCATCAATCTTGTCATGTTTGTGTTATTAAAATACATATCGGCAAGAGAAAAACAATATAATCAAATGAAGATATTACAGGAGAGAAATAAAGAAAAAATGCAGGCATATTATGAATTTAGTGAGGATTATGCGCAGAAAAAACGGATGGTGCATGATTATAACAATCAGATTCATTGCATTCAGGGACTATTGAGGCAAAACAAGTACCGGGAGGCAGAGGAATATGCAGATAAATTGACAGAAATACTAATAGATGGTCGGGAAGTCATAGATGTTAATAATACAGTATTAAATGTTGTACTAAATCAAAAATATCGTCTCGCAAAAAGTAAGGATATTGCTCTGTATTTTCAGGTAAATGATTTATCCGGATTATGGATGAAGGAGCAGGATGTGGTTATTTTGTTGTCGAATTTATTGGATAATGCGATTGAGGCTTGTGAGAAATTAGATTGTAATAAGGTGATACGGCTAAAACTTGTAAAGGAAAAACAACAAATGGTACTTTCTGTCCAGAATCCAGTGGCGGTTCCCGTAGAAATTAAAAACAATGATATCCAAACGGGTAAAGGGGATAAGAAAAATCATGGGATTGGTTTGAAGAATATTCGAATGGTTTTAGATAAGTATGGTGGAATTGGGAGAATCAGATGCGATAAGGGATGGTTTTATTATACGGCAGTAATTCCCCAAACGGAAGAAATATAAATATCTGTTTACAAAAACAAGGCTGCAGAGCCTTGTTTTTTTCTTGCAAAAAAAGTAAATATGAAAAATCACAGTCAAATTTGGTTACTTTTAGTCGAATCTTGCTACTACTGTTGAATTTAAGTAGGAAATTATGGTATATGAAAGACGAGGAGAACCTGGCTATGATAGTTAAATTTGTAAAATATCTTATTGACAAAGATGTTTTGGATAAACAATACGAAGAAGATTCTATATATGGGCTGACAATTATGCTGGAAAAGATAGTAGCATATGTTGTTTTGTTTTGTATTGCCTTTATAGTAAGAAAACCAATAGATGGAATCATCTTTACTGTTTCCTTTATGGCTGTAAGGCAGACTACAGGTGGTTTTCATGCAAAAAGTTTTTTGGGATGTCTGACAGGATCAGTATTAACATTATTAATGGCATTAGAAATAATTGCTCCGTTAATAGAAAAGTATGAAATGGTAAAAGGGATTATATTTATTCTGTCAACAGTTTGTATATGGTGTTTTGCTCCCGTGAATCATCCGAATCTGGCTTTGTCAAAATGCGAACAACAGGAGTATAAAATGTGGAGCAGAAAGGTATTGGGGATGGAATTTGGAGTAATTGTAATTGCGTATTTGTTACATATGCGATGGCAACAGTACATGATGCTTGCAATTGTGTTTTGTGCTGTTTTCATATTGATAGCAAAAATAGTAAGGCAGGAGGTGAAGTGTGATGAAAAGTAAAAAAGAAAATCGTTTACTCAACTTGGCGGGAAAACTGGCAAAGGCTGAAGCTGCCAGAGCAAAGTCCGGCTGGCCGCCAGCATGTGCAGGAATTTTGCATCAGCCGAAACGTCCGACGAAAAAGTAATGCAACATGGGAAGTGACGAAACTAAAATCTGCCCATTGAATCATAGCATTGCTTAGCATGGAACAATGGGCAGAGAAGAAAATATATCAATTCGATTGATTTTATCTATAGATATAAATTGGTGTTATATTTGGAGCAATCGCAGAACATATGAGGGAGGTTTTTCATGAAGAAAACAGGAAAAGAAGGAATCCAAAAGGGCATTATCAGTGGTACATTAGCTGTGGTATTGGTACTCACTGCTGTCGTGGGAGTGGATTTTTCCACTAGGAAAGATGCAAAAGCAGGAACAGGTATGAATACGGGAACATCCCGGGCAGCCGTTACGGAAGAACTGACTGC
Organism: Clostridium sp. AF37-5; assembly: GCF_003477605.1. Lineage (GTDB taxonomy): Bacteria > Bacillota > Clostridia > Lachnospirales > Lachnospiraceae > Eubacterium_F. The sequence goes on from NZ_QUDR01000010.1 coordinate 88,012, forward strand.
CAAGCGGAGCAAATTTGTCAAACAGTTTGCCTTGTCTGATGGCAGTTTTATCGCTGCCATTTATTCCATGCCCATCCATTACAAAAAGAACGGAAGATGGAAAGAAATCAACACCACTCTGGTGAAATCAGGAAAAACTAAATATAAAACAAAAGCGACGGATTTATCCATCAAAGTCTCGAAAAAAGCAAATAAAAAATCCGTTGTATCTCTGAAGCGGGGAAAAACCAGCTTATCCATCGCCTTAAAAAGAAAAAAACTCAAACAATCCAAAGCAAAGATCAGTAATCCAAAGAAAACGACATACACTGATGTTCTGAACCAGAACACAGTAACATACAAAAAAGTCCTGAAGAATACTAACGTCTCCTATGACATTTTTCCGGAAAAAGTGCAGGAGATTGTTTCCATCAATAAAAAACAGAAAAATAAATCTCTTTCCTTCAAATTGAATACAAAGCTGAAAGTAAAGGTGAAGGGCAAAAAGGTTTATTTCAAGACCCAAAAGGGTAAAACCAAATTTACCCGGATGAGCACCAAGATTACCGATGCCAATGGAGTATCGACAACCAACGTAAAACTTTCCTATAACAAAAAGACAAAAACATTGAAAGTAACACCAAATAAAAAGTGGTGGAACAGCAAAAAGAGAAAATTCCCGGTAGAAATCCGGACAACATACATAACAAACAAGCACAGCAGAGATGTAAAAGTGGGAGCTGCCTATGCCGGCGCACCAAACAGCAACTTCGGTTACGACAAATCTTTGCTCCTGCAGGCAAATAAATGTGTGGCATTTACCAAGATGTCCACGCTTTCCGAACTAAAAAATGAAGATGTGCAGATTCGGGATGCGGCATTACATATCAAGAATGAAAAGACATTAAAATTAGGGGCTGGAAAGACCTTTGACATCGGTGTCCACAAAGTGACACAGAACTGGAACGTCAACAAACTGACTTATAACAACCGACCGGCGTATGAAGCGGGTGCCGCAGCAACTGTGGGAATACAGAAGGCAGGGAAATACCAGTGCGATGTGACTGATATTGTAAAGGCATGGTATGCGGGAGAAGCCAATTACGGTGTGGCACTGGTGGCAGATAATTCTAACCGTTCTTACCAGGCAAAAATAGACCGGAATCCATACTTCACTGTGCATTATGAGGTGGTGGGATTTGAAGGCGCTGTGGAGCTAAAAGAATCTGTTCCTGTTACCCGGTCTGTGATTACAGCAGGACAGGAGAATTACTATTACTTTGACACCAAGCCGGGCATTGCATATGACATTTACGCCGATTCCTCCATTGACACACAGGCAACCATGTACGACACAGCTAAAAATCAGGTTGCCTATGACGACAATTCCGGATTGGATAACAACTTCCTCTTTACCGGAGCCTATAACGGACGGAAATATCTGAAAGTCAGCGTCAAAAACAAAGGAACCGGGGATTACACCCTTACCCTGAAAAAGCGTTTTGCAATTCCGGAACCAACGGGAATCAAAGGACAGGATAAGTATACCATCACCTGGAATGCGGTAGAGAACGCCAAAGAATATCTCGTCTGCGTTTACGATGGAGGAAAGAAAATCAGTGAGGTGGTTGTGACAGGTACTTCCTATGATTATGTTTATACCAATGAAACGGCGGGAAAGACGCTGGGATTTACTGTTGCTGCGAGGGAAAATGCTTCCCTGACAGGAGAAACATCCCGGATGATTTATAATACGGACAGCCAGTCTGAATGGGTATATACTACACCAATGCAGGAAACAAGAAAAAATGGTTCAGCGGCTACGCTGGATAGAAAGATCTATGTGCTTGGCGGGGAAAATGCTTCCGGTTCTCTGAATACCTTTGCGGTTTATGATACAGAAAGAAAGACATGGGAAAGTCTGCCGGCATACCCAGGCACAGAAAGCGGTATCTGTAAAGCAGCCATGTTTGCATACAATAACGAAATCTATGTCATCGGCGGACAGACAGATACGGGAGTGACGGCAAAACTTCTCAAATCTGTGTATGCTTATAACATAGAGACCAGACAGTGGCAGAAAAAGGCGGACTTGGCAGAGGGCAGAACTAATCTGGCAACAGCGCTCAGCAAGGATAAGGTTTACACATGGACAAAGGCAGGTACCACGGATAAAGCAGAAATTTATGACATCAAAACCGATATCTGGGAGACGGCAGTTCTGCCGGATACCAGTGCGGTCATTGCTGCAGCAAGTGTGGATAACCGTGTGTTTGTGTTAAAAGAGGACGGAGAGAAGATGTTCTGGCAGGAGTATCTCCCGGAGGACAATCTCTTTGAGGACGCCGGAACCGTGTGTCCGTTTGCTGCTTCGGATATCTATGGTACTCCTGTAGTAATCAGCGGAAAAATCTATATGGCAAAAACAGAGGAGACAAAGGAAGTTCTGGTGTATGATGCTTACTCTGATGAGTGGAACAGAATTTCTGATATGAACCTGACAAAGAAGGATTCCATGCTGGCCGCTTCAGGTAACGACATTTACAGCATTGGCGGAGAAATGGCAGGCTTTGGTGTTCTGGATACGGTAGAGCAGTATACGGTAAAAGTACAGACCACCACAAAACAGATGGCAGTGAATGAGGGAGAATCCTATGAATTACAGGTAACTGCTGGGAACTTAAAAAAGGGACAGGCAAAGATTGTCACGGTAAACGTCAACCCGGAGGAAATGGAAATCCAGAACGCATCCTCTTTTGAAACAGAGGACGATCTGAAAGAAGGGGCAGACGGCGTTACCTTATTAAAATATCAGCCGAAAAAAGGCGTAATCGTGCTGAAACTGACCGGAAGTCTGGAGCGGGGAGAATCGTATGAGACTTACCAGTCTATCCCAGTGGAAGCAAAGATAACCGGGAAAACAACAGTAGAGATTACCTTGACAGAAGAAAAGTAATAATGCGGGGATTCGTTCGTTATGAAAAACATAATGGGCGAGTCCTGTTTGTCGTGCAGGGAAAATATAGAATCCGGAATGGGGGAGTTATCATTGAGGAAACCAAAAAGAAAAGAAATCGGGATTGCAGCAGCCGTAGTGCTTGTCATGTGTTTGCTTGCGGGAACCAGCATAATCATAAGGAATCATCAAAATCAAAAGAAACTGGAAGAAAAGAAAGAGGAAGTCTATCAATCCCTTTCGGCGACGGACCGTGAAACCGCTGATCTGTATGCGGAACTTTATGAAACGGATCGGGAAGAGGTCGCAAAGATACAGGCGGAAACAAAGGACTGGGAGAAGACCGGTAGGAAATTGGAACAGGATTTTTTCACCATCCCGGAAAATACCAAGTACCAGATGGAACAGGAAGGTTACAGTCTGGATGATCTGGAACAGGCAGAGAAACTGTCCGTAAAAACCGGACGAAAAGCCATCGAGTTAGCAAAGGAAAAGGGAAAAACATCCGAAAACAGGCAATGGTTTGATGTGGTGAAGGATAGTGAGATTCTCAGCACGGAAGAACAGTTGGGATTGTCAAAGGAGCAGATACAGCAGTTAAAAGACAAATCCCTCAGTAAAGAGGAACGGATAGAAGTGGCGGTTCTGTTATTGAATGAGACTTATAGCTTTGGGGAAGTGCTGAAAGAACTGGATGCGGGGAAAACAGTGGAAGAATTAGAAAAATAAAATTCTGATTGATAGCTGATAGAGTAAGAAAGGAGTTTGAAATCTATGAGAAGATTAGGAAAGATGTTGTTTGGAGCAATAACCGTTGCTGTGATAGGTGGAACCGGTTTGTGCGCAAACAGTAGTATATGCCGGGCGGCAGGAGAAAACCTCACTGTTGGGGAGGTGTACAATACTGCATTGGAGGCATCCTATGGCGATACCTTCCGCGGTGTATATGAAAACTATCTTGCCGGCTCTCCGCTGGAAGCAGAGAAAGCCGATGGTGTAGACACAGCCACCGGGCATCTGATGCTTTCCCGGAATGACCTGTCACTGGAGGGGACAGGCGGCATGGATTTTGAACTCAACCGCTACTATGACAGCAATGAAGCCAATCTTGGTCATGCTACGGTAGAGTATTTAGACGAAATTTCTCTGGATACGGTATGGGTACATTATAAGGCAGAAGATGGAAGTGATCATAAAATAGTGGTAAATACTGCCTTGTTGGAAAAACACAAAAATGCATTGAAAAACCTTCTGGTTACCTACACTAAAGGAGAAGTGCGGAGAGATGAGGAAGTTTCTGAGGATACCCAGCGCACAAAGATTGTCAGCAACGAAGGACACAATGTCTATGGTCTGGCAAGCGGCTGGCGGTATGATTTTCCCTGGATAGAAACCGTCACACTGAAAGAGGAGGAAGGCTGGGGCAAAGAAGCCAAATACCTGCATTACGGAAGTGCGGGAGTGATGAATATCGAGACAGAAAAAGACAATGACAACAGTTGTTATCGTATCAGGGGGTTGAAGGGTTATAATTACGATGATATTAAACTGGAAGATTGGAATAAGACGGTAGACGGTATCGCCTGCAAGTACCTTCTTCGTGACAAAACGGGACTCCGTACCTATTTTAACGAAAATGGAGTGGTTGTGTTACAGAAAGATGCCCATGACAACAAGATTATTTATACATACACCGACGAAATTTACTTTAGTAAAATCACAGATTCTGTCGGGCGGGAGATTGCATTTCATTATCAAGAGGATGATGGGGAAAAGACGCTGGCATCAGTCACTGTCCAGGGGAAAACTGTCGAGGGAGGCGTGTCCCGGGAAACCATTACTTATGAAACGGAGGAGAAATCCTATACACCCCTGCATGGTGACCGGCTGCATGGTGTAATCCTTGTTGGTGCAACAGTGGACGGCAGTAAGGAAAAATACAGTTACAAGACTGTGGAGCGGCTGGTCAACACTTCCGGCGCCGGAGTAGCGTCACAGCGAGTTTCCACTAACCAGAGTTATCTGCTGACCAAAGTAACCGCAGACGGAAGCGAACAGCACTATGAATACCGTGCCTGCTCCCTGCGGGGAGAAAAGAAATCCGGAACCGACCAGAAACGAGACGTGGTAACGGAGCAGTTCTATGTCACCAGGGAGTATGAGAAGGATACGAAAACCGGAAAAAAATCAAACGGAATCAAATATGATTATTTCCAGAAGCAGGGGAACAGTCTGATTTCCTTTGCTGATTTTCAGGAATCACAGGATGAGGTTTGGCAGTATGGCAACAGCGGATTAAAGACGGTAACCGTAGTCAGTACTTTCAATCCCAACAAATATAAAACCAACGGAAAGTATTACGATTATAAGTATAAGAAATCAAAAATTAATTCGGAAAATCTTCATCTGAAAAGCAGCACAAAGAAAAATGTCAGTGTTTGTATCTACAATGAAAACAAGCTACTGGTTGACCAGGTGGATTATGGACCAGAAAAAGTGGAAAGCAGCTACACATATGACAGGGATGGGAATGGTTCTCTCGTTACATTAGAAACCAGCAAATGTTATGGTAAAAAGGGGAGTGGAAAAGTCACTTCAAAGCAGGGGTATACCTACGACAAATACCGGAATCTCCTGACAGAAAAATCGCCTAAGGCATACCTTGCGAAAAATAAGGGAAAAGAATATCTGCACACAGTAACATATGCTTACTACAATACGGATACTGGCTATCCGGCAGAGGACAAGCCTTTCTGTTTGTGTACTCTGATAAGGCAGGAATTCTATGATTCTGTAAAGACAAAAATCAAATTGGAAAGCAAGATAACTTCTAATGGCATTGACTATAGTAGCATCTCCGAGCAGAGAAGTGTTAATGGCACTGCCTATAAAACGATATCAAAAACAGATTTCCAATACGATGCGCAGGGAAATGAAACTCAGGGAAAAGTTTTTCCAACCTATGGCAGTGACGGGGAAAAGGAAATCATCCAGAATAATTATACATATAATGTGCTGGGACAGCAGACTAAAAAGAATGTTACGCTGAATTCTGAAAAAAATCCAGCGTCAAACCGAACATACACGGAAGAAGAGACAGTATACGATTCTTTTGGAAATTGCCTGTCTACCACAGACAAGGATGGTCTTGTCACAAAAACCTCCTACGACCCAGAAACTGGAGACAAAAAAGAAACTATAGAGGCAGTGGGGACGGAGTATGAATCCAAAGACAAGGGATATGTATCCACGGATGCCTTGAAAACCATGATGCTGGATGAGTATGGTCGCACCTCTATTGACATACAGGATGCTTTTGGCAATACAATCATCAGCAAGGATGAAGCATCCGGTACATGGACAGAAAGTGTTTATGAATATGGAACGGAAACTGGGGGACAGGAAGACGCCCCGGACTTAGAGCAGGAAGAAAATGATCGCTTGCTGGAGGAACGGACGTATACATTCCAGCCCGATGAAAAGAAATTTATTGTCAATGAAGACGGCAAAACGATTCCTAATTTTTATATTACGGGCAGAGGAAACAAAGTCCTAAGTGGCAGTAAATATTTTTATGATGACCTAGGTGAACAGATAGGCAGTGCCAGTTTCAGCAATGGGGAACTTGATGCAAAACACTGTACTTCATGGAACTTTACTAAAGAGGACACAGAAGTCATTGGTGAGGAGGATGTCGCCCAGACGATTACTACCAGTTACAGCAAGGAACTAAATCCATCAGCATATCAGTCGGAGGTGGATACGGACAATTATTATGACCAGTTTAATGATGACGTGCTGAGCGAGAGTATTACAAAAACTGTGGCAGACGCAGAAGGAAACATCCTGTCCGAGACAAGAACAACCATCCGGGGAAAAAACCGTTCCGAGGTTGTTTCAACATATGAGACAGACAATTTTGGAAGAAATGTCAAGGAAAACATAGTTACGAAAAAACAGCAGGATGGTAAATGGCTTCCAATCTACGAGACACAGACTCTGTTTACTTATGATGATAACGGAAATATCAGCCGGACAGAGACAAAGAGCCGGAAAGAGGGTGAGGCAGATTGGCAGACACAGATTGTAAAAACAGACTATGACGACCAGGGAAATGTCACAAGGGAATATACTCCAAGGGGTGCGAAAGAAGGAGTTTCCTCAAACTATACTTATGATATTCTTGGCCAGATGATAAAGGCAGAATATCCATTGGAAAAGGAAGATGGAAACATCCATTACCAGACCACCATTACAGAGTATGATACCGCAGGAAATGTTATAGCACAGAATAACAAAATAGACGCTGACAGGACAGCAAGAACCGAGTATAGTTATGACAAACGGGGCAGTCTTGTTATGGTAAAAAACTGTATGGAAGATGGAAAAGCACAATATGTCCAGTATGTTTATGATATCATGGGAAACAAAGTGCGCCAGTTTGCCGGCATGACCAGCCCTTTAACCATATCCGTTTCCGAAATATCCGATAAAAACGGAGAAGCTTCTGGTAGCGGGACAGAAGCAGGAAATGCAGCGAAAGGAAGTGAATCCGGAGAAACGAGAGAGGAAGCAGATACCTTTTCCTATGCAGGAAAAAGTTACCGCCTTACTGTCAATGGAAAGAAAAAGACGGACACTATTGCCGAGACAAAGTATGAGTATAATGAGAAAAATGAACTGGTGGCACTTATTGACCCGGAGGGGAGAAAAGAGAGTTATTCTTATGATGAAAACAGCAATCTCACAAAAACCGTAGATAAAAATGGCAATACTCTGAAAAACACCTACGACTATCAAAACCGCCTGACGGAGATGGTGGCAAAAGAGAAGAAGACAGGGAAAGAAACCGCTCACACTTATACTTACAATGCCTATGGGGATGTGGAAACCCGGGATGATACCAGATTTAGCTATGGTGATGTGTCTGGGCAGGTTACTAGAGAGACAACAAAACTTACCAAGAATAAGGACATTGTCAAAAGTTATGCCTACGACAGTGCCGACAATAAGTCTGCCTTTGACGTGACTATAGGCGGGGAAAATAAACTTTCTCTCCGCTATGCTTATGATGGGGAATCCAAACTGGCTTCCGTTACCGATGATAAAGGTAATCAGATAGTGGGATATGCCTATGACGACAATGGTAACCTGTCAGAGAGGAAAGTGTCGGGAAATAACCTGACCGCCACTTACACCTGCGATTACCAGAACCGCCTGACAGGAATGAAGAACCAGACGGGCAGTGCCGGGGTGGTATCTGAGTACAGCTTGGAATACTTAGAAAACGGGCAGAAGTCCAAGGAAGTTTTTTCGGTTCTTGACAAAGATGGAAAGAAGCGAAGCAGCACAGCCGCCTATACCTATGATTTGCTGGGGCGTATCAGGAAAGAGACCAGAACCGAAAGCGAAGACATCACCTATTCTTACGACAGTAATAACAACCGTAAGGAAATGAAGGTGGGAAATAAGATCACTGCTTACCGTTATAATAAAAATGACGAACTGCTCTGCACAGACACCTTAAATACGAATACGGAGGAGGATTCCGTTGTTATCTATAAAAATGATAAGAACGGAAACCAGCTTGCCACGGTCAACCGTTATGAAATCCCAAGCGACAAGAAAGACAGCACGTATATTGATATCGACTTAACGTTGGGAGATAATCGTCTTAATGAAAATGTAGTCAATCATTACAATGCGCTAAATCAGTTGACACAGACGCTTACGAAAAATTATAAGGTAAACTATACTTACGATGCCGAGGGACTGCGTACTAGCAAGACTGTGAATGGAGAAAAAACAGTTTTTGTCTGGGACGGGGATCAACTGGTAATGGAACTCTCTGACAGCGGCAAGGTGCAGAAGCGGTATATCTGTGGAAATGACCTTGTATATGCGGATCAGGGAGAAGGAACAGAGAAGCAGTATTATGTCAAAAATCCTCATGGCGATGTGGTACAGTTGACGGATGAAAGTGGCAAAGTCATCAAGACCTATGAGTATGATTCCTTCGGGAATGAAGTGAACCCGGATAGAAAGGATGAGAATCCTTTCCGCTATTGTGGTGAATACTACGATAAGGAGACGGATGCCATTTATCTCCGAGCCAGGTATTACCAGCCATACTTGGGAAGATTTCTAACAAGGGATACCTATACAGGTGATGAGGAAGATTCTCTGAGTTTACACTTGTATACTTACTGCGGAAATGATGGGGTAAATAGGGTAGATCCGAGTGGGAATATTTGGGAGACTATATTTGATATAGTGAGTCTGGGAGATAGTATTTACTCAATGTGTACAAATCCGTCATGGGAAAATGCGGGATATTTACTATGGGATGCAGCCTCTCTTATTCCGGGAGTACCGGGTTCTTATGTAGCGAAAGTACCTGCGAAAACAGCTAAAGTTGCGAAGACTGCAGCTAAAGTAAGCAAAGTGGGAAAAGGTACAAGGGCAGCTTCAAAGTCATTAAGAACAGCAAGCAAGGCGAAACGAGCAAAAGTTCTTTATAAGAATAAAAAATATATCAACAAGGCAAAAAAACTAAAAGTAAAGAAGATTGCCCATATAAAAAGGGCAACTGAAAAAATAACCAAAAAGGGAATAAAAAAAGCTATACCAAGCAAGGTTGTAAATGCATTAAGAAACTATAAATCCAAGTTTTGGAGAGTTTCTAATCAGACATTATTATTGGATAAAAAGGGAATGAAACATATTTTGGAGAGGCATCATCCTTTATATTGGAATGGCACAGTAAAAGCGACGCAATCTTTTTTGGATAAAAAAATGACAGTAAAAGATATACAGGATGTTGTGGGAAAAATAATTGCACAAAATAGAAATAAGGTTATCACTAAGGGAACTAATTCATTATATCAAATTAGTGGAGTTGTGGATGGGAAAAAATATGTAGTTGGCATAAGCAAAGGAAGAATAGGGCAATTTTATCCTAAATAATATCTGGTTTATAATGTATAAAACAGTAGAAAGGACGGGCTTAGTATTATTCATTCCGCTGGATGATGGTAAATTCCGATTAATAATCGCATTTTTGTGTGTAATATACTGTTTTTCAGCGTTTTCATATGCTATTATATACAAAAAAGTTGGAATTTACAAAATAGATTTGTTTGACAATAGAGGATAGTGTCAAGTGACATATGAAAAAACGAGCCAAGAAAAAAGGCTCATATTGAACCTTGACAACTGTAGATATTTTACTTTTTGGATAGTGACGCCATCCTTGAGGGCGCACAAAAGCAATGCTCTGATCGTTATAACGACGGCGAGAAACTCAGGAACAGTTCTAAATCTCTCCATCGATATCATAGCATTCTAGCATTGCCTTTGTGTGCCTTCAAGGACACAGCCGTAAGCGGAACTTACGGTGGCTGATATTTAACTCGGGCTCCAAATCTAGGAACAGTTCTCAGACTGCATCTGTTTTATCTGCTGTTGTCCGAGAAAGATGAGGAGCTGCCATTTGCCAGGCATGTTGTCAGCGTTGTCGATCATCTGTACATGATTTAGGACACGAAAACCGGTGTGTTGATGTGGCCGCAGGAAGTTGTAGTAATAAGCTACCCAGAGTGCAAGATCGTAGTTGGCACCGTCGATATTGTTAAAGCCGTTGGTCGGGCGGTAAGAGGATTTATAGGTTCTGCTGAGATGTTCGATCATCTGCTTGTAAGGACGGTATTTCGTGGAAACCTTATCATCGTTGGTCAGCCCGATCACCTGTGTGATGCCAAACTTGAACTTTTCACCGTATTGTCTGAAAAACTGCTGTGCGGCGAGCGGATAAGCACTGTATCCGTCTGCAATGAATTTGAAATGTTCCGGAAGTTTTTCCAGATTTCGGAATGCCATGCGCATTGCAAGGATGCAGGGACCTACACCGCGATTGTCAGAGATCTGATATCCGATAATGGATCGTTTGGCAGCATCCATGATGAACCAGATGTATCCTTTGAACCCGCGGATCTTTATGTAGGTTTCATCGGCGGTAAAGACATTGCCGGTTTTGTAATCGAAGTGATCAACAAGGGGTTTTACGCACAGAGCTGCAGTTTTGCAGTAGTTAGCAACACTCTGATGAGATATTGAAATGTTGTGGATGTCCTTAAGTGCCTGAGAAGTTTTGCGGAGAGACAGTCCAAGATTGACACGATATGTCAGACAGAGCGGCATGACATGTGAGTCAAATTTAGTAAACCGTAATGATGATGCATTTTTTGGAAGGGAAGACAGATCCATCTTAAAGAAATCTATCGTAAATTCACGGTAGATGTAATGGAGTTTATTTCTGCTTTTTCCATGTGCCTCATCAAGATGATTTTTCTCTATTTTTTTGAGATTATAGAGATAGTAAGAGCATTTAGGGTTTACACATTTATGGATGATGAAATGCTTTCTGCTTTTGATGGGAACAAGACTGTGACAGCAATGAGGGCAGTTTAACCGATGATTTTTTGAAAAACGGTTATCTTTAGTGGGCGAAAAACGGGACTGACAGACTTTGCATAAGACTTGAGATTTCTTTTTCCCGTCATTCCACATCAGATAATCTACAGGAGCATCGCAAGCCGGGCAGCGGCAGGAGGAAGGGATATCGCAGGCAACCCGTCGGAATACCGGGCGAAGCGTTTTGTGGTAGCGTTTCTGATAGTATGGGATAAGATCTTTCCAGTTCCATTCCTGTTGAAAAGAAATGATGCGTGGAAGCTGGTCGATCTTATATTTCTGGTATTTTGGGGAATGTGAGTCGTCAAAGGACCACTGTTTGAGAGGTATGTATTGCAGATAAAGTTTAATAATTGACCAATAATTTTACGTTGGTAATTGATGTATTGAAGTAAATAAAGTATAATGTCCATGAGCAATGAAATCCTTTCGTGTTTTGTTTTTGTGGAGATTACATTATACATCAAAAAGGGGGACATTGTTCTTTTTATTGCAAAACCCCATAAAATCAAGGTTTAGAACAATAAAACTAGGTAGTGGCTTGACAATACCCAATAGAGAGAGAGGATACAAAAATGGTAACAGTAGAAACGTATATTAAACATAGGAATTGTTTTATTAAAATTGAACCTGATACTGACATAGAATTTATTACTGATGTTTGTTATTTAGAAGGAGCAATTGTAATAAAATATTATACTCAAGAGATTATGGGATTAAAACAATATGATTTGATTAATCATTTGTGGTCATACTTCATAGATGCAATAGATGAATTAATAGAAGGAAAAAGGGAAACGAGTTTTTGGTTTCCTGACCAACCTTTAAATGTGATATTGAGAAACGAAAAAAATAATCGGAATGGACTTTTGATAATTATAGGTAAAAAGACATATATGGTAGAAAAAAAAGAATTTTTTTTAGAAACATTATCTGCTGCAGATGTTTTTTGGGAATTATTAGCACAATGTGATGTAAGTGTTTTAGAGAGAAAAAATAAAATACAAGAAATAAGAAAAAAATTATGAAGTTAGACATAAAGTTTTCTAGTTTGCGAGTGATATGTATCAGACGAAGGAAAGATATTTGGAACGATGGAAGAAAGGAAACGGAGATTGGAGTTTTTATGAGGAGTGGCTAAATTAAATCTCAAATAGAAAAGGAAACGAAAACAGAGGCGAAGGCTTCATAACATTTAAGGAAAGGAAATTTTGGTAGGGTGACAACCACACGAAAAAATTCCGAATAATAAAAGTATGGTAGTATATCCATGCCGATGTGGAAAAGGATGAATGAGAAAATTATGGAGAAAGTGCTTGATTTTTTGGAGGACAAAAAGCATACTGTGGTTAGGATGTGACGGAGATATATAAAAATGGCAAGGCCAAGAAGACCGAAAGTGGATGTATGCCTGATGGAATATGAGTACGACAGAAAAAAATATGCCAAGCGTCACAATCAAACACTTGCACAAACATTGCGATTAGAAGTCGAGAAGATGATTGCATTGTTGCAAACCCCTATAGATTCTTTTTGTTTATTATAATTAAAGGATTCAAAAGGAAGAGTTTTCTATAAGGAGAGATATCGCAGTGAAGACGCCTTGTATAGATTTACATATTCCGATGCTTATGGCAAAAGGACCTCAGTCTATTCAAGGGATTAAAAATGAGTGTTCCAGATCGGATGTAGGATTTAATCTGCGGTAAAACTGCCGTAGGTGGGAACTATAATTCGACGCGTGACACAGTAAGTGCTCCAAAACATAGCGTTACTGACAAATAACACTCATTTTGCTATGATATCAGTAACCAATGAGTGAGCGTTATACAGAGACAGTTTCAGCAGAAACAGCAAGAAGTGATGCGGCAGCAACATCATTACCATTTACAGCAGGGGAAAACGGAAGTTATACGAGATTTATTCAGTGTTATTTAGAAGATAAAGAAAGACTCGATCAATATTTATTTCCGTTAGTTAATATTGGAGCCCGAAATAATGTTAATATTACAGATAAAGAATTCCTTGAGGGAAGGATTAAAATACCAAAAACTGTAGAGGAACAAACTAAAATTGTTGATATGTTTGAGGATATTAACCACCTCATCACTCTTCATCAGCGAGAATCAATATTTGCTTTTATTACTAAAGAATATAACACATCTGTGAGTGACATAAGAGGGAATTATATAAATGTGACTAATCCTATAAAATAAAAGTATACTTTTATAGGAGATGTTTCACATGCAAAGTACGAATGAGTATGTTACTGATTTTGGTCATCTTCATTTACGCATTGAAGAAATTTTGAAAGACCGTGGAATAAGCAAGACGAAGGTCTGCAAAGAACTGGACATTCCACGTACAAATTTCAACAGATATTGTCAGAACAAACAGACACGATGGGACTTGAAGTTTTTATGTAAATTGTGTTTGTACTTGAAGGTAGACTTAGGAGAATTGACAGAGTACATACCGCCAAACCTGGAAAGTAAATGAATATGAATCATTAGTAAAGAATTAAGAGGAACATGTCAGGAACATGATTCCTCTTTTCTTTTTGCACAAAAGAAAAGAGGCGGCTGTGTTCTGGTGGAGAGAAGGGAGAAGAACACAGATGGGGCGAACGACCAGTAAAAAGATGATTCCGTTATTGTTGCTTAGGATACTATGGATCCATGCAGATAAGGATCATATGATCTCGATGGAATATATATGTGACAGATTGGAGGATGAATTTGAATCGGAAAGAAGGATGGGAAGACCTGCATTGCGGAAACTGGTATCCTCTAACATTCGTCAGCTCAATCTATTTTTCCATGAAACACAGTGGTGCTTGAATGAGGGAGAGGAACTTCAGATCTGTGAAAAAGCGATTGCCAATCCGGAGCAGCCCGGCGGATACATCAAGGTATATTGTCTGAACAACAGATTGTTTTCGGATACGGAGATACGCCTGTTGCATGACAGCATATTATTTTCACCCGGCGTGGACGATGGATGTGCCAGTCGGATTCTGGACAAATTAAAACGTTGTGCAAGCAAATATTTTGGAAGCTGGTTTGAATATGTGAAATACCGGGAGACATTCAAGCGATGCCAGTGTGAGCAGCTTTTTCAATATTTGATGGAAATCGGAAAAGCGATCAAGAAAATGAGAAAAATAACATTCCGGTATCGGAAAAACGGGAAACTATCGGACAGAGTATATACAGTAACACCATATTTCCTGGTCATTAGTGGCGGTTGGTATTATCTTATCTGCAATACGGATGGAAAAGACAATCTGTCTCATTATCGCATTGATCGAATGCAACAGGTGGCAATGCACCCGATGGAGCAGGGAAAGTGCATGAGTCAATTGGAGGGTATCGATTCTTCCTTTGAAATCTCACGATATATGGAGGAACATCCGAGAATGTCCTATGAAAAGCCGGTGAGTGCCACACTTATGGTGGAGGAATATCTTGTTGAAGCAGTGGAAACGGAATTTCGGATCACGTCTAAGATAAAGACACAAGAGCATCTTTTTCGAATACGAATCATATCCACCAAGACGGCAATCTGTAATTGGATCATAAACCTGAGTGAACATATCAAGATCGAAACGACATCAGATCCGACCATCATCGACCAGTTGTGTCAAAAGGCACAGTGTATTATAGAAAATTATCAGAAAACAAATAAAATCACATGATTCTCCGAAAATTCCAAAATAATGGAAATTTCAAATTGTACAATCTCCTTGATGTAAAGGTCGAAAGCGTATGATAAATCATACGATTTCATACGAAACATATAGGTTGAAAGACGAACCGACTCAAAAGTATACTAATTGTAGTTACAAATTGAGTATTGCAAGGGGGAGAGACAGATTAGCGGTACAGTAAGAAAAAGATTGATGGATTATCTGCGGGAAAATCATATGACAGCATACCGGTTTTCAAAGAAAAGCGGTATTCCACAAAGCACGATATGGAGCATTTTGAAAAAAGAAGACTATGAGGTACGGGAGAAAAACATTCGGAAAATATGTAAAGCAATGGGGATCTCTGCAGGTGAGATCATGGAATCTAAAGAGGAGGTAAAACGAAACCTCAGAGCAGGTGAGATCCCGGTGATGCATAAGTATCGAAAGTTGGATGAAGGCGATCAGTTTCGTGTGCAAGGATATATGGATGCATTGCTGGAAAAGCAGGATAGGGAGAAGAGTACATCATGAAATCACCCAAATTACGAAAACAATTAAAAATGGTTGATTTTTTCTGGGAAATAGCATAAAATAACAGTAACAGGACTCCCCGCACCTCTCACATATGTGATGTGTCCCATGGGGAGACATTTTTTTTAAGGAGACAAGGATTGGATAATTCAAGCAAAGTGGAAATGGATTACAAACAGGATAGTCATTACGAAGAAACAGTAATGATGAAATCGCCTAAAACTTATGAGGAACAGGTTAAAATCATAAAGAGAAAGGGATTTATCGTGGATGATGAAGCGTGCGAATCTTTTTTAAAACAGGCAAATTATTATCGTTTATCGGCATATTTTCTGCCATTTAGAAATGCAGATGGAACATATTTTGAAAATATTAATTTCAACAGAATTAAACGCATATATGAGTTTTATGGTCGTATAAGAAATTTGATATTTGAATGTATCGAGACAATAGAACTGTATTTGAGGACACAATTGTCATATTATTGTGGACATGCATACGGTGCATTGGGATACTTAAACCCGGATATATATAATGAAAGGCATAATGATGACAAATTTAAGAGGCTGCTTGACATTTGCATTGAAGAGAACAAAATGACATTAGTGGTGCAGCATCATAAGAAAAAGTATAGCGGACAATTTCCAATCTGGGTGATTATAGGGTTCTTCTCTATGGGGATGCTTTCATATCTGTATGCTGATTTGAAGTCGGTGGATCAGAAAAAAATTGCAAGAGAGCTATATCATACATCAAGTGTGTGTCTAAAAAGCTGGTTGCGCTGCTTAACGGATTTACGCAATCGCTGTGCTCATTATTCAAGAATATATTACTGGTCATTTCCAGCATTGCCTAGGATGCCGAAAAATGTGTCGTTTAATACTAACCGGAAATTGTTTTCGCAGATATTGACGCTTAAATTTTTATATCCCGATAAAAATGAGTGGGAAAGCAGAATTATGACAGAGTTAAGAGCATTGATAGAGGAGTATGGAGATGATATTTCGTTGTCACATATTGGATTTCCGGAAAACTGGGATGAAATGATATAAATATCGTTTATGGAAAAGTATACGGGGGGTGAAATAAATAATTACCGCAATAGGGAGCCGCAGCGCGGCTCTTTTTGTATTGGCAATGATACGATAAATCATACGATTTTGTGCGAAACATATCATCTAGTAAAATGGTAGATTCCTGTTTATACTTGTATTGTGTCCACAGGAAATAATCCTTTCAGACACGGACAACTGAATACGATGATTTCACTGGACGTAAAGAACAGTTACGCATTGCGCCGTGCCGCAGATGCGCCAGGATCGGTAGGACAGACACAAAGGAGATAGCTTGTCAGGTATTCTTTTGATTGATCTGTCTGATGTGAGATGCCGGGAGCGATAACATCCATGCAAAAGAGGAATTATGGTGATTCCGTGGTTGCGACTGTTCTATGATAATGATACTCCCTTTATGGTCTATAAGAGATGGTGCGAGTCCAGAGTGTGCTGCTAACCACAGTGACTGGTGATTTCAACTGGAGATAATTAAAATTTCTGTTTGCGAGAACATATAATATTTGAATTGTAAGTCGTTGCAAGCGGAAATTGAGAAGGAGGTATTTGAAGTGCTGATAAAAAATGTCAATAAGCAATTGACGGAATATACAACAGATCAGATAAATCATACCATAGCGTTATATATAATGAAGAAATGCTGTGAAGATGGGAAAATCTCTCGAGCGGCTTATGAAAAAATGACAAGAAAATATGAGAATAAAATACTTGAAAAAAATAACAGATGATGCTATTATAAGTGATATAAAAAAGAGTAAAAAATAGAAGGAGATATTTGCTTTGGAGAAAAAAAGGACGGTAGCTATATATGCGCGTGTTTCTACAGAGCATGAAGCACAGATTTCTGCTTTGGAAAATCAAATTCAATATTATGATGACATATTGGAAAGACATCCAGAGTGGGAATTGTACGATAAATATATAGACGAGGGAGTTACCGGAACATCTGTAAAGAAGAGACGTAGCTTTATTCGGATGATGGAAGATGCTGCGGCAGGCAGATTTGATCTGATAATAACCAGAGAAGTGTCTAGATTCGCTAGAAATACTGTAGATACATTGCAACAAACAAGAATATTGAAACGACAAGGGGTTGAAGTGTATTTTACGGAGGACAATATCTGGACAATTAAAGATGAGGATGGAGAGTTTCGTCTAACGATTATGGCTACAATGGCTCAAAATGAAAGTAAAAAGATTTCCCAACGAGTAAAAGCAGGGCAAAAGGTATCTTTTGAAAACGGTGTCCTGTATGGAAATGGAAATATATTGGGTTATGATCGTATTGGGAAGGAACTGGTCATAAATAAAGAACAAGCGGCAACTGTTAGAAGAATCTTTGATTTATATGTTGAGGGAAATGGAGCCACAAAGATTTGCTATCAGTTAGAAGCGGAGAATCATTTGACAGCGACTGGTTTAAAACGCTGGCATCCAAGTAACATTACAAGGATTTTAAAAAATCCATTTTACTGTGGAGTTATTGTATATAGAAAACAGTATGTTCCGGATTTTCTGGAACAAAAGAAAATAAACAATTTCGGAGATGTGGATCAGATAGTGGTCGAAGGAACACATACGCCGATCATATCTAAGGAACAATTTGAACAAGCACAAAAAATTATAGATGCAAATTCAGTGCATCTGAAAACGGGAGAAAGCGGAGAACGAAGAAGAGGAGTAAAACGATCCCCTGATGTTTGGTGCCGTAAGTTAAAATGCCAATGTGGAAATACATTTAATCGAGTTGTATGGCACACAGGCAAAGATAAGCCAAAGCAATGGGCGTACCAGTGCTATGGACAGGTTAAAGGCGGCAGTATCAAAACACGCCTCAAAAAAGGACTTAGCATAGAAGGATGCTGTGATATTAAAATTGTGCCTCGCTGGAAACTGGAGGCTATGGCAGATGTTATCTTCAAAAAGTTTTGGGGTGATAAGAAAGCAATTATAAAAATTTGTAATGACATGATTGATACTTGTTGTGAGGAACAAGTTGAAAATACACGACTTGCTGATTATCAGGCATTACAAAGAAAAATGGAAAAGTGGAATAACCGTTATGACAATCTTCTTAATATGCGAATGAATGGAGAGATTGAAAAGGAAAGGTATGACGAGAAAAGAGAACAATTGCTTAAAGAGCAACGGAAATTGCAGGAGGAATTTGCCCAATATGATGAACAGGAAGACCTAGAAGAAGATCTGTACGAAAAGAAAATACAGTTATTAAAGGCTGGAATAGAACGGGATTTTAAGTTCGATACAGCACATCTTCCGGATGAAATTATAGATGATTTTGTGGATGAGATAGAGGTACATCAAGATTATTTTGTGTTAGTGTATAATTTTCATTGGCAAAAATAAGTAATTAAAAAGGGAAGAAGG
>NZ_QUDR01000011.1 GCF_003477605.1 Clostridium sp. AF37-5
CCTAAGTAACAAGTTTAATTATTTCACTTGTCTACCTAGAAGGGAGCATATCATTTGACGGTCCCTTTTGTTTTGTCTTTTTCCTTACGATAATCTTGCAAGCAATTCTTTACTTAATTCCTCATAACCCGGTTTACCAAGCAGAGCAAACATGTTTTTCTTGTAACTCTCAACGCCTGGCTGATTAAATGGATTCACGCCAAGCAGATATCCACTGATACCGCAGGCATATTCAAAGAAGTAGAACAACTCACCAAGATAGAACTCGTTCTGCTCCGGAATACGAATCTGCAGATTTGGAACATTACCATCCGTATGAGCAAGCTGTGTTCCTTTCATCGCACTCTTATTTACAAAATCCAATGTTTTTCCGGCCAGATAATTCAAGCCGTCCAAATCATTTTCTTCTTTTTTCACGGTAAGGTCAAGTGCCGGTTTTTCCAGTTCCATTACGGTCTCATACATAATACGGGAACCGTCCTGAATAAACTGCCCCATTGAGTGAAGGTCGGTTGTCAAATCAACGGAAGCCGGGAAGATACCTTTCTGGTCTTTTCCTTCGCTCTCGCCATAAAGCTGCTTCCACCATTCACCTACATAATGGAAAATCGGTTCATAGTTTGCGAGTACCTCAACGGATTTGCCTTTACGGTACAAAAGGTTACGAACTGCTGCATATAAAATGGCATCGTTTTTCTCAATTGGTGTCTCTAAGCAAAGCTTACGCATGCTCTGTGCACCTTCCATAAGTTTTGTGATATCAGCACCGCTTGCTGCAATCGGAAGAAGACCAACAGCTGTTAATACGGAAAATCTTCCGCCTACATCATCCGGTACTACAAATGTTTCATATCCTTCTTCGGTTGCAAGACTCTTCAACGCACCTTTTGCTTTATCCGTCGTTGCATAAATTCGTTTTGCAGCCTCTTCTTTTCCATATTTATTCTCAAGAATCTCTTTCATCACGCGGAAAGCAATCGCAGGTTCCGTTGTGGTTCCCGATTTACTAATGACATTTACCGAGAAATCACGGTCGCCGATTGTCTCAATCAACTGTGCCAGATATGTACCACTGATATTATTACCTGCATAATAAATTTCCGGTGTCTTGCGTACAGACTTGTCCACACTGTTATAGAAGCAGTGTCTCAAAAATTCAATTGCTGCACGGGCACCCAGATAAGAACCACCAATACCAATTACAACCAATACATCTGAATCTGACTGAATCTTTTTCGCTGCTGCCTGAATCCGCTCAAACTCAGCCTTGTCATAATCTTCCGGCAAATCAATCCAGCCAAGGAAATCATTTCCTGCCCCGCTTTTTGACTCCAAAGTCTCTCTTGCCGCATGAACCGAAGCCATCATCAATTCCACTTCATCCTCACGGATAAATTTATCCGCTAACGAATAATCAAACGTAACATGTTTTCCCATCAAATTGTTCCTCCTGTTGTGTTATTAGTCTATTAATCCACTTACCATAAATTATACTCTTTCCATTTTCTCTCTGTCAACTACTAACCGAGATATTCTTGAATGACTTCACGTATCACACTCTCTTCCTCTTTGGTAAACGTAAGGTCTTCTGATGTTAATTTCTTAGGTTCCGTTTTTTTCTTCGAAAAATCCAAATCCACAACTTTCTGCTCCGGTGTCTCATCAAAATATTCTCTTTGATATTCACTTAGATGCTCTGCATGAAACAGTTCATTTTCAAGGCGGGGTTTGCAGATATTTTCCAGATAATCCGTAATATCAACCTGCAGCATGTCAAAAAGATTCGATGTATTTGCTATGTATTCGATGAGTAATAAAACTCCGGTTGCAAAAACACCTGCTAACAGCTGTGAAAAAACAATTGCCGCAGACATTCCCTGCATCATGGCAAAAATACCGCTTGCCATACTTCCCGCCATTACGATTACAAGACAGAACCCATTGATATTTTCCCACGTTTTCATATAAAGCCCCATCATGCGGTAGTGCCACAAATATTTCTTCACAAAAAGAGAAACATTGGGAACTCCCATTTTTAACTTATAGCAGGCATCGAATTTCATCACCATTGACTTCACAAGTTTATGTTTGGAATGTCCCATATCCTGTACCTCTCTAAGCATCGCCCGGTATTTGTGGCGAATGAGGCACTTAACTAACATTGATACAAGACACACAGCAGCAATACCTGCCACAACATACTGTTTTTGAATCCACTCTGTCATATTCATCTTCCTTTCCTGTTTGATAAGACAAGTATAACAATGGGATATTCTTCTGCCTAGAAGGATATCCCATCAAATTCAAAAATCGTATGACATTATTTTGGATTATCTGCCAATTTTCGGCATCATCCAACTATTTACAAGCTTTTTCAATAATATCTGCAACTTTCACAACAGCATCCTGCTGATTGCTTTGACTCATTGCCTGTTTATAAGTTTCCTTATTCTCATCAACCGATGTAATGGCTGCCAACAATTTTTCGCTCGTTAATTCTTCTTCTTTAATCACATAGCTAAAGCCCTGTTTTTCAAAAGAAGCCGCATTCAAAATCTGGTCACCGCGACTTGCTTCCAACGACAGCGGAATCAGAATGTTCGGTTTATGAAGGGCCAGCAATTCACAAATTGCATTTGCGCCGGCACGCGAAATCACCAAATCTGCTGCATCCAGCAAATCGCACAATTCTTTCTGAATATACTCAAACTGCACATAGCCTTCTGTCTGTTTCAGTGATTCATCCACTTTGTCTTTTCCACACAGATGAATGACCTGATATTTTTCTAATAACTTTGGCAAAATCTCCCGGACTGCCTCATTCACACGAACGGAGCCAAGACTTCCGCCAATTACAAGAATAACCGGTTTGTTTGCCGTAAATCCACAAAAATCCAGTCCTTTGAGACGGTTTCCGGAAAACAGCTCGCTTCGGATTGGCGTTCCTGTCAGATATGCTTTATCCTCCGGCAGATTGGCAATCGTTTCCGGAAAGTTTGCACAAATTGCCGTAGCGGACGGAATACAGAGACGATTGGCAAGTCCCGGTGAAATATCGGATTCATGCAGCACACATGGAACTTTTTGTCTGCTCGCTGCTTTTACAACCGGCACCGTTACAAAACCGCCCTTTGAAAAGATAACATCCGGTTTGATTTTCTTAATCAGTTTCTTTGCCTCTGAATATCCCTTCAAAATACGGAATGGGTCCGTAAAGTTTTTTACGTCAAAATAGCGGCGCAGTTTACCGGAAGAAATTCCATAGTACGGAATATCAAAGTTTCCAATCAATTCTTTTTCAATTCCTGTTTTGGAACCAATGTAATGAATCTCAAATCCTCTTTTTTTAAGCTCCGGAATCAACGCGATATTCGGCGTTACATGTCCGGCGGTGCCGCCGCCCGTCAAAATAATTCGTTTCATAGGAAAATCCTCTCCTTATAAATTTGCTTTAATTGCTTCTGCGATTTCCTGTAAATCAGCCGGTGTTTCACCCGGTTTCCAGCCAATGTTAATATGATCTGTGTCCCCCTCAAAACGAGGAATCACATGAACATGCAGATGGAATACGGTCTGTCCTGCTGCCTCTCCGTTATTCTGCAAAATATTTACTCCATCGCAGTGATAAGCCTCTTTCAAAGCTTTCGCAATTTTGCGGGCTACAATCAAAATCTTCGATGCCTCTTCATCCGGCAGTTCAAATATGTTTGCCGCATGCTTCTTCGGCAAAATAATAACATGACCTTTCGCAGCCGGATTCACATCTAGTATGGCACGAAACATATCATCCTCATACACAACCGATGATGGAATCTCATCCGCAAGAATCTTACAAAAAATACAATTATCCACACTCATCCTTCATTTCCTCCATGTTATATATTCTGAAACCGGAAAATGGTGTCAAAATTGCGCAGGATTTTGAAATTTCCCTGTGCCGATAACTCGCCGGACATAAATGCACTCTGGAAAGTTTTTGTGCCATCAAGCACCTGCTCGAAAACTGCGGTCTTCACTTTCGCTGTAACATCTGCCTGCTCCACCGTTCCTCGGTAACAATTCAGTTTTGAATCATTAATATCAATAATAAGAGAAGATTTTTCTTCCACTAAATCAATACGAAAAACTGCTTTTAGTCCTTCCATCGGGAAAAAGTGGCTTTTCAGACGCTCTACATAATCGTCTTCATCTTTTTCCTCACCAAGCATCCCTTTGAACAAACTTGCTAATTCCTCAATATCTTCTTTTTGTTTTTTTACATAGTTATCATTGGAAACATACTCTGATAACTGCTCGCTCTCCTGTGGCGTCAGGGAAAGATTGCTGGTTCTTAATACATTTCTCTTTACGGCAACGCTGCTGTTCGGGAAAGCAACCGCCTTTTTTGAAATCATGCGGTAAAAATTCTCTGTTTTCTTTTCAATCATTAGGCCAAACTGTGCATTCATTTCGAATTCCACATGATTATCTACATATGCACAGATACCTTCGCCCGGCACACCGCCAAGCATTTCCCATGCGCGAATCAGAGAATACTCTGCCTCTCTCTCCCCATACGTTGTCGCCATCACAACCGGCATCATATACATATGGGAAAGTTTTTCTTTGTCGCCATACAGCCAGCATGCATCCAAAAACTGATGCAGAAAACCGCCAAATCCAAACCACTCCAAAGAAGCCGCCAAAATCACACCGTCTGCCTCTTTTAACGTCTTTGGAAGTACGGTAATCGCACGCTTATCTTCATATAGATTATAGCGTTCCACAGTAACCCGCAATTCATCCAGCACTTTTGTAATTTTCTCTAACACATACAACGTCGGGTCGTCAATCAGACCTCGTCCACCATAATAAATATTAACTCTCATAAGAAACCTCCATTCGGATAAACCGCGTCATGCATAAACAAATGACAGCACCTGCTACAAAACCGCCAATATGGGCGGCATTATCTATCGTCGGATCCTGCATCCCGCTATACAGACTAATGGCAAGATACAAAATATATCGGGGTACTTCCGAAGACAACCTTCCCCGGTTCCCCACAACTAACATCACAAGCAGCGCACCCATCAAACCATATATGGCACCCGATGCACCACAAGATACACTTTCCTGTGCAATTGACAGATTGTACGCTAAGGAAACAATTCCCGCCAATATTCCAGACAAAAAATATAAAATTAAAAATCTTATTTTCCCTGTTACTTTCTCCAGTGAATAACCAAGTATCAAAAGAGAAATCATATTGTTAAACAGGTGATCAAATCCAAAATGAAGGAAAAAATGCGTAATAAGCCGGTAATATTCATGTCTCTGTACAATATACGGCTCATACACAGCGCCCATTTTTATCATATATTCGGCATCATAACTGGAACCATGAATTTCCACATACAGATACACCACAACATTAATCAAAATCAGCAAAAGCGTCATCACCGGAATGCGGTTTTTAGTCTCCATATTTTTCTCCCTGTTCTTCCTCTTTTTTAAACTTTATGCTATGATGAATTGTAACACAGAATGAAAGGTCGGTCAATCTGCCGAGGAAAGGATTTCTTATGAACATTCACATTCATGCGGATGCGCAGAATACTAAAAATATATTGACTCTGATTGAGGAGCAGGGATTTTCACTTCCCTGTAACTGCCACGGTGCCCATCGCTGTAATGGTGCGCGGTATTCCTTTGACTGCTCCCTGATTCCAAAGAAGCCAATGGATGTATCCCTTCCGGATACTTCTGACAAAATTCAAAGTGTCTCCTTAGAAAAAATGGAAACATCCGACGGCACTGCCGACACCCTTTTAATTGACCTTGGTACAACAACGATTGCCATGGCGTTTATTGATAAAGAGTCCGGTGCTCTGCGCCAGTGTAAAACTTCCGCAAATCCACAAGCTCATTTTGGTTCAGATGTCATTTCCCGAATTCAGGCTGCGACGCATGGAAATCTTTCCGATTTAACGGATTGCATCCGTAAACATATAAAAAAGGAAACCGCCCTCCTCTGCCAGATGACACATAATGACATTTCTGCCATTCGCTTCTGTTATATCGGCGGAAACACCACCATGATACATTTGCTGTTTGGCTATGACTGTACAAGCCTTGGTCACAGCCCTTTTACGATCAAGGTACCTTCCCCGGAACCACTTTCCATTGGAAACTGCACCGTCTACACCGCCCCTTGGATTTCTGCCTTTGTCGGCGGCGATATTACCGCAGGGCTTCTTTCCTGCCATTTACCGTCATCCGGTGAAAATGCTTTGTTTCTTGATTTGGGAACCAACGGTGAGATGGTTCTTAACCACAAGCGAAAACTCTATACCGCTGCAACTGCGGCAGGTCCCGCCTTTGAGGGAAACGGCCTCTCCTGTGGATGTCCCGGCATTTCGGGGGCTATTTCACATGTCGTTTTGAGAAATCTTTTCCCTTCCCTTACGACAATAAACAATGCCCATCCAATCGGAATCTGCGGTTCCGGTGCCATCAGCCTGTGTGCCGAATTACTTCGTAAACACTATGTGACAAGTGACGGTGTTCTAACTGAAAAATTTAAGACAGACGGTATTGTTTTGTCAAAAAGTCCTGATGGAAAATCAATCACCTTCCTTCCCGAAGATTTACGCAGTATCCAGCTCGCCATTGCTGCCATTGCTGCCGGTATCGATATTCTCCTAGCGGAATCCGGTGTATCAAAAAAGGAATCGTTCACACTATATCTTGGCGGCGGTTTTGGATTCCATCTGTCAATTGAAGACTGTCAGTGCATCGGCTTGTTTTCAGACCTTTGCATTTCTGAAATAAAAGTAATGGGAAACACTTGTCTTCAGGGATTGTATCAATGGGCTGTCTATGAACGGACACCGGCGATTCAAAACGACTGCGTCCCTTTGAATTTAGGGGAACACCCGGATTTTCAGAAAACCTATCTGCACCACATGACTTTTCCGGACATCCGCTAATTTTGTGTCGTTATTTTAAGTGATTTCCACCACATACTCGCCAGTCCCAAACCGCAGGATATCTCCGTCCTTTACCTTTGTTTTCTGCCACGGAACTAATCGTGTATCATTATAAAAAGTTCCCTGCCCGGACTCTTCATCCAGCAGATATACCACATCTCCTTCCCGGACAAACTGTGCATGAATGGCACTCACTCCTTTGGCGCACAGCACGCCATCGACCCGTTCTCTCTCACTTCCTATCAAAAACGGAAAATGCGAAAGCGGAACCGGTTCTTCTTTTCCCTGACAGGGAATCAAACAGACCGATAGCAAATCCGTCTCATCCCAAGAAGCAACAATCTCCTTTTGCGGCCACAATTTCCAAGCCCCATATACAGAAACGCCAAGAAAAAATATAAATGCTCCGGCTGCTTTTACCCAGTCTGTTCCACCGGAAACCGCCAGTCGAAACCATCCGCCTGCATACAAAACAACCGGCACCAGAACTCCTAAAATTAAAACTCCAATCGGAACCGCATGCCGCAAAACTTCTGTGTCCATCTGCCCTTTTTTAAACGGTAAAAATTCTTTATCCGGAGTTGACTTTGCCTGATAAATCAAAGAATCTTTTTTCTCTTCCTCTTTTGCAAAATCTGTTTCCACATGGGAATCCGAATCCATATATTCCCGCAAAGCAACAAGTGTCATCCCTTCTTCAAGAAACCTTTTGTGCAGTCCATACACGAAAAATGCCAGTTCAGTATCCTTTTGATTCATATGGTCAATTATAAACTCGGCAACTGCCGCATAAGCAGTCATTCCATAACAGTCATTCCCCGGATAATATATGCCATACACTTCTTCCGAATGTTTATCCACAAAAATACAATCCGGCAGTATCCTCACATCATTTCCATCCAGTAAATATGACTCTAACCGTTCCGGCAGGGATAACAAACATTCCATAACCTTTTTCACTTTATGTTTTCCTATACCATCCTTTTCCAGATATTGTTTCAAATTCAACTTACCGGTCACATCATACACATATTGTTTTTTCTCATCCACCCATTCAATCTCCATCGGCACAAAACCGGGAATCGTCTGATAAGAAAACATTTTATCCCCGACATTTTCCAAATCATCTCCCTCAATTTTTAAATAGGTTCTCATGCCCTCCTGAACAAATTCCTGCTTCATTTTCCCCCTCCTTTTCCTTTCAGCAAATCATAATCCCACTTCATTTCCATGGGACGAATCAGTTCCTTTGTAAATACAAAATTCTGCCCGGTTTCCCTCGTTACAAAAAGTGCCTTTATTTCGGATAAAGAAATCGGCAGTGAATACCGGACATCCGCACGCACAGATGCTATCTTTTTGGTAAGTGACAGCTGATTGATTTTCATTAAAAATAATTTCTCATTGAGCAGACGACAAAGATTATTTTCTTCTTTTTCAGAAACGGACAATTCTCCCCGCTCACTGCCACATTCTATCCGGTTTCCAATTTCAGAGCCTAATATCATGCGGTCATGGATATAAAAACTGCTGTACAGAAGCGCCAGTATGACCCATATCGTAATGCAGCCGACAAACACCGCCTCTACCGTATAACTTGCTTCTTTCATAAAACCATCACCACCCCGTAAGCGATTGCCGTAAAAGGAACAAACGGAATCCGTTTCTTTTTCCCTACTTTACGGAAAACAAGGAGAAACACCGAAACAATAGCAGAAAAAAACAAACTTAATGTCAAAAGTTCTATGTTGCCAAAAAAGCCAAGCGTTACTCCTGTCATCAGATAAACAAGGGCATCTCCTTCTCCGACGGCACCCCTTGTCGCTTTGCTCATCAAATATAAAAAAACACCCACTGCCACTCCCGGCATCCACTTCCAAAAATCGCCATCTACCACTCTCGCCAGCACTATGACAAGAATACCAATCACGCCGGGAAGTACCGGAATCTTTTGAAGTCTATGGTCAATTACCGCCATCACGGATAAATAAATACCGGTGATTAAAAAAATAAATACATTCATCTTATCACTTCTCCTTTCCGCCACATTTGCTGCACGGCGCACGGTTTCCCACCTGCGAAAGCATAATTTCCCGAATTGTCCGCTTAAGCCCACTGCATGTTCGCGATTTATGGTAACGGTCTCCGTAAATGGTGATGTAAACTTCCTCTCCATCCTGCGGCGTTATGCCATGGCAGCATCTTTCGCATATCTTATACTTTCCGCCACTGCTGTTTCTAAGATTCACTAAATCACGATACAAAACTTTCGATATCGTAAGTTTTAAATAACTGCAATCCAACGAGCGGTGATAAACTGTTCCGGTCTCCGTTAGATAAACAACACAGTCTTTTTCATTTTCCTTTTCCCGCCGCTCCACACCGGTAAAAGCCCTTGTATGTACGCGCTGGCGAAATTGGCAACTGCCCAGAGAAAAAATAGAAAATGGTGTTTTCACCCGGAAACCGGCAATCAAATCGATCTCATCATTTTCTTTTAAAAGACGGGATTGAAAAAAAGTAATTTTCCCCGCCGAACCTTCTAAATACAAACTCATTTTCGCTAAATAATACGCCTGGCTTTTTATCGTATTACTTTTTGACATGCCATACTCTGCGGCGGCTTCTTTTGCCACCCGCGAAAGCGCAGACTGTACCTCATCCTGACACCGGATCATCTGCCCCAGATAACCAATTAAAATCATAGCAAACAGAAATACAGGTAAACAAATTGACGCTTCTACCGTCATAGAGCCATTTTCTTTTTTCTTCACATTCCATCCTCCCCATACATAAACTCGAGGCGAGAAAGGGTATCCTATTGTTACACGGTTTTCATTATAATAATGTTTTATATTTTTGTTTTAGGTAAAATTTGGTTCATTCCTCAATTAAATTTTTCATAGAATACCCTTTCTCGCCTCGATTCTTTTTTTAATAC
Source organism: Clostridium sp. AF37-5 (assembly GCF_003477605.1). GTDB lineage: Bacteria > Bacillota > Clostridia > Lachnospirales > Lachnospiraceae > Eubacterium_F. The sequence goes on from NZ_QUDR01000011.1 coordinate 9,913, forward strand.
CCCGCACAGATTTCAACATTGATGCGGCAGTTTTTCACATCTCGTCCAAGGACGCTTTCAAGAGGTGCCATACGAAAGAAATGACCGGGGAATAAAAAACCGCCACATACTTTCATTTCGTAAACACAGCTACCCAGTTTAAATCCCTTGTAACCGTTTTTTTGCATTGTATTCTGAATCAAATCCATCACACGGTATCTTCTCGTACTCTGTTTTGTCATTGCCAGAAACATCATCAGATACTGCTGATAACCGAAACTGCTTTTTTTACTCTTCGGAAATCTTTTTGCTCTTTTTTGCAGTGAATCATGATTCATCAAAACAATTTCCGTAAAATTTGTTACAAACCTTTTCGGCGTTTTCCAAAGTGGCACATCTCTTCCATCCAAAAGAGCCGCAACATCCGTTAAGCTTTCCGATATACTCCACGTAATAAGAATTAACGTCTGCGTCAATGTAATTAACGGAGCAAGCCCGGTAAACCCAACCGCCGCAATGGCGGCTGCTCGAGCCTCACCTCGTCTTTTGGAGTCACTCTCAAGCGCCACAAAATTTGTTACTGTCCGAATCAGCAAAATACGATTTAGCACAGATTCCAGATTTTCCTCATCCGATGCCTTTCCGGCAGCCAGATATTCAAGTCCGTAATCTAATGCCTGTTTCCACTTGGCGTCCGTTTTTTCTCCGTATGCCAAAAACTTATGTTGTATGTACTCATCGAGGCAAAATTCATCCATCCCATAATCTGCCATGTCACCAAGAATCCCTGTAAGCGACACCGTATCACTCGAGATAAAATCCGATATTCTCTTTTCGTAATCTTCCTTATCTTTTTCCTGTTCTTTGTAATACTCAGCAAAAGAATCCGGCGACTGAATGGACTTTTTCGACAACTTGGACGGCGACTTTACAACAAGAGAAAGAATCCCTTTTGAAAAAGAACCCTCCAAAGAATCTTTTGGATTTTCGCCTCCCCCATCTTCTTCCACTCCGGTATAATCAAAAACAATGGATGAAGTATCATAATCCTGCCACAGCTTTTCCAGCCGTTTTTTACAGTTTTTAACACTATCCTTTTGCAGTATTTCTTCCGTTTTTGTAAGAATATCCAGGTTTGTCTTAAGTACCGGAAGAGCAGCAATCACACGCGAAATGGTATCATCTTTTGACGCTGACCCATTTTTTAGTTTCTCACCAATTTTCTGTGCCTGTTTAATACGTCCTTTAACCTTCGATACCTTTGCCAAAAACTTTAGCTTATTTTTTATATTCCAATCTTTCGTTGATTGATCCAGATTTTTCTTCATCTGTTTCCACACGGCGCCTTCAGTGACACCAAAATTCTGCCCCTTGCACTCTCCGGTAACGAACATCTTTACAAATTCCTGCTCGCAGATTATCGTACCGCCCGCCACCGTAATGCCATCCACCAACCGCATCAACTCAAGTAAATCCGTATAACATTCTGCAGCCTTTTTTTGATTTTCCACCGTCGTCTCGATATTTTTTGCGGACTTTTCCACTTTTTTCAAATCGTTTGATGAATGTAACACCTTTTGTAACTGTTCCTTCGTGACAACACGTCCCATGTAAGAGCGAATCTGCTTTTGCAGTGCCTCTGCGTGATTATCCCCCAGATACACTTTGTTTTTCACCTGAATGTCATCAATTCCGCCATCTAAAAAATCCATTTCACCTTTGTCCGCCGCGGAAATTGTATCTCCTGCATAACGCCCAATCACCTGCTCATATGGGGTACCGCCTTTCTCAATAAAAAACAATCCGTAATGCTCATAGAGTGGTCTATTGTACTCGGATAAAAGCCCTTCTGCTCCTGTCCGCAGTGTTCTCGCCGCATGGTTTTTACATACCGTATAGCGTGCCGTTTCCAACAGTGTGCCAAACAAGGCAAAAACCAAGAGAAAAACCAACGAGAGAAACACCGTGATGGAGCCCGTCAGCCTACGCAAGAATTTTCCCCGTATCTCTGGTAAAATTCGTAAACGCCTTCGTTACAACACTGGTAATTTTCGTTTTGAATATCAGCACTAAAGCAATCAAAATTACCAGAATCAAAATAATTTCAACAACACCAATCGCATCCTCTTCTAAAAAATAATTTTTCATTACATTTCTCATAGCTGTACCTTCCTTTCCATCCGCCGGCACTCACATTGTCATAAATGCCGGAACCATAATAATTCCCATAACAATCAATAACATCAACATCATCGGGAAAAGCAGTCTCGTACCTGCCTTTTCCCCCAGCTGCAGTGCGTGTTCTTTGCGCCTTTCTAAAGAATCCATCGCCTCCGTCTCTAAAATTGCGAGCATTCCTTCCGCTCCCTTTTTCATATTCTGCGTAATCAGAGAACAAAATCGCAAATACTGCTGTAACAGACAGCGCCTGCCAAAACACTCCACTGCTTTCGTCTCCGATACGCCATCGTGCATCTGACGCATCGCAACACCAAGTTCCTCATACACATACCTTTTTTTACCTCCCCTTTGGCACTTTTTCTCATACTCGCTAACCAGTCGTTCAATCACTTTTCTCACGCTTAACCCGGCACCTAAAAGCAGCATAAACTGATTTACCACCGCCGGATGGTCAAGTAAGAGCTGCTCCCTGCGAAGCGTCTGCTCCTTCTTTTGCTGCATTCTCCAAAATACCGGCAGGCAAATTATCAGAGCAAGAACCAGATACACAAGTGCATAACTTTTTTCGTCCGACTTCAAAATATAGCGCACCTTCTTACCGTCAATGGTTTCCGGCAGTTTTACAACTTCTTTTTCTGCCTGCTCTTCCATTTGCTTTGCCACTGCCTGTTCCACATTTTTCTCCCACAAACTCTTTTCACTCCACTTGACAGGCGCAATGTGAATGGGAAATGAATATATTTTCTTCCAGTTTTTCCATGAAGCCTCTGCCGTCACCTCCGTATCGACACCAGACTTTGGAATCTGCTCTTTGCAAAGGCTTCCATCTTCATTTAAATAAGTGTCTTCTACCGTCCAGTGAATCTCCATCTGCGTAGAGGGCATGGAATCCGGCAAATGCAGCGGTTTATCCACATGCTGAAGCGATTGATTTTCTCCCAGAAGTTCAGACTCCAGATACTTCTTTGTCTTGCCATCCAGATTTTCCTTCTCCTTCTCCGTAAAATCGCGGTCTGACACGATAAGTTCTAACTCCTTCTTCCAGAGTTTCTGTCCATCATTACTCTCAGCCGTAACCGCCAAAGACTGCTCTTGTTCCTGCCGTCTCACCACATAGCCATCCAAAATTTCCTGCGTATCTGACGGCTGAAATAAACAATACAAAAAACTGAGTAATAGAGCGGCCATTAACACCCCTGCTGTTTTTATCCTTTTTGTCCAAATCCGCTTCTCAACTTCTTCGGTCGGTTCTCTCACATAAATGCTTCTGGCATACTCCCTCGTAGACGAAAACATGCCAAACCAGTCTTTTTTAATTTTCATGATTTTCTACCTCCTAACATTCAATTTTCATCAAGTGTCTGCTCCATGCTGCGGCACCCAAATACACAAAAAATGCACCGGTCATAAAAAGCCGTCCAAAAAATCCCTCATATAAAGGATCCAAAAAACCGGGAGAACAAATCTGCAAATACAGGATAATAAAAAGGGGAATCGCCGTCATACAATTAGCTTCCATCTTTTTTCCGGCAATCATCGTTTGAATTTCTCTCTGTATCTCCATCTTCTCGCTGATATTCTGTGCCGTCCGCTTCATCACTTTTACCAAATTCCCTCCGCTTTTTCTTGCCGTCGCATAAATTTGTGCGAAAGTGATAATATCTTCCACACCACTTTTTGATGCGAATGCGGACAACACTTCATCCAATGGCTGATGCAGAGAAATTTTTTGCTGTATGTCCCAAAGTTCTCTCATCATCCTCGTATCCTCCGAATGCAGCAACTTCATATCGCGATACGCTTCTGTGATGGCGTTTTCCATAGAGTATCCTGCTGCCAGTGCAGAAACCATGCTATCCATTGCCTCCTTAAATTCCACCATCAACTGCCACTTCTCCTGCTCCTTTTGAACTTTTATCCGGTATCTTACATAACAAACGCTTCCTAAAACCGCACCCAAAAAACACAATGCTGCCTGGCGGTAAAATAAAAACAGCAGGAAAAAACTTCCGATAAACCCAACTGCCATTGTTTTCAAATACCACTTTCGTTCTCTCATCCATTTCACAAAATCACCCCTGCTCTCTCCGCTTTTTCTGTTGTCGAAAAAACGGTCTTTGTCCTCACAAGATGCCCCTTCACCCTTCCATTCATTTCCCCCTGTTCCTCAAAAACAAATAACGGATGAAGTTCTATCTTACCGTCCACCACACTTCCTACCTCGCTGATTTCCAGCACACGCCGCGACTTATCTCTAAGTCTCCCAAGATGAATCATAATATCAATCCCGGAAGCAATCTGCTGTCGAATCGCTGCCAACGGAATTTCTAAACCCATCAGAAAGAGCGTCTCCAAACGATTCAGCATATCTTTCGGACTGTTTGCATGACCGGTAGACAAGCTTCCGTCATGTCCGGTATTCATCGCTGTCAACAAATCAATTGCCGCAGAATCTCGAATCTCCCCAACAATAATCCGGTCGGGACGCATACGCAATGCACTCTTAACCAAATCGCGGATGGTAACTTCATTCTTCCCCTCTACATTGCGGTTTCTGGCTTCCAGACGAACCAGATTTGCGATGTTTTGAATCTGCAATTCCGCAGAATCCTCAATCGTAATCACACGCTCTTCTTTCGGAATGAAATTAGACAGCACATTTAAAAATGTGGTTTTTCCGGCACCGGTTCCTCCGGAAATAAAAATATTGTATTTGGCAATCACAAGCTTCTGTAAAAACTCACATGCCTCCTTTGTCAACGCACCAAGAGAAAGAAGTTTCTCCATCGTCATTGCTTCTTTTGGAAACTTACGAATGGTAATCACCGGTCCTTCCAGTGCAATCGGCGGCACAACAATATTTACGCGGGAACCATCTTCCAAACGGGCATCCAAAATCGGGTTTGACTCATTCACAATGCGGTTTCCCCGGGAAGCAATCTGCTGAACAATGTTTTCCAGCCTCGTTTGATGCTCAAACGAAAGTCCCGTCTCATACAAACGCCCCGCCTGCTCAACGAAAATGTGATGCGGTCCGTTTACCATAATTTCCGTAATCGTCTCATCCTCTAACACATCCTGCAAAACATCCATGCGGCGAATTGAATTAAAGACCATGTGGCGCAGTTTTCGCTTTTCTTCCAGCCGGATATACTCATCCGGAAAAAGCTCCGTTATCGTCCGGTCAATCATCGCCTGCAGGGTTTCATCCTCAAGTTCTGCACCGGGTGGAACCTCCTCCAGTACCCGTTCCCGAATTACCATCCGTCTTTCATTCCATATCTTCCCATACACATCCATCCTCCGGGCCTCCTTCTTTTTCCAGTAAGTGCTCCATACGTGACATCAACTGATTATTTTGTGACCACTCGACAAGTGGCAGAGTGCAAAGATTTTCCCGCCAGTTTTGTATCTCTTCCCATTCCGGAATAAACTCAGCAAGTGCTAATAAATCATTCTTTTTCTCCATCTCACAATAATGCAAAAAAACCTTCTTACGCACATCACCGAAACCATCTCTTTTATCTACAACAAACAGCCTGTCGGCACACACCATAAACTCCATCAAAGACTCCGACAAAGCCCCCATCTCGACAACCAGCGAATCATATTCACCTATTGTCAAGAGCCTCTCAAATAACTTTTTCAAGTCTTCGATTCCACAGTCTAACAAATCCTTATAATGGGCAAACGGAGTCAGCATATCAGCACTGCCAAACGGATAAACATACTGCGGTAACTGCGCTGAAAACAACTTCTCCGATGGACACAAAAGAAGCTCGCCAATATCTCTTTTTTGCCAATGCGGATCTTTCGAAAATTCACCGTCAAAATATACCGGAAATCCGCTTAAGCTGACAAACAGACACCGCCCTTTTGTCCCCAGATACTGTGCCGTCATCACCGCAGGCTCCGTAACAATCATTCCCTCCGGCGAAAAAAACATAATCACACCTTTTTGTATTTTTTTCTGTTCTTCCAAAGGCCTATAACCAAGAATTTTCAATAAATCCTCGTAAATGCCCTCGGCACGCTGATACTGTAAAATCTTCTTCTGCTGCCTGTCATCTGCCTTTCCTAACAGAATCACCTCTTTTTTTGCCTCTGCATAAAGTCCCTCATCATCGGTCAAAACAACAATCCGCTGGTTCTCTGTCTCCGTCCGCCACATCACTCGTTCTCTCTCTGTCATTAACTCCAATCGTATCTGTTTATTCTTTTTCCTTGTCAAAAAGCGGAGCAGCCGCCTTCCATAATCTGCCTGCAAAAAATATAAAAGTATTATCGTTTCTTTCATCCGAATCCTCCTTTTTCCGTTGCCTTCCATTTACATAAAAGGGCACTTTCCCTAAAATATCTCCCATAAGGCAGCGATGGATATGGCAATACAAAAAGGAATGACACCATCTTCACCATCTCGTCTCATGTCATAATAGGGATTTTTATTTCGTGTTTTTTTATCACTTTTTATAAATTGAAATAAATAGCGAAACCGGCGAAACATATTCTTCCGCCAAATCATCTTAAACAGCGCCATAATGGCACCAACAAAAATAGAATAAACAAGGATACGGAGTGCAGCCCTAAAACCAAGGAATGCTCCTATAACAGAAATTAATTTACTATCGGATGCCCCGAATACGTGGCAAACGTAAAATATAAAACTGACAGAAAACGGAATGATTATCCCTGCAAGCCAGAAAGAAATCCCGCCTGCCGATATCCTGTCCAGATGGCCGATAAGGCTTATCACAAGAGCGGCAAAACATAGTGCATTCGGCACACGGTACTGCCATAAATCGAAGAGGGATGCCGGTACGAGAACAAGAAAAATCAACTCGTAAACTAAGGTCATCACTCACCTCCTATCTGTGATGTGCTACAAATTTAACACGCCACATACCTCCTTGTCAACAACTTTCGAAAGCGTTTTACGACACAAGATAATATGCATAACCTTTCCATTTTTTGACTATACTGTTACTAAATATTTGTGATTTTTCATCGTAAAGGAGAGTGTGAAATGAAGAATAAAAAAAATCCTGCATGCCAGACAAAAGCCGAGCTTATGCAGGAAATTGAGGCCTTACAACAGGCGCTTGAAACCGCCCATTCCAATTTTGAAAATGTATGTGACCCGGATTTAATTGACAGCTATATCTATGAAATCAATGCGCTGTCTTTCCGTTATAAATATTTACTGCGCCAAGTGCAGAGTATTCAGACAAACGCCGAATTTACGCCTCAAATCCGCGATTTGCATCAGCCCCGCTATCAATCGTCTCATTGAGCGTTCCACGCCCATATGTGAGGCCGGCATAAATTGTCTGCACGTTTTTCATAACGGCTTCGGAGTCATCCTGTTTTGCAACTTCTTTAAAAGAAGGAAGAAGTGCTTCAAAAATATCCGTTGCATGATTTAACTGCTCCGGGTCTCTGTTTGCGATGCCCTGACAAAGTTCCCGGTACGCAAACACATATAACTGGCGAAGATAATGGGAAATCTCATACTGCAAATCTAAACTTGCCATCAACTCCGCAATCATACTGCGCGCACGTTCAATTTCATGGCGCGCCGCTTCAATTTCTCCCTGTTTTAAATATTTTTTTCCCTCTTCTATACTGGCAAGTGTTGCCTCATAAATAATCACAACAAGTTCACTTCGGTTTGCCTGTGTCACACGCGCTGCATATTCCTGTAACCGTTCTTTTTCCATGCCATCTTCCTCCTATTCGCGGGATTTTTTTATCCCTGAAGAATCTGTAAAATCGTCTGTGGCTGGTTGTTCGCCTGTGCTAACATCGAAGTACCTGCCTGTACCAACACGCTGTACTGTGTATATTTTGTCATTTCTTCCGACATATCCACATCTTCAATACGAGAGCATGCCTCCGTCAAGTTCTGTGAAGTCTCATCAAGACTTGATATTGCAGAATCCAAGCGATTCTGGTAAGCACCAAGTTTAGCACGAATGGAAGAAACCTGCTGAATCGCATCATCAAAAGCTGAAATTGAGGAAGAAGCTCCTGCCACGGTACATACGTTACAGTTTTCAATATCCAGCGTTTTTGTATTCACACAAGGAATCGAAATGTTAATGCTCTGTCCCTCATTAGCTCCAATTTGGATTGCAACATAACCGGCATCCAACATGGTAACGGTAGCGTCTGAACCGGCTTTCGCATTTGAAATATCAAATAACATGCGGAATCCGTCGCGGTCCGACACTTCCATCTGTCCACCATTGATAAATACTGTTGCCGTATTTGAAAATCCGGAAGTAGTATCAAGTGTTACTTTTGCATCGGTACCCTCTGTAGTCTGCACACCGTTAATACCAAGTTTCTGTGCCAGATTTGCATTATCCGTTGTGATATTTAACTTCTGGGATGCACCGTAAATAACTGAGGTAAAGGAAAGATTTGTCGCCGCAGCCAGTTCACACTCCACACCGGCGGCATTTACCGGAACCACATCGACATTCATCATTTCACAGTAATCACGAATGTTTGCATAAACATCTTCAAAAGTCTGACCTTCCTTAATATCAATCACTTCACCATTAATCTGAATCTGTCCTGCAGTCGCCTTATCAACTACATCTGTTGGTGCAAATCCAAGTGCACCTGTTTTTGCAGTTGCCTGTGTTGCCTCTGATACAATCTTAAATTTATAACCGGTTAATGCCACATCATCACTGGCATCAATCAATTTCACACCAACATTGTTGGATGAGGACTGACGGCAGCAGGAACCATCTAACACACTCATCGTATTATACTCAGTATCTTTTGACAAACGGTCGATTTCCGCCATCAAAGAATCAATCTCATTTTGCAGTGCCTGTTTATCTTCAATCGTTGTCACACTGCCGTTTGCCGCCTGTACCGAAAGTTCACGGCAGCGCTGTAACATATTTTCAATCTCAGAGAGAACACCTTCTGTCGTCTGAATAAAAGAAACACCATCTGAACCGTTTTTGGACGCTCTCTGAAGTCCTCGAATCTGTGCGTGCATTTTCTGGGAAATTGCCATTCCTGCCGCATCATCTGCCGCTTTTGTAATCCGGTAGCCGGAAGATAATTTGTTTGTACTTGCTGTCAACTGTGACTGTACACTGTTCAAGTTAAAATTTGCGCGAAGCGCCGAAATATTTGTATTAATTTTCATTGTCATCGTCCTTTCTGTTCATGGTTACCACAAATAATCTGGCAATCCGGTACAAATCCTGATTTTTTGCACCTTCTTTTTTATTTCCTACGGAAAGAGACGTCCTTTGCCCCGTAATCAGGGTATTACCATCCATTGTAAAACCAATCTCTTCCAATTCCTTTTCAAATGCATCCATGCGCTCTTGGCAGGAGGAAACACTCGTTTCATCCTCTACGGTAACAAAGCCGTTTACCTTTTTCTCTTTTACCTTAAAACTAGCCTGCAACCTGCCAAATTCCTTAGAATTCATAGCAATCTCAATACTGCCCTTTTCTTTTTCCACGCCTTCCCTAATTGTAATATTGCAAGTCGTAATTCCAAATTCCGTCAATATCGGCACTTCATAAACCTGACAGCGGCGCATTGCGCCATGGAATGTAAACAAGCGGGACATCTGATTCTGCCATGTAATTTCATCATATGTTATATCGTCTGATTCCCGTCTTTCCACTAGTTCTTTTTGCATGTTTTCTTCAATTTCTGTAAATACATCATCCAAAGAGTCCGGCTCTTCCATCGCATCAAGAACCGCATCGGTATCCTCTTCTTTCCACAAATCACGCCATTTACCGGCACCCATCTGCCGAAACTCCTGCACCAGTGAAAGATTGGAAAGTGTCGCCGGTAAATCCAGCGCCTCTAAGAAATTTATCACCTCTGACTCACTCTTTGCAGCCGCCTCACGCACAGAGCGCACTTCATTCTCATAAAAGGTATTTTCCTCTGCAATTGCTGCCTCTTCACACCGCTCCAATAATGCCTCTGCTGAAATTTCCTCATTTCCACCCATTGCCTCTTTTAATACCTGTGGTGACAATTTTTCCGTTAAATCTGCCGCAATATTTTGTCCATATGCCGCATAAATCTGCTCGGAAATGGAATTTTTCGAAGCGATTACTTCTTTTTCCATGCCAAACGAATCATCCACCGAGACATCCATTCCGGCTTTTTTTCGTGTGCGGACTGCCGACAGAAGGGAAGAAAGCGATAATTCTTTTCCCTCATTTAATACCTGAGCGGCTGCCGCTCCGTCACTTTTTTCAATCTGGTGAAGAAGGCGGTAAACGCCAATCATCGTTTCACGCTCATCTTCCGTAAGACCATCCGTGTGGTCCATCTTCCACAAATACTTTCGGAAAGAAATATCTTCTATATCATTTTGGGCTAAAATCTCATTCACATCATTCTGCAATTCGTCTAATGTCTTTTCTAACGGATTCTCGCCCTTGCGTATGAGCTCACAGACAACTTCCGGTTTCATACTTTTCATCAGCGTCGTAACACGCTCGTCATACTCTTTAACAGAAACCAGATTTTCCTCGGTTAAAGGCATCTGATTATAAGCAAGAGCGCGAACCGCCCGCTCATTTCTCGCTGTTGTCTCGAAACCTGCTTCCTCAAGCAGCGTATCGATATTGGAAAATGCTTTTGTGAGCGAATCCCCTAAATCTCTGCGGACTTCTGTTCCCACCGACTCATAACGATTTTCTACCATATCAAACGAAGCGGTGAACGCCTCTGCCTTAGAAGACAGGGAAGAAAGTGTATCCTCTACTCCCTGAGTAAATGCATATCCCATAAACTCAACCGGTGCAGACAACACTTGTTTTACCGCCTGAGAAGTTTCTTTCAGCGTATTGATATTTTCTTCTGTCACCGGCAAATCCGCATTGAAAAGTTCCGACTGATAAGCCTCTTTTTCCGCTGCTCTAAGTTTCTCAACCACATCTTCCAATTTCGTGACATCAATTGAAATTCCTTTTTCTGACATCGTGCGGATGGCATCCGCCGTCATCGTAAGCTGGGTTTCCGCCAATCTTCTCTTAAAACGAACAGCCTCTGCCACCGATAATTTCACTAAATTCGCTTTTTCCGGCTGCACACCTTCCGCCATCTGGTCGGCAATTCGTGCCGCCAAAACCGAATCTTTAGTTTCTTTTAATTCTTTTACCTGCGAAGAAAGTGCCACATTTTCTGCCGTTACCGGTAAATCTTCTTCATACAGCCACTTCGCTGCTGCCATGTTTTCGTCATCTGCTTCCATCCCGCTCTCTTCTAAGCGGCTGCGAACCTGATTCTCCACAAGTGAAAAATCATTTTCCTCGGACGATGGATTCTCTTCACCTTCCACGGCCCCATGAACACCGGCATTAACACTTTCCGGTGTAAGAATTGTATTTTCATTGTCAATAAAAAACTTCATCGCAGCGTCCGAAAAAGAGCGGATTTCCGATGCCATATCTACGGCATGCGAAAGCTTCGCCACATTTTCTTCCGTCACCGGCAGGTCACTGTCCAATAACCGGTCAATCACAGCGTCCGGGACGTTACCGTCCACGGCTAACTGAGCGGCATTTTTACTTACCGCCTCATCTTTTTCCCGCTGTTTTGACACTTCACGCTCGACAGCCTCCTGCTTCTCATGACGTTCTTTCTTAATTCTTGTGACCGCCCGCTCAAGCTGAGATGAAGTATATTCTTCTAACGGTGTCCCATCTTCCGAAACCGCTTTTGCATCTTTCCCGGTCATACAGCGGCTGATAAAATCTGCCGGTGACATCTGCGCATCGTCTAAAGGCACCATATTTTGTTTCTGTAATTGTTTTGCTTCTGCTTCCGTATACACAATGTGGTGTTTCCCCGCCTCTTGTACGGAACAATCCATTGTCGCTCCCACCTGAATCTGGGAGATGCCGCCATCCTTGGCGTCTTGTACAGACACGTTTTTTTTCTCCATTCTTTCCGCGTCATCAAAGGTAAGGGAAATCCGATTGGTCGAAATATCCATAGATTTCACGCTCACTTTCTAAATCCTTATACTTATATCTCGGACAATCCGGCGGAAATCTTTAGTATCTCTTCCTAATTTGCCTGATACTCTTCTAACAGACTTTTATCCAGTTTAATTCGGTTATCCATCGTTTTCATGACATCGGCAATTTCAACCGTCTGTTTCACGGATGGATCCGACAAATCGTACAAATTATTATTACGGAAATCAAGGACAGTCGGCTCGAAAATATTTTCCTCATTTCCTGTGATAACCAATCCTTTTTCTCCATTTGACAATTCAACACATACACCCGGATACAAAATAGAAATACCATGAATCAAAGCATTTACTATTTTCTTATTGTAACGCTCCTCATCCGCAAGAAGTTCTCGCACCGCTTTCACTTCCGAAGTCGGCTCCTCAAAAGACTTCATTGCTGTCATACGGTCATACGCATCTGCCACATAGAGGATATTTGCATTCACGCTCTCTTTTAACCCTGCCGGAATTTCTGCATCGCTCTCTCTTGTATAAAGCTCCTGCATCTGGGTAATGAGGCGCAGAACTTCCTCATCCAAATCACCATATTGGTCTAATGTCTCCTGTGTGTTTTTCTTAACAACTTCTTTCGTGCCATCATCTAAATCTTCCGCATCCGGTAACTGCTGTAATTTCAGTGCACCGATATCATGCAGAATAGCAGACTTCACAAGGAGATTAATCCGTCCAACCGGGAAGCCCATCTGACCGGCAATAATGGCGGACAAAATAGCAACATTCAAAACATGTTTATAAATATAATCTTCACTGCTTCGCAGACTCTGCACAAAATTAATCTTATGGTTTAAGTCTCCATAATTCTTTATGATAAGACTGCACAGCCAGTCAAGTCCTTTGTCTTTTTTTCCGGAATCAATCAAATCCAAATCTTCGCGGATACTAAAAACCGCCATCGTCTGAAAACGCTCAAAGTTAATATCATCCTCCGACATCGGCGGAACCGGTTCTGCCGGTTCAAGTATGTACAGACCTAAAAGCCTAAAATTTTTAATTCCGTAAATCGCCTGCATCGTAAGTTTTGTATCACGGTCATACAACAAAACTCCATTTTTATTGTAGATTGGTTTTCCTAAGCGCATTCCGGGCTTGAGTTCATCTACTTTCACAAATAACATGCTGCTACCTCCTCGACTTAATTTTTTCACATTTTTTTCGTATACTTATCATCATAAATCGTTATTTCTATCATAGCAGTTATTGCCATTTGACGCAATGATTATTTGAGAAAGGAGCGTGAAATTATGCGAAAAAGAGGACTGATTTCAGTTTTGATTTTATCTCTTTTGCTTAGCAGCACCATACCGCATAAAATTCAGGCTGTAACTGAACAAGCTAAGACCGCTAAAACTTCTGATAACTATGTCGAGGGCGAAGCCATTGTAACACTTAACGCTTCTTCCGAAACCGGACTTGCCAAAGAGGGAACCGCATCATTTGATTCCGATATTGAAGTGGAAAACAGCTGGGATTTTGGTCCTGCCAAAAAGAAAAAGGGGAAAAATCTCTATCTTTCAGAGGTTCACTCTGATACTTATTCAACGAAAGAACTTATTGAAAAACTGAAAAAACAGGATAATGTAGTTGCCGCCGAGCCAAATTACTACCGCTATAAATTAGCCACGACAAACGATACTTATGCCGACGAACAGTGGTATTTAGACGGCACCGGAGCCTATCAGACTACTTCCTCCGGTATTCAGTACAAAAACCGGATTCAAACAAGTAACGACAGCGATACCATTGTTGCAGTCGTTGATACCGGTATTGACTACACCCACGAAGATTTAGCCGCTCACATGTGGAAAAATCCTTACGACCAGTTAGAGCTTCCGGGTACATATGGCTATGATTTCGGAGATTACGACAGTGATCCTATGGACGAAGATGAGGACGGACACGGTACTCACTGCGCCGGTGTCATCAGTGCCGTATCGGACAATAATAAAGGAATCTGCGGCATCAGCAATGCAAAACTAATGGCGTTGAAAGTTTTTAATTCTGCCGGCACATCATACGATTCCGCTATCATCGCGGCTTTTAATTACATCTATAAAGCGCAGACTCTCGGCGCAAATATTGCCGCCATCAACTGTTCCTGGGGTGGCGGTGGAGGTAGTTCAACCTCTATGAAAACGCTGATTAACCAGATTGGGCAAAATGGCAGTCTGTTTCTTTTTGCTGCCGGAAACGAGGGCGAAGACCACGATAATGCCATCTCCGACGGATGCCCCTATGACTTGGACAGCCCTTATGTGGTAACCGTTGGTGCCTCCACCCAGACCGATAAAAAAGCATCTTTTTCCGATTACGGAAATAAGACGGTCCACCTTTTTGCACCGGGTCGGAATATTTTTTCCACAATAAATTCCGGCATTTTTTACCCTTCCGTTTACACAGACAGTATGCGAAGTTCACGGTGTTCGTATTTCACCTCTTTTAACTCAAACGACACCGTTTTATACCACCCATCGGAAATCGGCGAATCAGACGGCAGCATTTTATACAATGAAAAGTCTTATTCAGCAGAAGATTCGCACAATCAGGCAGGCAGCGGCTCTTACTGCATTTCCATTGATGCTGCGCGAAGTTCTGCAACTTTGACCCTTTACATGGATATTGACGGCATGAACTTAGCCGATGGCACATACCACCAGGTATCTTATGATACGGGCATCGAAGGAAATGGCGAAATTTCATGGTCACACTACAGCAGTAAATTATATTTTATAAAGAGGAACAATACCACTTACGCAGAAATTGTTTCCTTAACAGGCAACTTTACTTCCGTACATAAAATTTACATTGATAACATCGGCATTTCAAAAGCAAATCCGACAAATGCCCTTTATATCAAGTACAATTCGATGAGCGGCACTTCTATGGCTGCCCCTCAGGTATCAGCTGCCACAGCACTTCTTGCTGCCGCATATCCAAACGATTCCGCAGTGCAAAGGCGCAACCGTCTGCTGAACTGTGTGCGTGAGGTTTCAGGGCTTTCTTCCTACTGCATGACCGGCGGCATTTTGGATTTAAGTAAAATCAGTTCCGCCTCATCCGGTCTCCCTGCCTGTCTACAGACCACAACAAAGACAAACACCACTGCGGCACAAGGTACAAGCAGTACAAAGAAAACAACCAAACTGGTGACAAAAATAACATTAAATAAAAAGAAAGCAAAACTCCGTTATAAAAAGAAACTCAAATTAAAGGCCACCGTAAAACCAAAAAATGCAACAAACAAAAAAGTCAAATGGTATGTCTCCAATAAAAAATATGCCAAAGTAACGCAAAAAGGTGTTGTCCGTGCAAAGAAAAAGGGAATCGGCCATACCGTTAAGGTTTATGCAAAGGCAAAAGATAAATCCAAAAAGAAGGCTTATTGCAAAGTGCGCATTTATAAATAAAGATACCCTTGACTTTTTCTACACAAATCAACTACACTTAAGGACGAAACGGATTGTTTTACTATGAGGAGGCATTATGAAAAAAATTGGATTAATCGGAGCCATGGATGAAGAAGTGGCTATCATAAAAGAAGAAATGACAAATACAAACGAAGTGACAAAAGCAGGCATGACTTTTGTGGAAGGAGATTTTTACGGAATCAAAACCGTTGCCGTTGTAAGTGGAATTGGCAAGGTCAATATGGCAGTCTGCACCCAGATTCTCTGTGATGACTTTCATGTAACCATGGTTATCAACACCGGCGTTGCCGGCTCCTTGAACAACGCCCTTGATATCGGTGACATTGTTTTATCGAGTTGTGCGCAGGAACACGATATGGATGTCTCGCCACTCGGAGACCCGGTCGGCATCATTCCACGCATGGAACAGTCGATTTTTACAGCAGATGAGACACTGGTTTCTTTGGCAAAATCCGCCTGTGAAAAAGCGAATCCGGACATTCACTGCCACATTGGAAAAGTGGTGAGCGGCGACCAGTTTATCGCCAGTGCGGAGAAAAAGAATTATTTAATTGAAACATTCCATGGTGACTGTGCCGAAATGGAAGGTGCTGCCATGGCGCACACCGCTTACTTAAACAACGTCCCATTTTTAATTATCCGCGCCATTTCTGACAAGGCAGATAATTCCGGTCATATGGATTATCCGGTTTTTGCAAAACAGGCAATTATCCACACCGTTTCTCTGCTTAAGGAACTTTATCAACATTTATAAACAATTATCTTTGAGAATAACACAGTGGAATGTCACAATAGTTTATTGTGGCATTCCTTTTTTGGGGTTAAAATATGGTTACAATGAAAGGAGTGTAGCTATATGAAACAAATCAAAAAGGTAATTGCCCACAGCCTGGTTGCCGTTCTTTGTCTGTCTTCATTTCTGACAAACACGGCGTCCACCGAAGCAAAGGCAAAAAAACCAAAACTTTCCCAAAAATCAATGACTCTGACAAAGGGAAAATCAAAAACTCTTAAGGTAAAAAACACAAAAAAATGCAAGGTCACCTGGAAAACAAGCAAGAAAAAGATCGTTTCAATTTCAAAAAAGAAACGTACCTCCTGCAAATTAAAGGCAAGAGCGAAAGGAACCGCAAAAATCACCTGCACGGTAAAAAGAAAGAAAAAGACATATAAACTTACCTGCAAAGTAAAGGTGAAAGCAAAAAAAACCGTCGTTGCTTCCAGCTTAAAGGATACCTATGCAAAAATTGTACCATACATGGGTACCTGCCTAAACTACGGAAGTGCTTCTAATCCACGAGAACTGCAAAACGCGTCCACAATGAAATTTGTAAAAAAACAGTACAACAGCTTTACTTTGGAAAATGAAATGAAACCGGATGCTATTCTCGGCTCATCCGCCAAGCTCATTTCCGTTGCTGACGCAAAGAAAAAGGGATATTACATTCCTGCAGGATATGCCGAATCAACCGTTCCGGAATTAGCATTTACAACCGTTGACAAATCTTTAGAGGCCGCAAAAAACAACGGTTTGAAAATGCGTGCCCATACTTTGGTATGGCACAGCCAGACACCGTCCTGGTTCTTTACAAAAAATTACGATGGCTCAAAAGTTGTTACTCCTGCTGTTATGGATGCCCGTCTTGATTTTTACATTCACAATGTAATGGGGCATGTAATGGATAAAGAAAAAGCTTTAACCGGTTCTGCCGGAAGCATTGTTTACGCATGGGATGTTGTAAACGAATATCTCCACCGTCCGTCTTTTGCATTTTTCAAAACATGGACGAGTGTATATGGCGATATGGGAAATTCTCCTTCTTATATTAAGAAAGCATTTGAAATTGCCTACGATATGTTAAAGAGTTATCAGGCAACGGATAAAGTCACGTTATTTTATAATGATTACAACACCTATTTCGGTGTAAAAGACACATTAAATCTGGTAGAATTTATCAACAAAGGCGAAACTGCTAAAATTTGCGGGGGTATCGGCATGCAGAGCCACGTAGATGTAAAAGTTCCTACGGTTGCTGAATACGGCAGTGCATTAGAGCAGTTTTTAGCAGCAGGTTACGAAATTCAGATAACCGAACTTGACTTTACTATAAACTTTGACACGGAAGGAACTAATGCTTCCTACGCTTACACACCGGAGCATGAAACCGATGCGGATCAGGCAAAATTCGTAAAAAAACTGATGCAGACCATCATTACCAAGCAAAAAAATCGTAATCAGAGTGTAAATCCAAAAGGAATTACCGGTATCACTCTCTGGGGCCTATGTGATGCGACATCCTGGCGTTCCCAGTGTGCTCCTCTTTTGTTTGATACCAGTATTTATGATCCAAAATTGTCATACACAGCCTTTTTAGAGGCGGCAAAAATTTGGTAAGTTGCGGTAATTGTAAAAAAAGTGTGTGTTTGTGTTGACAACTTCACCGCAAAATTTTATAATCCCATTGTGAGACAATATTATTTAGGAAAGAGGGATGTAAGGGTGGATAATCGAGAAACACAAAAACCATCTTGGATTCGTACAAAAAAGGGAAAGGCAATGCTTATTGCTACAATTGCAACACTTGTTGTAGTGATAAGCATTGTTTTGGGTATACATATTTATTATATGAACCGCTGGTACTCAAATACATGGATTGGAGACCGAGAAGTTTCGGGTATGACCTATGAGGAATCTGCGGAATTGATTAATCGGGTATTTTCCACGTATCAACTGAAAATAACAGGAAGAAATAATGGAACTTTGACAATCGGAAAAGATGACATTGATTATCAAGTCGACATCAAAGATTCGCTTCAGAAAAAATATGATGAGCAACATGATTCTCTTCCTTTCTTTTCCCTAGGAAAAAGAAAGCAGGTGGATATTGACTTAGGGGCTTCTTATGATGAGAAAAAACTGGATGCCCTCGTGGGACAGTCTGATCTCTCAACCGGAAGTGAGTCATATCCGGTTACACAACCGCAAAACGCAAAGGTCGCTTTTTCATCAGAGAAAAAATATTTGGTTATTGAAAAAGAATATTTAGGAAATACGCTTAATCACGATGAATTGATAACGGCGATTGGAAAAGCTCTGAAATCCGGACACGAAAAGGTAAACTTAACGGATGAAAAAAAATACCCAGATGTATACGAAAAGCCAAGTATTTATTCCACAGACCCTTCGCTTCAGCAAAAAGTGGATGCCTGCAATCCGGTAATTCTGCGCTGGATAACCTGGACAATTCAAAAGGACATTAAAGAAACCATCGGTCCAAAACAGATTTATAAATGGTGCAATTATAAAAACGGAAAAGTTACTTTTGATAATCAGGCAATTGAAAAATGGGTTGAAAAAACCTGCTTTAAGTACAAAACTATTGGCGTGACACGCTCATTTAAAAGCCACAACGGCAAAACTGTTTCCGTAACCGGTGGGGACTACGGTTGGCAGCTTGTTTACGATACAATGCTGAAGCAATTGACAAGCGCTCTGAAAAAGACAATGGATGCAAATAAGCAGAAAGCCTATATGGAAAATCCGGATGCCACACAGAAAAAAGCATTGACGATCAAAAAGAAAACAAAATTTGCCAACACGGCATTTACAATGAACATAGATGACAAAACAAAGGATTGGGACACAGAAAACTTTACTGAAATTGATCTTACTGCTCAAAAGGTTTATGTATGGCGCAACGGAAAAGTTGCTTTTAAGTGTCGAACAATCAGCGGAAAACCAGTAAAAGACCGTCAAACACGAACCGGTGCTTATTTCATCAAAGAACACCAGACACACCGTACTCTCCGCGGCGATAACTATGCAACGCCGGTAAACAACTGGGTTCGTATCATGTGGACCGGAACCGGATTCCACGGTGCGCCTTGGCAGCCATGGAGCCGCTGGAGTAAAACACTTTATAGAAGCCGTGGTTCACACGGATGCTTAAACTTATCTCCATCGGATTCGAAAAAGATTTATGACTTAACAAAGTACCGTGAGATGGTGTTTATACATTATTAATATAGGTTGTTAGAAATAAAAAAGGGAAAGCGGGATATTTGCTTCGCAAATATAGCTTTCCTTTTTTATTTTAACAACCGGCGATAGGGCTGCAAGTTATACTAACTCTCGCCAAAATGCTGGCTGCTGTGTTTCGACTTAAGCCGAAGTGGCTTTCTAACTTTATATATTACTAAAAAAGATTTGTGTTTCATGGGTACAAACGCGCGGATTCAATATGCACATTTTCAGCACATGACATATCTCCGCGTGTTTGTCTAAGCGACAGCGCCCATGAAACACAAACTTTTTTAGTCATATATGAAATTAGAAAACTTACTCCGCTTTATAATCATACCGCAATACTACGACCGACAATGGTGGAACATACAGTTCCAGTTCGTAATATTTCTTTCCCGGCTGGATTTTTTCGCCCGGTCTTGGTACTACCGGTGCCTTACATGGTTTTGCCTGAATCGGCTTTTTATTCACACGGCCTTCACCACCAAATCGCTCTTCGTCGGAATTTAGTATCTCCGTAAAGGTTCCGGCACAAGGTGCATTGACCTGATAATCTTCCAATGCCATCGGTGTGAAGTTTGCAATAAACATCAACTGGTCTTTTACTGAGCTGCCACGGCGCACAAACGCTACTGTACTTAATTCCGGACGCCAGCAGTCCATCCACTCAAAGCCCATAACATTAAAATCGTGATAATACAAGGCATCGTACTTTTGGTACAAGTGATTTAATTCACGTACGTAATCCTGCATTTTCTTATGTCTGTCATCTTCTTCCAGTAAAAACCAGTCCAGACTTCGAAACTCTGCCCATTCTCGTTTCTGAGCAAATTCCTGCCCCATAAACAAAAGCTTTTTGCCCGGATGACCATACATAAATCCAAACGCGGCACGAAGAGAAGCAAACTTATCTCCTTCCAAACCGGACATCTTGTTTAACAGAGAACATTTTCCATGAACCACCTCATCATGCGATAAAACCAAAATGTATTTCTCACTGGTGTAATAATCAATACTAAAACACAACTGCCTCTGATGGTCTTTTCTGAAATATGGATCTAATTTCATGTACTCCAAAAAGTCATTCATCCAACCCATATTCCATTTGTAAGAAAAGCCAAGTCCGCCATCTGCTACCGGCGCCGTAACGCCCGGCCATGCCGTCGACTCTTCCGCAATGATATAAGCTCCCGGATGCTCCTTTTCCACCTCGGAATTTAAATGCTGCAGGAAATGAATTGCCTCGTAATGCTCATTTCCGCCATCTTTGTTCGGAAGCCACTCGCCATCGCTTTTTCCATAATCCAGATACAGCATAGATGCAACGGCATCCACACGAAGTCCGTCAATATGGAACTTCTCTATCCAGAACAGTGCATTGGCAACGAGGAAGTTTTTCACTTCCATTCTTCCGTAATCAAAAATATATGTTCCCCAGTCTGGGTGTTCACCACGTCTGCTGTCCGGATGTTCATACAACGGCTGTCCGTCAAAACGTCCAAGGCAGTGAGCATCTTTCGGAAAATGCGCCGGTACCCAGTCTAAAATTACCTGAATCCCCCGCTTGTGCATTTCATCCACAAAATACATAAAATCTTTTGGCTCACCATAACGGCTCGTCGGCGCATAATAACAGCCAACCTGATAGCCCCATGAGCCATCAAACGGATACTCTGCAATTCCCATCAATTCAATATGAGTATAACCCATATCAACCACATAGTCGCCAAGCATAGATGCTAACTCACGATATGAAAAATTGCCATTGTCATCGTCTTCAATCCGTTTTTTCCAGGAAGCAAGATGAACCTCATAAATACTCATCGGCTCTTTGTCTCTTACATCTCTTGACTTTTTCTGATGCTTCTTCTGATAAGAACCATCCTGCCATTTGTAGCCATCAAGCGACGTAATTCGGGAAGCATTTCCCGGACGCAGCTCCGCATAATTTCCATAAGGGTCCGTCTTATACAACTTATCCCCGCTCTTTGCCGTAATCTCATACTTATAGGCAGCGCCTTCCCACGCGCTCGGCACGAACAGTTCAAAAATACCGCTGCTCCCCCTCATAATCATCTTATGAAGTCTTGCATCCCACATATTAAACTCGCCGATTACACTCACGCTGCAGGCGTGTGGCGCCCAGACAGCAAACTGAACGCCCTCCACGCCATCGCGCTTCATCGGATGTGCTCCTAATTTTTCATAAATTTTATAATGGTTTCCCTCCGAGAATAAATACCGGTCAAGTTCACCAAACATCCCCGGAAATGCATAAGGGTCGTCAATTTCAATCACATCGTCCGGTCCATATTCCACCCGGAATCGATATTTTTTCAGTCGCTCCGATTTCTTCTCAATGACATAGCCAAAAAATCCTTCCGGCTCCATTGGTTCCATCTCGTAAGTGGTCTCCCCTTTTGAATCCAGCACCCACATACGTTTTGCACACGGACGATATGCGGTAAAAATCTGCACATCCTCCTCTTTGAAAATGTGGCAGCCAAGCAAATCCTGAGGTGCATTCAAAATTCCCTCTTCCAATTCCTTCAGCATCTCTTTGCTCGTCCACTGTTCCAAATATGGATTGCTCACATGTTCACCCCCTGCATTTATTTTATCCTAACTGATTCAGCAAGTCCTTTACAATTACAGCCAGTTTTTCTGATTTTTCATCGGCATCTGCCAAATCTTTACCAACAACACCAAAGTAAAGTTTAATCTTTGGCTCCGTACCGGATGGACGAACACAAAGCCATGCATCCTCGGTCAATTCAAAATAGAGTACGTTGGACTTTGGAATACCGGTTGGTTTCTTCTCGCCGGTCTTAACATTTACGATTTCATCTTTCAAATAATCTCTTACTGCCGTCACATCGTAATTACCAAATTTCATCGGCGGATTTTTACGGAGATTATCCATAATCGACTGAATCTTCTGCAGTCCCTCAATACCTTTATGCGTAATGGCAATTACATTATCTTTGTAGTAGCCGTATTTCTCATACATATCTAACATAGCATCCCAAATTGTTTTGCCTCGCAGTTTATAATAAGCAGCCGCCTCGCAAAGTGCCATCGATGCCACAATCGCATCCTTATCTCTTGCATGCGTTCCAATCAAGCAGCCATAACTTTCCTCAAAGCCGAACAGATAGTGGCCTTTTCCGGTTGTCTCCATGCGGAGAATCTCTCTTCCAATCCACTTAAATCCGGTCAGGCACTCGGTCACTTTGATACCATAATATTTTGCCATCGCATCTACGAGGTTTGAAGTAACAACCGTCTTAATCAACTCGCCATCTTCCGGAAGTTTTCCTTCCAGTGCAAGTTTCTGTCCAATTTCATAATCGGCAAGAAAACTTCCCGACATATTTCCGGTTAAGCAGATATACTCACCGGATTTGGTATCTTTTACATAAACACCAAGGCGGTCCGCATCCGGGTCCGTTGCCAGAACTAAATCGGCATCTTTTTCTTTTGCCAGTTTAAGAGCAAGTTCGAATGCTTCCGGTGCTTCCGGATTCGGATAACTGACGGTAGGGAATTCACCATCCGGCAGTTCCTGCTCCGGTACAACAAATACATTTTTAAAACCAAGTTCTTTCAAAATACGGCGTACCGGCAGATTTCCGGTTCCGTGAAGTGGGGTATAAACAATTTTCAAATCTGCTGACGCTTTCTTAATGCAATCCGGATGAAGAACATTTTTCTTAAGTTCCTCCATATAACGGTCATCAACAGCTTTTCCGATATTCTCATACAAACCGGCTTTCTTTGCCTCTTCTTTGTCCATTGTCTTAACGGCCGCATAATCGGTTACCGCTTTCACCTCATCCATAATTCCGGTATCATGAGGCGGTGTAATCTGTGCACCATCTTCCCAGTATACTTTGTAGCCGTTGTATTCCGGCGGGTTATGGCTGGCAGTAATGTTAATACCGGAAATACATCCTAACTCACGAACGGCAAAGGACAATTCCGGTGTCGGTCGAAGTGATTCAAAAACATAAGCTTTAATTCCATTTGCTGCCAAACAACAAGCCGCTTCATCTGCAAATTCCGGTGACATCCGGCGGGAATCAAAAGCAATTGCCACGCCCTTTTTCTGTCCGTTCTGTTTGATGATGTAGTTGGCAAGTCCCTGTGTCGCTTTGCGTACCGTATAAACATTCATACGGTTTGTTCCTGCCCCGATAATACCACGGAGACCGGCTGTACCAAACTCAAGGTCCGCATAAAAACGCTCTTTGATTTCATTTTCATCCCCGGCAATACTCTCAAGCTCTTTCTTTGTGTCGTCATCAAAATATGGATTTGATAACCAAGCTTCGTATGTTTTCTTGTAGTCCATAATTTCCTCCTTGCTGCCACATCCATGTGTGGCCTGCTTTTTTAATTTATTTCACTTTCTAAAAAGTGATATTCACCCTTTCGGGAAATTTACTTAACTATTTTTTGTCAAATCCGGAAAACTCCAGGAAATATCCTTGCTGTCATCCGATATTTCAACGGCATAGGTTTTTGTCTCATAACCATCTTTTGTAAGAGAAAGTGTTACATTTCCTATCATTTTCGTAAAACTGCAGGGCACCTCTCCCTTATAAGTTCCGTTGACATAAACGGCGGCACCAACCGGCGCACTTACCGTAACCTTATGGTCGTTATCATAAGTGACACTGCTCTCACTCGAAGAGGAGGACGAATCATCGGAAACTGAACTGGAAGATTCGGAACTATCGGTCTCGACATCCGCACTTTCTTCTGCCAAATTAATGTGAACGGTCAGACTCGCATCCTTCACGGTAATAATACCGCTGTAATCTTCGTAGCCCTCGAGTGAAACTTTCACGGAATGATTACCATATTTTAAAGAAACAGGTTTTGACGGGTCGGTGATCGATCCGTTTACATAAAGTTCTGCGCCCTGTGGATTCACATCAAATGTAACCCGCGCCGTATCCGGCACTTGATTCTGGTACTTCGCCATATCAACTTTCGTAACCTGTCCGCGTTTTACTTCTACCGTGACTTCAGCCATCAAATCACCATTTTTCATTGTGACAAGCTGCTGCCCCTCCGGCACAACCAAAAGCATATCCTTTGCGACCGGGAGAATTGCCTCGCCCTGCACCGTAACCGTACCGCCGGTAAAATCCTTAAAATTATTCGGCTTGATATATCCATGTCCCCTTGTGACAACAACAGAAAATGCTTGTCCATTCATCCCGCGGAGAGTCACTTCATCCTCCGGCGTAATCTCCAATGGGTCAATCTGTCTGCCATCTGAAAATACAAGCAGGTCATCGTTATAGGCATAATTCACACCACGCACCGTAAGCCGTTTTTCGTCCTGGTTGATTTCGAGCGAAGCTCCCTCGTGCTCGGTAACCGATGCGTTCTGTATCATCTTCTCAACCTTTTTTCCATCTTCACTTGTATACACATCATAAACTTCACCCGGCTCAATTTCGGATGCCGTCATTTGTTTGTTGTTCTTTGTCAAAATCTGTGTACCACCGGTATAAGGATACGTCTCCATCGTCTGGAATGTTGTATTATAAAATTCCATCGTACCCTGCTCTTCATCAACAGCGCCAACTGCGCCGACAAAATCAGCCCCCTGCTCATAGCTGACACTCGGCTCCGGAGAGTTCGTCACCTCCGCCTTTTTGGCAGTTGACCCGCAGCCGGTCAGACCAGCCAGCAAAACAATAAAAAGACAAATCTGTATTTTCGCTTGTTTCATTTTTTATCTCCTGACACTCTTTTTGCGTGACAAAATGCTTCCGTATATTAAGAATTATATTGTATCACATTTTAGGCTTTCTGACTAGTCCCTAACGTAAATGTTCGCATTTGCTGCAAAAACTTATCTTTGCTCTCTTCCTGCTCACAAACAGCCTTTAATTTTTCCATGTTTTTGTTGGAAATCCACGTCTTTTTACTGTTGATGTACTGATTGAGAAGCTTCCAGTATTTAATTGGATATGACAAAATGGTGATGAGAAATTCCAGTTCTTTTTTACTGCATCCTGCCCCCTCGCAGTAACCATTCCACAAAACTACTCCTTTTTCCACCTGCCACTTATTCTTTTCCATGACTTTTCTCATAAAATACGCCATATCAAGAAGCTGCATTCCCGGTGCGGCATGCTCAAAATTTGTTGTGGCGAGCCCGCTTTTGGTTAAAAGCAGATTATGGTAATTATACTCCCCGTGGCAGACGTCTTTGGTCTGCCCACTGTGTTCCTTGTAATAGAGATTTTCGGATAGCTGGCTGCGTACCTGCATGGCACGCTCATAGAAATTTGGAAAGCACTGCATGGCATACCGCTCAAATTCCGTTTTTTTCTTCTTTCCACGCATATACCCATACACATGTTTCATTTCCCTGTTATGTTTATCATACCGGGATAAAAGTGGCTGCTGAAGCAAAACCGGTTCCTCATAAAAGTTTTGCAGACTACTGTGGAGCTGTCCTAAGTTTTCTGCCATCAAGCGAATCGTGGTCACATTTTTGCAGTCACATTCCTCTCCAAAAAACCATCGGTACAAAACATATTTTGTCCCATCTTCCGCTTCTGTCAAATACTCTCCATCCACATTTTTCACGGCAAAATCTAAAAGTGTCATACCGTTTTTACGCAAATGATCCTTCACTTCATTTTCCCATTCAAAATGTCCGGTAAGTTTCATTTTTTCACGAAGCAGCAGAGGACCGTCTTTCGTATCAAATAGGATGGCACCCCTTGCCCGATATTGATTTTTCACCTGAAACCCGTATTTTTTCTCAATTAATTCCCGTCTGTCTTCCAAAAATATCCCCTCCTCAGTCTCCGTTTGTCTGCCTTAAATTTTATGTATCAGAATGAAAAATATGCCATATCATAAATGTTTTTCCGCTTTCATACACTGGGAACAAACGTCTTGGAGGCGCCCTCATGAAAAAAAGATTTTTTGCGCTCTTTCTCCTTTTTTCCCTCTTCATTGCAGGCTGTCAGACCGGGCAGGATGCAAACGCTGACTTTAACACCTTTTGCATGGAAACGTTTCGCTCCTATGCCGCAAGTGACTCCTTAACACTCAATTACACGCTGATGTCCCCGAAAAAATACGGAATTACGGATTTGCCTGATGGGTTTTCTTCGTTTTCCCTTCACGATTTGAAGCAGATGCAGACTTCGACGGAAAATACACTTGCAAGACTTCGTAGCTTTGCCTCGAAAAATTTATCCCGCGAGGACAGACTTCTCTATGATACACTTGATGCCTCGCTTACGCTGTCACAGGAGGACATCCGCATGCTTGCTCATTCGTATTCGTTCGACCCTTCGAGTGGGATTCAGGCACAGCTTCCGGTTCTTCTCTGTGAATTTATTCTTACAGACAAACAGGATTATGACCAGTATTTTTCTTTACTAAAGTCCATCCCTGCCTACTTTAACTCTTTAACCGCTTTAGAAAAAGCCAAGCAAAAAAAGGGCACACTGCCATCCGCCACAACCATTCGCCACACAATAAGACAGTGTCAGGAATTTGTCGACTCATCAGGGACAGATGCCATCGAGAAAAGTTTTGAAAAATCCATAAATTCCGCCTCTTTTTTCTCTGCTTCCGAAAAGAAAGAGCGGTTAGAAAAACATAGGAAACTTCTCTCTCACTCGCTTTTCCCCGCCTATAAAAATCTAATTGCCGAATTAGGTAAACTTTTGCCCTTTGCTCCAAATGATGGTGCCCTCGCCGCATACACAGGCGGCCGTGCTTATTATGAATATCTGGTAAAAGAAAAAACCGGCACAATATCTTCACCGGATTCCTTATTTCAAATGCTGACAAAAAAACTAAGCGAATCCGAACAAAAACTTGCCACCCTTGCCGCCACGTCACCTTCGTCCTTTTTGACCTGCGAAAAGCACACTTCAAAATATGAAGAGCCAAAATCGATTCTTACTCATTTAAAGAAAAAAATCCGCACGGATTTTCCGGCACTGAAAAAACAGACCTGTCACATCCGCGCCGTCGATTCCTCGTTAGAAAACTTTTTAAGTCCCGCCTTTTATCTCACACCGCCCATCGACGAGCCTGCCACCAATGTGATTTACATCAATCATGCGGCAAAGTACCGCCGCCAGAATTTGCATGCTACCTTGGCACACGAGGGCTATCCGGGGCACTTATTTCAGAACTGTTATTTTCGCGAAAAAAATAAGCATCCCCTGCGTTATGTCCTTAATTTTCCGGCATACACAGAAGGCTACGCCACCTATGCAGAAATCTATTCTTACCAATTTTTAGATGCCACGAAAGAGGAAATCGATATTTTGCAGAACAATGCCATTTCCACCCACTGCCTGTATGCGCTCTGCGACATTGGCATTCATGCAAAACACTGGAACCGGAAAAAACTTTCCGATTTTCTTTCAAATCATGGGATTGTAACAACAGATAATGCCAGAGCCATTTATGAAACGATTATTGACTCGCCCGGCAGTTACCTGCCTTACACGATTGGTTATCTGGAAATCTGCCGGATTCGTGATACGTTTCAAAAAGCAGCCGGAAAATATTACAGTCCGCTTCTCTTCCACACATTTTTATTGGATACCGGACCAACTTCTTTTCCCGTTTTAGAGAGGCAAATTAACGGCTGGCTCAAAGAAAAAACTTGAAACTCCCGATGTTCAATGATATATTGATATTAGATTTATTTTATAGATCTCACCTAACTAATCAATTAAAAATTGGAGGAAATATTTATATGGGAAACTTTTGTACACAATGTGGCCGTCCGCTTCAGGAAGGCGAAGTTTGTAACTGCACTGCACAGGCAGCGCCAAATCCGGCACCTGCTGCTCCAACACCAACGCCCGTTGCTCCGAATCCGGTAACACCGCCACAGGCTGCACCAACACCGGCTCCGGCTCCTACACCGGCACCTACACCGGTACAGGCTGCACCAAGTCAGAGTTCACGTGAAATCAAACAGGGCTTTGAAAATTTGGTTACTGCGTTGAAAACTATTTGGAAAAACCCGGCAGAAGCTGTTTCTGCTCTTGCAAAAAAAGAGAGCTGGCTTGCCGCATTGATTTTAATTGCCGCACAGGCACTTTTCAGCGGATTATTTGCTTTGACAAACTACGGTGTAGGACTTGAACATAATTCCGCAATAAGCCTTGTGATTTCCTTTTTCTTTACCTTCTTCTTCTCGATTGCTCTCTCCGCAGCAGCAATGGGAATGTATCTTGGTATCGGAAAAGCAGTGAAAGCTAACGTTACTTTTAAATCCGCACTGGCAACAGCATCCATTCGCTGTTTCGTATGCCTGCCACTGACTTTTATCGGTCTTTTACTTGGCATGGCAAGCGTACAGATTGGTATGTTTTTCTTCTTCCTCGGTGAAATCATTGCTGCTTTCTTAAGCATCCTTGCCGTAGAGAAGAATTTTGAAGTAAACGCAAACCGTGCTTTCCTGATAGTCGGCAGCACATATGTTGTATTATATATTTTGTTTGTTATATTTGCAGCACTTTTCAATGCTGTAATGCCAACAGAAATATTTACGTTTGTTGAAGGCTCTTCCTACAGTCGATGGAGTGATTGGTTTAATTAAATGCCGGCGTGAAAAAATTTAAAAAATAAGTGAGGATTTTGATATGTTTAAGCAAGGTATAAAAGGCAGATATCTACATAAACATGCCACTTTTCTGTGGCTTAGCCTTTGCCTTGCCATTTTTTTATCGTCTCTGCCTCAAAAGGCACTTTTTGACAGAAATATTTTCTCATGCAGCCACGAATTAGACCAGTCATTGCAGCCGGTGCAGACACAGATTGGCACAAATGATTCCATCCCATTTTCCGGATGGGTTCTTTCTGCCGGCAAAGAGGGACAACCATTATCCTTTCTTTCCAGAATTCGTGTATCAAACCGGATTCCTTTTCGGCTACCGATTCCGGAACTTTGGTTTTCCGTTTTAGGTCTTTGTTTCGCCCTTTGGCAGTTCGTTTTTCTGCAAAGACTCAGGCGGCAGAGAAAAGACAATCATCTAAGAAATTTTTTGATACGATACATACATAATCAAAACGGAGAAACCTACCGTCAGGTCCTTTTCTGATTTCATAGAAGTCGGGAAAGGAGGACGTAACCATGATATTTGCAATTAAAACAATTATTTGCATTGCTGTTATCGGTCCAATCACAGCATGGGCTTATCATATTGAACATCGATAATAGCAAACAGGTTTCTCAAACTCAAATTTTATCAAGTGGCTTATGCCAAAAAAAGACTGCCTGTTCTGCGATATAACAATCGTCAGAGCAGACAGCCTTTTTTATTTCATTCGTTCTATTCTGTCACTAAGAAGGAACTCCATCAGCTTTGAATTTTTTTCATTTCCGGATTTTGCACCTTGTGCAGTAAACACCATTTCTGCCCGGTCATTTTCCTGATACGGATTCCATTTTGGAAGAACCTTTCCGTCATCATCTGTTCCATTTGGATCACCGTATTTGATAAAATTCGCCCAATAATTACACATTTGTCTGGCTAAATCATAATGCCTGCCAACAAATGGCCGCCAGCATTTGGCAAGTGTTTCAAAGAAAAACCACAAATCAACGGAATGAAATGTTCCCGGATGATCCTCTCCCGGTATATCCGGCGCAAAACGATAATAATAACAGTTTGCAGGCTTCACACTTTTTTCATTTAGAAGAAATGCGGCCTTTGTCATAAGTTCCATACCGCTAACGGGCGCATAACCATCTTTCGTTTGCTCATGCACTTGTGGTATTGCAAGAAACTCTTCCGCTTTTTTGCAAAACCAAGCACTTGCCTTCTTCTCAAGTTCTTCTTCATTCTGCGCATCAATCACAAATGGAAACTCATCTTCCGTATTTCCGGCAAGAACAGGCACACCGGCATATTTCCCTTGCGCAAACAAACGAATCGGATCGCCGATACAAATATTATTATCCCTTGACGTTACCATAATTTCATTTTCATACATAAATTTATCATAACAATCACGAATATATTTTGCATCCAGCTGCCTGGCCTCTGCCAGAGTCTTCACACCAAGATAATCGAAAAATTTCTCACCAAGTTTCTCTGCCTCATCCAACGATGGCGGAATTCCCATTCCCTCTTCAGCATATGGGCTTCGAATCATGCCGCTCATAATCACTGCACGCTGAAACAAATCAAAGTTATCCGGACAGGTCATCTGTGTCAGTACGCTCCCTGCCCCCGCCGACTGTCCGGCAATGGTAATCTGTTCTGGGTCGCCGCCAAATGACGCAATATTTCGTACAACCCAGCGAAGCCCTGCCTGCTGGTCAAGATTTCCAAAGTTTGTCGGTGCTTCCGGTGCCTCTTTGGTCAAATCTTTATGAGCAAGAAATCCAAAACAGTTGATACGGTAATTTACTGTCACAACAACGACACCTCTTTTAGCAAGCCGCTCTCCATCAAATTCCATTTCGGATGGATAACCCCACTGCAGCCCGCCGCCAAAATACCATACTAAAACCGGCTGTTTTTCATCTACAGTCTTTGCACTTGTCCACACATTCAGGTACAAACAATCTTCGTCCATAGGAATCTCCGGATCTACATGCCACTCTTTGCAATACACGTCTGTTCCAAGTCCCGGTATGCTCTGCATGGAAATCGGTGCAAATCGAGATGCATCCCTGATTCCCTCCCAGTCAGCCGCCGGCTGCGGTGCACGCCAGCGATTTTCTCTAATTGGTGGTGCCGCAAATGGGATTCCCTTAAATACAGTAATTCTAGGATCCGCTGCTTCAATTCCGCGCACCCATCCGTTTTCAGTCTTTGCCTCTCGTATCATCAAAAAACCTCCTTTTTTCTTTCCCCAAAACAAACTCTTAGAAATTTTATGAATACACGATTGATCTGTGTCGAAAAAGAAGCACTCTCATAATCGAAAGTGCTTCTTTAAACCATACGGTGTTTCTGAATAATCTCCTCGTATCTGCGGTTAGAGGCTTCCATCTCCATCTCAAATTCTAATTCTTCAATCTCAGCGTCCTCCTGATCGAGTTCCTCTAACAGTCCAAGGAGATCATCATCCGTCAAAAACTGTTCCATGATTCCCCTCCTTTTATTGATATATTTATTGTAGCATAAAAGAGGGGGGTTCACAAGGGGGGGATGGTACTTTTTTTGGTTTCCGTAATCTAGGAGAAGGGCTTTGTGCCCACTCGTCACAAAGCCCTTCTCCTAGATTACGGAAACCGAAGAAACTGCCATTAATCTTTTTTGTTCTAGGTGTGTTTATTGGTTCTGTGACAACTCTTTTTGCTTGTTTTGCCTCATAGAGTTGCATTTTTGCCTTATAATTAAGCCTAATCAAGGAAAATCGCAGGTTATATGCAACCCTTTCTGCTAATTTTTTCTTTTTGGTTGTTTTTTTTCGCTTCATTTTAAAACGGATGCAACTCTTTTTGCTTTTGTAAAGATTTAGGTTGCATAAGTTTCGATGGACCCTCTATTCTGCGAAGATTAATTGGCTCCAACCCTGCCTTCCCCATATGATGCGTTATCTTTTTTTGTTTTCCGTAATTCAGTAGAAAAGCTTTGTGACAAGTGGGTTTTGAGTACGTCGGTATGTGGCACTGGTAGTTTCAGTGCCCATACCGCTACGCACTCAACGAGCGAGAGCGCCCACGAGACGCAAAGTTTTTCTACTGAATTACGGAAAACAAAAAAATAACACCCCTTGAAAATCCCCCCCACATAAGCTATGATAGTACCATGCGAAACCAATTTCTGCTAAAACAGAAACGAAAGGAGTTTATCAAATGAACGAAGAAAACATTGTTTTTAATTCAGAGGATGTACAAAATAACAAAGTTATGGGGATTTTAGCTTATTTCGGAATTCTTTTCCTGATTCCGCTACTTGCAGCAAAAGATTCACAATACGCAAGATTCCATACAAATCAGGGAATTGTGCTTTTTATTTTCAGTGTAGCACTTAACATAATCGGCAATGGTATTTCCTTTGTAATCTCTGTTACAAGCTTCGGAATCTTATCCTTTGTGGGAACACTTATAACCGGACTGATTGGATTGGTTTGTTTAGCATTCGCTATTGTCGGCATTGTAAATGCCTGCTCCGGCGAGCCAAAGAAACTTCCGATTATCGGAAATATCACTCTTTACAAATAATAAACAGTTATTATAGCAGACCAAAGGCGGTTATCTTACAAGATACCGCCTTTTTAAGAAAGGATGACAGATTATGTCAATGAACACAACACCAAAGGGAGAACGAATCCACATTGCTTTATTTGGACGGCGAAATGCCGGAAAATCAAGTCTCATTAACGCCATAACCGGACAGGACTTAGCCATTGTATCCGATGTACTGGGAACCACAACTGACCCGGTTTACAAGGCAATGGAAATTTTACCGCTTGGTCCGGTTATGCTAATCGACACACCGGGACTTGACGATGAAGGCGTGTTGGGCGAAGAGCGCATCAAAAAGGCGCGAAGCGTTTTAAATAAAACGGACTTAGCGTTAATTGTTGCCGATGGAAACGAGGCAGCAAAAGATTTTTCTTTTGAGCACCAGATTCTTGCCCTGACGAAAAAGAAAAATATTCCTTCAATTGTTGTGTTGAACAAACAGGATTTATGGGCTGAAAATGAAGCAGCAATTCAGGCATATGGAGATTTATGTGTTAGTTCCAAAACAGGGTATCACATTCATGAATTGAAAGAACTTATGACGACAAAACTGCCGACAGATGACCAGACCGGAAAAATCGTTGGTGATTTGCTCTCCCCACTCGATTTTGTCGTTCTTGTCGTTCCGATTGACTCGGCGGCACCAAAGGGACGTCTGATTCTGCCGCAGCAGCAGGTAATTCGAGATGTGCTGGAATCCGGAGCGACCGCTATTGTATGCCGGGATACCGAACTTGCAGACACTTTGAAAAAGCTGGGCCAGCCACCAAAACTTGTCATTACGGACTCCCAGGCATTTGCAAGTGTATCAAAAGACACGCCAAAAAATATTCCGCTCACTTCTTTCTCGATTCTTTTTTCCCGGTATAAGGGAGATTTGCAGACACAGATTGACGGAGTAAAAATGCTTGATAAATTAAAAGACGGCGACACGATTCTGATGGCAGAGGGATGCACACACCACAGACAGTGCGATGACATTGGAACGGTAAAACTTCCACGCTGGATTTCCGAGTACACCGGTAAAAAATTAAACTTTGCCACATCAAGCGGCGGTGGATTTCCGGAAAATTTGAGTCCGTACCGGCTGATTGTCCACTGTGGCGGATGCACCTTAAGCAAGCGGGAAATGGCATTTCGCATCGCTGAAGCAAAAGACCAGAATGTCCCAATTGTCAACTATGGCACGATGATTGCACAATTAAAGGGCGTACTCAAAAGAAGTATCGCCCCATTTGCTGACGAGTTATCGTAACGCCTCGCCACGGTTAATTTTATTAATTACTTTATTCCGATACATGATTTCATCACTTTCTTTAATGAAAATTTCCATGGTATCCTGCTGCGAAGGAACGCGGCAGGCATACCCATAACTGGCGTGAATATCATATTCTTTACCGCCACTCTCATTGAACGCATCCAGATAAGCAACCAATTCTTCCAGATAATGAACCCCCTCATTTTCTGCAATATCTTCGGCAATAATTTCAAATTCATCACCACCGGTACGTGCCTGAATCACCGCATCCGGACATGCATGATGAATCGCTTCATGCACTTTTTTCAATGCATAATCGCCTTCTATGTGACCATAATTGTCGTTAATTTGCTTCATACCATCCATATCGATAATCGCAAGGAAAATCTGCTTTCCCTCCTCTTTTGCCTGCTCGAACATCGGATTCCCGCGATTCTCAAAACCGCGTCGGTTGTACATCCCGGTCAGCGCATCGCGGTCATACATTTCTTCCAGTTTTACAACAAGTTTCTGCATTTTCTGATATGTCATAATGTCCTGAAGAAGATTGCCGATAATAATGTTCCAATACATATACAGCCGTCCCGTTGTTTCGACATCTATAAATTGCAGCGCCTCATAGCCAAAACATAAATCCTGAAAATGAAGCGGTGCCAAAAACCACATCTGCGGCTCTTCGCTGCTCATGCATTTAGGAATCAGTTCTCTGCGGTCAAAATGTTCTCTCGTTGGGCTGATATTTTCCCGATTACGAATAGCAATCGGCATTTCCATTTTATCGGTAAAGCCTTTGAACTCTTTTTTTTCCAGCCAGCCCTCACACAAACACATGCAGTAATCTTTAAAGCCTTCAATATTATAAATATAACGTCCGATTTTCTGTCCGACTTCATCAATCGTATGACATTCACTCATATGAATCGACATAAAATGAAACTGCATTTCACGGTTCTGGCTAATGTTTTCAGTCTCATACATACGCCGACGGATGGTCATGATCTCCTGTCCCTCACTTGCCATACAGCCACATGATTCCCTCGGCTGCAAAACAGCATCAAAAAAAACATTCTCCACTTTTTCCGGGCAATCCTGCTTTTTATCAATAATTTGTACTGCCCGCCTGCCCATTTCAAAAAACGGAACCGTTGCCGTCGTAATACATGGTGTAAATGCGAGAGAACTGCGCATACCGTCGTACCCACTCACCGCAATATCCTGAGGAATACGATACCCACGCCGAATAAGTTCACTGGCAACGGCTGTCGCCATATAATCATTGGCGCAGATAATTCCCTCCGGCTGCGGTTCACCTTCTGCCAAAAACCAGTCGCACGCCTCTTTGCCTTTGTTTTTCCAAAAATCTCCATAAAAAATCTGATGCTCCCCACAGGAAAGTCCATATTCATTCATTTTACGCTTAAAACAAAGAAGTCTCTCCTGTGCATCCCAGTGGTCTTCTGGTCCTGTCATAAAACACAGTTTTTTCATCCCATGTTCCTTGACAAAATGATCAAGCAGCCCTTCCATACAGCTGCTGTTATCAACAAGCAGATTATTTGCTCCGACCAAAAGCTCGCGGATACTGATAATCGGACAGTGACAGCGTTCTCTTATGTTCTTAATAATGTGCTCTCTGCTGACGATTTCCTCCATCGTATCAAGCGCTAAAACAACACCGTCTAACTCTTCGTAAGGCGGCAGTTCCCACAATGTCTGATCTCCGATAAAATAGCGGTGGTTCTGTCCATAATTACCATAATTGGAAAACACAGCAACATTATAACCAAGTTCCTTTGCCCCGGTAATAATTCCCTGGCATAAACGGTTTTGAAATTCGCTCGCAGAACGCTCCAAAAACACACCAATCGTTTTTCGACTATTATGAAACATCGAATCACTCCCTCTCCGTTTATTTTTTCCACTCTTTCGCTAAAAAGAGCAGTTTCTCTTTCTCGTTATCTTCCGGATGCGCCAACACATGCTCCAATAACTGTTGCAACATTTCGCCAATTGCCGGTCCCGGTGTCATCCCCATCTGTATCAACTCACGGCCACCAATTGTCAAATCTTTCACACAGACTGCCTCGCCCGCCTCGCATATTTCCCGATAGCAGCGCTTCGCAGCCTCTAAGCGCATCAATTTTTCCTTCTGTTTATATTCACTCTGTGACAACAAATCCGCCTGCTGTAAAGTAAACAAAAGCGGCATTAAATCCGTCCCTGCCTGATTCATCAACCGCCGCATCGCCTGCTTTGCTTTTCTCGGCTGCGGCTCATCTGACAAAACGCAGTTTTCATGACGTCTGTCGTGATAACGAATTAACGTCGTTACCGTTGCCACGGTTTCATTATCAAATTTTAACCGGCGGAGAATTCCCCTCGCCTTCTTAGCTCCGTACTCCGGATGTTTATAAAAATGGGCAATTCCTTCATCATCAACCTGCTTGCAGTCCGGTTTTGCCACATCATGAAGAAGCGCAGCATAAGCTAACATTACCCGCTCTTTTGTGCGAAATCCCGCCTGCTCTCCCAAATCATTAATATGAGAAATGGCCGCTAACGAATGATGTCCGACATCAAAACAGTGATGTGGATTTTCCTGCGTCGTGGCAAGCATTTTTTCAAGTTCCGGCAGAAAATATGCGCTTAATCCCGTCTCTACGGCAAGCAGTAATTTGTCACTTCCCTTTGAAACAATAAGCTTGGTAAGTTCGGTGCGGATTCTCTCGGCACTCACATTTACCAAAGTCGGTGCTTTTTCCTTTATTGCCAAAAATGTTTTTTCTTCCAGTTCAAACTGAAGCTGTCCGGCAAACCGAATCCCTCGCAGCATTCGGAGTGCATCTTCATCAAACCGCTCATTTGCCTCACCGACACAACGGATTACTTTTTTTTCTAAATCTTCACGCCCTCCATATAAATCTACGATTCCAACACGCGGATTATACGCCATCGCATTAATTGTAAAATCACGGCGTTTTAAATCTTCATTCAAATTGGGCGTAAATAAAACTTCTTTCGGGTGACGGTGGTCTTCATATTCGCCGTCCATGCGGTAGGTTGTCACTTCATAACCGTCATCACCAATCATAACCGTCACGGTTCCATGCTGGATTCCCGTATCAATGGTACGCCGAAAAAGGGCTTTCACCTGTATCGGATTCGCAGACGTTGTAATATCCCAGTCATCCGGTACGCGCCCCAAAAGTGTGTCGCGGACACAGCCTCCCACGGCATATGCCTCGTAACCATTTTCTTCTAATGTCTCAATAATCGATTTTACCTGTTCAGGAATTTTCACGTTATCACCCAAACATATTATACCGCTTTTTCCTTTGACAAACAAGCATATTTTCGCTACAATGTAGAGCGAAGGAAAGGAGGGAAGGATAATGAATTACACCTATTATACAAAAGGTACTTGTTCCAAACAGATTGATTTGGAAATTAATGGTGACGTTATCACAAATGTAAAGTTTTATGGTGGCTGTGATGGAAATTTGAAAGCCATTCCTGCACTGGTTAATGGATTAACCGTAGATGAAATTTCAAACAAATTATCCGGCATCCAGTGTGGATTTAAAGGCACTTCCTGCGGCGACCAGCTGGCTCATGCAGTCAGAGAAGCCTATGAGGCTGAGAAAGCAGCCAATGCCTAGTAAGACATTGGTCTGCTTTGACTGAGTGTTCGAAACCATCCACTCATTAAACAAAACTAAGGAGAGAAAAAATGAAAAGCAAAAAATTAGTATTTATCTGTCAGGCAGCCGTTATCGCTGCCCTCTATGTCGTGTTGACTTATGTATTCAGCGCCTTTGCAAGCGGCGTTATTCAAGTTCGTGTTTCTGAAGCATTAACCATACTGCCAGCCTTTACACCGGCAGCAATTCCGGGACTTGTCATCGGATGTCTATTGAGCAATACCCTGACCGGGTGTGTTCTTCTCGATATTATTTTCGGAAGCGTTGCTACCTTAATCGGTGCACTCGGCTCGTATGCACTTCGCCGCCATACATGGCTGGTGCCAATTCCGCCAATTGTTTCCAATATGATTATCGTGCCATTTGTCCTTCGTTTTGCCTATGGTGCAACAGACGCATTTCCTTTTATGATAGCAACCGTTGGCGCAGGAGAAATTATTTCCTGTTATTTACTTGGTATGCTTTTATATGGAGCACTAAAAAAAATGAACCATTCACTGTTCTAAAAATATTTTCGGGCATTGATTTTTACGCTTTATAAGGGTATAATCGTAATATTAGGATAAAAATTTCGTGCTTACACGATAATATTCAGTTATTTGAGGATAGAGACACTTATGAAGCGAATACTTTTGATTTTCGCAGTATTCTTTGTCACCGTGGCAGGAATTTATTACTGGAGACAGACGCACTTACAAACAACGTCCGATTCCATTTCCACGCCCCGTGTGACAACACCATCTGCGACAAAACCGGAACCGACTGAGCCACCTTTACTTCCCTCAAACCTTGAGAGCATTACAACAAACAATGTTACGGTTCCCTTAGATGTAGTACCCGGCAGTTACACGGCACTTGTAAGCCGCGACTATCTGCTGCCATCGACCTATGTACCAAAAGATTTGGTCGAGATTTCCGTTCGATTCAGTTCGAACTCACACGACGACAAACGAAAAATGCGGCGTGTTGCATCCAAAGCACTGTCAAAAATGTTTCGTGCCGCCGAGAAAAAGGGCATTATTTTATATGGTGTTTCGGGCTACCGTTCGTATGAACGCCAGAAATCCATTTACTCAAGAAACGTTGCACTGCATGGAAAAAAAGCGACGGATTCTTTATCCGCAAAACCCGGCAGCAGTGAACATCAAACAGGTCTTACAATTGATGTTTCCGCCAGTTCGGTAGGCT
Source organism: Clostridium sp. AF37-5 (assembly GCF_003477605.1). Lineage (GTDB taxonomy): Bacteria > Bacillota > Clostridia > Lachnospirales > Lachnospiraceae > Eubacterium_F. Next base: position 48,934 of record NZ_QUDR01000011.1, read on the forward strand.
GCTTATTGACCGAGCGTTTTGGCTCTACCAAAGAGGGTAGATGGCTCGCCAAAAATGCTCACAAATACGGCTATATTATCCGCTATCCGAAAGGAAAAACAAAACTTACCGGCTATTCTTACGAACCATGGCACATTCGCTATGTCGGCGTCAGCTATGCCAGTTACTTAAAAAAGAATAAGCTGACACTTGAGGAATTATATGGTGTCAACCAAAAAGCGGATGAAAATACACCGAAAGTCGATGTGGAGAATCCCGATGAATATGAAACCTCACCGCCGTCTCCGGCACCAAATCAATAGAAAAGGGGTACTTGTATGAGAACCATTATTATTTTAATTTTATATGTTGTTATTACGATTTTAAGCCTTCCAATGTACCTGATTGAAGCAATTGTGCGGCTTATCAGCCCACGTGCGGCAGCCCACATCGCACAAGTCATTGTTAAGGGAGCGTTTAATCTTGTAATGTTTGTTTCGGGCTGCAAAAAGACCATTATTGGCGTAGAAAATATTCCGAAAGACACACCGGTAATGTATGCCGCCAACCACCGAAGCTTTTATGACATCATTTTAGCTTACGCAACGGTTCCGAATCAGACCGCTTTTATTTCGAAAATGGAAATTAAGAAAATGCCTTGTGTCGCACAGTGGATGTATTTTTTAAATTGTCTGTTTATGGACCGCGGCGATGTAAAACAGAATCTGCAGGTTATTTTATCTGCCATCACACTCGTAAAAAACGGCTATTCCATTTACATTGCACCGGAGGGAACCCGAAATGCAACCGATACACTGCTTGAATTTAAAGAAGGCAGTATGAAGATTGCCACCAAGGGAAAATGTCCGATTATCCCGGTCTGCTTATGCAACACCGAAAATATTTTTGAAAATAATCTGCCTTGGATTAAAAAGGGAAAAATCCTGATTGAATACGGAAAACCAATTTATCCGGAAGAGCTGGATAAGGAAACAAAAAAACACCTCGGCGTTTACGTGCGTGGAATTATTGAGGAAATGTATGAGGAAAATCGAAAAAAAATCAGCTAAACCTTTCTTTTTTTCCCATTCCATGATAGAATAGTTCCAGTTTGAAATTTTTATGAAGTGGAGGAATCGCAAACCATGCATATTTTTTTAACTATTTTAGCAATTGTTGCCATTGTATTAGTTGTTGTCATGGTCGTTCTTTACTTCTTAGGCAAAAAAATGCAGAAGAAGCAGGACGAATCACAGGCACAGATGCAGGCTGCATCCCAGACAGCAACCATTCTTGTCATTGACAAAAAGCGGATGAAATTAAAAGATTCCGGTCTTCCAAAGATGGTTTTGGAAAACACACCGAAATATCTCCGTGGCTCAAAAGTACCGATTGTCAAAGCTAAAATCGGACCAAAAGTAATGTCTTTGATGTGTGACGAAAAAATCTTCCCGGTTCTCCCGGTAAAGAAAGAATTAAAAGTTGTCATCAGCGGAATTTACATTATGGGCGTCAAAGGACGTAACGTGCTTGACAATCCGGAAGAAAAACTCGGATTCTGGCAAAGAAGTAAATTGAAAGCATTGAAAAAGGCAGGAAGATAAATATCGCAGAAAGATAGAAAAAGCAGCAAGCGGGATATTTGCTCACGCAAATATAGCTTGCTGTTTTTCTATGTTTCTGCTTGCGGATAAGGGAAAGAGAAGCTTGCAGATTAGGGACGTTACTTTTCGTATCTCCCCTTTTCCACCCCCCTCCCTTCTCCATTCTTTAATCCAACAAGGTTTGACATATTTTACTCATATGCTATTATTTATAAATAAAATAACGGAAGGAGATTGTTTTATGAGTTTAATTAAGTGTCCTGAATGCAAAAAGAAAATCAGTGATACTGTATCTTTTTGTCCCAATTGTGGAGCAACCATAACAGACCATATAAAAGAACAGCAGAAAGGAAAAGGAAAAAGCTCAAAAAAAATCATTATAATTAGTTTAATTATTTTCTTAATACTTGTGGTTATAGGGTTGGCAACTTTTTTTATAGGAAAACAAATTAAGTCAAATAAAGAAGAAAAATTGATGAAAGAGCAAGTAAAAAAGCAAGAGGAACAATTCTATAATTATTGTGATACCTATTCCAAAGCATTAAGAGATATACATGAATATTGGCTTGATTATACAAGTCAAAAAAGAAAAGTGTGGTATAATTGCATTTGGAATATTGAATCGGATGAAACAGATGATTTTACAAAGGATTCAAAAGGGGCTTTTTATAGTGACTTCAATGACGCACTTTCAGAATTTAGTAGTAGCAGTTATGTTGAAAGTTTATTAGATGAATGTGTAGAAGATGTCGGAAAAGAAAAAGATTTATATGCAAAACTAGCTCGTATTAAGTCCAAGAGCAAAAATATATTAGAGTTAAAAAAAATAATTTCTAGTACACATGAAACGGTTACTAATATGTATAAAATGGAAGAAAGTTATGGGTATAATTACAAAGAATATGATGAAAAAATGGATAACTATTTAGAAGATATAACGGATGCTCAAACAAAAATAGATTCAAAAAAAGAGGAGCGGTAAATTTTTATGGAGGTCATACTTTATAAGTACGACCTCCATTTATTATTTTTCTATCTCCCAGTGACCGCTGTAACCACTTCCAATATATGACACATTTGGCATTTGTTTTATTCTTCTTTTTACTGTTCTTACGCTGATACCAAGCTTTATGGCAATATCGGATGTAGAAATTTTTTCGTTTTCTTTTATCATATCAAAAATTTGGGTCTGTATATTTTCTTGAGTGCCACCTTGAGTGCCACCTTGAGTGCCGTCTTGAGTGCCGTCTTCAACTCCATTAGTCTCTGCCAAATAATTAGCGACATAATTCAAATTATACAAAGTCAATGTAAAATCATCATAATCTGCTTCAAAGACTGGCATCTTCGTCTCATCAAATTCTACCTGTTCCTCGTAGTCTGCCAAAATTTTCTTAAAACCACTGCCTCTACGTTCCATGTATTTTAAACGACTGAAAATATCAGCTAAAATTGGATTCCTTCGTTTTGAAGGAATCTTCAACATATCTTTTCCTTTTAAAGATATACCACTTACCATTCCTCCCGGTGAATATATTTCTATTCTATCATCGAACATATCTATATGAACTTCACTTCCTATATCCGTATAACTTCGATGAATCAGAGCATTTACTAAACCTTCAAGCACTGCTCGCTCCGGATAATCAGGCATATCTATTCTGCCATCATCCACCTTCCGCCATGCCTTCTTTGAATTATTTCTAATGAATTCCGTTCCGGACTGCAATAAAGTTACAAGGCTTCCTGAATATTCCTTATCATCAAGTGCATCCACTATTCCTGATGCCTTAGTTAATCCATTCCATCTTGTGCAAAACAATCTAGAGTGACGCACTGGAGATTCATCTGCCAAAAGTGCACCTGCATTGGTAAGATTTCCATTTTCATCAACCAAACCAAAAGATTCATAATCTGTATCATCAAATGTATTTCCTGTTCTCTTCTTATATACCGATTTTAATTTTGTAAAAGACATATCACTAAAATCATATCTTGATTTCAGACTATCATAGCTTTCTCCACTTCCACGAAGTACTAACTCTCTTAACTGGGACGGTGTAGCTGGAACACTTTCATTTCCTATGCGCATAAATGCAACAAGCTGCCCATCTCCATCATAATAATATGGCGTCTGCTGTCCTTTCATTACTTCTACAATAATAAACGTCTTTGCTCCATCTTTTTGAAAAGAAAGTTTAACATCTGGTATAGGATTTAAATGTATTTTAATTGCCTCACTAATTTTTTCTGCATCTTCTTCTGCATTAGCAAGCCCCACCAACTCATCATCATCTGCTACACCGAATACCAGCTTGCCACCAAAACAATTTGCAAATGCACTGATACTTTTACACCAGCTTTTAGGTCTTTTTGTCTCTAGCGCAAGCTTCTTGTCATAATACGTGGTTTCACCAATTAACTGCTTTATATCCATTAAAAACCACCTCCTCTATAAACCAATACTTTCCCATTATGTCCATTTTGTATGAATCCATTCTTCAAGTTTCATTTTCTGCCACTGACAGCAATACCTGCATCGCATCTTTATATAATTTACCCAATGCCAGTCCGTCTTTAATGTTTTATCATGCACATAACATACATCATATTTCGCACATTGTCAACTCCCTTTTCAAATACCCTCCCTTCTCCATTCTCAAATAAAAAAAGAAGCCGGGTTCAAAGCTATATTTGCTCACGCAAATATCCCGCTTTGAACCCGGGTCTTTTTTTATTACCTCTCAAAATCCAAAATCGAAAGTGGCTCACTAAGATTCTCATTTTGTTCTGCCAAATCAATCGTTTCACCATCGGACAACCGGCGCACAACCGGGTAGAGCGTATGGTACTGGCGATTCTCTACCACGACCGCAACGTTACCATCCGACAATATCACGTTACGTCCCTTTGGATAAACCGGTATGTAAGTAATGAATGCCTTTACATATTCGGGCTGGAACATTTTTCCTGCATTGTTCATCAAAAACTCAATGGCCTCTTTTGGTGACTGTGCTTTTTTATACGGGCGCTCACTTGTAATCGCATCATAAACATCCGCAATGTGAATGATTTTTGCAAACATATAAATCTGGTCGTCGCGCAGTCCCAGCGGATAACCGGAACCATTTACATTTTCATGGTGCATATAAACACCCATTTTCGTCTTGGAACTGATGTTAATGTTCTCTTTGAGTCTTTCATAGCCAAGCTCTGAGTGCGTTTTCATTGTCTCATACTCTTCCTCAGAAAGCGGACCTGCCTTTTCCAATAAATCAAGCGGCAAATTAAGTTTTCCGATATCATGCAAAAGCCCTGCTGCCGAAAGTTCCTTCAGAATCGATTTTTTTAATCCGATTCCGATACCTGTGAGCACCGACAAAACTGCTACATTTACCGAATGTTTGTAAGTATAATCTGAGTTTGTCCGCATACTGATTAAGTTGACATTAATATCACCATTTAAACTTAACTCTTCTGTGATGTCACTTGCCACTTTAAGTGCAGCATCAATATCAAGTTTTGTCAATGCCTTAGTCGCCTTTACCCCCAATTCGTCACTAATCAAATCTTCTACTGTAATATCTGATGACATCTCATCTTCAATATACAACCCCGCCAAGCCTATATCACGCATTCTTAAAATTAACCGTTCGGTCAATTTGACCCGGTAATTCACTAAAATGCTGCCCTGCTCATTGTAAATGGATTTCCCAACAATCATTTCGGGCTGTGCACTGTCAATACTGATATATCTCATACGTCAATCTCTCCATCAAAAACCGTCGTTGCCGGTCCTTTCATCTGTACTTCGCCATTAGCTAAATACGTGTCATATAGTTTACCCCCACGAATCTGTACCTCAACTTCTTCTCCCCGTTTGCAAAAGCCATTTAAAACAGCCGCTACAACGGATGCACATGTGCCTGTTCCGCAGGAAATCGTCTCCCCGGAACCGCGTTCCCACACCCGCATCTTTATCGTGTGGTCATCGATTACCTCAACAAACTCTGTGTTAATCCGGTCCGGAAATAGCTCGTGGTTTTCAAAAGATGGTCCAATTTTTTCCAAATCTAAATCATCAATTCCCTCTGTAAAAATCACACAATGCGGATTTCCCATTGAAACACAAGTGGCTTCATACTCTTTTCCATCAACCACAAGTTTTCTAGCAACAAATGTATCGCCATCTGCTGATACCGGAATCTTTGCAGGTTCCAATACCGCCTGTCCCATATTTACCGTTATGTAAGTAACCAATCCGTTTTCCACGGTAAGTTTTAATGCTTTTATGCCGCTCTTTGTTTCAATCGTAATCTCATCTGAATGAACTATTCCATGCTCATACGCATACTTTGCGACACAGCGAATCCCGTTTCCACACATCGCACCTTCCGAGCCGTCTGCATTATACATAATCATACGACAGTCCGCAGTTTTAGACGGTGCAATCAGAATCAAGCCATCGGAGCCAATTCCAAAATGTCTGTCGCTCACAAAAACCGCCAGTTTGGATGCATCGTCTATTTGTTCTGTAAATAAATTTACATAAACATAATCATTGCCGGTTCCGTGCATTTTCGTAAAATGTAATTTACTCACACAACTCCTCCTTTATTCTTCAATGAAAATATCTACATTGCAGTTAGACAAAAATGTCTGGTTCAGTTCCAAATCATAATCTAACTTCAAATGAAATCCCCGCTCGGTGAGTATCTTCTGGAGCGATTTCGTGCTAAGCGCAATCTCCAGCTCCCCAACCGGCGTCGAATAATATGAATACGTCGTCTCATTTGGCACAAACACCATGTGGCTTTCCGCCGGACCATGCTTGATAATCTCTAACTGGTCGTCTTTGTATTTCACCAGATTTTTCACAACGGAGACAAGTCCATTTTCTTCCTCTTCCACAACTTCCTCATAGGTAATCCATGCAAATCCATCTCTCTCACACATCTGCCCAACAGAAATCACTTCCACATCATCGCGGTCGCCGTCTTCGCCGTGCATATGCATGCCGCAGATTCTAAGTTTAACCTCTTTTGTCATGTTCTGACTCCTTATCTTTCAAATGCAAGTGCAATAATCTGATCTAGCAATTCTTCTTTCTCAAACCCTGCTGCCTTCCAAAGCATCGGATACATACTGATGTTGGTAAATCCCGGAAGTGTATTAATTTCATTAAAAATCACTTCGTTCGTTCCCTGCTCCACAAAGAAGTCAACACGCGATAATCCAAAACCGCCCACGGCGCGAAATACCGCTACAGCATTTGTCCGGATTTTCTCCTTCACTTCATCCGGCAAATCCGGGTCAATTACCGTCTTCGATTCCGCATTGTTATACTTGGCATCAAAATCATAAAACTCTGCTGCCGCCAAAATCTCACCAACCGGCGAAGCTTTTGGATTTTGTCCGCCTAAAATGGCACACTCCACTTCTCGTCCGATAATCGTTTCCTCAATCAATACACGATGGTCATGTTTTTTCGCAAGTGCCAGCGCTTTTTCTAACTCTTCTCTGTTATGTGCCTTGCTGACACCCTGTGAAGAACCGGCATTGGATGGCTTTACAAAAACCGGATATCCCAGTTTCTCTTCTACCTTTGCAATTGTCTCTTCTTTTTCACTCAAATCTCTTGCAGTATCTGCCACATAAGCTGCCTGACGGACACCGATGCGGTCAGCAAAAATCTTTGTTGAAATCTTATCCATACTTGCAGCGGATGCTAAAACATCACATCCCACATACGGAATTCCCGCCAGTTCAAAAAGACCCTGAATCGTTCCATCTTCTCCAAACTTACCATGCAGAACCGGAAAAGCCACATCAATCGGAATCACTTCCACATCATTTCCCGTTACTTTCCAGATTCCTTTCTTTCCATGATCCGGTGAAATCACTGCTGTCACCGTACCCTCTACCCATGAACCATCTCGAATCGAATCGGTATCTTCCACAAAAAGCCATTTGCCCTCTTTCGTAATACCAATTCGGTAAATATCATATTTATCTTCCCGCAGTCCATCGATTACATTTGCTGCGGAAACACAGGACACATCATGCTCCGATGACTGTCCACCAAAAATCACTGCTACCCTCTTTTTCATAGGAACCCCTTTCCGGGTATTTCACCCTGCCGGTAACTTTTTCATATACCTAATAAAAGTATATGACACCTCCTATACTTTATCACGGAACCCCTTTTTTTTCAAGAAAAAAGAATATTCCTAATCCATTCTATGAACAAAGAAGAAGTTTCGATACCATTTTCCCCATCAAGCAGTGAATTGTACTCCTCTTCCGTCAAACATTTCTTTAATTTTTCCTTGGATTCTCCCGGCACAATCTGGTATGTGGAGTCCACAAAACACAGCGTCGGATACATCACACACCACCAGTTTTTTCCCGCACTTTTTCCCAAATTTACTTTCAGTGCCTCATACTCGCCCGCCGGAAAAATCATATCGCCATATGTTTTCACCGGAAAGTAGCAGGACGAGAGCGTGGCATCCGCATCATAAGAATAGCCCTTTTGCTGCATTTTCTCCTTCGCAACCGCTTCAATCTCCGGAAGCCTTTTCTGAATTTGTATACGCGCCTCATCCACACTTTCTGCATCCTGCATTACACCGCGCAGATATGTAACAACCGCCTCTTTTACTTCCATTTTCAATGCCTGGTCTTTTTTGCTGTCGCTATTGGCAACCACGTGAAGCCGCAGAATTTCCTTCGCAATATCTTTCTGCATCCGGTTTTGTCTCATCTGTCTTGCATAAAAAAACATGAGAACAAACGTCACCACAAACAATCCCGCAATCGCAATCCACTTTTTCTTTCCTGTCATTTCTATTTCCTCCTGATTTCATATTGTCTAATCATAGCATTGACGAATCTTTTCTATATTATACACTTTGCAGGAAAATGAATTTATGGTACACTCTTTACAAAAGCAGAAGGGAGAAATGAAATGGATTCGATTTGGATAAATGCACCGGCAAAAATTAATATTGGGCTGGATGTCATTAGACGCCGCGAAGATGGCTACCACGAAGTAAAAATGATTATGCAGAGCATCCGCCTGTTTGACCGGCTGACACTCACAAAGACGAAAGAGCCGGGGATTAAATTGACAACAAACCTTTCCTATCTTCCGGTAAATGAAGATAATCTTGTCTATCAAAGCGCCAAACGTCTGATGGATGAATTCCATTTGGAGGGCGGACTTGATATCAAACTTGACAAGCGGATTCCGGTTGCCGCCGGTATGGCAGGGGGAAGTACCGATGCCGCATCGTGTATGCTTGCCATCAATGACTTATATGGACTGGGACTTAGCAAACGACACCTAATGAAGCGTGGTGTGAAATTGGGCGCAGATATTCCTTACTGCATTTTAAAAGGAACCGCTCTTTCCGAAGGAATCGGTGAAAAGTTATCGACCATTCCGGCGATGCCTTCCTGCTATATTCTAATTGCCAAACCAAACATCCACGTTTCCACAAAATGGGTGTATACCAATCTTGTACTCGATGAGCACACAAATCATCCGGATATTGATGGCATGCTGGCTTCGATGAAAAAGCGCGACCTTCTTTCACTGAGTAATCAGATTGGAAATGTTTTGGAATCCGTAACGATTCCCGCCTATCCACAGATTGCCGCCATCAAAGAGTGTATGCTGCAAAATGGTGCACTCGGTTCCTTAATGAGCGGAAGCGGACCAACGGTATTCGGTATCTTTGATGATAAAGACAAAGCAATGGCTGCCAAGGAGAAATGCCGTGAACTCCCTTACCGGTGTTTTGTCTTTGTGACGGATTTGTACCGATAATTTTTAGAATACACTAAACTATTCTCTGTAATCTGCCGATATGTAAAGTAGAGAACATAGAATGCAGCGTGCCACAGGCACAGAAAGGATGGAACCTTATGAGTGTAAATGGAATTACAAGTGCAAACAGTTCTTATACGACGCCACAGACAACAGCAAAAACAAAAGTTTCCCAGACAACAAACACTGCGGATGCAAAAGACATTGGTGTTGTATATGAAACTTCAAGCAAAACAGATGACAAATCAAACAAGATAAAAGATTATTCTTCTGTTGTTGCCACGATGAAAAAAGAATTGTCAACGAAAAATGAACAACTTCAGAATCTGGTAACAAAACTTCTTGGCAAACAGGCAGGAAAGTATACCAAACTTGCTGATTTGTTCAAAGACATTCAGGCAGACCCTGCTACCATTGAACAGGCACAGAAAGACATTGCTGATGATGGTTACTGGGGTGTTGAACAGACGAGTGATCGTCTCGTTTCCATGGCTCAGGCATTGAGCGGTGGAGATACATCCAAGGCAGATACTTTGATTGCCGCCATCAAAAAGGGATTTGATGAAGCAACCGAAGCATGGGGTGATAAACTCCCTGACATTTGTCAAAAGACAATTGATGCTGCCGTTAAAAAAATGGAAGCATGGCGCGATGGCACAACTTCCGAAACAGATGCATAAAAACCCGATATCTTTGATATCTTATGATAAGAAGCACTCACCAATTCGTCCGCCGGATGCAGAGCATACCGGACAATACGAGCTGATGGGTGCTTCTTTCTTTTAAGATACTTCTTTTAGAATTAAAATCATATCGCCTGTTTGTACCTGTTCGGTTTCTTTTTGGTTGACTTCCATAATTGCCTCGACGGTTGTAAAAAACTTTTTCGCAATATCCCAGAGAGTTTCTTTTTCCTGTACCACATAACCGACCATACCGGGCGCACTGCGGAAGGCATCCCAGTCCACTTCCTCACTTTCATATCCGGAAACAATTGGTTCTTCCATCCGGTCAAATACAAGTAAATCCAGCGCGGCAACTGCCTTAATTTCAATCTCTTTTTCTCCGGTGAGAGAAGCACTTACCTGCTCTAACATACCATGGAGATTGATATGGCTATTGTTCGTAAGACCGTTTGCCTCTAACAACTGCTCAAATGGAATCGTACCCTTTGCCGTTGCGAGCGGAACCCTTTCATCCCCGGTCTGGTATAACACACTTACCAAAAGTGCCCCTCTTACCAATAGCCCTTCTTCTTTCTGTTCTTTATGGTCAATAAACAGAGAACCGCTTACATTCCAAATTTGCAGCGGCGCAAATTCACCCGCCGTTACCATACCGGTAAATCGGCATTTGCTTTTATTATGAATTTTCAGATTTTCAAAATAGGATGGCTCATAAACCGGTTTGCACTTTTCTTTTAGCGAATAAAAATCCGTGAGAAGGTCAATTTTTTCCTGACCGTACACTTTCATATCAAACGCGAATACAACTTCGACTTCCAGCACACGGAATTCGCCATCTTCATCTTCTTTCACACCTAAATCCCTGCTGTGAATGGAGGCAGTCACCTGTTCGACCATGTCCGCATTGCATCCATGGCAGTCAATATGCCCCTCAATTGGCAGTGTGTTTTCAAAATAATTAATGGATGGATTTTCTCCCTCGCCCAGATAAATAACGAAAACATTTGCCTGCCCTTCGACAAGAAGTTTTTCTTCTTCCATCCTTGTATTTAGTTCCCCAATGCAAACATCCGAGTACAAAATCCGCTGCATTGCATCTTTCGTTCCGGGAATTTTCCACTCATCCCGTACCCGCAGCGTATCTTTTTTACTAAAAATCAGATAGGAAACTTCTGCCGTTCTTTTTTTGGTATAAATATCTTCTCCACCTTCAATGTCAATGGCTCCCTCACAATCGCAAACGCTTCCTGCCGTCACATTAAGTACAACAATTGCTTTCATTCCTAATTTTCTGGAATTAATTAACTCACTTTTTAAGTCGCCAATCTCCGCCTGCACCGAAATTTCATCCTCGGCCTTTGCCTGTGGCAGCAAAATAGTTTCCTCAAAAGGAATTGTCCCTGTCATCTCACTCACCGGAATATCCCCATCCGATGCATATAAAATCTGGAAATGCAAAAGTCCTTTTACACTTGCCTTTCCCTCCATCATATGAACTTCCTCTATCTGTACCTCTCCCTGTTCTTTCATTATCTGTAACGCATCCGGTCTGGCATCCGGCACATTGAAATCGCGGTCAAGTGTAAGCTGCTTAACTTCCCTGCCGTTACACCGGTTCATATGAACTCGCTTTGTAATCAGGTTCAATCGTTTGGCCTCCTTGTTTCGTAGTTGTCTCTTACAATATATATTCCAATGAAACAAAAAAAGAACTAATAAACCGGATTTCTCCATTTATTAGTTCTCTCTCTACTAGCACAGAGTTAATTGTACGTCCTTTGTAATGACATCCGTGTAACTGTATGATACCGTTTGGTAACTATTCTCTTCCGCGTTTTTCACCTGCACAAGAAAGATGCAGGGATATGTTTCCGTAATCACACCTTCGGTTACATCATATTTGTGTCTTCCCAGATTACTCCGAACCTTTACTTTACTTCCTACATGCTCCGCTACGGCACGCCGGACACTGCCAACACTGGCTCTTACCATAAGATATCCCTCCGTTCTTAAAACACGATATATAGCATACGCATATGAGTATACCACATTTTATTGTGGTTGTCAATTTATGGTATCCTCGTCATCACATACCGTCCTTACTATCTTATGCAGTTTTAAGCCATTTTATTCATAATTTCATTCAAAATCTCGTAAGAAACCTCATCCTTTGTCTGGATTGGAAGCTCTTTTTCCCCCTCTTTCGTAATCAAAGTAACGACATTTGTATCCGTTCCAAATCCGGCACCGGCAACTTTCAGATTGTTCGCCACAATCATATCGGCGTGTTTCTTCTCTAATTTCTTTTTCGAGTTTTCTAACATATTTTCGGTTTCCATGGAAAAGCCACATAAAAACTGCCCTTTTTCTTTATGTTCACCGAGCCATGATAAAATATCCGTTGTCCGCTTCAGCGCAATCGACGCTTCGCCCTCTTTCTTTTTCGTCTTTTCTGTATTTACCGTAACCGGCGTATAATCGGCAACAGCTGCTGCCTTGATGATAATATCCTGCTCTTTGGCACGTGTTTTCACTGCCTCAAACATATCCGCTGCGCTCTCAACCGGCACAACATCCACATGAAGCGGCGCCGGCAGTTCACACGGACCGCTCACCAGTGTAACCTTGGCTCCACGTCTTGCTGCCGTTTTGGCAAGCGCATATCCCATCTTCCCGGTCGAATGATTCGTCAGATAACGCACCGGGTCAATCGCCTCTCTCGTCGGTCCGGCTGTAATTAAAACCCGTTTTCCTTCCATATCATGTTCATACTGGATTTCCTGTAAAATGTGGGAAAGCAGCACTTCCTCTGAAGGCATTTTCCCTTTTCCGACAGCTTTGCACGCAAGAAGTCCGGTTGCCGGCTCAATAACCTCCATTCCGAAATCTCTCAATTTCTGAAGGTTTGCCTGCGTAATCGGATTCTCATACATATTGGTATTCATCGCGGGTGCCACCAATTTTTTACAGCGGCACGCAAGAATCGTTGTACTGAGCATGTCATCTGCAATTCCATTTGCCATTTTCGCAATAATATTCGCACTTGCCGGCGCAACTAAAACCAAATCCGCTTTGTTACCAAGCGAAACATGCTCAATATTATAGTTAAAGTTTCTATCAAACGTATCGACTAAGCATTTGTGATTCGTCAGCGTCTCAAACGTAATCGGATTGATAAAATTGGTTGCATTTTGTGTCATCAAAACATGTACGTCGGCGTGAAGTTTTGTCAGCATACTCGTCAGATTTGCGATTTTGTATGCGGCAATACTGCCTGTCACACCAAGCACAATAGTTTTTCCCTGTAACATAAAATCCCCCTTCTTAGTCAGACAACTGACCATGTTTTTCATAAGAAGATACACGTTTAATCTGGTTTTTGTCATCTACAAAAACGACTTTTGGCTTATGGTCGAATACTTCCTCAGGCGTCAAATCGCAATAACTCATAATAATAATGTGGTCTTCTACCTGAACCATTCTCGCAGCTGCCCCATTTAAGCAAATCATACCACTTCCCGGCTCCCCGGCAATCGTGTAAGTCTCAAAACGGCTTCCATTTTCTACATCGACAATCTGCACTTTTTCATATTCGTAAATGCCGGCCGCCTCCATTAAAACCGGGTCAACCGTAATACTGCCAACATAATTTAATTCTGCCTGAACCACTTTGGCACGGTGTATTTTCCCTTTTAACATCTGAATTGTCATGACGCTTATCCTCCAATCTTATGATTCGTAAATAAAGTTATCAATAAGTCTTGTTTTTCCAATGTAAACGGCTACGGCAGCCAAAATGGAACCGTCAATCGTTTCTATTGTTTCAATATTATCAAAGTTTACAATTTCCACATAATCAATTTTGGCAAGCGGCTCCGACTCAATGATTTCCGTAATTGCCTGTTTCACAGTGGCAGCACTTTTTTCGCCGGCTTTCACTAATTCCTCACCTCGAAGTAATCCTTTGTGAAGAATAACAGCGGCTTTTCTCTCCTCCTTTGAGAGATAAGTGTTTCTCGAACTTTTTGCAAGACCGTCATCTTCACGGATAATCGGGCAGCCAATGACTTCGAGATTAAAATTCAAATCTCTTACCATACGGCGGATGACTGCTAACTGCTGTGCGTCCTTCTGTCCAAAGTAAGCGCGGTCCGGCTCTACAATGTTAAATAATTTTCCAACTACTGTGCAGACACCGCGGAAATGTGTCGGTCTTGTTTTACCGCACAATCCCTTCGTAAGTCCATCCATGTCAATGAAACTGCAAAAATCGCTTTCATACATATTTTCCGGTTCCGGATGGAAAATAAGATTTGCACCGGCATTTTCACAAAGCGCCGCATCTCTTTCCAAATCTCTCGGATAGGTTGCCAAATCTTCATTTGGTCCAAACTGAATCGGATTTACAAAAACACTGACAACAACACGGTCATTCTGCTCAACTGCCTTGTCAATCAAACTTTTATGTCCCTCATGAAGATAACCCATTGTCGGAACAAGACCAACGGAAAGTCCTTCTTCTCTCCATTTCTTTACCTGTTTTCTTACTTCTTCTACGGTTGATACAATCTGCATTTTTTCTTCCTCCTAGTACAACTTCTCAATAATGTCATCATCTATTTTGTATTCATGCTCACTGGATGGGAAAGCGCCGCTCTGGATTTCTTCCATATATTTCTGGAATGCTTCTTTCATCACTTCTCCAATGTTTGCATAACGTTTTACAAATTTTGGTGTAAAGTCAGAGAACATACCAAGCATATCCTGGTAAACAAGTACCTGACCGTCACATCCATTTCCGGCACCGATTCCAATTGTTGGAATATCTAACTTCTCGGTCACAAGATTAGCAAGTTTACTTGGAATTCCCTCAAGTACAACTGCAAATGCACCGGCTTCTTCGACAGCAATTGCATCCGCAATTAATTTCTTTGCTGCCTTTTCCGTTTTACCCTGAACTTTAAATCCGCCAAAAGCGTTAATCGACTGTGGTGTCAGTCCAAGATGTGCACAGACCGGAATTCCGGCACCCACAATTGCCTGAATCTGCGGACAGACTTCTTTTCCGCCTTCCAGTTTCACGGCTCCGGCGCGTCCCTCTTTCATCAACCGTCCGGCATTGACAACCGCATCATAAACGGATGTCTGATACGACATAAACGGCATGTCCACAACAACAAGTGCGTTTTTTGCACCTCTTGCTACAGCTGCTCCATGGTGAATCATATCTTCCATCGTCACTGAAATCGTATCCTCATAACCAAGAATTACATTTCCTAAGGAATCACCAACCAAAATTGTATTTACTCCGGCTTCGTCTTCCAGTTTTGCTGTCGAATAATCATATGCGGTCAGCATTGAAATTTTTTCCCCTTTTTCCTTCATCTGCTGAATCGTTACTACTGTGTTTTTCATTTATTGTGTCCTCCTATTCCTGCACATATCATTTAATAACTGAATCATCGTTTGATAATCTCTCTCGGGATTTTTCCGTCCGGCAATCTCTAACACCATTTCACCAAGTCTTAGATAAACTTCTTTTTCTGCCTCAGTCAACACGGATAAATGCTTTTTCACCGTTTCGGTATCGCCTCTCTCAATCGGCCCGGTTAAGGCTTCTTCCGGCGATGAATGAAGCAGTGCTTTGATGTTATTTTGCACAAGCGGCGTTGTCAATTCCACCGCATCTTCCCTCGAAAATCCACAGTCCATAAGCATCTGAATGGACATCTCATACAAGCCAATCATCAAATTGCTTATCATCGATGCCGATGCATGGTACCTTGTTTTCTTCGCCGATTCCATGACGCATACTTTATTTCCCGCTTTTCGGAAAATGTCTCCGACAACGGATAGGGCATGAGAATCCCCTTCGGCGGTAAATATTACATGATTCAATTGTTCATACGATGTGAATTTGCTGCTGAACGCATACATAGGATGAAAGGATGCGGCAGATACTCCGTATTCCTCTCGATTTGAAAATAAATCGGATGATAATGAGCCACTAAAATGGCATACTATTTTATTTTGTATTGATTCTTTTTTCAGTTCGTTCCACACACTTTTCAACGCACCATCCGGCGTGGTAAGAAAAAGAATCGTGCTCTCTGCCACTAGTTCGGCCAGAGAATCATATGCTTTTGTATTTGTAAAAGTCGCGGCCTCTTCCACGCTTTTTTTTGATTTACTACAGTACCCGGCAACCGAAAAACCATGCTCTGTCAGATATTTTCCAATCGAACAGCCAACCTTTCCGGCACCTATAATTCCTATCTTCATGTCATCACCTCCGTAGTCCGTGACAACACATTATCACCTGATGCAGTTTCCTATGAATACCGCTCATACGAGACAGAATAGCACAAATTAATAGTTTGTGTCAAGGGTTCGGTGATAATCTTTAGGTTCCGTAAGTCAGTAGAAAAGGGTTGAATTTCGTGAGCGCTCCCGCTAAACAAACGCGTAGGGGTATCGGCATGTAAAATACACATGCCAGATACTCACGTGTTTGTACTCACGAAATTCAACCCTTTTCTACTGATTTACTGGAATTCTAAAAAGATTAGCATCGGACCTTTATACACAAGCACCTGATTTCTCCCCAAGCAGTTGCTGGTAGGTTTTGGGGATTTTGATAAGTCAGAAAAAAGCTTTGTGACTTGTGGGTTTTGAGTACGTCGGTATGTGGCACTGGTAGTTTCAGTGCCCATACCGTTACGCACTCAACGAGCGGAAGCGCCCACAAGACGCAAAGCTTTTTTCTGACTTACAACCCCCCCAAAATTCCTACCAGTTCCTCTTCTTCTTCTGCTGCCGGGCCGTCATGCGAATCACCAGGCTCTGCGGCAGAACTCTACTGATAAAGGCAAGCACTTTCATTTTATTTTTCGGGACAATTACAATTTTTCGTTTTTCCATTTTACGAATTGCATAAGAAGCGCAGTATGTTGGTGTGATAGATGGTATCGCAAATTCTACATTTGCCACTTTATTAAATTCGGTGTCAACCGGTCCCGGACAAAGTGCACCCACATACACATTACTTTTCTTTTCCTTTAATTCAAGTGCCACAGCACGCGTCAGACTTGTGACGTAAGATTTCGTTGCATAATAAGTCGCCATATAGGGCCCGGCGGGGAAAAGCCCCGCAGAAGATGCAACATTTAGAATCGAGCCCTCTCCCTGTTTTTCCATCTGGCAGAGCATCTGCTTCATAAGAAAATGCATCGCACGAATATTGACGTGAATCATTTCCATTTCTTTACTTAAATCCGTCTCTAAAAAACTGCCGCAGTCGCCAAAACCTGCATTATTAATAAATACCTTTACCGGTAATTTTTCTACTTCTTCCATTATCTTGCGGCATTCCTTTTTCTTCGCAAGGTCAGCCGTCAGAACAAGGCATTTGCGTCCCTTTTTCGTCCATTCCTCTGCGAGTTCCTGCAATCGCTCTTTCCGTCTCGCCACCAGAATCAAATCATAACCTTTTTTTGCGAACTGCGCAGCAAACGCTTTTCCTATCCCGGAACTTGCTCCCGTTATCATAACAAATCCATTGCTCATAATGCTTCCCTTTCTGACTTTACGCTGATAAATTGGCAAAAATAATTGTTCCCTTCTTTTTCAACCATATACAAAGTACCACACTTGCTATCGCAAATGCAACCAAAATCACCGCAAAATACAAAGAAACTCCCATTGGATACGCCGTCGTATAATAAAGCACCGACAGCACTATGGAAACAACCCATCCACCAAACATCGAAATCACAACACTAAGACTCTGCTTAATCGGCGCCAGCTCATTTGTCCAGGATAGATTTGGCATCTGCAATCCAAGAAACAATCCAAACAATGTAAGGAAGATTGCAAACACAATCGGCACTATCAAACCAAGAATAGTTTCTATCCCATGACTTGGCATCACAAATACAAAACAGATTTCGCACACAATAAGCGGCACGATGGTAAGCAAGAGCTGCACGCTAAGTTTGGCACGAAGCATCTGCCACAAATCCATCGGCAATGACTGTGCAATCCAAATATTTTTTCCTTCCAGCGATACCGACGGAACAACCATGTCATTCATCGACGCTAATAAACTAAGTGCAGTCACAACAAGGACAATCAGCATGCCCTCTCTTTCGCTTCCGGAAATCATATTCATGAAATCCAAAATGTCATTTCCCTTAAAAAGCATGACAACACCAACAATTGGAAGTGCAATCACACCAAGCCCGCAATTGAGCATATAATTCGGACTCGATAAAAACCGCCCAAACTCCTTCTGCAAAATTGCCATAAAAGGCGTTTTTCTCTTTTCTTTTTTCTCTTTGTAAACAATCTTTTTCACACTGCCGCTCGAAGTCGCAATCTTAATAAAACTCCGCGACAAAACAACAAATGTCAGTGCACATAACACGGCAATGACAGCCGTGTAGAGAATCATTGCTAAAAGGTCGCCCTCTCCGATTTTTCCAAACAGATAAAACGGATATGCACTCCCCTTTACCTTTTCCCCGTAAACAGCCGCATTTATAAGAAGATTTTGAATCAAATCCTGCGCCTTAAAATAAACAAAATAATACAGAGCAAAAAAACATAGTGACAAAATCACGGTAATAAAACTTTTATTCTTTAACTTCAAGCTTATCTTTGCCACGCACCAGCCAAGCACACAGGATAAAATTAATACCAAAAGAGAAATTAACAAAATCAACAGCACCGGACCAACAACGGTTAAAGGTGTTGCCTCAACTTCAATCCAATAAACAATAACTGCCGGCAGCATCACAATTGCCGAATACATGAGTCCCATTAAGTACACGCTGACAAGCCTTATTGTCAGAATACTCCGGATAGGAATTGGCATGGACAACAATAAATCATTATCCTTTGACAAATACAAACCGGAATAGGTATTAAACACACTTCCGAATGTGCCAAGTGCAATTGCAATCATTCCCATAATAAGAAAATACAGCCATTTCATATTTACCATGGCAAATGGCTTACATAAAGAATCTGCCAAATAAAAAAACATTCCCCCCACAATACCAACCATAAGAATAATGAAAAAACCAAAGAACAAAACGGTAGAAAAAACCGATCGTTTTTTGTTCTTTTTGGCATCATAAAAATAGGCACGGAAAATTTCTGTCATCTGTTTTTTCAAAAGTATACGAAACATCATTCTCCCTCCAATTCCAAAAATACCTCTTCTAAGCTGTCGTCACCCTTTACTTCCTGCATGGTACCGGATTGAATCAATTGTCCATTTCGGATAATCGCCACTTTGTCACACAATTTTTCTGCCACTTCCAGTACGTGTGTAGAGAAAAAGATAGCACCTCCCTCATCACATATCTCACGCATCATCTGTTTTAAAATGTGTGCTGCTTTCGGGTCAAGTCCGACAAACGGCTCATCCATTATAATTAACTTTGGCTCATGAATCCATGCAGATATAATCGCAAGTTTTTGCTTCATACCATGTGAGTAGGAAGCAATCGGCTGCGCAAGATTTTCTGTCATCTCAAACAAATCAGCATATTTGCGGATTCTCTCCTGCCGTTTTTCTTCCGGCACGCCAAAAATATCCGCAATAAAATTTAAGAATTTGATTCCCGTCATAAATTCATACAAATCCGGATTATCCGGAATATAAGCAATTTTTTGTTTGCAGGCAAGCGGATTTTTGCGGATGGATTCTCCTTTAATGAAAACTTCGCCTTTATCAAATTGAAGAATCCCGACAACCGCTTTCAGTGTTGTCGTTTTTCCCGCTCCATTGTGACCGATAAAACCATAAATTTCACCCGGCGCAATACGAAGGGAAAGATTATCTACTGCCCTTTTTTCACCATACGTTTTTGTCAAATTCTCTATTCTTAACATTTTCTTTCACTCCTTATAATTATTGGGAAAGGAAGTCACGCCGGTACTGCGATGGTGTAATTCCCTCTGATTTCTTAAATACTTTCGTAAACACGCGGTAATCACCATAACCGGACTGCTCTGAAACTTCCGCGATCGAAAGCGAGGATGAAAGCAGCAGTTTTTTTGCGTGCTCCATCCGAATGTTTGTAAGGTATGTCAGAAAATTTACTCCTATTTCGTTTTTAAATAACTGACTGATGTACTGCGAATTTAAATGAAATTCTTCCGAAAGAATATGCAAACTAACGTCTTCCGAAAGATGTTCCTGCATATATTTTGTAATTCCGGTTATGACACGTTCTTTTTTCACAACCGGTTTTTCCTTTACTTCGTTATTGTAAAGACTAATTTTCAACCGGTCAATACAAGAGCCAAATTCCTCGTAATTGACCGGCTTCAAAATATAGTCCGTAATCTGCATCCGCAGAGCCTCCCTGCAATATGAAAAATCATCGTAACCGGAAACAATCACAAAAGCCATGGACGGATATTTCACCCGGCTTAACTGAATCACTTTCAGTCCGTTAATAATCGGAATATTAATATCCATAATCACAATATCAGGCTGCTCCTCATCAATTTTTGTAATTGCTTCCATTCCATCCGCTGCCTCGCCGACAACGACACACTCATGGGTTTCCCAGTCAAACAACTTTTTAAACCCTTCCCGAATCATTATCTCGTCATCAACCAACAGCACTCGCAGTTTTTTCATTTTGCGTCCTCCTCATGCGGCAGCAGTAATCGTGCCGTCACTCCGCCGGTTTCATTTTCCATATAACTGAGTCCATACTTTGGACCACACAGCAATTTGATTCTTTTTTGCACATTTAAAATACCAATGCTGTTTCCCTCTAGTTTTGCCTGCTTCTTGTCGTAGTGAAGAAGCATCTCATCAATGATATCTTTTCTGCCATCCGTAAATCCACTTCCGCTGCCGCGAATCAGGATTTCGATTGCATTCCCCTCTTTTTTTGCCGTAATGACAACCTCCCCCCGGTACCCTTTGTTTTTCAAACCATGCAGCAAACTATTTTCAACAAGTGGCTGTAAAATAAAATTCGGAACAAGACATCCTCCCAAATCCGGGTCAACATCATACTCACACCGAAGATTCGGATATCGGTAACACATCAAATCCATGTAAGCTCCCAAAAGCTCTAACTCATCATCAAGTGCTACCATTTGTCTGTCCACTTTCACACTGATGCGAAAAAAATCGACCAATCGCATCAATAAAGCCGCTACTTTATTATCCCCATTAAGCTGCGCCTGAATTCGTATCGTGTCGAGTGTGTTATAGAGAAAATGCGGATTCACCTGACTTTTTAAATAGAGCATTGACATTTTCTGCTCGGTCAGCTCCGCCTTTAAAATATCCGGATTTTCCAAAGTCAGATAAAAGGACAACGTCATCAATGTAATTCCCATTCCACTGATTAGCCACGTTGGGTATGCCCCCTGCAAGCCGCACACCAAAAATTCAACCCAAAGTGCTACTCCAATCGCAAACTTTTTCTTCGGATGAATCTGTTTCCGGTTCCAGATTAAAATTCCTGCACACAGTGCCAAATAAATCGCGACTCCGCCATAACTGGCAATCACATAAGCACCTGCCGAATAGTTTCCATTTGGCGTTTGTATGTATACAATCGGAAAAACAAGTGCAATGATTTCCAACACAATCAAAAAGATTTTCGCCGGCCAGTCAAAAATCATTTTCTTCTTGGTCTCTTCCTCCACAACAGCAGCAATGTACCGGTAAAACAAGTACAAAACACCTGCCATCGTTCCGACAAACACCCGGTGAAATGCATCGTTTACTGCGATTGGCACCTGCTCCAAATGATTTACCGTATAAATCGTTACCGCATCAAAAACAAGATGAACGATTACAACCAGCAGCAAAACAGAAAATGTCCGGTGCAGTTTCGTATGTTTTCTCTCTGCCGAATAATACATATACGCAATAAATCCTAAAATGATAATAAGCGCAATTTCCATTCGAAGCACTCTTTCACCCCCCGACACAATAATTATAATCTGCCATGAAAAAAAGTAATAGGTGGATATTTTATGTAAATGTGTCTATTTTATAGATTTGGTTGTTTTTATCATATCATAAATTGTTGGTGGGATAAAATGTTTGTTAGTATTTTTTTGGTTTCTATTAAATTACTGCAATCCCAAAAAACTGGCAACAAATATTTAACTACTGCTCCCGGACATACTCTTCCAGCGTAATGCCCCGCCGCGCAATTTCTTTTGCGGCTTTTTTTCCTACATAACGAAAATGCCACGGCTCATACGAATAACCGGTTACTGTTTCACGCCCTTTTGGATAACGAAGCACAAATCCATAATCTTTACAGTGCTTTTGTAACCATTTGTTCTCCGGCGTATTCTCCTGTGCGCGGTTTAATAATTGAAAATTCTTTGCCGTGATATCCACACACAGTCCTGTTTGATGTTCACTAAATCCGGGTGGCGCAACCGTGCGGAGTGCATCCTTTTTTGCCGCTTTCGAGCTCATTCCCAGCCGCTCATTTTTTTGAATTTCCTCTTGTAAAAGCTTGCTTTGTTTTGCATGACTGCGGTAAGCACTGGAAACAACAATTGAGTAACTCGGATTTTCCCTTTCACAATCAAACCACATAGCCCTAAGTGAGGCATACATTTTTTCTGCGACAAATTTTCCATTTTTCAGACGAACCAAAGGCAGATGAAAATCTTCCGGCATTTTGTTGTCTTTGTTTACTAACACCAAAAGTGAATTCCCTTTTTTCTGCTTTGCTGCTTTTACAGATTCTACCTTCTGCTCCACTTTCCCCATCCCCATCCTATTTTGGTTTTCCGTCTTATCTCCTTTTGCATCAATCATCAAATACATACCAACTAAAATGCTGTCAAAGAAAAGCACAAAAACCAGAATTAAAATTAAGTATCGTCTGCTTCTTTTACTCACAAAAAGACCTCCTTTCAGACTACGATACAATCATAAAATGAACTTGTATCTTTTTGCCCAAAAGAAGGTATCTTTTTTGTATCATTTCATCGTGCTTGACGTGCTTGAATCCGCATAACCATTGGAATATAAAGAACCCGACATATCGAAATCATCCTCCGATGCGATTCCACCCAAACTAATCTTTATATTACTGTATTTGCCGGCAGTCGGATTTTCCCATATTACGGTTCTCACAGGAACAACACTATTGTTCTTATTGGAAAAAACGGCAATATTTTGAACTAATATTAACCTGGCAATCATATCATGGCTGTAACTTTCTTTTTCCCATTTTGCACCATAATATTCTTCTAATTTCCTTTTAATTCTTTTTATAAATTTCGCCGCCCCTGCTTTCTCCGATACATGATTTCTAGTTAAAAATTTTAATGGTTCTCCTCCCTCAGCACTAAAATATAGAATCTTTTCAAGTGCCAAATCAAACCCAATCCAATAATCGGAATTTTTATATGAAAAAGATAAAATCCAAATTGGAAATCCATTGGTTCCGTACTCCTGCTGAATCGAATAATACGATGCCTGTTTGAAACTTTTTTCAAGATTTTTGGATAACCTTGAAAAATCCATAATTTTTAACTCCGTAAATTTTTTCAATTGTGTATTCAGCTTTTCAAAAAATTTGCCATCGTATTCCAAAAGTTGATTTTTATTTTTCGTTTTAAACAAATAGAGCTGATTTGGCGATGCCGACAAAATATCCATTTTTTCGGCATACGATAATTGCATTCCTATATTCTTTTTCGATGTTGAATCTTTCGTAATCACAGCCTGCCCTAAATCCTTTTTTTCCTGCATTTGATTCACGATATTTGGCACCCACTGTACACCGGCAAAAACTAAAACGACCACCACAATCATCAAAAAAATTCTGATTCCTTTTTTCATTCTTCGCCCTCCAAAGAAAACCAAATCGTAATTTTTGTTCCCTCATTTTCTTTGCTTTCAATTTTCCATTCTGCATGATGCAAACGGACAATTTCAGCACAAAGCGTCATACCAAGTCCTGCGCCCCCCTCTTTGCGGGAGCGAGATTTGTCAACCATATAAAAAGGCTCCAAAATATTTTTAATCTCGCTTTCCGGAATTCCTTTTCCTTCATCTCTTACCGTAATGGCATAGCGGTTTTCTTCACATTTACCCGTCAGCCGGATATGCCCGCCGGCCTGCGATGCCTTTGCAGCATTATCCACCAAGTTTACTAAAAGTGAAATAAATAAATCTTTTTCCAGCAAAAGCACTGCCTCATCAAATGATGCCTCCAAAATAACTTCCTTTTTTTGAAGTCCCTGTGCTGTAATCTGTTTGACCTCTTCAATCGCCTCTCCTACATTTACCGGCAAAAATGAAATTTCACCTTTTTGCAAAACAAACAATTCCAGCAATTTATACGAGAGTGATTCTAACCGTTTTCCCTGTGAAAAAATATAGTTTGCCGCCGTCAGTTCTTCCTCTTTTGAAAGAGACATCGAGCGAAGCAATTCCGCATAACCAATAATCGACGTCAGTGGTGTTTTCAATTCGTGGGCAAATGCAGCGGTAAACGCTTCCTGGCTCTTTACGTGTTCCTCCAACTGCTCCATTTTTTCCTGAAGTTCATCTGCCATCTGGTTAAAGTCAATGGCAAGCTTTGCAATTTCATCCGTTCCCCGGATTTTAGCACGTTCTTCCATCTGCCCGCCGGCAAACGCCCACGCCGTCACGGACAGCGCTCGAACCCGATAGGTTAATAGATACGAAATCACAAACGACAAAACCGCGCAGCATATCAAAACAATCAAAACGATGTAATGATACATCTTTGTCATGTCATCCCGCTTTTGAAAAATTTCCTGCAAATTCGTTTGCGTCTCAATATAATATCCATTCATATCCGCTGTCACAAATAAATAACTGACTGTCCGCAGATAATAATTTTCACCTTTTTGACAGACCTGATAAATTTTGTGGGACTTATCAACATTTTCTAACAAAGAAACGTCTTCTGTTTTTTTCGTCGAAGAAAAAATCGTTTTCTTCTTTTTATTGTACACAAAAAAATCAGTGCCTTTTTCCAAGAGACTTTCCTGCAGTGAACTTATAATTTCTTTCATAGAATGATTTTGTTTTGTAAAATAATCTGCCGGCACGGCACTCACCGCATTTTGCAAAGCAGTTCGATACAGCTCATTCCGGCTCATCCCCATCTCAATTTCCCGCTGCAAAGAGGTTTTGAAAGAAGCAGAAATCATCCATGTTCCGCTGACCGCAAACGTAAGGGAAATAAGTATAAAAAAACTAATAAACATTTTCCAGTAAAATTTCATGTTACACCTCCAGCCGATATCCAACTTTGTAAACCGATTTAATTCGATTTCCCCAGTTCATTTTCTTCCGCAGCCTCTGCACATGTAAATCTACGGTACGGCTGTCACCCATATAATCATTTTCCCATATATTTTCATAAATTGTTTCACGATACAAAGCAATATTTTTATTGCGCACAAAAAACAAAAGCAGTTCAAACTCTTTGAGCGTAAGCATAATCTGCTTTCCATTCTGCGTAACTGTCCGCGAAGAAACATCAATTACCGTATCAAAAATCTCAAACGTGCCACCCACTTTGTGGTAACGCCGCAAAACCGTTTCCACACGCGCCAAAAGCTCAATCATTTCAAATGGTTTTGTAATGTAATCATCAGCACCTGCGCGAAGCCCTTTCACACGGTCATTCAATTCGCCCATCGCCGTAATAAAAATAACGGGCGTTTCTTTTGTTTTTATGTATTCCAGCAATTCATATCCATTAATTTCCGGAAGCATGATATCAAGAAGAATCAAATCATAATTATTATTCTCGATACAATCTGCCGCTTCCAATCCGTCCATCGCCTGTTCACAGTGATATCCCGCCTTCGTAAGGCTCATTTTAATCAAGTCAGAAATTGCCTCTTCATCTTCCACAATCAGTATCTTTGTCATTTACATCCTCCTTACCACCTGCTATCATACATCTTTTTTGTATCTATTTTGTATCGGAACCCTTTCCATATAAAACTTCCAGTTTCGCAATAAAATCTTCCAGAATAAACCGCGAATCCACCGATGTATACACCCGAATTTTCGGTCTTCCTTTTTCAAATTTATTGGTCGTGTCATCAAGTATAATCGGCGCCTCGGTTTCATGATAAAATCCACAATCCGGATCAAGCACCACACCAACCGCCGGCGAATCACCTAATGTCCAGCTCTCCCCTGCTGTCCATCCCGCATGTTCCGAATGATTATATGTTTCCATATTTTCAAATAAATGTCTTCCAATTTCTCCGCATGGCGCAATCCGTCTCTCAATCTCAGCAAGACTAATTCTCATTTTTCCATACACATCATTTGGAATCTGCCAAAAATTCACACCACTGTTTAACACATAGTTAATCGCCTCAACATCATTTCCCGCATTGAACTCACGCACTTCAGGCGTGCTGTACGCATGCCCCTGTCCACCAATCCACACAATCGTCATGTGTTTTGCAATTTCCTTCTTTTTCATCATCGCACTCGCCACATTGGTAATCGCCCCAATGCATAGCACAAACAATGGTTTTTCATCCACCCTCATTGCTTCTTCAATCAAAAAGTCAGCCGCAGGTGAAACTTCCTCGCCCTGTTTTTTCTCAGAAATTTTTGTTTCCTCTCCCATAAAAACGGGAACTTCTTTTTTCATTGCACGCAAAACCGTCAAAATTTCTTCGTAACTCTGTCGCGTACTTCCCTCTCGATTAAACTGCTCAGCAAAAATTGCCCTCACGTCAAACTTCTGGCACATCAACGCGTGGGCAATTGCAAATGGGTCATCTGCCTCACAGGCAGCATCCGTGTCAATAATGACACGGACTTTTTTATCTTCTGATACCTTGTACTGAAACGGCATGGTAAATCTCCTTAATTAAAAAACTACAACTAACAACATTTTAAACTGCTCTTTTCCAAATACAGCATGAGGGTGTTTTGCCGGCATAACAATAGACTCCCCTTCATGAAGTTCATAATCAACACCATCAATTGTGATTTTGCCAACGCCATCAAGACAAGTAACAAAGGCATCACCGCCTGATTCATGTGTACTGATTTCCTCGCCCTTATCAAATGCAAATAAAGTTACACTCAAATGCTCATTCTGTGCTAATGTCTTTGATACTACTTGTCCTGGCTGGTAAGCTACTTCATCCTTTAAAACCAAAACCTTCGACATATCCATATTTTTTATTCCTGTCATTTTTATTTCCTCCTGTATATTTGTGATATTAGTATACCATTTAATATAGTATAATTATAGGAAAATATACGTTGTTATGACAACGAAGGGGGAGTTTATTTATCAAGTGACTTCCTTTATCATCTTTGCCAATTTTCTCATTTGTTTTATCGTATCTTCATATGCAACATAATCGTCTGAAAAATAATAATTTCTTTATCTTCATGCAGATACATATTTCACCCCTGTTTCATAAATTGCTTTATAGATTTTCAATGGATAATATGCCAATAACTTATCCACCTGCTCTCTTGTAATTCTGTGTTCATTAGCATAGTTTGTCAAAATCTTTCCACATTTTTTCATATCTTCCTCTGCTGATTTATCAATATCCTTCAAACAATCAAGTAATTGAAGAACATATGCATTTTCCTCCGTAATTGTAACCGCAGGTCTTCGAATCAAATATTTTTGATTTTTAATGCTAACTTCTCTAACCTGTGCAGGTGCGTAATTACTAGTAATCTCCTCCTTAATTGGTACTTGAGTTGATAATCCAAGCCGGTTTGCAAGAGTGTAGCCTGAATAAAAACCAACTCTCTTTCCCCTACGATAAACATATTTATGAAGCGCAACTGTCTCAGCAGAAATAGTAGATTTTTCACCAAAAATATTAATCCTAGGAATATAGTAAATTCCTGAATCAAATCGGTCAATTATCCCTTCATCTGTCATTTTTTTTAAATGATACCTTATATTTTCCTCTGTCATTCCCTTAATAACAATATCCATGAGAAAAATTGGTTCGCCTTTTTCATAATTGTTAACTAAATAATCATATAACATATTGTCACCCACTTTCAAGAAGTAAATACATTTTTTACTTATCGTTAGTATATGATTATTTTTATATTTTGTCAAATATGTTTTGTGACTTCTTTGTTAGGAATAGCATTTTACATCAATCACAATAACTTACTCACTTGACTCTTAAAAGACCAATTCAAACTTGATGAGTTATTAATCATGTTAAAGTCATTCACTGTTTGATTTTCATCAGCATTGCCAACCAAATAGCGTAATATCAAAACATCAGCAAAAGTAAATGGCATTACCTCATCTTCAAATTGTAATAATGACATATACTTCACCCAAATCACCAGTACCATACAGGTTTCTATTTTCCGAAAAATTATATTCAAAAATCTTATATATCTGTAAATCCTTCAACTTCTGATCTGTATATAATTCAATATTGCGAATCTGCTCGTAGATAAATACCCCTTCATCAAAGAAATCAAACAAAATATTCTCAGGACCAGCCTTTTAGAAATGAATAATAACATTTGTATCTAAAGAGGCTCTCAATCGTCTATTCCTCCTATCAAATCATCTAAATCATCATCGTCATCAGAGAACTCAACAATTTTGTCACTTACATCATCTATGACAAGTTTATAATAAGCGAGTACGCGTTCCAATGTTTCTTTTGGAATTGCATTATGATTATAATTATAGATAACATAATCAATATACTCATGCGGTATATCAAATACTTCGCTAGGCTCATTCAGCTTGCTATTACCACCAACCGCGCGAAGTAAATTTCCAACTTTCATCTCTGTCTTAATATTATCAAGCCGCATCTTTTGGTCTGTATTAATCACACCTAGGCTTTCCAATCGATTTAATGCCATATCAAAACTAACATTAAACTCAGACATAATTCTGGCAATATCCATTGCCGATAATCCACATTCCTGAAAATTTTGAATCTCCAAATCAATAAATCTATGAACATCATCGGATGGCATTAACAAACAAGCGGCAAAATAGTTTGCCTCCTGTTCTTTTTCATCTGTACTTCTCCCATTTACTGTTACACTATCATCAATAAATGTGTTTTCATCATAAATCCAAGATCTGCATTTTCTCCCAGCGGATACCTAACTAATTTATAACCCATTCTTTCACATTCTTTGAACAGATTAATGATACCATATCTGCCAATTTTACAATTTGCCCTAAAATAATCAGCTTTTATACGAATTTCGCGCTTTCGTGAATCCAGCATTAAACTTACCCCCTAAAACTTATCTTGTGCTGAATCTTTTCACACATATGCTTATTCGCATAAAATAAATCCAGCATATCAAATATTTTTTTAGAAGATTCGTTTTACTCTACATTCACAACCTTAAGCATATTTGTCGTTCCGGATATTCCGATTGGAACACCCGATGTAATCACCGCCAAATCACCTGATTTCAAAAGTCCGGAAGATTTTCCTTTATCTACCGCATGGTCAAACAAAGCAAATACATCCGTTTTCTCATCCAGTAATATCGGACATACACCCCACGACATTGCCATCTGACGCCAGACTCTTTTCGACGTCGTTCCACCGAGAACCGGACATGCCGGGCGGTATCTGGAAATCATACGTGCGGTTCTTCCGGATTTTGTCACCGCAACGATGGCTGAAGCATTCAAATCGTATGCCGTTGTACAGGTTGCATGACAAACAGCCTCTGTAACATCCGGTTTTTCATGGCGGCCACGATGATAAAAACGTTTTTCATAATCAATATCCGCTTCCGTGCGATTCGCAATCCGCACCATCGTCTGAACCGATTCCACCGGATATTTTCCGGCAGCAGTTTCACCTGAAAGCATAATGGCACTTGTGCCATCGTAAATTGCATTTGCCACATCGGCAACTTCTGCTCTTGTCGGTCTTGGGTTTTTCATCATCGAATCGAGCATCTGCGTTGCCGTAATTACCTGCTTGCCCGCTTCGTATACTTTTCCGATAATCATTTTCTGCAAAATAGGAACTTCTTCTTCCGGCAGTTCCACACCCATATCACCACGTGCAACCATAATGCCATCCGACGCTGCAATAATTCCATCAATATTTTCAACGCCCTCGCAGTTTTCGATTTTGGCAATGATATGAATTCCATCACCGCCATTTTCATGCAGAAAAGCACGGATATCTTCAATATCTTTCACAGTGCGCACAAAAGAAGCCGCAATAAAATCTACGTGGTTATTGATTCCAAAGATAATATCACTTTTATCTTTTTCACTCATGTACGGCATATTCAAATGAAGTCCCGGAACATTAACGCCTTTATGGTTTTTCAATTCACAGTCACCGACAACCACGCAGTCAATCTGTGTTTCGTCAACCGCCTCAACAATCATTTCTACCAGCCCATCATCCATCAAAATGCGGGTTCCCGGCTCTACGTCTTCCGGAAGTTGTTTGTATGTGACATATGCCTTTGTCTCATCCCCCAATACTTCATTTGTTACAAGAGAAAACTTTTGTCCCTGTTTCAAATTGACTTTACCATCTTTGAAATCACCAAGTCTAATTTCCGGACCTTTGGTATCTAACAAAGCAGCAATTGGCTTTTGATATTTCTTTCTTAATTCATACAGCTTGTCAATTCTTTTTTGCTGTTCTTCATGGCTGCCATGTGAAAAATTCAGGCGTGCAACATTCATACCACTTTCGATACATTGTTCCAAAATACCATCTCTGTCAGTTGACGGACCAAGTGTGCAAATAATTTTTGTCTTTCTCATGATGCCTCCATAATATTATTTTGCTATCTATTTTTTGTGATAATAGTATCCTCTTTCATTGATATTTCGATTTTTCTTTCCTCTCTTGTATCGATTGCGGCGTGTGCGCTGTTCTTTATGGGTTCTCATCCACCACAGAATCAAAATAGTAATTGCAAGAGCGGCAACTACAAGAATACCGATTGTTAAAACCTTTTTCCATGGGAAAGGTGCCTCATTCGCTTTTTCTACCGCATCCACAAACCATTCGGACATGTCAATACTGTCATTTAAAGTCGGATTTTTCGCATTTTCATAGTAAATCTCAGCACCACCCGCTTCTTTTCCATTATAAGTATATGTAATTTTTCCAATTACTTTCTTTGTCGCACTAACCTGCTGTGGTGTGTCATAATAAATTACTTTTTTCTGTGCCTTGTCCAAAGTAACACCCTTTGGCAGCATAACCCCGGCTCCCTGTTCCACAGATAAAGGACCCGACTGCTGGTTATAATAGGAACTGTATTTGGTAAACAAATCACTTGTATTTACCGTATTATCTGTCGTTGTTCCAATTTCATAGCGTTTGTAATTTTCAAAACAATAATTCAAAATTCTTGTCGTATCGGTATACTCATTAGCATCCGGCGCCGTCCAAGGGGAATTTGGTGCACGCATGATAACAGAAACCAATGTTGTTCCGTTTTTCTTTGCATAAGTTACAAGCGTATAACGACACTTTGATGTATATCCCGTTTTGCCGCCCACGCAGTATTCATACAAATATTGGGTAAATGTGCTTGGATAAAGCATACCATGATGATTATGAAGATAACGTTTTGCGTGTTTTTTCGTTTTATTAATGATATAGCGTTTCGTTCCGGTAATTTTTGCAAATGTAGGATTTTTATAGGCTTCCTGTGAAATCAATGCCATATCGTGTGCCGTCGTATAATGATTTGACATCCACAAACCGTTTGCATTTGCAAAATTAGTTCCTGTACATCCGAGTTCTTTTGCCTTTTGATTCATCATCGCAACAAAATTATCAATGCTTCCTGCGACATGCTCCGCCACACCATTACAAGCTTCATTCGCTGACATAAGAAGAATGGCATATAAACTGTCTTCCATTGACAATTTTTCACCCGGCTGAATTTCAATATTAGAAGCACCCGACTCCAAATTTGTCACGGCATTTCTTGAATAAGTAACCGTCTCCGACAACGACGAATTTTCAATAGCAACAAGAGCCGTCATTACTTTCGTAATACTCGCCGGATACTCACGCTTGTCTATATTCTTTTCATATAAAATCGCACCCGACTGAACATCCATTACAATTGCAGATTCTGCAGTAACCGATGGTTTCTTTTTTGCTTCTGAAGTAACGCTTCCTAATAAGAGTCCAATTGCACAAAAAATAAGTGCCGCATATTTTTTTTTCATCTCATGCCTCCAAAAATCATACTATTACTTCTATCATACACGATTTTACCAATTTTTCCAACATCTTATTTGACATAATTTCGATTTATGGTACTATGATGCTATAATTTAAATGTTTACTATATGGAGGATTACTATGCGTTTACGAAATATCAAAGGTTCAAAAGAAGTGATTGCGGCAAGTCCCTATGTCGTTCAGAATCCGGAAGATTACAAAGGAAAATGGTCAGAATTGTTTCACAATAATCATCCTTTGCACATTGAAATCGGCATGGGAAAAGGTCAATTTATTCATACATTAGCTTCCGAAAATCCGGATATCAACTATATCGGCATTGAAATGTATTCAAGTGTTTTGTACCGTGCTTTAGAAAAACAAACCGCAGAGGAAAAACCAAATTTGTATTTTCTGCGATTTGATGCAAAATATCTGGCTGATATTTTTGCCGAACACGAAGTAGACCGGATTTATTTGAATTTTTCCGACCCATGGCCAAAAGACCGCCACGCAAAACGCCGCCTGACAAGCGAGGGCTTTTTAAATCTTTATCATACGATTTTAAATCCGGATGGTTACATTCAGTTTAAGACCGATAATAGGGATTTGTTTGATTTTTCAGTTGAAACAGCCGAAAATTCGCCAATTTGGAATATTAAAGAACTTACTTATGATTTACACCACAGTGAATTTTTGCAAGGCAATATTATGACTGAGTACGAGAGCAAATTTGTCGCAGAAGGAAAACCAATCTGCCGATTTGTTCTTTCCCGCTAATTAGTTGGTAACATAATAGAACCTTTTTCATAGAATAAAGAAAAAGGTTCTATTTTTATGTCTTGTTTTAAACGTATATTATGTCAAAAATTAAATCATGGAAAATGCTCAAAAAAGATACACTGCATCCTCTGCTCCATTGAAGAAATCAAACGATTACTTGGAATCAAAGGTTGAAATATTTTTCTTTTTCAGTTTTTTATCCAAAAACAGTTGCAAAAGATACATAATAACAGCTACTACCGGTACACCAAGGAACATTCCCATCACGCCAAAATAGGCACCGCCAACTGTAATTCCAAAGATAACCCAAAGAGGCTTAATTCCCGTCTGGTCACCCAAAATTTTTGGCCCAAGATACAGACCGTCAAACTGCTGCAAAATCAAAATCATAAGAGCAAAGATAAAGGCATAACGAATATCAATAAACAGATAAATCATAACACCAGGAATTGCACCAATTATCGGTCCGAAATAAGGTATCATATTAGTAATACATACAATCAGACTGAGAAGCAGTGCATACGGCAGTTTCAAAATGGACATTGCAATCAGACAGAGAATTCCGATAATCAGGGAATCAATCATTTTTCCAATCAAAAATCCATTAAAAATGTGGCTGCACTGTTTCATTGTCTCCCAAACTTCCTGCTCTTTCTTTTTCGGAGACAGGGCATATACAACTTTTCTTGCACTTCTTTTCAACTTTTTCATATCCAAAATAATGTAAATGGAAATCACAAGTCCCATCAATACATTATACGACGTCGTCAATAAAGAAGACGAAACATGATAAACATAAGGAATAATCTCAGAGCCATTGCTCATAATTTTCTTATATGCAAATTCCTTGATGTATTCAATTCCTCCACCAAGCCCGATAAACGGAATTTTTTCATTTAATTCCTTCTGGTGTGTAATCATATACTGATATCCATCTTGAATTGTATTCCCGAGTTCACCAATACTTGCCTTTATCTGAGGAATAATATAAATGAGTAAAACGGTGATTACGCCAATTACTACGACATAACTGATGATTACACTAAATGCTTTCTTAATTTTCGCCCCTTTACCAGGTTTCATTCGATTTAGCAGCGAATGGACTCTTTTTACAAGCGGATTAATAAAGCAGGCAAAAAAGAATCCCAATATAAACGGCATCAAAATAGTCAGAAATTTTCCAATAACTGCTAATACAACTCCCCAGTTAGCAATCATTAAAAAGATAATGGCAATAATAGCAACCAAAGCTACAATATACCACATATTCGATACTAATGTTTTCAGAATTTCCAGGCATTTATTTTTTTTCTCCATATATTCCTCCAAGTTTATACAATTTTTTTAAATTATTGCTTGCATTTTGAAATAGAATATTATATAATATTCCTTGCGTGATTGATGAAGCGCCATTAGCTCAGTTGGTAGAGCACCTGACTCTTAATCAGGGTGTCTGGGGTTCGAGCCCCCAATGGCGTACTCCCGAGTCCTTGTTTGGCAGACCTGCAACTGCTGGGTGAGGGCTTTTTTTTGCCCTCATTTTTCTTTATTCAGCAGTCATTGCCTGTTCCAAAGACTGACGTTCTTCTTCCGACAATGTTACAAACACTTCTCCGGATTTTACTTCCTTAATATAAATGTAACATCCCTCTTTGTTACTGTGCATTGAATTCATAATGAATCCATCGTTTTCTTTTGTCAAAAGAGTAAGTACAAAACTCAAAGTTCCGCCAACTTCTTTAAACGCATCATATTTTACCACGCCTACCTTCTGATAAGTCTTCAAAAGGTTTTCGTCAATTATAGCCAAATGCTCATCGACTTCTTTGATTTTGCCATTGATATAATCCATATTGGCAAATTTCTTCTGAAATGCTTCTTCCAGACTTTTTCCATCGGAATCACGCATAAACTCATCATATCGTTTTCTCAGTGAGCTGTTCTTTCCTATTAAAATAAGGCAAAGAATCAATAAAATCAGGATTGCTGCAATCGCACCCAGTAAAACAACATCAACACTTAATCCATAATCACTAAACTGAAACATTTTTTTCCTCCTTGTGAACATATGTTCTTTTATTTGAAGTATCCCAAAATCTTTTCTAAGTCGTCCTGTGAATAATACTCAATTTCTATTTTACCTTTATTCTCGGACTTTCGATTGATTTTTACCTTTGTTCCTGTCTTCAACTTCACTTTTTCTTCCATATCATGGTACAAAAAGTCATTAGAAAGTTCTTTTTTCTTTGTTTTCTTCGCCGGCTGATTGATATTTTTCACTAATTTCTCAACTTCTCTTACACTGAGGTGATCTTTTGCAATCTTTTCGGCAATTTCAAGCTGTTTTTCACTATCTTCCAGACCAAGCAGTGCTCTTGCATGTCCGCTTGAAATTTCTTCTTCCATTAAAAGTGTCAACACATCATCACTTAATTTTAACAGACGAAGTGAATTGGTAATAGCAGAACGACTCTTAGAAACTCTCTCTGCCACTTCTTCCTGCTTCAAATTATATTCCTTAATCAAATTTTGATATGCTTTTGCTTCTTCCACCGGATTCAAGTCCTCACGCTGAATATTTTCAATCAGCGCGACTTCCATAATTTCCTGCGGTGAATAATCTTTAATAACAACCGGAACTTCCTTTAATCCCGCTAATTTTGCCGCACGCC
Source organism: Clostridium sp. AF37-5 (assembly GCF_003477605.1). Taxonomy (GTDB): domain Bacteria; phylum Bacillota; class Clostridia; order Lachnospirales; family Lachnospiraceae; genus Eubacterium_F. The sequence goes on from NZ_QUDR01000011.1 coordinate 84,713, forward strand.
ATCTTCTCTCTCCGGCAATAATTTCAAAATAATCATCTTTCTTTGCTACTACCAATGGCTGAACAATTCCGTGCTGCTTAATGGAATCACTTAATTCCTGTAACGCTTCTTCATTAAAGAATTTACGCGGCTGCTTTTTGTTTGGCTCCACTTCATTAATTTTCAAAATTGTTTCTCCGGTTTTTGAAACCGTATTCTTGTCCTCTTTTACAGCTCTTTGCGTTGCTTTCGGAGGAATCATGGAATCCAGTCCTTTACCCAAACCTGTTCTCTTGACTGCCATAATTATTTTGCACTCCTTTCAATTACTTCCTTTGCAAGTGCCATATATGCCTTTGCTCCGGTTGAGCGGTTATCATACTGTGTAATCGGAAGTCCGTGACTTGGTGCTTCTGCCAGACGAACACCACGCGGAATAATTGTATCGTAAATTGTCTGATTCAAATTATTTCGTACATTTTCAATTACCTGCATGGACAAATTTGTTCTTCCATCATACATCGTAAATACAACACCATTAATCGTAAGTTTTGGATTCAATCGATCTTTTACAAGATTGATTGTATAAATAAGCTGGCTCAATCCCTCCAATGCATAGTATTCACACTGAATCGGAACCAGTACCGAATCTGCTGTTGTCATAGAGTTAATTGTCAATGTATTCAAAGATGGTGGACAATCAATGATAATAAAATCATATCGATCTTCGACTTCCAAAATAATATCGCGAAGAATATAGTTTCTGTCTTCCATATCCATTGTCTCGATTTCAATACCAGCCAAATTTACGTTAGCCGCTAAAACATCCAAATTTTCAAAAACATCTTTCTGAACACATTCATCAAATGAATTATCTCCAATCATCAACTGATACACTGTTGTCTCTAATTCATCCTTATCAATACCAAGTCCACTGGATGTATTTCCCTGTGGATCCATATCTATAATAAGAACCTTTTTCCCTTGTTCAGCAAGGGCAGCGGATAAATTTATCGTTGTCGTTGTTTTTCCAACTCCACCCTTCTGATTTGCAATTGCCATAATTTCGCTCATACTTATCTTTCTCCAATCATAAAACTTATATCTTTATTATCGCTCACGCAATCCTACAGAACATTATATCATTTCGTATAATGTTTGGCTATATATTTTTTCATGTTTCACGTGAAACATCTGTGAATCCTATCCGTGAAATGTTTCACGTGAAACATTTTTATAAAGGTTTTTTCTTTGGTTTACCTTCTTTTCTAGGATACTTACTATTTGTCTTCTCTTCTTTTTTTATAAATAACAAGTATCGTTCTTCTCTATCTCTTAAGGAAAACTTGTCCAAGTGGTCAAACTTAGCTGATAATTCACAAAAAGCATTCTCTGCAAGTTTTACTTCCTCTTCCTGTTTCTTTCCTTTATAAGAAACAAAGTATCCATTAACTTTAGCAAATGGAACACAGTATTCCATAAGGATTGGAAGTTCTGCTACTGCGCGTGAAACAACAAAATCAAATTGATTACGATACATTTCATTTTGTCCGTAAGTTTCCGCTCTTCCGTGAATTGCCGTAACATTGTTGATTTTCAGTTTATCACAAACCTGTTTTAAAAAATCTACTCTTTTGTTTAAAGAATCAAGCAAAACAAATTCACTTTCCGGATTAAGAATAGCTAACACTATTCCCGGAAAACCAGCACCGGTTCCAACATCAAATACTTTATTTTTTTCATTCCATAAAGAATCTTTCATAATTAAAGCGGAATCTAAAAAGTGTTTCCAAACGACATCTTCATATTCTGTAATTGATGTCAAATTCATTTTTTTATTTTCTTCCACTAATATTTTGTAATATTCTTTTAATTTATTTTCCTGCTGATCACTCAATTCAATATCAAATTGTTTAAAAATATCTCTCATTTAATCCACCCTCTTTCGATGATACTGTTCTAAGTATACCGTAAGCACGGAAATATCGGATGGAGAAACACCACTGATTCTCGCTGCCTGTCCAACTGATTTCGGGCGAATATCGGATAACTTTTGAATTGCTTCCAATCGAAGACTCTTAATATCTTCATAATCAATATCCGAAGGAATCTTCTTACTCTCCAGCTTATGGAATTGCTCAACTTGTTTTTGCTGGCGCTTGATATATCCTTCATATTTCAAATTAATATTTACTTCTTCTCTTACTTCTTCCGAAAGTTCCGGACGCTCCTTGTCAATCGGGGCTAACTTATCATAAGATAATTCCGGTCTTCGAATTAATTCTGCAAGACTGATTCCACTAACCAAACGGGTACTCTCATACTCATCTAATAATTTCTGCACTTCCTCGGTATTTCCGACATGCGTATGAAGAACACGGTTAATTTCCTTTTTAATTTGTTCTTCTTTTTCTACAAAATGCTGATATCTCTCCTCTGAAATTAAACCAATCTCATAACCGAGTTTTGTAAGACGTTCATCTGCATTATCCTGACGAAGCAAAAGGCGGTACTCTGCACGGGAAGTCATCATACGATATGGCTCATTTGTTCCTTTAGTAACTAAGTCATCAATCAAAACACCAACATATCCCTGCGAACGATCAATGATAATTGGCTCTTTTCCAAGACATTTTCTTGCGGCATTGATACCGGCAACAAGTCCTTGTGCAGCAGCTTCTTCATAACCGGAACTTCCATTTGCCTGTCCGGCACTAAAAAGACCTTTTACTTTTTTTAACTCTAAAGTCGGTAAAAGTTCCAAAGAATCCAAACAATCGTATTCAATTGCATACGCATTTCTTACAATCTTTGCATGTTCAAGTCCCGGTACCGAGCGGTACATTTTCTCCTGAACATCTTCCGGCAGAGAACTTGACATACCGCCAACATACATTTCATTTGTATAATTTCCTTCCGGCTCAATAAATACTTGGTGTCTGTTCTTATCTGCAAACCGAACAACCTTATCTTCAATTGACGGACAATATCTCGGACCGGTTCCTTTGATATAACCGGAATACAAAGGTGAGCGGTCAAGATTTTCTCTTATTACTTTATGTGTTTCTTCATTTGTATAAGTAAGCCAGCACTTCACCTGTTCTCTTTCCAAATCTTCCGGTTTATTTTCAAAGGAAAAAGGAACTATTTTTTCATCACCGTATTGAGGTTCCATTTTACTGTAATCAATCGTTCTTCCATCCATACGGGCAGGTGTTCCTGTCTTAAACCGACGCATAGAAATACCAAGTTTTTTTAATGAATCGGTAAGATGCGTTGCTGACTGAAGTCCATTTGGTCCGGTATAAACAGAAGTCTCTCCTGTAATACACCTCGCATTCAAATAAGTACCGGTACATAATACAACAACTTTACAAGGATAAATGGTTCCGGTATAAGACTTAACGCCACATACTTTTCCATCTTCTACAATAATATCTGTAATTTCACCCTGCTTGATGGATACACCATCTGTCTCCTCAATCACTTTTCGCATTGCATAACTGTACTCTTTTTTATCTGCCTGTGCGCGCAAAGAATGTACGGCAGGTCCTTTCGACTGATTGAGCATTTTTGACTGGATAAATGTGCGGTCAATATTTTTTCCCATCTCACCACCCAATGCATCAATTTCTCTGACTAAATGTCCTTTCGACGTTCCTCCAACATTTGGATTGCAGGGCATCATTGCAATGCTGTCAACACTGACAGTAAACAATGCTGTCTTGCAGGAAAGACGAGCTAATGCAAGAGCAGCCTCGCATCCGGCATGACCTGCTCCAATTACGATGGCATCAAATTGTTCTGTCATAATTTTCTCTCCTTTATTTTCCCATACAAAAATCTTTAAAGATTTTATTGATGATATCTTCTTCGAGTGTCTCTCCTATAATTTTACCAAGTGACTCATACGCATTTGTTAAATCAATCGCATACAAATCCTCCGGCATACCAAGTTCAATACTTTCTAATACTTTTTCCAGACTGTCTTTTGTTTGAACCAAAGCTTCTTTTTGTCTGGCATTGGTAATATATAAATCATCTTTTTCTTCTATTTTCGATTCAATAAATTGTCTCTTAATATAGGATTCCAGTTCATCCAATCCATCTCCCTTTGCAGCGGAAAATGAAATGACGTCTTTTCCTGACAAATTACGGATTTCCTGCATACTCAATGTCTGTTGCAAATCCGATTTATTTACTAAAACAACGCCTGTACTGTTTTTGCATAAATCAAGAATTTCATAATCCTCCTTGGATAATTCTTTGCTACTATCCAGGACTATTATTACAAAATCCGCTTTTTCAAGAGACTCTTTTGTCTTTTTGATACCAATACTCTCAATTTCATTTTCGGTCTCTCGGATTCCGGCTGTATCAATTAAATGTAATAATATATTTCCTATCACAATATCTTCTTCTAATGTATCTCTTGTTGTACCAGGAATATTCGTTACAATCGCACGATTTTCCCGTAGCAGACAATTTAATAAAGAAGATTTTCCTACATTTGGTTTTCCAACAATTACCGTCTGGATGCCTTCTTTCATAATTCTTCCATTGTTACAATTTTCAAGCAAATGATTGGTATCCTTTAACAGTGCCCGCACATGACCTTCAATTGTTTCATCAAAAGAATCCAAAGAAATATGTTCCGGATCATCAAGTGCAGCTTCCAAATAAGCAACATCTTCTAATATTACTTCACGAAGTTTTTGGATTCGATTCTTAATACTTCCTCTCAACTGACTCATCGAATTAAAAAGTGCTAACTCACTTTTCGACTGAATTACATCCATTACAGCTTCTGCCTGTGACAAATCAAGTCGCCCATTTAAAAAGGCACGTTTTGTAAACTCACCCGGCTCTGCAACTCTTACACCATGACGGACTAACAAATCTAAAATCACCTGACAAATATAGTGACCGCCATGACACTGGATTTCTACTACATCTTCCGCCGTATAACTTTTTGGAGCCTTCATAAGAAGTACAAGAACTTCATCTATTTTTTTCGAACCGTCAAAAATAAAACCATACTGAATCGTGTGGCTTTTCTTTTCATTTAAATCAATCAAAGTTCCTTTTTCATTACAAAAAATACGGCTTACAATGGAAAAAGAATTTTCTCCGCTCACTCGAATTACACTAATACTTCCATTTTTCGATGATGTAGCAATTGCGGCAATTGTCTCCTGCTCAAACATAAAAACTCCTTTTCTTTGTCAAAAAAGGCTGAATCCTAAGAATCAGCCTTTCACACTTTTCTCTCAATCTTTCTTTTCCTGATATGGTCTCTTGCGGTCACGGGAATAATTATTGTTTCTTCTCCGATAATTATTTCTTCTTGGAAGTTCCGAAGCAAATTCCCGATTTAAAGTAACAACCACCTTACGATGTGGCTCTTCACCTTCGCTATGTGTATCCACATATTTATCAGCCTGTAATTCCGCATGAATAATTCTTCTCTCATATGGATTCATCGGCTCTAAGAAAGCAGGACGTCCTGTCTTCTTAACTTTGCTTGCCACATTTCTCGCCAGATTTTCAATTGTTTCTTTTCTTCTCTGACGATAATTTTCCGTATCAATCTTAATCTTCGTATAAGTATCTTTATTTTTATTTGCAACAAGAGAAGTCAAATACTGAAGGGAATCCAAAGTCTGTCCGCGTTTTCCGATTAACATACCCATCTCAGTACCCTTCAACTCGATGCGGATTTCATTTTCCACTTCATCAAACTCTGTTTCAATCTCTACATCTAATTTCATAGCCTGGAATGTTTTTGCTAAAAAGTTCTTAACCGTATCAACTACATTCTCTTTTTTGCGAACACGGATAACTGCCGGTTTACTAAACAAACCTAAAATTCCACTTTTTTCTTCTTCAACTACTTCATATTCAATCTGGTCACTCGTTGTTTCCATCTGGATTAAAGCATTTGTCAAAGCTTCATCTGCTGTTTTTGCAGAAAACTCTTTCCACTCTTCCATCTTAAATTCCTCCTATTTTTTATCTTTCTTTCCAGAAAGCATGTGTGCATATCCCGCAATACTGCCGGAATCAAAATCTTTGTTTACATGAGTCTGAACCTCTTCCTCTTTGGAAGATGAATCAGCGGTATTTTGATAAGCGGAAGCAGATTTAATTCCTGCTGTTTTCTTTTTCGCATACTCTTCCATCTGACGATTCATGGCTTCACGTTTTGCACTTTTCTTCGTTGCTTTACCTTTATTCTTTTCAATCAATTCATCCAAAGAAATACTGTCTACTTTGCGGTTAATCAAAATAGCCTGTACAATTCTAAACAAACTACCAATAATCCAGTAAATACCAATACTTACGTCAAAGGAAAGACAGAAAAATCCGGACATAACAGGCATCATGTAGTTCATCATCTTCATAGAACTCTGCATCTGGTCCTGCTCACCAGCATCTGTTTTTACCTGAATCAGTTTTGTATTAATAAACTGAAGAACCATAGCCAAAATCGGAATCAAAAATACCAAAATTCCGGCATATGGATAATTTGCTCTATCTTTAAATAAAGACATCGGAGATTCATTAACCAAAAGTCCTAAAAATTTATAAGCTTCCGGATTTTCTTTCATCGAACCAATTCCATTTACATAATATGGAATGTTACGAATGACATTATACAAAGCAAAAAGAATTGGCATTGTAATCAAAAGAGGAAGACATCCACCAAACGGACTAATTCCATATTTTGCATAAATATCCTGCGTCTCCTGATTCATCTTCATCTGGGATGCCTGATCTTTTTTATTCTTGTATTTCTTCTGAATTGCTTTAATCTCCGGGTTAATCTTATTCATCAACCGGGATGATTTCTGCTGTTTTGCGTTGAGAGGATACATAAGAATATATACAAATAATGTAAATATTACAATACACCAACCAACATTATGCACTCCTAATAAATGGTACATACACCAGTCGATGCCATTCATAGCCAACCCCAATAACTGATTCAACCAACCTAATGGGAACATATTTTCCTCCTAATACTGTTTACGGCACAGGATCATAACCACCTTTGTGAAAAGGGTGGCATCTTAAAATTCTTTTTATAGCCAAAAAACCACCTTTTCCTGCACCATACTTTTTGATTGCCTGAGCAGCATACTCAGAACAACACGGTGTATAGATACAGGAAGGTGTTCTTTTCAATGGTGATATATATTTTTGATAGATGTGTATCACAGCTAATAAAATTTTCTTCACACAATCACTTCATTTCAATATTCCATGTATTTTCAATAAATGAAAAACTGCGCCGTCTACTTCTTTAAAATTCTTATTTTTTACATCTTTTCGGGCAACAATAATAATTCGATTACCCTCTTTCACCAATGCGTCATTCTTACGAACGGATTCTCTTAACAATCTGGTGATGTGATGACGCACAACACTGTTACCAACTTTCTTACTTACAGAAAAGCCGTAACGACTGGGACCACTCTCCCCTGTTTTAACATACATAACCAGATACTTATTTGCTTTCGATCTACCTTGCTTGTAGACCTTTTGAAATTCAGGATTCTTTCCTAATTTTTCAAACATTTTCTTTTCCTCATCAGGGAGAAGAAAAGGTCAGTAAAACTCTGACCTTATGCAGACAATTTCTTTCTTCCCTTAGCTCTTCTTTTGGCAAGCACTTTTCTACCATTTGAAGTGCTCATTCTTTTACGAAAACCGTGAACTTTCGAACGCTGTCTCTTTTTTGGCTGATATGTCATCTTCATTTTGCATACACCTCCTTTATAAAATAATAACGAAATCCGTATCAAGCCTAATTATATTATCATATATTCCAATAGTCAAGCAGTTCTTTGCGTTTATCAACAATTTTTTCTAAAATCATGTCAATAAAATTTGCTTTTGCCTCTTATTTGTAGTACAATAAAAACGTATGATTTTACCCAAATTCAATTTTTATTAGGATAGGCAGGAAATTTAATGGAAAATGAAATTAAAGACAAATGGAACGAAATAATTACATATATGAGGGATACTTATAATATCAACGGCGTTCTTTTTCGTACATGGATTAATCCACTTACAATTGTTTCTTGTGATAATGACACAATTATCCTTGCAATTGATGAAAAAGAACAGGGCGATATCCTTGGCTTAATCGAAAAAAAATACAAAGTTGCTTTTCAGGTATCCATCGAAGTTATTACAAATCATCAACTGGATGTCCGTTTTATTTATCAAAATGAGATGGATGCGAAAGGAGTTTCTTCCTATAATAAAGAGGAAATGCTGGAAGAAAAATATCCATTCTTAAAACAAGGTCATTCCTTTGATACATTTGTCGTAAGTAACAGTAACAACATTGCTTATAATGCTGCTGTAGCAGTTGCCGAGAATCCAAACGGCCAGTTATATAATCCATTATTCTTATATAGTGGTCCGGGACTTGGAAAAACTCACCTGATGCATTCGATTGCCAGATACATTTTGGAGAACCATCCGGAATACAGCGTTATGTATACAACCAGTGAGAATTTTATGAACAATGTTGTCGATGCCATTCGTACGAATCGAAAGACACAGGATACTGCTGCTACTTCAAACCTGCGAAAGAATTACCGAAACGTTGATGTACTTCTCATCGATGATATTCAGTTCATCATTGGTAAAGACAGTACACAGATTGAGTTCTTTAATACCTTTGAAGCTTTGTACCAGTCCGGAAAGCAGTTAGTTATTTCCAGTGATAAGCCGCCAAGTCAGATGGAGCACTTGGACATGCGTTACCGCTCCCGATTTACTTCCGGTATGACAATTGATATTCAGCCACCTGATTATGAGATGAGTATGGCGATTTTAAGAAACAAACAAGAAAATTCTGATATTCAATTGAATGAAGAAATTCTTGATTATATCGCTACAAACATAAAATCCAATATTCGTATCTTAGAGGGTGCTTATAATAAAATTCTTCTTTTTGCAAGATTTACAAAGCCAAAAGATAACAAGATTGACTTAAATATGGCAAAAGAAGCATTAAAGGATTTTATCTCGCCAAATGAAAATATGGTAATTACGGCAGATTACATTATTGATATTGTAGCCGACCACTTTAACTTAGATAAGGAAGCGATTCTTTCTGAGAAGCGGACCAAGACTGTTTCGATTCCGAGACAGATATGTATGTATTTGTGCAATGAATTAACAAATCTTACACTTACGGAAATTGCTGTAAAGCTCAAAAGATCGAACCATTCAACAGTTATCCACGGTGTTCACAAAATTGAACAGGATATTCTCGTTGATAAAGAGTTAGAAGAAACCATTAATGTGTTAAAGAAAAAGCTCAATTCTTGATAACTTGTTGATAACTGTATTTTTTACGTCAATAACTATTTAATAACCTGTTAATTGTGAAAATTGTCATTTTTTTCATAGACATTCATTCACAGTAACAAACAAGTTATATAAACTTACACATAAAGGTTAAACCACTTAAATTAAGGGCTTGTAAAACTTGTCCACAAATAAACAGCCCCTAATACTATATACTACTAGCTAATACTTTAATTTATTATGTTTACGGAAGGAAAGGAGTTATTCACAATATGAAGTTTACCTGTACCAAAACGAATTTTAACAATGGAATTAACATTGCCCTGAAAGCAGTACCGGGAAAAACAACGATGCCAATTTTGGAATGTGTTGTAATTGAAGCAAAAGGAGATATGGTAAAGCTGACTACGAACGATATGCAGCTTGGCATTGAGACAAAAATACCTGCAGAGATTGAACAGGATGGTATCATTCTTGTTAATGCAAAAATGATTTCTGAAATTGTTCGCCGTCTTCCGGATGATGATGTGAATTTTGAAGTTGATGAGAATAATAACATTCTCCTGTTTTGTGGAAAATCCAAGTTTAATATTCCGGGTATTCCTCATGATGAATTTCCGATGCTTCCAAAAATTGAAGCGGATAAGACAATTCACATTTCGCAGTTTACTTTAAAGGAAATGATAAGACAGACTATTTTCTCAATTTCCGATAATGAAAGTAATAAGATTTTGACCGGTGAATTGTTTGAGATTAATGGGGATGAATTTAAGATTGCTTCTCTTGATTTAGTAAGAGTTTCAATTCGTAAGATTCACCTGAAAGAAAGTTATGACCCGATAAAGGTAGTTATTCCGGGTAAAACATTGAGTGAAGTGAGTAAAGTTTTAAATGGTGGAATGGATGATGAGGTTTCAATTTCATTTTCCAAAAACCACGTACTTTTCGAGTTTGATGAGACGGTTGTTGTATCCCGCCTGATTGAAGGAAACTTCTACAACATCGACCAGATGTTAAAGACAAATTATGAGACAAAAGTTAAAATCAATAAAAATGAATTATACGGATGTATCGACCGTGCTACTCTCCTTCTTCGTGAAGCAGAGAAAAAACCGGTGATTCTTCACATCAAAGAAGACGAAATTCAGATGGAGATGAATACCAAAATCGGTTCGATGGATGAAGAAGTGACGGCTGAAAAAGAAGGAAAAGATTTAGTCATTGCTTTCAATCCAAAATATATTAATGATGTATTAAAAGTAATTGATGATGAGGAAGTGACTTTGTATTTGTTTAATGCAAATGCTCCTTGCTTTATCAAGAATGAAGAAGAATCCTATATTTACCTGATTTTGCCGGTAAATATGAATTAGAAATGAGGATGTTATGCAGGAAATAACGATTAAGGATGAGTTTATCAAACTGGGTCAGGCTTTGAAACTGGCGGGGCTTGTCGGTTCCGGGGTGGAAGCAAAAGTAGTGATTCAGGATGGTGAAGTAAAAGTAAATGGTGAAGTGGATGTAAGAAGAGGAAGAAAATTACATCCCGGTGACTGTTTTGAATTTGAAGGAAATGAAGTAAAGGTAACATCTGTATGATATTAAAGTCCATTGAAATGAGTAATTTTCGTAATTATGAAAGAGAAGAATTTCATTTTCATGAAGGAACGAATGTGTTGTACGGTGATAATGCACAGGGAAAAACGAATGTGCTGGAAGCCATTTACCTTGGAGGCACGACAAAGTCGCACAAGGGAAGCAAAGATTCGGACATGATTATGAAAGGAAAAGACGAAGCTCATATTCGATATTATGTAGAAAAGAAGCAGTGTACTTATAAAATCGAAATTCACATGCGTCGGGGAAAGACAAAGGGAATTGCGATTGACGGGCTGCCAATTGGAAGCAGTAAAGAGTTGATGGGATTATCCCACATTATATTCTTTTCGCCGGAAGATTTAGGAATTATTAAGGATGGACCGGAGCAGAGACGAAGATTTATGGATATGGAATTGTGTCAGTTAGATAAGGCATATCTTTATTACCTGACACAGTATAAAAAAATATTAAAACAGAGAAATGCGCTGCTTAAGCAAATTCAGAAAAACAGTGAATTGAAAGATACGCTGGAAATCTGGGACAAACAACTGGTAGAAAATGGAATCCGGATTATACAAATCAGGGAACAGTTTGTAGAAGAAGTAGCAGCCATTATGAAACAAAAACATTTCAACCTGACAGGTGGTCTGGAAGAAATGGAAGTAATTTATAAGCCAAACTGCAAGGCAGATGATTTTGCCACACGCTTATTTATAGAGAGTGAAAGAGATATTTTACTTGGTACTACTACCGTGGGACCTCATCGTGATGACATGCAGTTTTTTATTAACGGACAGGAAGTAAAGGTTTACGGTTCGCAGGGACAAAAAAGAACTTCGGCTTTGTCGCTGAAGATGGCGGAAATCGAAATTGTAGAGAAAACAATCGGAGAAAAGCCAATTCTTTTATTGGATGATGTTCTGTCTGAACTGGACCGAAATCGTCAAAACTATTTATTGGAAAATATAAAAGGAATTCAGACGATTATTACTTGTACCGGATTAGAAGAGTTTGTAAAAAATGGAATAAACATTAATCAGACATTTGAAATTGTTCAAGGAAAAATTAATGGCAATTGAGAAGATGGAGGTTTTTCATGAGTGAAGAAAAAGAAGTAGTATATGGAGCTGACCAAATACAGATTTTGGAGGGGCTTGAGGCAGTAAGAAAAAGACCGGGTATGTACATTGGAAGTACATCGGAGAGAGGTCTTCATCATTTGGTATATGAGATTGTCGATAATGCAATTGATGAGGCATTGGCCGGTTACTGTGATGAAGTCCAGGTATTTATTAACAAAGATAATTCGATTACAGTTATTGACAACGGACGAGGAATCCCGGTTGGAATTAATCATAAAGCGGGAAAACCGGCGGTCGAAGTTGTATTTACCGTGCTGCATGCCGGTGGTAAATTCGGCGGTGGCGGATACAAAGTATCCGGTGGACTTCACGGTGTAGGTGCGTCGGTTGTAAATGCATTGTCTGACTGGCTGGAAGTTGAGATTTATCAGGATGGAAAAAAATACATCCAGCGATATGAAAAAGGAAAAACAATGTATCCGTTAAAAGAAATTGGTACGACGGATCAGAGAGGAACAAAAGTTACGTTCTTGCCGGATGAAACAATTTTTACGGAAACAACAGAATATAGTTTTAACATTTTGAAGCAGAGACTTCGTGAAATGGCATTTTTGACTAAGGGAATCAAAATTATTTTGACAGATTTAAGAGAAGAAGAACCTTATTCAGAAACATATCATTATGAGGGCGGAATTAAAGAGTACGTTCAGTACTTAAACAAAAACAAAGAACCTTTGTATGAAGATATCATTTACTGCGAAGGACAAAAGGGCAATGTTGTGGTAGAAGTAGCATTCCAGCACAATTCGGCTTTTAATGAAGGATGTTATAGTTTTGTAAATAATATCACAACGCCGGAAGGTGGAACGCATCTGGCAGGATTTAAAAATGCACTTACAAAAACGTTTAATGACTATGCGAGAAGCCAGAAGATTTTAAAAGATGCGGATCCAAACTTAAGTGGTGAAGATATCCGCGAAGGTTTGACGGCGATTATCAGTATCAAGATTCCGGAGCCGCAGTTTGAGGGACAGACAAAACAAAAGTTAGGAAACTCTGAGGCAAGAGGAGCTGTTGACAATGTTGTGAGTGAACAGCTGACATATTTCTTAGAGCAGAACCCGACAATTGCCAGATTGATTTGTGATAAAGCATTACTTGCTCAGCGTGCCCGCGACGCGGCGCGCAAAGCGCGCGATTTAACACGCCGTAAAACGGCGTTAGAGGGAACCAGTCTTCCGGGTAAGTTAGCAGATTGTAGCGACAAAAATCCGGAAAACTGCGAGATTTACATCGTAGAGGGAGATTCCGCCGGCGGCAGCGCAAAAACGGCGCGTGACCGCGCAACACAAGCGATTCTTCCACTTCGTGGAAAAATCTTAAATGTAGAAAAAGCACGCCTTGATAAAATTTTGGTGAATGCAGAAATTAAAGCAATGATTACAGCATTTGGTACCGGAATTTCAGAAGATTTTGATATCAGCAAACTGCGTTATCATAAAATCATTATCATGACCGATGCCGATGTCGATGGTGCACATATTGCTACGCTGCTTTTAACATTTTTATACCGCTTTATGCCGGAGCTGATTCGTCAGGGTTATGTATATCTGGCACAGCCGCCTTTGTATAAAATTGATAAAAATAAAAAGTCCTATTATGCATACAGCGATGAAGAATTAAATGCAACACTTGAAGAAATCGGACGTGATGGAAACAACAGCATCCAGCGTTACAAAGGTCTTGGTGAGATGGATGCCGAGCAGTTGTGGGATACAACAATGGATCCGGAGAAACGTATTTTACTTCAGGTTACAATGGATGAGGAACAGTCTTCAGAAATTGATTTAACATTCAATGTATTAATGGGAGACAAAGTAGAACCACGAAGAGAATTTATTGAGAAAAATGCGAAGTATGTTAGAAATCTCGATATTTAGGAAGGAGTAATGAAATGGACGAAAATATTTTCGACAAAGACAGTTTTGATGCAATCAAACCGGTGGATTTGAAAGAAACAATGGAAACTTCCTATATCGATTATGCGATGTCGGTTATTGCTTCCCGTGCACTGCCGGATGTCAGAGACGGATTGAAACCGGTACAAAGACGTATTTTGTATGCAATGATTGAGTTGAATAACGGACCGGACAAGCCACATCGTAAGTGTGCCCGTATCGTCGGTGATGCCATGGGTAAATATCATCCACATGGTGACAGCTCAATTTACGGTGCTTTGGTTAATATGGCGCAGGAGTGGTCGACTCGCTATCCGCTCGTCGACGGCCACGGAAACTTTGGTTCCGTCGATGGTGACGGTGCTGCCGCCATGCGTTACACCGAGGCAAGATTAAGTAAAATTTCGATGGAAATGCTTTCCGATATCAACAAAGATACGGTTGATTTCATGCCGAACTTTGATGAGACCGAAAAAGAGCCGGTTGTATTACCATCCCGTTTTCCAAACTTATTAGTAAACGGAACTTCTGGTATTGCTGTAGGTATGGCGACAAATATCCCTCCCCACAATTTGACGGAGGTTATTAATGGTGTCGTAAAAATCATTGATAATCAGGTGGATGAAGGAAGAGAAACCGATTTAGATGAAATTATGGAAATCATCAAAGGACCGGATTTTCCAACAGGTGCCACAATTCTCGGGCGTCGTGGAATCGAAGAAGCGTACCGTACCGGCCACGGAAAAATCCGCGTGCGTGCGGTTACCGACATTGAGCCTATGGCAAATGGCAAGAACCGGATTATCGTAACGGAACTTCCTTATATGGTAAACAAAGCAAGACTGATTGAGAAGATTGCAGAACTTCATAAAGATAAACGAATTGATGGAATTACAGAACTCCGCGACGAATCGAGCCGTGAGGGAATGCGTATTTGTATTGAGTTACGAAAAGATGTGAATGCAAATGTAATTTTGAATCAGCTTTATAAACATACACAAATGCAGGATACCTTTGGTGTCAATATGTTAGCACTTGTAAATAACGAGCCGGTTGTCATGAATCTTTTGCAGATGCTTCAGTATTATTTGAAACATCAGGAAGAAGTCGTAACAAGAAGAACAAAATATGATTTGAACAAGGCAGAAGAAAGAGCACATATTTTAAAAGGATTATTGATTGCTCTTGATAACATTGATGAAGTAATCAAAATTATCCGTGGTTCGGAAAGTGCTGCTTTAGCGAAAGAGCGTTTAATTGAGAGATTTGGACTGGATGATGTGCAGGCGCAGGCAATTATTGATATGCGTCTTCGTGCACTGACCGGTTTGGAGCGCGAAAAATTAGAGAGTGAGTATGCCGAACTTCAGAAAAAAATTGCTGAATATAAGGCTATTCTTGCAGACAAGAATCTGTTACTTGGAGTAATCAAAAAAGAGATTCTTTTGATTCGTGATAAGTACGGTGATGAGAGAAGAACTTCGATTGGATTCGATGAATTCGATATTTCCATGGAAGATTTAATTCCGGTTGAAAATACGGTAATTGCCATGTCACACCTTGGTTATATTAAGAGAATGACAATTGACAATTTCAAAAACCAGCACCGTGGCGGCAAAGGTATCAAGGGAATGCAGACCATAGAAGAAGATTATATTGAAAATCTGTTTATGGCGACAACACATCATTATCTGATGTTCTTTACCAATTTAGGTAAAGTGTACCGTATGAAAGCCTATGAAATTCCGGAGGCGAGCCGGACATCGAGAGGTACTGCAATTATTAATCTTTTGCAGTTACTTCCGGATGAAAAAATTTCGGCTGTAATTTCCATCAAAGAATTTGAAGAGGATAAATATCTCTTCATGGCAACAAAAGATGGTACAGTCAAAAAAACACCGATTTTAGAGTATGCAAATATCCGTAAAACCGGTTTACAGGCAATTACTCTGCGCGATGGAAATGAATTGATTGAAGTAAAAGTAACGGATAACAACCGTGACATTTTCCTTGTAACAAAGAGAGGACAATGTATCCGTTTCAATGAAAAAGATGTGCGTACAACAGGCCGTACATCAATCGGTGTGCGAGGCATGAAGATTGATGAGGGCGACGAAGTAGTTGCTATGCAGATGGATATACAGGGACCAAACCTTTTAATGGTTTCTGAGTTTGGTATGGGTAAACGTACAAGCATCGATGAATTTGCTCCGCAGTTTAGAGGCGGTAAAGGTGTAAAATGTTATAAAATTACAGAAAAAACCGGAAATGTAATTGGCTGTAAAGCAGTTGAACCAGGAACGGAAATTATGTTAATTACAACGGAAGGAATTATTATCCGAATTGGCGTGGATGATATTTCACAGCTTGGACGAGTTACTTCCGGCGTTAAACTGATGAATTTAGATAGTTCCAAAGATATCCGTATCGCCAGCATTGCCAGAGTGCATGAGGAAGAGACGGATGAGGACGAAACAGAAGAAGAGTCATCAGAGAGTGAGGAATAAAAATGAGGACGATTCATACAGATGAAATAACAAAGTGCATAAAAGAAATGTGCATGCAGGTAAATGTAGATTTATCACCGGATGTAAAAGATGCTTTGTTAGCCGGAAAAGAGAAAGAAGAATCGACAATCGGAAAACAGATTTTGGAGCAGTTGGAGAAAAACTTGGAAATTGCGAAAGAAAGCCAGATTCCGATTTGTCAGGATACCGGTATGACAGTTGTATTTTTACGTATCGGACAGGAAGTTCATATTGATGGAGATTTTCTGGAAGATGCGGTGAATGAAGGAATCCGCCAGGGATATTCGGAGGGATATCTGCGCAAATCGGTTGTATCGGACCCGATTTTAAGAGAAAATACAAAGGATAATACACCGGGTGTTATTCATTATGAAATTGTTCCGGGAGACAGATTGGAAATTACAGTTGCTCCAAAAGGATTTGGCAGCGAGAATATGAGTCGTGTCTTTATGTTAAAACCGGCAGATGGAATCGAAGGTGTCAAACAGGCAGTTATCCGGGCAGTAAAAGACGCCGGTCCAAATGCCTGTCCTCCTATGGTAATTGGTGTAGGAATTGGCGGCACTTTTGAAAAATGTGCTCTTTTGGCAAAGAAAGCTCTGACACGTGAATTAGGAAGCCATTCAGAAATTCCATATGTGAAAGATTTTGAAATTGAGGTTTTAGAAGCCATCAATAATCTTGGAATTGGTCCGGGTGGATTAGGAGGCCGTGTTACAGCAATCGGATTAAATGTCGAAACCTATCCGACACATATTGCCGGACTTCCGGTTGCCGTAAACATTTGCTGTCATGTAAATCGCCACATTACAAGAGTGTTATAAAAAGGAGAAGGTTTTCATGGATAAATATATAGAGACACCACTGACAAAGGAGAAGGTAAAAGAACTTCATGCAGGAGATTACGTGTATATAACGGGAACAGTATATACAGCGCGTGATGCTGCCCATAAACGGATGGTGGAACAAAAAGAGCAGGGAATGGAACTTCCTTTTATAATGAAAGACCAGATTATCTATTATTTAGGACCTACTCCAAATAGAGAAGGCCAGGTGATTGGTTCTGCCGGTCCGACAACTAGCAGCCGCATGGATAAATATGCGCCGACTCTTCTTGACGAAGGATTAACCGGGATGATTGGAAAAGGAAAAAGAAGTGAAGCGGTTATTGATTCCATGAAAAAAAATACAGCTGTATATTTTGCAGCTGTAGGAGGTGCCGGAGCACTTCTGTCAAAGTGCATCAAAAAAAGCGAAGTAATTGCCTATGATGATTTAGGAACAGAGGCAATCCGCAAATTGTATGTAGAAAATTTACCGGTTATCACTGTAATTGACTGCGACGGAAATAACCTATATGAAACAGCACCTGAAAAATATAAAAGAAGTCATTGACAAACATTATATTTTTTGATAAAATATTGCTTGCACTGAAAAAGTGCGGCGAATTGAATATTGCATTGATATTCAGCTGGAGAAGTACTCAAGTGGCTGAAGAGGCGCCCCTGCTAAGGGTGTAGGTCGTTCGCGCGGCGCGAGGGTTCAAATCCCTCCTTCTCCGTTCAGACAATCCTGTTATTTACAGGGTTGTCTTTGTGTCTGAGAGAACATTTAAGAATTGGTTTTCTTGTGTCTCATTAGACAAAAAATATCAAGATATTGTGCTAAAAAAACATTTTGTAATTTTTTAAAAAAAATTGAAAAAAAGTGTTGACAAGTACAAACATATTTGATAAGATAGTATTCGCTGACGCGGTAAAGCGCACAGCAAACGGAATCAAAAAAGATTCCAAGAACCTTGATAATTGAACAGTGAAACAACCTTGAAAAATTATAAAATAATTTTTCGGACAAGGACATTCGATAAGAATGAAACCAAAACCCGATT
>NZ_QUDR01000012.1 GCF_003477605.1 Clostridium sp. AF37-5
GCAGGAAAAATTTATATTTTTTCAATTGTCTACTTGACGGGAAGCAGTTCAAAATGACAGTCCCTTTTTAATTTTAATAAAAATTATTCAGCTTCAATCGCACCGGTAGGACATGCTGCTGCGCAAGAACCGCAATCCAAGCAAGCTCCGCCGTCGATTTCGTAATGTGCATCGCCTTCTGAAATAGCGCCTACTGGACACTCAGATGCACATGAACCACAACTGATGCAAGAATCAGAAATTTTATAAGCCATTTTTAAATCCTCCTTTTCTCAAAAATATTTTGAACATACTCACATGATAATACAATTTGCTCAAAAATACAAGGGAAAATTTATCGATAAGCCCTTAGAAAAGAATGGAAAAGGAGCACGACTTACGTTACTGATAAAAAATATCATTACTGAGCGGCAAGCTGTTTGCCAAGTGCCTTACATTCAGCAATAGCATCGTCATTTGGGACTTCCTGACAAATCAGACCCTCGCCGTTTAATACACGTGCGCCGGCTGCTTCCATACGCTCTACCCAGTCACGCATCCACTGACCGTCACCCCAGCCATATGAGCCAAAGAGTGCAATGGTCTTTCCACCAACGCTTCTTTCCAACTCGGATACAAAAGGTTCCATTTCGCTTTCTTCCAAAACCTCTGCGCCCATTGCCGGACATCCGAGTGCAAATACTTTTTCTGCTTTCAAGGCATCCAGAGAAGCGTCCGTAACATCAATAATTTTAGCTTCTTTGCCTGCTTCTGTTACGCCTTCGCTAATCGCTTCTGCCATAGCCTGCGTGTTTCCTGTCTGTGACCAATAAACAATCGATATCATAGTTAAACCTCCTTTATGTAGTTAGTTAAATCTAACTCACGCTTATACTAGTTTACTTTATGAAATCTGTCAACCGGATTATTGATAGATTTAATCAGCATCCATTAATTGAGATTCTTTCTTAAAAATGGAAAAACTTTACAGACTCAAAATGCGAATAACATTCCTTGACAAAGAATACACTTGTGACTATAATCGAAATTGCATGATATGATAGTTATCGATGACGAAAGCCAAAAGGAGGATATATACTATGTTGAAGGAAGTAACAAAGGATATGCTGATTGGAGAAATTTTGCAGGCAGACGCAACGGTTGCACCGATTCTTATGGCGTCCGGTATGCACTGCATTGGCTGCCCGGCTTCTCAGGGAGAAAGTTTAGAGGAAGCAGCAATGGTTCACGGCATTGACAGCGATGAACTGGTTACGAAAATTAATGAGTATCTGGCAACAAAGAATGCATAAGATTGTATTAAAAAAGGACCGCTTTTGTGGTCCTTTTTTCATGTTCTTAATTCATTGCAGCCTTAAATATCAGCAAGCTTAGTTAATGCGTTGTCCTTCAAAATCAGACGAAAATGCTCGTTATAATATGCCTGTGTGGCATAAGTAACATTTTCCTCTTTTGCGTATTCAGCCAAAGCAGAACACATCAGACGGAAAGCATTTTTCCCTTTGCCGCGGTGGAGTAACAAGAAATACCGCTTAGTAGCAGGGTCTTTCCACAAACTGTTTTTGCCACGGTAATCGCAGTCAATCTGACTGGTAAGTGTTATCAGCGTATTCAGGGAATCAAAGGAGAATACTTTGATTCGGTTAGCAAGTGGTTCTGCCTCTTTTTTCTTAGCGTTGCGTCTGTTTCCCTGCAAAGTATCCTTTAATGGTACAAATTCGCCTGATGATTCAGAAGAATCTTTTGTTTCATTATCCTCGGCTTCTTCCAATAATTCATGGAGCTGCTCGAAGCAGTTTATGAAATCCTCAGAATTCTCCGGTGCATCTTCTTCTAACAAATCATTGTCATCGGAATCGGCATCATCCGATGGGCCGAACATGGAGAAACGCTCATCCAATTCATCTGGATTATCAACTTTATTAATAAGCAGAATGATGGAATCCCGTGAAGTCGGGATTGCCTCAATCATAAGTGGAATATCATCCGCATCAAAACCTAAGTCTATATTCGCTTGCTCCATTATATCACGAAAAAGTTCTTTAGCTTTATCGGAGCCGTAAGCCAATTCACTGATTTTGAGCTGACGTTCCATCAAATCATGTTTGTTTAAGGTACAACGGATTTGATTTTCACTCGTTCGTTCAATTTTCACAAGCACACATCCTTTCATATTTTCTATTGTAGAAAAGTATAAGTTATCTTATCTATAAAGTCAACACTAAGTGAAAAAAAACAAGGGGAAAGTCGTTTAGTCGTTTGGGATGAGCTGAAACGGATAGACGACACTTGTTTTGGCAAAATCACCTCTTATATAATAGAAGCAGGTAAGTCAAAGCGATACGATGGGAGGTGCAGGAAAATAATCTATGACTTGCCGGGATGGAACGAAAAATGGCACTTTCATATGATAATATCACGGAAAAGTATTATGAGGGGGAAACTATGCAGCAGAATCAATGGATTGTAGACGAGATGAATCAGGTTTACAAACAAGGAATACGAGTTGATGTAAATGGGCTTTCGTATAATCCGAAAACCTCAGCAAATTTAATGCGTGTATTGGAAAATGGTTCCTATATGCTAGACTATGAAGGAGACATGTTGGGGCGTATTGTGGCTCTGCACGTGGATTCTGTCGGGCCATCGGAACAGCCATCCTATAAAACGCTGCGCTGTAAAAAAACAAAAAACAGGCCGGAAAAAAAGAGGCGTAGCGAAAAAAATAAAAAAAAATAAATTTTTTGCAACTTTTCCTCTCTTTGAATCGTCTTATTGGTATAAAGGGGTAAGAAAAAGCCCAAAACAATAAACTTAGTAAAAGGGAGGTTTTTTTATGAAAAAACAAATTTTATTTGCGGCGACAGCATTGATGCTCACCGCAGGCGTAGTGGCAGGATCAAATGAGTCGGAAGCAAAAGCACCGAAAAAGATTGCGATTAACAAGAAGAATTTTCCGGATCAGGTCTTTCGTGAACTTGTAAAATCCAATTATGACAAGAACAAAGACAAAAAGCTCTCAAAGGGCGAGATTAAGAAAGCAAAGAAGTTTGGTACATCCAGTACCAAAAACTCGATTAAGATTAAGAAGTCCAAGTATGGAAAGTATACCAAAAAGTATATTAAGGACATTAAGAACTTTAAGGGAATCGAGAAACTGACAAATCTTCAGAAGTTTGTTGCGAACGAGACGTCAGTAAAAACCATTAACTTAAAGAAGAACAAGAACTTAACATATCTTGAGATGCAGGATGGCAATCTGCGCAAGATTGATTTGAATAGTAACAAAAAATTGAAATATGTCTATCTGGCGTATAACAAAATTTCTTCCCTCAAGATGAACAAATGTAAAAAATTACTGATTGTAAATATTCAGGGACATATGGTTAAGAAAGTAAAAATCAACCGTAACAAAGCAACCGTTGTATACGGTGAAGATTATTATGCACCATATGCAGTTACAAAAGTAAAAGAAAATTTCAGCAATTTGAATAAAGCAGGACAGATGGATGGTGATGGTATATTCTGTGTATATGAGTGGGCAACAGACCATTCGAACTGCCTTCGTAAAACCGTAAGCGGCGCTGCTATGGCAAGCCAGCCGGTAGCCTTAGATGCAGATGCTGCAGCAAAGGCAAAGGGCATGCAGCAGATTACGGCGCAGTGGAAAGATGCGAAAGGCAACTTCTACTTCTTAGCAGATAAAGATGGCGATATGGTTGCTAAGACGGCATATTATCTGGTAAAGGTGAATGCGCAGGGTAAAATCGAGGCTGAACTTGCAGTCAACGACCAGTTGATTCCAAATATGACCGGTATTCAGGAAAAATACAGTATGGAACTTTTGGCAGTTCAGAACAATACTGCCGTACTCAGTATTTTGACTGCCGGAAATAATGGTGTTGTAACGGTTGACTTAGATAAATTGACGATTACAAAAGAGGCTGTTTGCAGTTTTATTCCGAAAACAGCAGAGGGGGATGTAATTGCCGGCGTTGAACAGGATGGATTTGAGTTTCATGATGTAGTAGTCAGCAAATTGGTTTCTTCCGGTGTGCAGAAAGCAGCGGATGGAAAAACAGACGTAGAAAAATGTCTGTTGTCAAACGGGCACGTTATGAGTATTCCGCTTCGCGAATCCTATGGTATGTACGGCAGTGCGGTACAGATTTACGGACAGAACATTTATGTGATTTCCGGCGAAGGATTTTTCAAAGCAAAACTGACCGCTAAGAAATTTACACAGCTTTATGGAATCAGTAACTTTGATGGCATGCAGGAAAGTGAAGTAACCTTTAGTCTGGCAATGAAGAATGAAAAAGAGATTTATCTTATGAGTGAAAAGCAGGACGATGATGATAAGGTGACATACCAGTTGCAGGCTGGTAAAATCGGATAAAGAGACTCGGGAGTAGTACGAAGTAATAAAGTAAGAGCCGCCAGTCGTTTATGTCCCCTCAAAACGGCTGGCGGCTTTGGTTGCAGAAATGGCGCAGATAGGCTATAATAAGGCAATATCAATAGATAATATTACGAAGACAGGAGTAAACGAATGAGAGAACAACGATGGAAGAGATTGCGAACCGGACTATTGATTATTGCCTTTTCGGTGATTGGAATGCTTGAATATGTGCAGTTAGTACAGGCATTTGATTTACCACAGATGATGTTAGTCGTTCCGGTGGTGTCCGTGATTGCCATGCTTTTACTTGGAAAATACAGTTTTTTTGTGCCGGTCTGCACGATTGTACTAGCAAGTGCATATCAGATTTTGGCGGGAAGTGAAAATGCGGTAGCAGAGCTTCAGACCAGTGCAAGAAGTATCGCAATTATTTTATTTGAATGTTTGTTTGTGCTTATGATCGCACAGTTTATCGGATTGGGACTTGGGGCAGCTGCCCGCACATTAGGAAAGAAGAATAAAAAAAGAGTGGTAAAGATTGTTATCGGCGTAGTCTTTGCGGTTGTTTCGCTTGTGCCGTATCTGCTTTTATTCCATAATCCGCTGTATCCTATGACAGCAAGACACCGTTTAAAATCATTTGCGGACAAGACTATTACCGACTATCCGATTGCGGATAAAAAAGTGTATTATTCTTTGAATGATTCGCGGTACATGTGCCGTGTTATTATGTCTGACGGACAGGTTCGCGTGCTGTATTTAGATGAGAACGGAGAAGCAAAGCGGCAGTAGTTTACAGGACTCCGAAACTCTTTAAAACAAAAATCCAAAGCGTCAGAGTCAGTGAGGACAAAAGTGTCGTCAGGACAATGATGCTGGATGTCAATATGCCATCGTTTCCGGTGTTTTTTGCCATAATGTAGCTGGAAACCGTAGTCGGTGAGCCAAGCATAACAAGCAGTGCCATGAGTTCCTGATTGCGGTAGCCAAAGAAGACGGCAAGCGGTAAAAACAGACCGGCAAGCAGAATCAGTTTGATAAAAGAAGCAAGAAGGGTTGGTTTCATTTTTTTCAATGCTTTTTTTCCTTCAAAGCTGGCACCGATGGAAATCAATGCGAGAGGGGTTGCAGTGTTTGCTACACTTCCAATGGCTTTATTGACAAAGGATGGAAAGTGCAGGTTCAATAAAGCGAATGGAAGTGCGATCAGAATACTAAGTAAAATCGGATTCTTCATCACATTGATAAAAGTTTCTTTCATATTTGGCTTTTTACCGCCGTTGTCACCTTTTAACGTAAGGATGATGACGGCGAAAATATTATATAAAGGAACGCAGCCGATAATCATTAAAGGAGCCATGCCGACACTGTCATACATATTGTTGATGAAAGCAAGTCCTAAAATGGCGGCGCTGCTGCGGTAAGAGCCCTGAATAAAGGCACCTTTTTGCTCTTCATTTTTCATGAATTTCTCGGTAAGTCCCCACAAAACGGCGATGGAAAAAATAGTGACAGAAAAACAGAATAACACATATTTTCCGTCAAAGGCAGAGCCGACATTATTTTCTGTCAAATCCGAAAATAAAAGAGCCGGCAGTGCGATGCGGAATACGTAGCGGTCCGCTGTTTTGGTAAATTCATCGTTGATAATTTTTGTTGTTTTCAAAACCTTTCCTAAGATGATAAGTAAAAAAATAGGAAGTGTGGCGTTAATACTGTAAATTAAGTTTGACATAATAATTTCCCTTCTTAGGCCATCTCTGGAGTAGACCTACAAAACTATTTTACCATGCCTGTCAATAGTATCGTGACAAATGGCGGTCTTTGTGGTACGATAAAACTATCCATAGTTTAAAAATTTTGATGGAGGTAATTAAGTATGTTAGAACAGTTAAAAAAAGAAGTATACGAAGCAAACATGGAGCTTCAGAAAAAAGGACTTGTCATCTACACTTGGGGAAATGTAAGCGGAATTGACCGCGAAAACAATTATGTTGTTATTAAGCCAAGTGGTGTTGAATACGATGAATTGACGCCGGATGATATGGTTGTTGTTGATTTTGACCAGAATGTAATCGAAGGAAAATACCGTCCGTCTTCGGATACGGCAACACATATTGAATTGTACCGTGCATATCCTTCTTTAGCAGGTGTTGTCCACACGCATTCAACGTGGGCAGTAACATTTGCGCAGGCAGGAATGTCGATTCCGGCACTGGGAACGACACATGCGGATTATTTTTATGGAGATATTCCGTGCACAAGAGATTTGACCGCAGAGGAAATTAACTTGGATTATGAGAGAAATACGGGACTTGTCATTATCGAGACAATTGGCGATAAAGACCCGATGGAAGTTCCGGGAATCGTTGTAAAGAACCACGGACCATTTGCGTGGGGAACAAGCCCGGCAAATGCCGTTTACAATGCGGTTGTTTTGGACAAAGTAGCAGAAATGGCGCACCATACACTGACATTAAATCCTCGTGTAAAACGCGCGCCACAGTATTTGATGGATAAGCATTATTTCCGCAAACACGGAGCCAATGCTTACTATGGACAGGATAACTAATTTTCGTTATTTCTTCTCCGCGAGAGGGACAAGGCATCCTGTAAGACTTCCTGTTTGCCATCACGAAAACGAATAACAAGAGAATAGGTACCGCTGTACATTTCCGTTAGAGGAACGGTAAGTGTGTAGCGGTATTTTTCGTACAAAGATTCATCAAGCGGCGGATTTGTCAAATCAAGCTGATAAATGCGGTCCGGATGACTGAATACAATTTCCTGAATCAAGTCACCGGTTGTGTTTACTAACAGGCTGTCGCCGTTTATGGAAAATGTAATGCCGTACGTATTTTTCATAAATTCTAAATCGGTAGCAGAAGATGTTTCTACCGAAGCTGCCTTGTAAAAGACCGGTGCTTTGAGCCAGCCAACGACCGGAAATTCAATTTTTTCCAGACATTCTCCAAAATGCGAGAACTGCTCTAACGAGTCGCTGATGACGGATTCGAAAAATTCCTGCTTCAGATGTGTGGCAGGAGAAGTTACTTCTCTTTCATAAGGAGAGTAGATATGCTGGATTGCACCGGTTTCCCGGTTGATTTCCAATAATAACTTGTCTCCTTTTTTGGCATCCGAGGAAAGCACTAACAAGTTTTTGTTTTCCGCAGAAATTTCGCCATATACGTCAAAAATGCCATCACCCACATAGTAGGTGCGGTAACATCTGCCAAGCAAATCCACCTCATACATGTGTGTTGGTAAAAGCCCCTGCTCTGTTTTTACCAGATAGTCCGGATGGACAATCAGAAAGTGTCCGTCCGAGAGCGGAATTAAATTATCATCTTTTGCCGGAAGCGATAAGAAATAACGATACATCCCCTGTTTGTCCTGGACGCATGGATAATGGTTTGTTTCGCTCAATGTGCCGGTATGCAATGTGATTTCACGGCTTTTAATAGGCTGGTTTGACTCGTTATATAATGTCAAAGTAATCATATTATCCGTGTTCTCACATAAGCCGAAAACAGGAAGTACGTGATTGGTTGTGTACGTCATGGAATCGTAGTGCCAGGGCATACAAAAATCGCTCACAACCGTGTAAGATAAACGGCATCTTGTGTTGGTGTGAAACATGCAAAGTGCAGTGAGCGGTGTGATGCCATAGGGATTTAACAAAAGTTCCATCGACTCAAACGAAGTTGAGGCATCGTGGCTTCTTGCCCATAAAAGATTTTCTGCCATCCTTGTTTTCTCAGTCAGAGAAATTGTTACCGGAATCTGGCCGGATATCGTTTGGTTTAAGCGCAGACGGTTAAGGCTCATAAAATCAATTTTATATTGTGTGACATGGCTTTTCAGCCATGAAGTGATTTTGTTTGGCATAAGATAAAATCTCCTTTGTACTTTTTACCCATTTTACCTATATAGTGTAATTATAGCAAAAAAAATATGTAAAAAGTATGTTTTTTTGTATAAATTACTCTTTTTTTACATATTTTCGGCACCGGACGAGCAGGTAAATGTTTGGAAGAAGGAGGAAAAGGTTAATAAAATCGGTCATTTCCCAGACAAGAGCAAGCGGCATAATGCCTCCGGCAAAAATCATAATGAGGTATAGAGTCTGGTAAAAACGCTCGTATTTTCCCTGAAACAAATAGTCAAATCCCTGCTTGCCAAGGTAACTCCAGCCAATTAAGGTGGCAAGTGCAAAACTGATAATGGCAATGGATAAAATTTCATCACCGAAAAATGGAAGTTTTCCAAATGCGGCGGTCGTTAAGGCGGAGGCGGGAAGCGTCTGCCATTCGGACGGAAATTCCAACTGATAGCAGACAAGTACAAGTCCGGTGATGGCGCAGAGAACGACGGTGTCCCAAAAGGTAGCGGACATGGAAATGGCGGCCTGTTTGACGGAATCATCTTCCGAGCAGTGGCCGGCAATCAGGCCGGTTGTGCCAAGCCCGGATTCGTTTGTAAAAAGCCCCCTTGCTACGCCATAGCGGATGGCTTTTCCCATCGTGTATCCGGCAAAACCGCCACCGATGGAAGGTGGTGTAAAAGCGGAGGAAAAAATTAATTTCAGAGAGGGCAGAAGATAATCTGCGTGCAGGATGAGATAGAGAAGACATCCGCCAAAGAAAAAAATAGCCATAGTCGGCACAATGGCGATGGAGACATTTTCAATCCATTTGCGTCCCTGCATCAAAATTAATCCCACAAAAAAAGCGGTTATAATCGCGCAAGTGGCAGGCGGAAGCGAAAAGACCTGATGACAGGTTTCGGTTATTGCGTTGCTTTGTGTGGTGCATCCGATAAAAAATGCAGATAGCGTGAGCGCGGCACTGTAAAGAAGTGCAAGCGTTTTTTTGTGCAGTAAAAAATGAAGAATATACATGGGTCCACCGTGTCCCTGATAGCGGAAATGGTGGCACAAAAACGTTTCGGCGTAAGTGGTTGCCATGCCCAAAAGCCCGGTGAGCCAGCACCAAAACACAGCACCCGGTCCGCCTAAGAAAACGGCGGTGGAAATGCCTATAATATTTCCGGTTCCAAGCGTAGCAGCGAGCGTTGTTGTAAGCGAGCCAAAACGCCCAAATCCCTTTTTGTTTTTGCTGCCATCGGAAAGAGAAAGGGAGATGCCATATCCGATTTTTCGCTGCACAAGCCGTAAACGCAGGGTGAAGTAGACATGTGTGCCAAAAAGCATAACAAGAATAGGACCATTCCATAAAAGCTGATTTACATCAATTAAAAGTTTCAATCACAGACTCCTTTGGTTTCCTTTAGTTCATTGTATGAAAAATTTTGGCAAGTCATACTTTTGACAAGACCGTTTGCTAATCTCGTGGACAAATGAGATTTGGAGGAAGCTATGAAGAAACAATTCACATTCATCGAATCGATGATAAAGGTGGGAGTGATTGGTTTCGGCGGTGGGAATGCACTGATTCCGGTATTGGAGCAGGAAGTGGTAAACGAAAAAAAACTGGTAAGTAAAGATGAGTATGACAAGTCGGTTATTGCCGCAACGCTGACACCGGGGGCACTTCCGGTTGAAATTGCATCGGGGATTGGTCTGCATGTCGGCGGCATCGGTGGGATGCTCGCGGGCGGTGTATTGATGGCTCTTCCGGGAGTTGTGTTTACGGTATTGTATTTAATGCTGCTTAGCGGTGCGGATTCTAATATTTTACAGCAGATTCAGTATGCTTCCATCGGCATTACAGCGTTTATTTTGTGCCTTTTGACGCAATACATTGTGCAGACATTAAAGGCGTACCGCCACTCTAAATTCCAGGTGGCCGCATGGTTCGTAATTCTATTTGTGTTTATTGCAACGGGTGGAAATTATCTTTGCCGTATTTTTGGATTAGAAATCCGGCTTCCTAAATTTTCGACAATCCAGATACTTTTGCTTACACTTTTAGGAAGTGTTGTTGTAGGATTATTGTACCAGAAAAAGACGAAAAAGAAGGACAAAAAGCCAAAACTGGCAGCCGGAAAACTGGGGGGCAGACTTTTGTTATGGGTTTTATTTCTGCTTTTGTTTTGTCTGCCGGCACTTTTTATGATGTGGCGTGAAGCGGCGGGCTTTGTAGGGCAGGGCGCTGTGTCTTCCTTTTTGTCATTTGGTGGCGGAGATGCCTATTTATCCATTGCCGACGGTCTTTTTGTGCCGGAATATATTTCAGAAAGTGACTTTTACAATCATCTGGTTGTAATTGTAAATGTGCTGCCGGGGTCTATTTTGTGCAAGACTTTGGCAGGGATCGGTTATTTGTGCGGAGAGGCGGTCGTTGGAACGACAGCCGGTGGATTTGCCTTTGCGGTGGCGGGATTTGCCTGTAGTGTTGCCTGCTCTTGTTTGATTTTTTATCTGGTTTACCACTTGTATGACAGACTGGAAGGATGTGCCATTTTTAAGGTAATCAAAAAGGCAATTCGCGTTGTTGTTTCGGGACTTTTGCTTACCGTGATGACAGGGCTTTTGTTGTCCGAGATGGAGATTAATTCAAATCCTGAGCTTCCGCGTTTGGCGGTTCCCACAATGATTGCTTTCTTTTGTTTCATAAATCTGATATTATATCATAGGAAATGGAAAAACATCGGACGCATTGTCGTATCGCTTGTGCTTGCTTTTTTACTGTGCAATGTGCTCGAAGTTTAGAAACAAAGGAAAGCAGGTTATATTTATGCATATTTGGAAACATTTTTCTACGATTACAAGGCACCGTCATAAAGTAATCGTGCATTGCTTTATGGCAGGAATTTTCTGGCAGGGGCTTAGACATGACTTGTCAAAATACAGTCCGGCGGAATTTATTCCGGGGGCAAGAAATTATCTGGGAGATAAAAGTCCGAACGAAAAAGAGAGGGAACGGTACGGCTTTTCGCGTGCGTGGCTTCATCATCAGGGACGCAATAAACACCATTTTGAATACTGGGTTGATTACAATCCGAAGTTAAACCGGAAAGAACCGGTGGAGATGCCAACCCGTTATTTGATTGAAATGTTTTGCGACCGCGTGGCGGCAAGTAAAATTTATTATGGGGATGACTATGATATAGAGAAGCCGTTTCTTTATTTTGACAAAGGGAGAAAACGACGCTGGATGCACCCGGTAACGTCGCAGAAATTAGAGGATTTGCTGATTATGCTGCGCGATAGGGGGGAAAAAGAGACGTTTTCATACATTAAACACGTGATGAAACCGGAAGGAAAAAAAGATAAAGCTCATTGGAAATAAAAACTAAAAAAGCCTTTTTTGTGACAAAAACCTATGATAGGATTTCTTCCAGAACATGGGTGGACATGCGATTTCATTAAAGGAGAAAAGGAAAATGACGGAAAATGTTATTTGGCAGCCGAATAAGGTCTCGGCAAAAGACCGTTATCGTGTGCTCGGACAAAAGGGGCTTGTTGTTTGGTTTACGGGACTTTCCGGTTCCGGAAAATCAACAATTGCGGTAGAACTGGAGAAAATGTTGAATGATGCAAAAAAAGCAGTTTATCTTTTAGACGGAGATAACATTCGACATGGAATCAATTCGGATTTGGAGTTTACGGATAAGGACCGTGATGAAAACATACGGCGGATTGGAGAAATTTCTGCCCTGTTTTGCGACGCAGGAGTTATTACACTGGCTGCTTTTATTTCCCCGTTTCGTAAGATGCGCCGGTTTGCGAGAGGGCGCGTCGGGGAAAATCAATTTCTTGAGGTATATGTGAGTACGGATTTTGAGACCTGTTGTAAGAGGGATCCAAAAGGTTTGTACAAAAAGAATATTAAAAATTTTACGGGAAAAGATTCCGGTTATGAGAAGCCGGAGAATCCGGAAATTGTTTTGGATACCATACATTTCACACCACAGGAGTGTGCAAAAGTTGTATATCAGGAAATTTTAAAAAGAATGAATTAGCAAAACGTGCATGGAGGAACAAAAATGGATAATTATTTTGTGTCTTCGTGTAAGAGGGTGAAGGATTGGATTTGCAGGCAGTTTGGGCAAAAGGAAAAAAAGACGGTTCACCACAAGAAACTTGCCGATGGCGGTGAGGTGATTGTGTGGGAAACCGGACGAGCAGGTGAAGAAGCGGCGTCGTATGAGAATTTATTTCTCCGCAAAGAAATCGCAGGATTTCGCACGAATATACGTCGTGAGCAGTCCTGTTCCATAAAGTCACTGACTAGAGACTATTTGTATAAGCAGCTTCTGAGCAGTGGTGAGTACACGTTTGACCATATGCTCGTTATAAAAGATCCATATGGAGAGGCACCGTTGACTGCACTTGCTTTGTTCATGTTAGAAGAGCCGGCATGTGTCCGTGTTACGACAAAAGGAAATTTAAAGGTGACGGATTTTGTTACAGAACTTCCTAAGAAAAAAGAGCATCGAGTGCCGATTTTAGGGATGTATGCTGAAAAGGCAAATGACATCGTCATAGAGATTCTCGATGATGAGGGAAACTGCGTAAAAAGCCATACTTTCACGATACGAACGAAAAGACTGCCGAAGTCACTGCGCAACGTGATTACGGTGAAAAAATGGACCGACAAACCGGCGTATTCCAATATTATGATAAATGGCGGTGTCAAGATTCATACCTGCGTGTTTGATATCGAAGGGAAAATACGTTATTATCTCAGCCGCAAACCGAGAGGATATGGTATTTTTCCATTATCGGATGGTCACTTTTTTTACATGGAAAAATATATTTCCGTGCCATCCTATTCCAATCCCCAGACAGTAGAGTCTTATGATATGGACTATTTCGGTCGTGTGTTTCGAACCTATCTGACGGAAAAAGGGGTTCACCACACGGCGGAAGAAAAGGCAGGCGGTAACATTCTCACCGGAAGTAATTCAATGCTTGAGCATACGGAGGACTGCGTTATTGAGATTGACAGACAGACCGGTGAAATTGTGTGGCAGTTAAATATGGCAGAGCTTTTTGATGAAACCTATCAGAATATGATGGACTGGTGCCATGTAAATTCCGCTGCGTATTATGAAAAAGACCGCACGATTTTGATTTCCCTCAGAAATGTGCATGCGGTAATTTGTGTAGATTACGATACGAAAAAACTCCGCTGGATTTTATCCGACCCGAAATTCTGGGAGGGAACAAAGATGACACCATATCTTTTGCAGCCGGAAGGTGATGTCAAATGGTGTTACCAGCAGCATGCGGCATTTGAAATTGCACTCCCGGATGAATCGAATCCACAGAAAAAACGGATTATTGTTTATGATAATCACTGGGCAAAGCGTCGAAAGGCGAAGTCTTTTGATAAAGATCCGCTCAGTTATGTGAGTTTTTATGATATTGATGAGGAAAAGAAAACCGTTTCGCTGCATAAACGATTTGCCGGACCAAAGACAAGAATCCGTGCAAATGGAATCTATGTTCCTGACAAAAAGCGTGTGTATAATATGGCAGGTTCTTATGCAGAACCGGTGGACGGTGATGGCGGTGGTATTTTCGAATACGATTATGAGACCGGCGAGGTGCTTTCCGAGTTTGGTGTAAAACCGGGATTTTTCCGCGCGTATCCGTTTGAGCCGAATGTGCAGGAACTCGCAGAGCCGATGCAGGTGACCGGCGATTATCAGGTCGGTCAGATTAAACAGCCGCAAGAGATATCAAGCAGCAAATACTGCAAGTTAAAGTCGGAAAAGAAACATCATATCAAGAGTGCTGCTATCGAATATGAGATGCAGGAAGATTTACTCTTTGTGAATAACGTAGACCACGAAGTGGAAAAAGTTTATTTTATTGGTGACAAAGGTGGTTATCAGGTTGACTTTGATGACACATACCAGACAATGGATGTGTTCCGCACGATGGTTTATAAAGTTGCCATGCAGCTAACCAATCTGCCAAAAGATAAATATAAAATTTATTTGCAGGTGAAAGGTGAACTGCAGACAACAAAAAAATATATCAATATATCAGCCGTTAATTAACTTTTCATAAGCTGCATAATCGGCAGCGTAGTATTGTCTGCCGATGAGCACCATGAGCAAGTCGCCGGGCAGAATTTCGGTGTCGCCTTTCGGCGTAATCGTGTGACCGTCACGCTCAATGGATGCAACCAATGTATTTTTCTGCCAGTCAATCTGGCAGATTTTTTTATGGCAGACCGGACTGTCAAAAGGAATGACATAAGTAACCAAAACTTTTTCTGCCGATTCTTTAATTTCCAGTTCAGTCTGTTTGTTCAGAATATTTTCCAAAAGGGACGTGTAAATCGGTTTGCTGCCAAGCAGGTTTGCAATGATATAAGCAATACTGCTCACGACAGCGATGTCTAACATCCGGTGCATATTGCCGGTCATTTCGGTAATCAATACAATACCGGTAATCGGCGCACGCACGATGCCCGCAAATAATCCCGCCATGCTGATAACGATAAACTGGGGAAGTAAATCGTTTGGCAGGGAGAGAGCGTGGATGGAAAGGTTTCCGAAAATTGCCCCGATGTAGGCGCCTAAAATCAGAAGTGGGAAAAAGATTCCACCGGGTGCGCCGCATCCGAAACTAACTGCCGAAAATAAAAATTTAACGACAAGTAAAATGCAAATCATGGAAAGTTCCGGTTTCCCATGCTCTAACAAAGCAATCATGCTGTGACCGCCGGCTAATACCTGCGGAAGGGTGAGACCAAGAATCCCGGAAATGACAAAAACAAAGGCAATCCGGATTTCTTTTGGTATTTTTTTCAAACGGTGGAAAAAAGCCTGCATTTTTAACATGACAAAATTATATCCGGCACCCGCAAGACCAAGCAAAATACCAAGCAATGCTAACAGCCAATAATAGCGGAGTGCAAGAGTCGATGTCGTAAACGAAAAAATAGCAGACTGTCCAAAAAATATTTTTGAGACGAAGTCGGCGCACACCGTGGCAATCAGACCAGCGACTAACATTGTGCGGTCAAAGGTGTGGTGGATTTCTTCAAGAACAAACATAATGCCGGCAAGCGGT
Organism: Clostridium sp. AF37-5; assembly: GCF_003477605.1. Classification (GTDB taxonomy): domain Bacteria; phylum Bacillota; class Clostridia; order Lachnospirales; family Lachnospiraceae; genus Eubacterium_F. The sequence continues at coordinate 15,402 of NZ_QUDR01000012.1, forward strand.
GCATTAAAGGCGGCGGCAAGTCCGGCACCTGCGCCACACGATAACAGACCGATTTCTGTTGTTTTATCATAGTTTCTAAGGCGGGAATAACTTTTTGCCACCATCGCACCAAGCTGAATGGACGGGCCCTCTCTTCCAAGGGACAGACCGCCGAAGATACTAAGTGTACCACCGGTGAATTTGGCTAAAACGACACGCCAAAAACTCTGGTCCAAATAACCGCGGACCTCCCCTGAAACCTGCGGGATCCCGGAACCGGCAGCCATTGGCTCCCATTTCACAATCTTTGCGACAATACATCCCATCAAAATAAGAGCGGCAAACCAGAGGGCGGTAACACCTGCATTTCCGCGTATGAAATTCAGAACCGCATATAATCCGCTCTCTGCATAAGTTAGGCAGTATCGGTATAGAACGGCAGTCAAGCCGGCCAAGACACCGATTAAAGCACCTTCTATAACGAGTGTAATACTTCGCTTTGCCGTATTGTTTTCCAATTTTTCCAAAGTATGTTGATATTTATTCATAGGTAAACTTTCTCCTTGTTGTTTTCTTTATCCAATCAACCAGAGATATTTTACATCCAAATGCATTATTTTGCAAATACCCTCTTATTGCTCCTAAATGTAATGAAATTAAAAAATCTTTGCCGTTATAAAACCGTAATCGTACATTCCTTTGTTACACCGTCAATCGATGCCCGGATTTTTGTTGTGCCACGTTTTATTGCCGTGACTTTTCCGCGGCTGTTGACGGTGGCTACACTTTTTTTCTGAGACTTCCATGTTACTTTTTTCCCGGAGGACACTTTTGCTGTCAGAAGAAGTGTCTGATTGCGGGACAAAGATGCAGAAGTATAATTAAGTGTAACTTTAGGTTTTTTTACCGTGACATGACAGGTTTTTTTTGTACCGTCTGCCTTTGCGGTAATTGTAGTCTCTCCTGGTTTCTTTGCTGAAATTTTACCGTTTTCGTCAATTTCGGCAACGCTTGATTTTTGAGATTTCCATGAGATAGGTGACCTATTTGAGGTCTGCCCTTTCAGAGTAACCTGCGCTCCGTTTTCCATTGTAATGGAGGCGGTTGATAATGAAATGATAGTTTTCGTGACGGTAATTTTACAACTGGCTTCCCCACCTGCGACTTTTCCTGTAATCGTGCAGGTGCCCGCTTTTTTTGCGGTGACTCTGCCATATGTATTTACCGAGGCGACAGCGCTTTTACTGCTTTTAAACCGAACCCACTTGCCGTTGCTTGCAATTCCCGCAAGAGTAAAAGAATCGCCAATTTTTAATGTGGCACGATATCGGGAAAGAATTACAAGAGCCGGTGAGGCGGCATCTGCTGTCAAAGGTGCGGAAAAAACAGAGGCGGTAAACAGTACCGCTGTACATAAAAGGGCAATGCTCCGCCGGCAAGCCGCTTTCAAAAAAATAGACGTGTGTTTCATGATAAACCCTCCTTTTGTGGAGCAATAAGAGGGTAAATACAAGATAACACACGTCTAGTCATAAATCAAGTATTATTTTTTATTCTTTATCTTCTTCTCGTCCGGGTAAAATGGCATTTAACAAAATGCCCATAATAGCGGCAATGGCAAGACCGGTTAAAGTGATGCTTGTTCCTGCAATCTGGAAGGTAAGTCCGGAAGAGAAACCAAGTCCGCATACTAAAATGGTAGCCGCAATAATTAAGTTTCTTGATTTGGTGAAATCAACTTTGTTTTCTACGACGTTGCGAACACCGATGGCGGCAATCATACCGTAGAGAATAAAGCTGACACCGCCAACGATAGCTGCCGGTAGGGTACTGATGATACCGGCAAATTTCGGGATGAAACTTAAAACGACAGCGTAAATAGCAGCCAGACGGATTACTTTCGGATCATGTACACGGCTCAGTTCCAAAACACCTGTATTTTCACCGTAAGTGGTGTTGGCAGGACCGCCAACCAAAGCAGAAAGGGAAGTTGCCAGACCATCACCGATTAATGTGCGGTGAAGACCGGGATCTTCTACATAATTTTCGCCAACGGTTGCGGAAATGGCGGAAATATCGCCGATATGCTCCATCATGGACGCAATGGCAATCGGAGCCATAGCAAGGATTGCAGTTAAGTCAAATTTACAAAACTCAAATGGTGGAACATTAACCCAGGAAGCGTTGGCAACTTCTGCAAAATTAAAGATGGCGGAACCATCCGGATTTGTGATACCGCAAAAGTGCAGAATCAAGGCAACAGCGTAAGCACCGGCAATGCCGAGAAGAATTGGGATGATTTTCCACATACCTTTTCCCCAAATGTTGAAAATCACAATGATGGTAAATGCGATAATGGCTAACAGCCAGTTTGTCTGAACATTATTAACTGCGGATGGTGCTAAGCTTAAGCCGATGCAGATAATAATCGGACCGGTGACAACCGGTGGAAGAAAACGCATCGCACGTTTCACACCGACTAGTTTGATAATCAGTGCAAGCACCAGATACAGAGCACCGGCTACTACGATACCGCCGCAGGCGTAAGGCAGTTTTTCGCCCATGGACATATCTTTGAAAATTCCGGTGTCCAATTTGGAAACGGTTTCAAATCCGCCGAGAAAGGCGAACGAAGAACCAAGAAAAGCGGGAACTTTTAATTTCGTACACAAATGGAAGAAAAGTGTGCCGACACCGGCGCAGAATAATGTAACCTGAATGGAGAGCCCCTCTCCTTTAAAATAGTTGTTTACCAGAATCGGTACTAAGATTGTGGCACCAAACATGGCGAACATATGCTGTAGACCTAACAGTAGCATTTTGGGGATGCCAAGCGTTCTGGCATCGCGGATTGCATTGTTTTTTGTTTCCATAAGAAACCTCCTCATAATCGTTATTGGTTTTATTATAAAGAAAAAAAGTTCATCTGACAAGCATTGTTGCAATTGTGGCGTAAGAATAGTAAAATGAGGGAGGAAATAGAAAGGTGAACAAAGATGAAGAAGAGATTTACGGCGGGTGTTTTATTAGCCATTTTTACATTTTTATTTTTAGAGACAGAATATTTATTTGTGAATATAATGAGTGCGTTTTCATCTTCGCAGCAGGCGGTTAGTGCACAGGGAATTGTGCTGGGTGTCAGCGTCATTGGTTTTCTTTTATATGCTCTATTTCACAGGATAAAATCTGCTTTTGTAAAAAGAGTGGTGACAGTCATGTTTCCGCTTATTATGGCGGTCTGCTTGTTCTTTTTATGTGAAGCGGATAGTTACGCCATCTGTCTTTTTATGGGCGGTGTTGTATTTGTGCTGCTTGGATTGTTTGGCAGTGCTCTGCATTATCATGCACTTTTTTATGTTGGCAGAGATTCGCGCCTAGCACTTTTGGTTGGTGTGGCTTATGCACTGGGGTTGCTTTTTCAGTTTATATGTAACAATCTTGTTCGCAGCCAGATGGTACAGTTGATTTTTGTATTTATTCTTTTTGCCGCCACGGTTTATTATCTGCTCATACAAAAGGAAGCAGTGGAGTTAGAGCCTGTGGACAAGGGGGAGAAACAGGAGAAAATAACAGGGTTTATATTGGTTTTATGTGTTTTGTGTATGACGATGATTTTTGCGGCATTGGATAATGCAGTTACATTACAGCATGCAAAGGGAAGCTTGGATGTTGGACAGTGGCCGAGGCTTCTATTGGCGGTAAGCGGGATTTTGGCAGGCTTTTTGTTTGATTTAAAAAATCACCGGTATATGTCGATTGTGATGTTCTGCGTCACGCTTTTATCCGTACTCTGTGTGCTTGTTATTGTGACAGGCGGCTCGGTGCTTGCCGGACTTGTTATTTTTTATTTGTCATCCGGATTTTTCGTTGTCTATTTTACGACGAGATTTATGAATTATGCGGTACAGAGTTCCATTCCTGCACTCTGGGCAGGCATGGGAAGAGCGGTAAACAATGCGGGAGCGGCGGTCGTGACCGGAGGATCGATAGCCTTAGTAGAAGGTGGGAATGTAATTTTGATTTCTTCTGTGGTGCTTTTGCTGTTTGCGCTTATCAGCATTGCGATGTTTGCGACGGAGAGGCAGCAGGGAAAGAAAAAGGCAGAAGATGCACAGACACTTGACTTAGGAGCATTTGCAGAGAAATATTCCCTCACAAAAAGAGAAACGGAAGTTTTGGATGCATTGTTAAATTTTGATGACAGTGCGAAAGATTTGGCGAAACAATTATATATTTCAAGAGCTGCTTTGTATCGGCATATTTCTTCCTTGAATGAGAAAACGGGTACAAAATCGAGAATTGGCTTGATTCAGTTCTATTATCAGCAAAAAAATGAAGAATGAGATAATGCGAGATTGTATTTTTTTACAAGAAAAGGTACAATAATAGAAAACGCGAAAGAAAATGGAGGAAAGAAAATGAAACAGATTACTATAATGGAACATCCGCTGATTCAGCATAAGATTTCGATTTTGCGAAATGAGGCAACAGGAACGAATGAGTTCCGCCGTCTGATTGAGGAGATTGCCATGCTTATGGGATATGAGGCACTCCGTGATCTGCCGGTTGAAGATGTGGAAATTAAGACACCAATTGAGACGTGCCGGACACCGATGATTGCCGGAAAGAAGTTAGCTATTGTGCCGATTCTTCGTGCCGGACTTGGTATGGTAAGCGGTATTTTATCACTGGTGCCATCGGCGAAAGTCGGTCATATCGGTTTGTACCGTGATGAGGAAACACATGAACCTCATGAGTATTACTGTAAGCTTCCGGAACCGATTGACCAGAGAACGATTGTGGTTGTAGATCCGATGTTGGCAACCGGTGGTTCGGCAGTGGCGGCAGTAGATTTTATCAAAGCGCATGGTGGAAAGAACATTAAATTTATGTCGATTATTGCTGCACCGGAAGGAATTGAGCGTCTGATGAAAGCACATCCGGATATTCAGCTTTATGTGGGCTGCAAAGACCGCTGTCTGAATGAAAATGCGTATATTTGTCCGGGACTTGGAGATGCCGGAGACCGAATCTTTGGAACCAAGTAAGAAATGTTAGAAAATAAAATGCTTAGAAAGCGAAATCTGATGTCAGGATTTTAGCCTTCTAAGCATTTTTTTATTTACTCCACAAGTAACAGTAAGATTGCGTTCTTGCGGCGAATAATTCCGTTTTCAGAAGTTTTTTGACTTCGTCTTTTGTGTACCAGCCGGCTTTTATTTCCTCAACAGTGGAACTGCTTTTGGAAAAGGTGCCGTCTGCAACACCGACGATACAGAGGTTGGTTTCATTGGCAAAGCCAATGGCACTGTAACTTAAAGGAAGAATATCGTTTACCGTCAGTAAATCAAGTCCGGTTTCTTCTTTTAATTCGCGCCTTGCGCTTTCGATTGGCTCTTCACCCTCATCAATCAGACCTGCCGGGAAATTATATACCCAGTCGCCTAAGGCAAGGCGGAATTCTTTATTTAACAGTATTTTTTCGTTCTTCTCATCGTGCATGATTAAAACGACAGAGTCCGGTGTTTTTGCCTGAAGCTCCGAAAGCGTGGAAATGTCCGGATTTCGGCTAATCATTTCATAAACTTTTTCTTTTCCATCGACCGTTTCATATGTGATATCATAGCGGTGGATAAAGTGACCGTCATGAATTTTTTTTAAACCTTTAAACTCCATAAAAACCTCCGTAGGTTTTGCTATTTATTCCTGATAAGTTTTGACAGATTCAAATTCTTCAACAATTTCTTTGGATGGTGCTTTTGTCAAAAGGCTGACAATGACAATGCACAAAAGGCTGACAAAGAATCCTAATAACAGGGAGTAAATTCCGGTTACGGCGTAAGGTGTCTGACCGCCAAGAATTGGAAGGTAATCCCAGATGATAACAAACAATCCACCGGATACGATGCCGGCAACGGCACCCGGAAGGTTGGTACGTTTCCAGAACAGGGAGCACACAACGAGTGGACCAAAGGCGGAACCAAGACCGGCCCATGCGTCAGAAACAAGTCCCATGATACTGCTGTCCGGGTTCCATGCGATAATGCAGGCAACGACAGCAATTACAAGAACCGTAATACGGCTTACATTTAATACTTTTTTGTCTTCTGCTTCCGGTTTCAGAATATTTTTGAAAATATCTTTAGATGCGGAGGAGGCGCAGACAAGAAGCTGGGAATCTGCTGTTGACATAATGGCAGCAAGGATTCCGCAAAGGAACAAACCGCCAATAAAGATTAAAACGATGTTGCCATCGAAAATCTGCTGAATCATTTTGATAAATACATTTTCGGAACCGGTTTCTACGAGTGTTTCATTTAAGAATCCGCGTCCTAAGATTCCGATAAAGCATGCGGCAATCAGCGAAATGGCAACCCATACGATTGCGATTACACTGGATTTTTTCAATTCTTTTTCGCTCTTAACAGCCATAAAACGGACTAAGATATGTGGCATACCGCAGTAACCAAGTCCCCAGGCTAAGTCAGAAACGATGGAAATCAGCGGATATGGTTTTCCTTCCATATAGAACAAACTTAAGAAGTCTGAATTTTCTGCTACACCGTGAGCGGTTAATGCACCGGTGAAGTCGCCACTGATAGCGGCATAAGCGATAATTGGCACCGTTAAGAGAGCGATAAGCATCATGGTTCCCTGCACAAAATCGGTGGTACATACGGCGAGGAATCCTCCCATAAACGTGTATGCCAGAATAACGGCTGCACCAATTAAAAGTGCGTAGTGGTAATCAAGACCAAATACGGTCTGGAAGAGTTTTCCACCGGATGCCAGTGCCGATGCGGTATACACTAAGAAGAAAATAACGATTACAATGGAAGAAATTCCAAGAAGAATCTTTTTCTTATCGCGAAAACGGTTCTGGAAAAATTCCGGGAGTGTTAAAGAGTTGTTTGCTACAATTGTGTAACGGCGCAGGCGTTTGGAAATGCAAATCCAGTTAAGCGCCGTTCCGATAAACAATCCGATGGCAATCCAGGCTTTTCCGGTTCCGGCAAGGTAAATCGAACCCGGCAGTCCCATCAAGAGCCATCCGCTCATATCGGAAGCCTGTGCGGAAAGAGCGGCAACCCAGCTGTTTAAGCCTCTTCCGCCAAGAAAATAATCTTCGGTACTGTTTGTTTTTTTCATCGAAAAGATGCCGATGCCAATCATCATCGCTAAATAACACACGAAGGCAATTAACACCGCAATGGTAGTTGTGGACATAAAAAATCCCCTTTCATAAAGTGTAATAATCGTCAAAAGTATAACATATTTGAGGGGGTGTAGGCAAGTAATGGTTAGGACTTGTCTTTAGATTTCGGCAGCTCAGAAGAAAAATTTTTCTTCTGAGCTGCCGAAATCTAAATAAACTTATAACGAATATTTGCTACATCTTTTGTGGCTGAAATTTGGGGGTGATTTGTGGCTAAAATTTGAGGTTAACACTTCCGGAACAACTCTTTTGCTTGATTTTTGCCTAGAGGGTTGCATTTTCACCTCATTATTCGGTTTTATTCGGGAAAATTGTACGACACATGCAACTCTTTATATTAATTTCTTGCTTTTTGGTTGCTTTCGGCTGAATTTTCTCAAAATCTATGCAACTATTCTTGGTATATATGAAGGATAAGGTTGCATGTGGTTCTTTTCTTCTAAAAACTTGGTCTAAAAACTTGGCTGAAAGTATGATGGACATCATATCTCAGTTGTAGTAAAATACAAAGTAATAGTTTTGTGTTGATAGTTTAGGAAAGGGCGTGAGTTACTATGAAGTGGGTTCGGTGTTTTCTGATTTGTTGCTTGAGTCTGTTTGTTATTTCCTGCGATAAAGAAGCTGCGGTGCAACCGAGAGAGGAAGTTTCTCTAAAACGAGATAAGTCATACGAATATGAAAAGATACAAAAGCCGGAGCTTGCATTTTCAAAAGATATGAAACAAATGTACCTTATTGTAAATGAAGAGGTGCCGTATTATATTTTTCGCATGCAGACTTCCGGAAAAGATTCTTATATGGAGTGCCGGTGGGAGGAAGATAAGAAATGGGTGATGAAAAAAACGGCATGGAGTGATTTTATTGCAAAAAACTGCGGCAATGGTGAAATTCAGATTGCAGCCGATACAAAGCAGAATTTGTACGTGATGTATAGTGATAATAGTAAAACAAAATGCCAGCTGTATAAAATCAAGAAAAATAGGGAAATCCGGGAACTTCATATCCCTGATATTACGTCACGTGTAAAAGGGCAAAAGATTGTATCGTTTAGTGTGATTAACGAATCACGTCTTGTGTTTTTCTTTTCCTTAAAGGAAGATGCCACGGACGGACAGGCAATAGAGTACGACAGTGTAGAAGAAAAATTTCTTGCCAAAGATGGAAAAATTGATGATATATCAGCAGGGTTTGATACGGAAGGAAACTATTATGTGGTGGCACCGAGACAGCAGTTGATTATGAAAAAATCACTTTATGAAAGTGTGCCGAAAAAGGTTATAAAATGTGAGGGAATGACATCGGAAAGCAGCACTTCCGGTCTTGTGATTGATGACGATTTCGGATATCTGTTGACGGGGAATGGCATCTATGGTGGGAAATTGGATGCCAATGCATGGGAGAAGAAGATTGATGGGAAAGAACTCTATTACTGCAAGGACTTTCCGTCGCCGGTTCTTGGGATTGCCAACATGGTAAAGGTGCCTGGCAGGGATTTAGAATTTTATTTGATGACATGGAAAAATGCGGAGTGTTCGGATTTTGAATGGGTTCATTATTTTGCGGGCAAAAAACCGTAAATTACTGGCAGGAATGGCTAGAATATGTTACATTATAACTAACGGAAATCGTTTCGATTGGGTTTATGGGAACGGTCGTATTATATAGGAGGTATTTCACATGGGAAAAGAGAGATTTGTTGATTTAATCCAGAAAAAAAAGAATGGAGAGACACTGACAAAAGAAGAAATTGATTTTATGATAACGGATTATGTGGCAGGGAAAATTCCGGATTATCAGATGTCTGCCATGCTGATGGCAATTTACTTTAATGGCATGGAAAATGAGGAACTGGCGGCGTTTACTCTGGCAATGCGGGATTCCGGAGATTTGGTCGATTTGTCACCGATTGAAGGAATTAAAGTGGACAAACATTCGACGGGCGGTGTTGGCGACAAGACAACACTGATTGTTGGACCGATTGTGGCGGCTTGTGGCGTGCCGGTGGCAAAAATGAGTGGACGCGGACTTGGATTTACCGGGGGAACGCTAGATAAACTGGAGTCGATATCCGGTTTTCGCATTGACCTTTCGGCAGAGGAGTTTTTTGAAACGGTGAAAAAAACGGGAATCAGCGTGATTGGACAGACCGGAAATCTGGCACCGGCGGACAAACTTTTGTATGCACTCCGCGATGTAACAGCTACAGTGGACAGTATTCCGTTGATTGCAGCGTCGGTTATGAGCAAGAAGCTGGCGGCAGGAAGTGACAAAATTGTTTTGGATGTCACGACGGGCAGCGGAGCATTTATGAAAAATACAAGAGATGCGAAAAAACTTGCGAAACATATGGTGGCAATTGGAAATCATGCGGGAAAAGAGACCGTGGCAATTTTAACCGGCATGGAGGAACCGCTCGGATTTGCAATCGGCAATAACATGGAAGTAAAAGAAGCGATTGAGGTGTTAAAAGGAGGAGGCCCGGAAGATGTCAAAGAAGTCAGTGTGGCGATAGCCGGTATGATGCTGTCACTTGGGCTGGAAAATGTAAGCCACAGTCAGGGAAAAAGGATGGCGAAAAAAGCTCTTTCGTCCGGACAGGCATTTGAAAAATTCAAAGAAATGGTACAGGCGCAGGGCGGCGATATCCGTTATGTAGAGCATCCGGAATTTTTTGAGAGAGACGCATTTGAGGGAGAAGTGCTTGCTGCAGAAGATGGATTTTTATCCGGGATGGATACCGAGAAGATTGGTGTGGCAGCAGGACTTTTGGGTGCCGGCAGGGAGACCAAAGACAGCGTCATTGATATGAGCGCAGGTATTTACTTGAAAAAGAAAATTGGAGATACCGTGAAAAAAGGCGAACCGATTGCCATCTGCTATGCAGGAACAAAAGAAAAATTGAACCGTGGAATGGCAATGTTTGAGAGCAGTATCCGGTATTCGAAAGAAGCTCCAAGGATTCCGAAATTAATAGTGGATATTATTCGCTAGGTTTGGTAAAATAGGAATAATAAGGAATAAATGAGGGAGGACAGATATGTTCGATAGTATTGTGATTGGCAGCGGCTTCGCCGGTGCTGTGGTAGCCAGAGAGCTGGCTGAGAAAAAAGGACAGCAGGTGTTAGTAATTGACGCCAGAGACCATGTCGGCGGCAACTGCTATGACAAAAAAGACGACTATGGCATTTTGATTCATCAGTATGGACCGCATATTTTCCATACCAATATTGATAGAGTGTATGAGTATTTGTCACGTTTTACCGACTGGTATGAGTACCGCCATGAAGTTGTTGGAAATGTATACGGCAGAGAATTGCCAATTCCGTTTAACTTAAATACGCTGGAGCTTGTGTACGGCGAGCGCGCGCCGCATTTGGAAAAGCTTTTAATTGATAATTTTGGCGAAGGTGCCAGAGTTCCGATTCTGGAACTTATGAATCATGAAAATGAAGAGTTACAGGAGATTGCTCAGTATGTATATGAAAATGTTTTCTTGAAATATACGATGAAGCAGTGGGGCAAATCGCCGAAGGAAATCGATCCGGCTGTGTCTGGCCGAGTTCCGGTTCTTTTATCCAGAGATAACCGTTATTTTCAGGATAAATATCAGGGACTTCCGAAGGAAGGATTTACGCCGATTTTTGAAAAAATGCTCGATTATCCGGGCATTGAAGTGCGCTTAAATTGCGAGGCTGCATCGGTTCTTACCATTGACCCGGAGGCAGAAAATAAGGTTCTTTTTGAGGGGCAGCCATTTACCGGTAATGTGATTTTTACCGGAGCTTTGGATGAGCTGTTTGGATGCCGCTTTGGCAGACTTCCGTATCGTTCGCTGCGGTTTGATTTTGAGCACTATGACAAGAAATTTTATCAGAGCCACGGTGTAGTAAACTACACGGTGTCGGAAGATTTTACCCGTATAACAGAGTTTAAGTATTTGTCCGGCCAGTTGGATGCAAAGGATACGACAATTGTGAAAGAATACCCGATGCCTTATCAGGGAAAAGACGGGGAAATTCCTTATTATGCAATTAATAACGCTGAAAATGATGCTCTGTTTTTGAAGTACAAAGAACTTGTTAATAAGATTCCAAACTTCTATCTGTTGGGACGTTTGGCTGAATACAAGTATTATAATATTGATGCGATTGTGGACCGTGCACTGACGGTGGCAGAGGAAATTTAAGAAAGAAGGGTTTTGAGAATGAAACTATTGACGGTTGCGATACCTTGCTATAATTCGCAGGATTACATGGAGCATGCAGTAGAAACCGCGTTAGTAGGTGGCGAAGATGTTGAAATTATTCTGGTAAATGATGGTTCTTCAGATAAAACGGCTGAAATTGCCGACCGTCTGCAAAAAGAACATCCGACGATTGTACGGGCGATTCACCAGGAAAACGGGGGCCACGGGGCAGCAGTAAATACCGGTCTTGCCAATGCAAGTGGTTTGTATTACAAGGTGCTCGACAGTGATGACTGGTTTGACAGAGGGGCATTCCTTAAGATTTTGGATGTGCTTCGCAGTTTTGTGGAAGATGGTTCCGGCGTGGATATGCTGCTTGCTAATTATGTTTACGAAAAGCCAAGCCTTCACAAACACAAAGTGATTCGCTACGATGGCGTTTTTCCGGAAAATCAGGTATTTACGTGGAATGATGTAAAACGCTTTAAGATTAGTCAGAACATTTTGATGCATTCGGTTATTTACCGGACGAAAATGCTTCGCGACTGCCAGCTTGAACTGCCAAGACATACGTTTTATGTAGATAACATTTTTGTTTATAATCCGCTTCCGTTTGTGAAAAAAATGTATTACGTGAATGCCGATTTGTATCGTTATTTTATCGGAAGAGATGACCAGTCGGTAAACGAAAAAGTAATGATTGGACGTATCGACCAGCAGATTAAAGTCAACAAATTGATGATTGATGCGTATGATTTGACAAAAATCAAGAACAAAAAACTGCGCGATTACATGGTAAAATATTTGACAATGATGATGACGGTTAGTTCTGTATTTCTCATTAAAGAAGGCTCGGAAGAAAGCCTGCTGAAACGCGAGGAATTATGGGAGTACCTGAAAAATAAAAATAAAATCATGTACCGCATGATAAATAAAATGGCACTGAGTAAGCCGATGCAGTTCCGCAGCAAAGCCGGCAGAAAGATTGTCGTGTGGGGTTATAGTTTGTCACAGAAGATTTACGGATTTAATTAGAAATTGATGGAAAAAGAGATAATATTGCTGGAGGGAAAGGAGTTTATATGATTACAGCACAGTTTATTTTATTCTTTTTTGCGTTTCTTATAATTTGCATGTTTGTTATGGGAGCATTAAACCGGGATTTGAGAGATAAAAGGTATTTATCGACAATGGGTTGTCTTTTGTCTGTTATGTTGATTGTTTGTGTATGCTTTTTTCCATTTCCGTATCAAGATGAATTATTGCAGACGATGATTACGGATGGAGAAGGACTGGGGAATAATTTTATTCCGTTTCATACAATAATATCTATTTTTGGTGAAGCAATAACATATCATACATATGGCACTTTGTGTTATCAATTTTTTGGAAACATTCTTTTATTTATACCTTTTGGTTTTTCACTTTGCTATTATTTTAAAGAAGGCAAAAAGTTTTTCAAGGTATTATGCTGCATTATTCTTGTAACAGTTTTAGTAGAAGTTTGGCAGGGAGCATTTAACGCTATGTTACAAGTAAATTACCGTTGTGTTGATATTGATGATGTAATGTTAAATACCATTGGGGGAATTTTTGGCTTTTGTGTGGCTTATTTTGGGATTCCGCGGTTGCAGACAATTTTTAAGAAAACAAAGAATAATTAGTACAAGAAAAGGAAGAAACATTATGCCCTTCTATGGCTATTATTTGATGAGTTAGAAGGATGGAAATGTTTTGTATCTTTGTATACGAAAATAACAATTTGTAGGACGCTTACTCAGCGTCCTACTTCATTTAATAATTCTTTTTTCATTTCATACAACTTGTCAGACAAATCAACAAATACTTCCTGAGGATTAACCAGACGTCTTGATTCTTCCCACATCGTTTCCAATTGCTCCTTGCAGTGTTTTTGAATTTCCATAACGGATGGCGAGTCGTAAACACACTGTCCGTTTTTGAAAATAGGAACTAAAATTTCTTTCATCGTGTAGGTGCCGCCTTCAAGACGCGTTTTTTTCCAAGTAGCATTCGGGTCAAAAAGAAGCAAATCTTCGGATTCGTCAAAGGTTTCGTCCGCAAGTGTTATGTAATCGGCACGGATTTTTCCGGATTCTTTGTCGTAAATGCGGTAAACCGTTTTGTTGCCAGGATTTGTGATTTTTGCCGGGTTTTCGGATAATTTGATTTTTGGAATCATTTCTCCGTCAATTTCTACCGCAGCCAATTTGTATACACCGCCAAACGCAGGTGTGTTTTTGGATGTAATCAGGTTTGTGCCAACGCCCCAGGAATCAATGCAGGCACCCTGTGAGAGCAGAGAGTCAATCAGATATTCATCCAAATCACTTGAAGCACAGATTTCGGCGTCCGGAAATCCCGCATCGTCTAACATTTTTCTTGCTTTTTTTGAAAGGTAAGCAAGGTCGCCGCTGTCGAGACGAATGCCATATTTTTTCGGCATGCGGTTCTGCTCACTCAATTCTTCAAATACACGGATGGCATTCGGTACGCCCGAACGAAGGGTGTCATAGGTGTCAACAAGAAGTGTCGTGTTATTTGGATACAATTCGGCATATTTGCGGAATGCAGTCAATTCATCCCCATAACTCATAATCCAGCTGTGTGCGTGCGTGCCAAGTGCGGGAACATCATATTCTTTTGCGCAAATTACGTTGCTTGTACCAATACATCCGCCAATGACAGCCGCACGTGCCCCGAATGTACCGGCATCCGGTCCCTGTGCGCGCCGCAGACCAAATTCCATAACGCCACCGCCCTTTGCTGCATAGCAGACACGGGAAGCTTTTGTTGCAATCAGGCTTTGGTGGTTAATCAGATTTAAGAGTGCTGTTTCCACTAACTGCGCCTCTAAAATCGGTGCGACAACTTTTAAAAGCGGCTCGCGCGGAAAGACTACGGTACCTTCCGGAATCGCATAAATATCCCCTGTAAAATGAAAACTTGCAAGATAATCCAAAAAGTCTTCATCAAACACGCCAAGACCGCGTAAGTAATCAATATCCTCATAATCAAAGTGAAGGCTTTTGACATAGTCAATTACCTGAGCCAGTCCGGCACATACGGCATACGCACCATCATCCGGATTCTGACGGTAAAATAAATCAAAAACAACACAATTTGATGCATGATTTTTAAAATAGCCCTGCATCATTGTGATTTCGTAAAAATCAGTAAGCAGAGTAAAATTTCGATTATCCATACTAACCTCTCAATCTGCGCAAAACTCAAAAAGTGCGCGTTTGCTTTTCAATCGTAATTCTTATTTTAGTAGAAAAAGAGATATCTTTCAAGTTAAACTGAGTTTTGGTTTGTGTTAGGGGGCGTTGGCGCCTTTTTGGTTTTCGTAATTTATCAAGAAAAGTTTGTGCTTCGTGGGTGCTCCCGCTTAACAAACGCGTAAGGGTATGGGCATGCAAAATACGCAATGCCTCATACCCACGTGTTTGTACCCACTCACCCCAAATCTTTTCTTGATAAATTACGGGGAATCCAAAAAGATTGCTAACGAACCCCTGATGCAAACTAATAACTTTGACCTCATATGCAACCTTTCTTCTCGGAAAAAGACAAAAGAGCTGCATGCCTTTTGAACAAAAGCAACCCAAAACAACGGAAAATTAGAAGAAAGAGTTGCATAGAACCATAAAGCCATCTTGACCATACATATAGTTCCCCTCAATTTTTTTGATACTATACTGGAACCCAATTGGCAGCAAATACTTAACATAGCTCAAATATCATTGAAATTTCTCAAAAAGAAAATGTCGATATAAATCACTTGCTTTTTAAATAATAGTAATACTTAGTTGTGTATATATCTATGAAATTTGTAATATCTTAATTGCCTGTAAATTGGGATTAAAGACTAATATAGATAATGACAATAGAATAACTAAGGAGTATAATAAGTAACTACAGGTGTTGTATTACGTGGGAATTGAAAGAGAGGGATAAATGATGAATATAAGTTGGAAACGTGTTTGGATTCTTATAAAAAAATGGAGACTGTTTATTATTAGTTCTGCTATAGCAGTTCTCTCATTAATATTTGTAATAAAGACATATGGCGAAACAAATGAGAGTTGTAAATTGATTAATGATATTGCAGTGTCCTTTTTTTCTGGGGCTCTTTTTGCTGATGTAACTTTTTTTGTTGAAATAAGAATTGCAACGCAAAAAGAATGGCAACAATTTGCTAATGTTATTTCAAAATACATTTTTGAACTTGACAAAAAAATTTTCGAATTAGAGAAGGAAAACATTCTAACAGAGGATAGAAATAGAATAAGAGAATTGGAACACATTAATGAGTGCATTGGAGAAATGATTGATGAGATACGTCAGTATAATATGATATATTTTCTGAAGGCATATCAAATGGAAGTTTTTTTAGGAAAATTGTTATGTGTTATTGAAAGATATCTAGAGATTATTAAAAAAGAAGAGAAAATAGAAAAGCAGAAAAAACTTTTTTCTAGATTAATGAAGAAATTAATTATAGAGAAAGAGGTGCCCGTTGAAGAAGCGGCAGAGGTGTATCCTTATGATTCTTTTTGCGAAAATGATTTAGATGAAGTTGATAAATTGGTATTAAATGGTATGAGTGATTCTACAATGAATGATAAACTAAAAATTTGTGATGATTCTGACCTTTCTCATGGAACGGAGTATAGTTTTGCAGAGAAACTAAAAAAGAGATATAACATTGTTAATTATTATATTGTACATGTTTTGCCGAAGGAGCATTTTTTGTTTTAGTACTCCAAAACTGATTGTACGCAGCCTTAGAATAGGAGCGTTTCTTGTTAAGCATTTTTTATAAGAGAAAGAATCATACTAAGTTTCAAATGCGTAGTTTGTGACAGGGGGGCACTTCCGATTTTTTGTTTTCTAATAAATCATCAAGAAAAGATTTGGGGTGAGTGGGTACAAACACGTGGGTATCTGGCATTGCGTATTTTGCATGCCGATACCCATACGCGTTTGTTAAGCGGGAGCGCCCACGAAGCACAAACTTTTCTTGATGATTTATGGAAACCTAAAAAATCGGCAACGACCCCCTACATTGACAATAACTTTCCATCTATGGTAAAATTACTATACTTGTGCATGACAGACAGTTTGGGAGGTGGATGGTTGTCATGAATAAAAATTATGACCCGTACAAGAAGACGATTTTGTTCTTCTTTTCCTTAATAAGCGTGGCATTGATGGCGACAGTTTTTGCGTATTTCTGGTACCGCGTGTACTGGGACACGATGTACTTTTTCCATTTCTACCGCAAAGGTAACTGGGCTTTGATTGGGCTTTACGCAATTTTAGTGTACTTTTTCTCAACGATGTATGGGGCACTCAGAATTGGACAGCTGCGGCGGATGGAAGTGGTGCTGTCGCAGTTTTTAGCTACATTTTTAGCAAATATTGTGATGTATTTCGTGATTTGTCTGCTGGCTTTTGGGCTTGTCAATCCGGGATACATGATTTTGATGCAGTTAATTGACTGCGTGATTGCGGTTGTTTGGACAGTTGTGACGAGACGATTGTATAACCGCATTTTCCAGCCGTGGAAAATTCTTCTGATTTATGGTGACAGACCGGCGTCGGAGTTAGTCGATAAATTGGAGACAAGACGTGATAAGTATGCGATTTACGGGGCAATTGATGCCCATGCCGGAATCGACCGCATTGCCGAGACGGTGAAAGATTATCAGGCGGTTTTGATTGGAGATATTGCGGCGGAAACAAGAAATGAAATTTTAAAATATTGTTATGGAAATGGAATCCGGGCGTATGTAATGCCGAAGATTTCCGATATTATTTTGATGGGTGGCGACGAAATTCATGTGTTTGACACCCCATTTTTGCTGTCTAAGGGATATTCTTTGAGTTTCGACCAGCGGTTTTGGAAGCGTACGGTAGATTTGCTCATTGCGGTGCCGCTTACGATTTTATTGTCGCCGATTATGCTCTTGGTGGCATTTGCGATAAAATGCTGCGACGGAGGTCCGGTTTTTTACAGGCAGGTGCGGTGCACGAAAGACAATCGGGAATTTTCTATTTTAAAATTCCGCAGCATGATTGTGGATGCCGAAAAGTCGGGAGAAGCCGTTCTTGCCAAAGAGCATGATGAGCGGATTACGCCGGTGGGCCGTTTTTTGCGTGCTGTCCGGTTAGATGAACTGCCACAGCTTTTTAACGTGCTTTCCGGGGATATGTCGCTTGTCGGACCGAGACCGGAGCGGCCGGAAATTATTGCAGAATACCAGAAAGAAATGCCGGAGTTTGTTTTCCGCACCCGTGTAAAAGCCGGAGTGACCGGATTTGCACAGATTTACGGAAAATACAACACCGTTCCCTATGACAAACTGAAACTGGATTTGTTTTATATTGAAAATTACTCTCTGTGGATGGACTTGAAACTGATTCTTATGACAGTAAAAACCGTTTTGAAAAAGGACTCGACAGAGGGCGTGGATACCGACCAGACAACGGGATTGAAAGAACACACCGAGGGCAACGAAGAGGTCGAACGCAAGATTCAGGAATATACATCCAGGGAGGAATCGCATCATGAGTAAAAAAGCATTACTGGTAACAAGAGTCAGCGGCTTTGTACCACAGTTTGAAATGAACAACGTGAAAATATTACAGGAAATGGGATATGAAATCCATTATGCGGCAAACTTTGATGTTGTTGTGTATGGAAAAGACAATTCCCGGCTGATGGGCACGGGAATCCACCGACATCATATTCCGTTTGGGCGCTCGCCATTTTCCAGGGATGTGCGGACGTGCTATTTGGCGTTGAAAAAACTGATGCTTGAGGAAAAATTTGATTTGATTCACTGCCATATGCCGATGACAGGAGTTCTCACACGCAAAGCGGCAGAGAAAGTATACAAAATGACAGGAAGAAAAGTTCCTGTTATTTATACCGCACATGGCTTTCATTTTTATGAGGGTGCACCGGTTTCCAATTGGAAATATTATGTAGCGGAAAAGCATTATGCGAGATATACGGATAAACTTTTGGTGATTAATCAGGAAGATTATGCGAGGGCAAAAAAATTCCCGATTCGCGGAAATGTGGAATATGTGCAGGGTGTTGGCTTGAAACCGGCCCCTGAAAAAGACCCTGATTTTGATATGCGGAAAGCATACGGAATCCCGGCGGACCACAAAGTAGTTGTGAGTGTTGGCGAGCTGACGGAAGGAAAAAATAATGAAGTTATGCTCCGGGCGATGGATCGATTCCGCAGAAAAAAACTGACGTATCTTATTTGTGGTACTGGTGCGATGGAAGAACATCTGCGCACCGTGGTGCGGGAGATGCATCTTGATGAACAGGTGGTATTTGCCGGTTACTGTGAGAAAATTCCGGATGTTCTTTTGCAGGCAGACTGCTTTGCCTTTCCATCGAAGCGTGAAGGACTTCCGGTAGCGATGATGGAGGCAATGCGTGCCGGACTCCCGGTGCTTGCCTTAGATATCCGTGGAAACCATGATTTGATTTCCGATGGAGAAGGCGGATTTTTATTTGAAGAGGGAAATGCATCCGATTATGTAAAAGGTCTTTCCTTTTTCTTAGATTACCCGGAAGAGGCAAAACGGATGGGTGAATGGAACAAAAAAAGAGTGCAGGATTTTTCGATTGATTTAGTGGAAGAAAAAATGCGGAGAATTTATGCAGAGGCAGAAAGCGGGGAATTGAAATGAAACTTTTGACGGTGTCCATAGCCGCCTATCATGTGGAGGATTATCTTCGTGAAACATTGGATAGTTTTTTGATTCCGGAAGTAACGGACCAGTTAGAAGTTTTGATTGTAAATGATGGTTCCGGTGAAGGGGTCAATGAAATTGCCCGTGAATATGAGGCTAATTATCCGGATGTATTCCGTTTGATTGATAAAGAAAATGGCGGTCATGGTTCGACGGTAAACCGCGGAATCGAAGAGGCAGCGGGTAAATATTTTAAGACCGTTGACGGGGACGATTACGTGTCCGCAGAAGGCTTGAAAGAGTTGCTTTCATATCTTCAGACCGCAGAGGCTGATTTGGTGGTGAATGACTACCATAGTTTTAACGATGCTTCCGGTGAAATGGTGAGTGAGATGCACCATGAATTTCCGGAAAAAGAGTATCGGAAAACGTATCCATTTGAGAAAGTCTGCGGCAAAGTTTACATTAATATGCATGCTGCTACTTACCGCACGGAATTGCTGAAAAAAATGGGAAGACGTCTGGATGAACATTGTTTTTATGTGGACGCCGAGTATAATTTGTATCCGATTCCGTTTGTGAAAACAATTGCGTTTTTGGAAAAGCAGGTGTACTGTTACAGACTTGGGATGGAGACGCAGAGTATGAACATCCGAAATATGCAGAAAAACTGCGCACACCATGAGATGGTGCTGACACATTTGCTGGAATTTTATAAGGAAGAAGCAGAGCGTCTGACGCCGGAGAAAAAAGCATATGTGGCGGAAGGCGTAGCGAAAATATTGACAAGCCAGTATAAAATTTATTTGAGTTATCCGGCAGAGGCGGTTCACAAAAATCAAATTGTGGCTTGGGATAAACGAATTAAAAAAGAATTTCCGGATATTTACCACAGTGTGACAAACCGTGCCGTGAAAATGCTGCGGCATAGTGGGTATGGATTGTATCGTTTGGCGTCGTATTTATGCCGGAAGGCATACGGATGCGACTAGAGAATGGAGGTAGTGTATGTCATTATTTGTTGCCAGAATAAAGGGCTTTGTCCGATTCAAAGATTTGATGGGACAGCTTGTGAGCAGGGATTTGAAATTGAAATACCGCCGCAGTGTGCTGGGCTATTTGTGGAGTGTATTAAACCCGCTGTTTATTATGATTATCATGGCGATTGTATTTTCTAAAATGTTTACGAGAGCCAGTATTACTAACTTCCCGGTATATTTGATGAGCGGCCAGGTTATGTTTAACTTTATGAATCTGTCCACGAAATCGGCGATTCAGTCGATTAACGGAAGTGCATCACTCCTCAAAAAAACATATGTACCGAAATACGTTTTTACCGTTTCAAAAATTATCAGTGGTTTGATTGACTGTGTATTTTCAATGGGAGCGCTTTTGATTGTTATGTTATTTACCGGGGGAGAATTTACGTGGCGGCTTTTTCTGTTCCCGCTTGTGCTCGCACAGAATTTTGTATTTACGATGGGGCTGGGACTTTTCTTGGCCGCAACCAATGTATTTTTCCGGGATATCCAGTATATTTACAATGCCATTACAACGGCATGGCTTTATTTGACACCGATGTTTTATCCGATTGAGGCACTGCCACAGAATCTTCAGTACATTGTATCGCATCTGAATCCGATGTACTCCTATGTTTCACAGTTTCGTATGCTGACGCTGCCAGGGTTCGTGCCGGCTGGAATCAGTATTATGTGGCTCATTATAATTGGAATTGTGTCGGCATTTCTGATGCTCATCATCGGACTGTGGGTATTTGTAAAGACGCAGGACAAATTTATTTTGTATATTTAAGGAGGAGAATGGCGTGAATGATATTGCAATCGATGTAAAAGATGTGACGATACGGTTTAATCTGGCATCGGAAAAAATTGATAATCTAAAAGAATATTTTGTAAAATTAATCAAACATGAACTTCTCTTTCAGGAGTTTCTTGCCGTCCGGGATGCTTCTTTTACAATCCGTAAAGGAGAGGCGTGGGCGCTTGTGGGAAGCAATGGTTCCGGCAAGTCAACACTTTTGAAGGCAATCAGCGGAATTTTGAAACCGTACAAAGGGGAGATTGTTGTAAATGGAACGATTTCTCCGCTATTGGAGCTTGGCGCCGGTTTTGATATGAATCTGACGGCAAGGGAAAATATCTTTTTGAATGGAACAGTGCTTGGACATTCTAAGAAATATATGCAGGAGCATTTTGATGAAATTGTGGAGTTTTCAGAACTTCATAAGTTTTTGGATTCGCCGGTGAAAAACTTTTCATCCGGTATGCGTGCAAGGCTTGGCTTCTCGATTGCTACGATTGTGCGTCCGGACATTTTGATTGTGGATGAGATTCTGGCGGTTGGCGACTATTCGTTCCAGCAGAAGTGTTTGAAGCGAATGGATGAAATGATGGGCGGCGGAACAACGCTTTTGTTTGTATCACATTCGATTGACCAGGTGCGTAAACTCTGCGACCATGCGGTGTGGATTAATAAGGGACAGATTATGCAGATTGGCGAGGTAAATGAAGTGTGTGATGCCTATATGGCAACTCAGAAGAAATAGAGGATAAAAATGATATTACAGAATTTAGTTTTTCCAAAAGAAAATATTTGCAATGAGCCGGAGCTTTATTTCCATGGGACGACAGACGGAAAAATACCGGCTGGAAATGAAGCGGATTTATTTACTTATTTTAATAGTTTTTCGGCTTATAAATGGAAAATGTATACGAAAATAAAAGAGGTTCGATTCCGCCTGCGCTGTAAGGGAAGCTGCATGGTTCGACTGTGGGATGCCGGAGTTACGGGTGGAACAATGGCATTGACTGAAAATTTTACCAGTGAGAGACATAGGCAGGCAGATCCGGATGAGGTTTCTCTTTCCTTTTCTCTGGCAGACGTAAAGGGAATTGTTTACGCAACGGTTAGGGCAGACAGTGATACGGAGATTCTCGGTGGATGTTTTGAGACAGTTTTTGAACCCATCCAGTTAGCGAAAATAGCGATTGGAATTTGTACATTCCGGCGCGAAGAATTTGTGAAGAAAACGCTGGAAACTTTAAAGCGTGAAACGATGGAAAATCCGGATTCACCGCTTTATCAGAATGTTTATGTTTATGTGTCGGATAACGGACAGACGCTTCCTTGCGAAGAGTTGTCAAACGACAGAATTTTTGTGATGCCAAATCGAAACACCGGCGGCTCCGGCGGTTTTGGACGCTGCATGAAAGAAGCATATGAGGATAGGGAAAAGTATGGCCTCACACATATTTTATTGATGGATGATGATATTGTACTGGAACCGGAGTCACTTTTCAGAACGTATACACTTCTTAACTTCTTAAAAGAGGAGCGGAAAGGGGCTATGCTCGGCGGAGGGCTTTTGCGTCTTGATATCCCTTACATTCAGCATGCGAATGGAGAACTTTGGCAGGGGGGACGTATTGGTTTTACTAAGCGTGGCTATGATTTACGGAGAATGACAGATGTTGTCCGCAATGAATATAATCTCCCGATGGACTATAATGGCTGGTGGTACTGCTGCGTGCCGTTAGCAGCACAATTTCGTGGTTTTCCGCTTCCAATTTTTATTCATGGCGACGATATTGAATATGGTCTGCGTTTCGATGGAAATATTATGACAATGAACGGAATTGGTGTGTGGCATGATGCGTTCGATAATAGAAAGGCGTCTTCCATGGAATATTACGATATGAGAAACACATTGATTGCCTGTGCCATCCATCATCCGGAGTATTCTCGTCTGCACATGATAAAACGTGTTGCGAGACATCTTATTGGACAAATGCTTCATCTTCGCGTGAAAGATCAGGAATTGACGATGAAGGGCGTCGAAGATTTCTGTAAGGGAACTGATTTTTTGAAGGAACTAGATCCGACAAAACTTCATCCGGAAATCATGAAAATGGGTTATGCCATGCAGGATGTTTCGGATGATTTACACAAGTTTGGCGTTGATGTGGAAAAGACAAAGCCGCAGCCTTCGCATTTATATGAGGACGGTGGTTTTGCAAAGAAACATTTGCTGTCTGTGAACGGATGGCTTCTTCCGGCGAAAAAAGAGACGGCGGTGCTTCCTATGGGCGTGCATCCGGATGCTTTGTATCGCAGAAAAACGGCTCTTTTATACGACCCGGACACAAGCCGTGGATTTTATGTCGAACGGAAAGCAAAAGATTTCTTTGCAACCATTGGCAGATGTTTCAAAATGGGCTGGCTGCTTGCAGGCAAGTATAAAAAGACCGTGAAAGATTTTCAGAAAAATGGTGCGGAATTGATTTCGTATGATTTCTGGAAAGGGTATTGATGGCGGGGGAGATTTATAAATTATAAAAAAGGGGAATGTAGTTTCGTTATGAATGAATATGTAAAAAATTTAAATCGAATTGAATTTGTTGTAACAATGGCATGCACCGGAAAATGTAAACACTGTTCAGAAGGGGAACATACAAATTGCAGAGGGCATATAGACACAGCACTTGCCGTAAAATCAATTCGTGAAATATGTGGACAATATAAAATTGAATCTTTGATGACATTTGGTGGAGAACTACTTATTTATCCGGAAGTTGTCTGTGCGATTCATAAAATGGCAACGGAGATGGGAATTAAAAAAAGGGAATTAATCACAAATGGTTATTTTTCAAGAAAGAAAGAGCGGATAAAAGAAGTTGTTAAGAGTCTGGAAGAAAGTGGTGTTGAGAGCCTGCTTTTATCAGTTGATGCTTTTCATCAGGAAACAATACCCATTGACCCAGTAAAGTATTTTGCTAAGTGCGTTTCAAATTCAAAGATACACATTGAGTTAGGTCCTGCATGGCTTGTTAGTAAAGAAGATGACAATCCGTATAATCTGAGGACAAAAGAAATATTAAAAGAATTTGAGGATTTAAAAATTCCCATTGGGGCAGGAAATGTCATTTTCCCGAGTGGAAATGCGTTAAAATATCTTGGGGAATATTTTGATGAGGAACTTTCGTATTCGTCGCCCTATGATGAAGACCCATATGATATAAGGGCAATTAGCTTTTCGCCGGATGGAAGTATTTTAAATGGAAATATTCATAGGAAAAAGATACTGGATATTTTAGAAGAATATCAGCCATAAAGTTAAGTCTTTAAATTGCAAAAAAAGTCGAAAAAAGCAAGTTTGTGCATTTGAGTGCACAAACTTGCTTTTTTCGTAAACTGTTTTAATATTTATTCTTAAATATTTTCCCCCTGATATTATCGCAGTAATAACAGTAACTCTTATAAATCCACCGATAAATAAATTTCGATTTTTTCATCGACATTTCAAACGATTTTGTATGGTATGACTTTCCATGCATCCAGTCGACAATTGTCTGGAAGGTTACCGGAGGAGCGTATTCCTCAGCACGCTCACCAAGTGCCACGGCATCCTTGAGGCTTCCAAAGACATTCAGCAGAATCGGATCGTCGGTTGTCTGCTTGAAGTTTGCCATGCCAAAGTCATACAGGTAATGGCCGGTTGTAAATTCATCCTCTAAGTTGAGTGCACAGAAATCCTTTGCAAAGCGAACCAGATAAGTTTCCAATGCCTGATTCATTTCTTCGTCATTTTCACAGGAATTAAATACCGGCTCGATGCGTCCATTTTTCTCTTCGTAGGTTTCGATGGTACGATACGGAAGATTTGCAAAAATGGATTCTGCAAACACAACGGAATGTGTGTTGCAGGTGTAGTTGTAGCGGATGGATTTGCCGATGGTCGGGTAAATGCTCCGTACATAATACATCGGGTCATCTACTTCGTGACCGGCGGCATCGGCTAACAATCTTGTCAGGCAGTCCTGTGTATAGCCACGGCCCCAATACTCAACAAAGGCAAATGGTTCGTTGAAATCAATTTCCTGACGAAGATAGTCGGAAACGATGACACGCTGCTTTTTGGCAACGGCAAGCAAATGTTCTTTGTAAGCATCGGAACGTTTTAATTTCTGGCTCACATCAGAAATTAACTGGTCTGAATAACGCTTCGTTGTTTTTAAGTAACCAAGCTCCGGGAAGAACTTATCAAATGCTGCTTCGTCAATCAAAAGGGCGGAAAGCAATTTGTTGAAATTGCGAACGCCGCTGAAGTTGCCGTAAGGCTCGAAAAATTCTTCATCCACTTTGTCGATAAACGATGGCACACGCCATGCTTTTCGTGAACCGTAAATATATTTTGTGCGCAGCGGAAGTCCTTTGCTCTCAATTACGGCATCCGCCATAAGTTTCAAATAATAGCCGTCACGGGAAATAAAATAAAGTGTTTTGTAACCTCGTTTTAAGGCGTCGTGAACTGCCCAGTGAACATAAGGAACGAAATAAAGACTGGCATATTTGTAGGCAAAAGTCTCTTTGTCCGTGTGCTCCTCCAGGCGGAAGTTGCGGAACAATTTCACAACACTGTGCATACCATATTCTTCAATGTAGGCTGCCATATGTTTTTCATAGTTGTCAAGTTCCGGAACCGACACCGGCTGTGTGTGGATGCCAAGACGGGATGGCTGGGTGTCATCGGCAAATTTATTATCGCCAATGTGAATCCATTCCGAATAATGGTAGTCGAGAGAACTATAAACTTCCAAAAATAATTTTCTGGTTGTTTTTTGATAACCTTTATCACTCGATAAAAACAGTGGAAGTGTGGCAAGAAGCGGGTCCGCTTTTGCTAACATTTTCTGAATCGTTTCTTTCGGCAAATACATATCACTGATTAATACAACATCGTTTCCTTCGGCAAGATACGATTTGAGCATATCAATGTGGTCGGTTAAAGGAATGACGGAGCGGATTTCTTCCTCGCACTCCCATGTAATCAACTGCTGTTTCTGCTCATCGGTGAGAGGAAACAGTGTTGCCATGTGGTCATAAATTTCCGACAACTGGATTTCCAAATGGTCGTCATTTCGGATTAATACCGACTTTTTATAAAACTCACGCACATTGGATTCGCACCAGCGGCGAATCTGCGAAAATTTGCGGATAAAATAGCTGTCGTAGCCACAGTCAGACTGCTCCAGTTTTTTGCGGACATTGTCGAAAACGCTGGAAGGATGACAGCACTGACGTGAAAACAGGGTATCAAAAATATCGAAACTGTAAAGTTTCGGAAATTCTCGTTTTTCCGGCGTGAAAGAAAGTGCGGTGTCGATAATCCGCTCGCAGTCATTTTCATCCGAATAAGACCAGAATAACTGATTGATTCGGTCGAGTTCTTTTTTCTCTGTCTCTTTGCAGGAAGCAAGAGCTGCAAGTAATTCATCAAAATCAGATGCTTCGGTTCCGCAGGTCATTTCTCGTACATCGAAAACAAAATCGCGGAAATTTTCTTTGTCATCAATATCATAAAAATACCTAATAAAAGTTTTTACTCCACGCGCTAATAAATCATAGAAAATGGAGGAGTAATCAACAATGGCAATGTCGATATCGGAAAAGATTTCGTACACATCATCTTCATTTTCCCAGAAATAAAAATTCGGATGTTCACGATATACTTCTTTCATTGCGAGATACTGAGTGTCTTTTTCCACTAAAGGATGCATTTTTAATATCAAAAGAATGTTGTTTTCATGAAGGACTTCTGCTAGACGTTTCATATCCGGAAGAGCGGACTTCATGAAATTAGCACCATTATTATCGCGGTAAGTAGGGCAGTATATTGCCAGCTTGGTATCGGCAGACAGCCCTTTCTTTTTGCGAATATCATGGTCGTAACTTTGAATGTTATCGTTCACAACACAGCGTGGATAGCCTGCACGGATTACTTTGTCATCATCAATGCCGCACTGCTCTTTGAAATGTTTTTCCATAATTTCCGAGGTAACTAAAAAGAGCTGGTTGTTGCGAAGAATATCGTTGTTTTGAATGTATTTTTTCGCAATGCGCTCCTGAAGAAATCCGTCGGTTACCTTTCTTTCGATACTCTTGCAGCCAACGCCGTGCCACAGATTCAAAACGGTAATACCGGAAAGTTCCGGCTGAAATACTTCTTTACACATTTCAACGACATAGACACCGGCTTTTTTCATGACATCTTTTCCTTTGGAAGAGCGGTAAAGTTCTGCCTCGTAACCAAGTTTATGCACGTAGTTCATCGTGTCTGCATTGTAGCACATCCAGACCGGTTTGATTTCTTTGTGATGTCTTATGATATATTCAAACATCCATTTTGGATTGCCGGCAAAGCTATTTCCGGCGTTAAAAATCCATAAATTTTTATCTCGTTGTTCGCTCATTTTATTACTCCTTACATTCTTAGTTCTCTAATATATGAAGAATTTGTTCACATGCTGTTCCTTTTTCAAAAGAACCCATGGTTTCAAAATGCTGTTTGTACAAAGTTGTGAAGTCTTCGTCCCGGTATTTGACTGCCATGTCGGGAAGTGCCGCAATGTCTTTGCATTTCAAATACGGCCATGTGTCATATGGAACAAAGAAACCGCGGTCCATTTGTTCGTATTCTTTCAGGCGGTTTTCCAATAAGAAAACCGGGCGCCCGGTCAAGGCAAAATCCCAGATGCAGGAAGAAAAATCGGTTACCAGTAAATCACTGGTGTAAAGTAAGTCCTGCATTTCATAATAGGCATTTCCGTCAAGAATCCGCTCATCAAGGGATTCATTTGTTTCCTCTCGGAAATAATGTGAGCGGTAAAGAACAATCCAGTTGCTTTTGGTCGCTTCTTCTAAACGGTCAATTGTTTCTGATAAATAGCGCAAATCGTACTGCTCTTTTTCCGGAGCAGTCATCTGAAAACTTGGCGCAAAAAGCAAAATTTTTGTCTGCTCGCTTATATGATAAAAGTCCTGTACACGTTTTTTGATTTCCGGATGCTTGGAGAAAAAAATATCGTTTCTTGGCGTTCCGGTTTCCAAAAAGATTTTTCGGTCTAACGAAAATGCTTCGGCGTACATGTCAGTGCATGCTTGGCAGGAAGACACAAAGTAATCTAACCGCTTATACCATTTGTCGAAATTTGCGGCAAAGGTTTTATCTTCGTTTATTGTTTCTTTGCCGACTTTTTTATAAGCACCGCCACCATGCCAGGTTGTCAAAAAGATTTGTCCTCTTTTTTTGACAAGTGCTTCATCAATCATATCGTTAGTGATAAAAATACCACAGCGCAGAAATAATTTAAAATAGCTTAAGCTTCGCTGGCGCACGACTGTAATTCCGGTCCGCATCGTACAGGTTTCCGGAAAACGGGTGACCCAGATAAGTTCGTATTCTCCCGGATGTTTTAACCAAAACGACTCCATAAGAATACTTGGGTTGCACACATAGCCCTTGCGGTTATTCGCATAAAACATAATCCGGTTTTTTTTGACCGGAATAAAAAACAGCAGGTACTGAAGAAGTCGTGCTATTCGTATTTTTGCTTTCATATTAAAACGCTTCCTCTTTCCTTTTTCATAACCTCAATATTTTACTACAGAGCATAAATAGATGTCAAGTGTTGACAAATCAAGGGGTTGGCAGTTGTTAAGGATTCCATAAATCATCAAGAAAAGTTTGTGCTTCGCGGGCACTCTCGTTTGACAAACGCGTAGGGGTATCGGCATGCAAAATACGCAATGCCAGATACCCACGTGTTTGTATCCGCTCTTCACGAACTTTTCTTGATGATTAAATGCAAGCCTAATAAGCTGCCAGCAGATACTTGTTAGTGAATCTCTCCTGCACGAATTAGGTGCGCAGTTTTGAAACAACGCTTTTCCTGCAATTTGCTCTATAGGGTTGCATGTGTTAGGCTTCATCTGGAGAAATTAGATGGCACAAGCAACTCTTTGTGGTAATTTTCGCTGTTTAGGTTGTTTTTTTCTTATATATTTTCTTGATGAAAGTTGAATGTGACGAAAAAATGCAACCTTTTGAAGAAAATAAATGGAAAAGAGTTGTTCCATAGGGGCAAATGTTAGTTGTTTATCTTTTTAGGTTTCCGTAAATTAGCAGGAAAAGATTTGTGGTAAGTGAGTACAAACACGTGGGTATCAGGCATTGCGTATTTTGCATGCCGATACCCCTACGCGTTTGTTGAGCGTGAGCGCTCACGAACCACAAACTTTTCCTGCTAATTTACGGAAACCTAAAAATTTTAAAAGCAACAAACATTTGAAAAAAGGATGACAAAAACAGAGGAGTTTCATATAATAAGTGTGAAGATATTTCTTTGGGGATTTATATGTCAGAAAAGAATAATTTTTTGTATGATGTCAGTATGTCCTATGTAAATGCCGGATGGCAGGAGCGTTATTGTGCGCTGGTAAAGTATCTTGATGCATATCTGAAGGAGAATTGTGGTGAATTTTTTGCCGATTTGCAGCTTTACCAGACCGGGCCGATGAATTATGTAGTAGTGGCGGTGTATTATGATGTGCCGGGTGTCGGCGAGGCTCTTCCTAAGATTCTTGGATTTGTAAATGCAAAATATCGGGAAGTTGTTGGACATAATGTAAGACGAAAGCAGATTTTGAAGTTTGACTTAGCAAAAAAATTACACGGGCAGAGTGAAGTGTGTCTGCACGCTTCCTCGGAAGAGATGGAGGAATCAGAAGATGAACAACCGCGAGAGGATTATGCGTCTTCGACAGGAGAAGAAATTAGACAGGAACGAAATGATACAACTTCTTGAAACAGCAAATAGAGAGGACCGAGAGTTTCTTGCCGCACAGGCGAGAGAGGTTCGGGAGAAGATTTATGGGAAGGACGTATTTGTACGGGGGCTGATTGAATTTACAAATATCTGCCGCAATGATTGTTATTACTGCGGGATACGCAAAAGTAACGAAAAAGTGGAGCGGTACCGCCTGACGCCGGAAGAAATTTTGTCCTGTGCCAAAGAAGGATATGAATTGGGGTTTCGCACTTTTGTGCTGCAAGGCGGCGAAGATGGCTGGTTTACGAAAGAGCGGGTGGCTTCGATTGTCCGGGAATTAAAGAAACAATTTCCGGATTGTGCAGTGACGTTATCTATCGGAGAGCGCACCAAAGAGGAATATGAATGTTTTCGTGAGGCGGGGGCAGACCGTTACCTTCTGCGCCACGAGACGGCGGACGACGCTCACTATAGAAAACTGCATCCTCAGGAAATGAAACTTAAAAACCGTAAAGAATGTTTATTTACCTTACGTGAACTTGGATATGAAGTAGGTGCCGGTTTTATGGTAGGCTCGCCGGGACAGACGGTGGAGTGTCTTGTTGAAGATTTTGAATTTTTGCAGGAACTGAAGCCCCATATGATTGGAATCGGACCGTTTCTTGCCCATCAGGATACACCATTTGGTGCAGAAGAAAATGGTTCCTATGAGCAGACACTTTTATTATTAAGTATTCTTCGTCTGATGTTTCCGGGGGTGTTACTTCCTGCGACGACAGCACTTGGAACAATTGCACCGGATGGACGAGAGCAGGGATTATTGGCAGGAGCGAATGTATTAATGCCAAATTTATCACCGGTTTCTGTGCGGAAAAAGTACGAGCTGTATGATAATAAAATATGTACCGGGGAAGAGTCGGCACAGTGTAAAGATTGTTTAAGCAGGCGTGTGGAATCGGTTGGCTACCGGATTGTGACTGACCGGGGAGACAGCCGGATTGAGAAATAGGAGGAACGTATGATAGCGTATTTTTTGGCAGCATATTTGATTTTAAATGGAATTGTATTTTTGATTTACGGAGTGGACAAGTATAAAGCAGTTCACAATAAGTGGAGAATCCCGGAAACTACCCTTCTTGTTATCGCTGTTATTGGTGTAATAGGTGCCTTTGCCGGAATGCATGTTTTTCATCACAAAACACGTAAACCAAAGTTTTATGTAGGGGTTCCCGTTATCTTTTTCTTGGAGGTGCTTGCTGTTATTGGTATTTTTTGTGCGGGTGGGAAATACATGGGGAACACTGCCAAAAAAGAAAATGCAGCGAAAACGGCGAGCCTTTCTTCCACATCAAGGGAGGGATTAAAAAGAGGGGAAGAATTTACCATTGAAAAACAGGAGTTTAAGAAAAGTCTTTCGCAGGAGTCTTTTTCGATTCCATTCAATACAATGGATGAGTGTTATCGTGTGGGGGACTTGTTTGTGTCTTTTGATTCGGGAACAAAATCAAAAATAAAGATTTATTTTTGGAATCCAAAGACAATGAAAGTTCCGGCTGTATATACATATCGTGAAAATGTTGAAAATTATGATGATTCGTTATTTGCAGCGAATGAGAGCGGACAATATGTGATTGCGCAGATTGCCGAAAAGTTAATTGTATTTAATTTTTTGGGAAAGGCCATGAAGGAGATTTCAATTGAAGAAGGCCGGCCAACAGATATTATGGAAAAGGATGGGAAACAATACATTTTGACATCATCGACGCTTTATGTCGGCAGTATCCAGTCGGGATTTCGTAAGGTGGGAAGCAATTCTGACAAAGAGGAAAAGAAGAATGCCGAGGAGGATAGATGGTCGTTAGAATTTTTATTTTCCTGTGGAGATTATGTTTATGTATTGATGACTGTGCCTGCTAAGTATCATAGTTTTAGTTGGTTGTGGCAGATATCATTAAAAAATGGCGAGTGGAAAAAAATCATGGACGAAATGCCCGGCTTTTCTTTTGATAAGGATACAAAAGAAGTGGCAGCGGGAATTGAAATTGGCGAAAAAAATGCTGAGGTATTGTATTATAAATTCCATGAAGATGGAACGTATGAAAAGAAAAAAATCAAGGCGATTCCGGGAGCTGTGGAAAATGGAGTTATTTACACCGCATCGAAAAAAGAATTTCTCGCTATTTCGGTGAAAGACAACAAAAAAACGGTGTTAAAGCATGTAGGGCGGTATTGTGAAATTGCAGATTTAAAGTATGAAAATTTAAGTAATGTAAGGCAGGAAAAAAAGGGGAAAATTATTTACAAGGTATCCGTTTATTTGTCGGAGAAACCGATGAAAAACCGGTATGGAAAGCCGATGCCGGATTATGAAAATTATTACTGCTATGATGTGGAAACAAAGCAGACGCAGACAGTGAATACAGGTGTCAGCTATATAGATTTTGATTATGCGGAAGGAAAGACATATATGAAAAATCGGGAAAAATGGCTTACACTTGAAAAGGAAACGAACATGGTAGAAATGGCAATTGATTATATGTATGAGGATAATGCGACACCGGATAAAAGAGTTGTGCGTGTGGCGCAAAAAGACAAGCAGGAAAAGGTAGTCTCGGATAAAGTGTATACTTTTTGTGGAGACGAACAAGGAAATTGCCGGATTGAAGATGTGACTGGCAAGTATAGAACGCTTGAGAAGAAAGAAAAGTGGTTTACAATTACAGCAAAACAAGTAAAAACGATTTCGGATAAGAAGTTGTTAAAAGGGCTGATGAAAACGGATGAATAGGGGCACGCATGTGATATGTTTTGTCTTGCATGTTGTAGAAAATGATGTTAGACTATAAGAGATAAGCAGACAGAAAGGATACTTGAATTGATGGAGAAGATGGAGAAAACATCTTACAATGAGTAAATTATTTATATGTCAAGGAGGGGGAATATGAAAAAAACAATTAAGGGGAAACTTACACTAAACACAGCAATTTTTATTGTTGCAGCAATTATTGTCTGCGAAATTGTCAGTGTGAATGCATTAAAAACAAACATGACAAATCAGACAAGACAATATGTCAGCAGAGAGGCACAGACCAATGCACGTGTGGTTAATGAATGGCTGCAGGGGCAGGCAAACACGGTACATACAATTACGAATACGATTGCTTTTATGAACACAAAAGATACGGATCACGTGATGGATTACCTGGAAAAAGCCTTGAGTGAGAATAAAGAGGCATTGATGTATTATTTGTGTTTTGGATATGATGGAGGAGTATTTCCTGCAAACCATTCTAAAATAGATCTGGATCCAACGACAAGAGACTGGTGGAAGCAGGCCATTAAGAAAAATAGTTTGATTTATACGGCACCATATAAAGATTTTGCTTCTGGGAAAATGATTGTTACCATTGCAGAACCGCTGGAAATAAAAGGCGAACAGGCGGTTGTGCTGGCGGATATTACGATTGATACTTTGACTAAACTTGTTTCTAATGTAAGTACGGATGAAAACATTCAGGGCTTTTTGTTAGATGCCGATGGTATGGTTGTTTCGCATCAGAATAAGGATTATCTGCCGAAAGAGGAAGGAAATACTTCTTTGGCTAAGGTACTTTCTGTTAATGTAAAAGAGGTTTCTGAGATAACAGATTATGATGGATATTCAAAATTTATTCATACCGCGCAGATTACAGCTACCGGATGGACATTTGGTGTAACGGAGAGGGAATCAGTAGTAACAACACAAGTGGTGAAGAGTGTGATTTTAGTTGTCGGAATCGGGGTTGTCCTTTTGATTCTCGTAGTTCTTCTTACCATTGCCAGTGTGAAGAAAAATTTGAGGCCACTTGAAAATATGAAGACATTTATCCGGGAGAAAGTCATCGGTGATTCTCAAAAGAATGTACATAAAAATGAGGTTGAGGAAATCTCTTATTTATTACAGGAGTTAGAACAGCGTTTTATTGGTGTGATTCGCAAAACAAAAGATGAATCCAATGTCATTCATACCAGAGTGGAAAATACGAATGACAAGGTCTCCTTAATTAATCAGAATATTATGGAAATCAGTGCAGCAATGGAAGAAACCGGAGCAAACATTGATTCCCAGACAACCAGTATTCAAAACATTGATAAAACTTGCAAGGATACAACGCATGCAGTGGATGTTCTTGTATCCCATGCAGAAGAAATGTCTGATAAAGCGAAAGAGATTGGTGAGCGTGTCAATGAAGCGGTGCAGAAATTAATGACAGATAAAGACAGTGCTGTGGTGAAGGCGGACGAAAGCAGAAATCGTATGCAAATGGCGATTCAGCAGACAAGAATTATTGGCGAGATTGCAACTGTCTCAGCGTCAATTGAAGAAATTGCTTCTCAGACAAATCTTCTTGCATTAAATGCTTCGATTGAGGCGGCAAGAGCCGGAGAGTCAGGAAAAGGATTTGCGGTTGTTGCGGAAGAAATCAAACAATTGAGTGAAGATACATCAAACGAAATTCGTAAAGTGAATGACTTGACGCAGAAAGTATTTGAAAGTGTGAAGATACTGTCCACTGAAAGTAACGAGTTATTAGTCTTTTTAGATGAGACAGTTTTGGCAGATTATGATAAATTTGCAAGTCTTGCGAATCAGTATAAAGAAGACGCAAATTATTATGAGGAAACAAGCGGTTCCATGGAACATAATGCAGAAGAAGTAATGGACGCAATTCAAAGTATTTCAAATGTTTTGGAAAATGCAAGTTCAGCACAGATGGAACTTGCGTCTGCAGTAGAAAGCGTAAATGAGAATTTGCAGAACATGACAAGTTCAAGTGAAAGCATGACTAAGGAAACGAAGAATGCGATGGAAAGCGTAAATGCTTTGCGGGAGACGATGGAAAAATTTAATATGTAAAGCAATATACATATTCTTGGAATTTCCAGTCAATAAAGAAAGGTTATGTTTTGTGGGCGCTTCCGCTTAACAAGCGCGTAGGGGTATCGGCATGCTAAATACGCATGCCGGATACCCACGTGCTTGTACCCACGCAACATAACCTTTTTATTGACTGGAAATTCCAAAAGAAGAACTATATTACTACATATTAATTTCTATCTATTTTGCAATTTCCCTTTTTCTTATTTTTCTCAAACCTAATCCCCAATCCATTCCGTAGCAAAAAAACACGACCCATTGACTGCATACAGCCACGCGGGTATGAGACATGCGTATTTAGCATGCCCATACCCTTGCGCGGCTGTTAAGCGGGAGCGTGCAGTCAATGGGGGTGTATTTTTTTGCAAATTTTTACGAACTTTTTACATAGAAATGATTTCAGATTTTACATTCGCCTCCTAAACTAGGACTTGTAAGAAAGAAAAAGAAAGATGAAAAGATTGAAAGGAGAAAACAAAAATGAAGATGACAAAAAAAGTATTAGGAATGGTTTTATGCGGGGTTATGACAGTGGGGATGATTACCGGCTGTGGCGGCTCTGACAGCAGCACAACAAATGATGCAGGAAATACATCTGCAGATGCAGCACAGGAAATTTCCGTTGTATCACGTGAAGATGGTTCCGGTACACGAGGCGCTTTTGTAGAGCTTTTTGGTGTTGAAGATGAGGAGAACGGAGAAAAAGTAGACAAGACGACAGAAGAAGCAACAATCGCAAACAGCACGGAAATCGTTATGACAACCGTAGCCGGTGATAAAAATGCAATTGGTTACTGCTCACTTGGTTCTTTAAATGACAGTGTGAAAGGA
This sequence comes from Clostridium sp. AF37-5, assembly GCF_003477605.1. Classification (GTDB taxonomy): domain Bacteria; phylum Bacillota; class Clostridia; order Lachnospirales; family Lachnospiraceae; genus Eubacterium_F. Next base: position 50,903 of record NZ_QUDR01000012.1, read on the forward strand.
CTTAAGATTGACGGTGCAGAGCCAACGGTTGATAACATTAACAATGGAAGTTATGCAATTTCCCGACCATTTAACATTGCAACAAAGGATAAGAAAAGTGAAGTAACACAGGACTTCATTAACTACATCCTGAGTGAAGACGGACAGAAAGTAATTGAGTCTAACGGTTACATCAAAGCAAGTGATGCCGGTGCTTTCAAGAGTAACGGTGCCAAAGGTAAAATTGTAGTAGCCGGTTCCTCTTCGGTTACGCCGGTTATGGAAAAACTTGCTGAAAGTTACAAGACAGTAAACAGTGGAGCAGAAATTGAAATTCAGGAAAGTGATTCCACAACAGGTATGAATTCAGCAGCAGAAGGAACTTGTGACATCGGTATGGCATCCCGTGACTTAAAAGACAGTGAAACAGGTGCAGGACTTACACCGACAGTAATTGCAAAAGACGGAATCGTAGTAATCGTAAATAACGAAAACAAAGTAGATAACATGACAAAAGCACAGGTAAATGATGTGTTCCGCGGAACAATCACAGACTGGAGTGCCATCAAATAAAGGAGGCAGCCATGAAAGAAAAGGCAATGAAAGTAGTGTTTCTGATTGCCGCTTGTGTTTCGATTCTTGCTGTAGCATTAATTTGTATCTTTCTCTTCGCAAATGGTATCCCGGCAATTAAGGAAATCGGCTTGTTCGATTTCCTGACGGGAACGGCGTGGAAACCGGGAAATCACAAATTTGGGATTTTGCCGATGATATTAGGAAGTATATATGTGACCGCCGGAGCTCTTATTGTAGGAGTTCCGATTGGCATTTTGACAGCAGTGTTTTTAGCAAAGTATTGTCCGAAAAAATGGTATCGAATCTTAAAAGGCGGCGTCGATTTGCTTGCCGGAATCCCATCCGTTGTCTACGGATTTTTTGGACTTGTTGTTCTGGTTCCGATGGTGCGCGACACCTTTGGCGGAAATGGAAACAGTATTTTAACGGCATCTCTTTTGCTTGGCATTATGATTCTGCCAACGATTATTGAGACATCAGAGGCAGCTATTCAGGCGGTGCCGGATAAATATTACGAAGGAGCACTGGCACTTGGTGCCACGCATGAGAGAAGTGTTTACCGTACGGTTGTACCGGCAGCGAAATCCGGAATTTTAGCAGGAATCATTCTTGGTGTCGGACGTGCGATTGGTGAGACGATGGCAGTCATTATGATTGCCGGAAATCAGGCAAGAATGCCTGCCGGTTTGTTAAAGGGTGTTCGTACACTTACAGCAAACATAGTAATTGAAATGGGATATGCGGCAGATTTACACCGCGAAGCGTTAATTGCGACAGGTGTTGTCCTGTTTGTCTTTATCCTGATTATCAATTTATTGTTCTCACTCTTAAAGAGAAAGAAGGTGGACTAGATGGCAAATGGTTTGAAAAAACAAAAGCAGAAATGGAAAGCACTTGCAAAACATAAGTCCTCTCTGGTTCTTTACCTGATTACAATTTTGGCAGCAGCGATTACGGTATTTGTGTTAGGATACCTGATTGTTTATATTCTGGCAAATGGTATTCCACATTTGAAACCGTCACTGTTTGCTTTTACTTATACATCGGACAATGTTTCGATGATGCCGGCACTGATTAATACGGTGCTTATGACACTGGCAACCTTGATTGTTGCGGTTCCGCTTGGCATTTTCGCCGCCATTTATCTGGTGGAATATGCGAAGAAAGGGAACAAATTAGTAAGTGCAATTCGTGTAACGGCAGAAACACTGACCGGAATACCATCGATTGTTTATGGATTGTTTGGTATGTTGTTCTTCGTCGGTTACTGCAAATGGGGATTTTCCCTTTTGTCAGGAGCTCTCACCTTAGCAATTATGGTGCTTCCGGTTATTATGCGAACGACCGAAGAAGCACTTATGGCAGTGCCGGATTCTTACCGAGAAGGAAGCTTTGGGCTTGGTGCCGGAAAACTGCGAACGGTATTTCACGTAGTTTTGCCGAGCGCCGTTCCGGGGATTTTATCCGGTGTTATTTTGGCTACCGGGAGGATTGTTGGTGAGACCGCAGCATTGATTTATACGGCAGGAACGATTGCAAAAGTGCCAAGCAGCATTTTTGATTCGGCAAGAACGTTATCGGTTCATATGTATAATTTGTCAAAAGAAGGACTGCATACGGATGAATCGTATGCAACGGCAGTGGTTCTTTTGGTCCTTGTAATTGCAATCAATATGTTGTCGAATTTTGTCGCTCGAAAAGTTGGGAAAAACAAATATGGCAATTAGAATGGAGAATGAATATGGAAGATAAATTTTGCATACAAAACATGAATCTCTATTATGGAGATTTTCATGCACTGAAAGATGTCAGTATGAACATTCCGGCGAATGAGATTACCGCTTTTATCGGACCTTCCGGCTGCGGTAAATCTACATTTTTAAAATCGCTAAACCGGATGAATGATTTGGTAGAAGGGTGTCGGATTTCCGGTTCCCTTCAGTTAGATGGCGAAGATATTTACGGTGACATTGATGTCAATCATCTTCGCAAGCGGGTTGGAATGGTGTTCCAGAACCCGAACCCATTTCCAATGAGTGTGTACGATAATATTGCTTATGGTCCACGAACTCATGGAATTCACTCCAAGGCAAAATTAGATGAAATAGTTGAACGGTCGCTGAAACAGGCAGCAATTTGGGACGAACTCAAAGACCGTTTGAAAAAAAGTGCCCTTGGTTTATCCGGCGGACAGCAGCAGCGTTTGTGTATTGCCAGAGCACTTGCAATAGAGCCGGAAGTGATTTTGATGGATGAACCAACAAGTGCCTTAGACCCGATTTCCACTTCAAGAATTGAGGATTTGGTACTGGAATTAAAAGATAAATACACAATTGTAATGGTAACGCATAATATGCAGCAGGCAACGCGTGTATCTGACCGCACGGTATTTTTCCTTCTTGGAGAAGTAGTTGAAATGGACAAAACGGAAAAATTATTTTCCATGCCAACGGATAAACGTACAGAAGATTATATTACGGGGAGGTTTGGATGATGAGAAATCGATTTGACAGACAGCTTACAGAATTAAATCAGGACATGATTCAGATGGGGCATATGATTGGCCAGGCAATCGGCATGGCAATCAGCGCACTGAATAACCGTGACAAAGAACAGGCGGAAAAAGTAATTGATTATGATGATGAAATTAATGAGGAGGAGCGGATTATCGAAAATCTCTGCTTGAAACTTTTGTTGCAGCAACAGCCTGTGGCAAGGGATCTGCGCGTAATTTCATCGGCACTGAAAATGATTACAGACATGGAAAGAATTGGTGATCAGGCAGCAGATATTTCGGAAGTAACCCTGCATTTAATTGATGCTAAGTATAAAAGAGATATGGAGCATATTCGAAAGATGGCAGCAGAAACGACCTATATGGTTGTGCAGAGCGTGGAAGCATATGTAGAAAAAGACGAGGAAAAAGCAAAAGAAGTCATTGCACATGATGACATTATTGATGATTTATTTATTAAGTCAAGAGAGGATGTAATTTCTCTTATTCGCAGTAATCCGGAAGAGGGGGCTTGTGCGACGGATTTACTTATGATTGCAAAGTACTTTGAGCGAATCGGAGACCATGCCTGCAACATTGCGGAATGGGTCATTTTTTCAATTACCGGAGAGCACAAGAAAAAATAAAAATAAAGTAAAAATATGTAAAGTTATAATTGCATTTTTTCCTTATCAGCAGTAAAATAAATATAACATTGATTTTACTTATGAGATAGGAGGAGCGTGTGTATGAAATCAAAATCATTGCGATTTCGCATATTGTTACTATTGGTAGGAACAACGGCTATAGCTGCTTTAATTTGCGGAATTATAGGATATTATAATTCGAGAGCAGTTGCCGACAGTGATGCAAAAGAAAAATTGACGACAGTGAGTGAAGGGTATGGGAAAGATATCGATAACCTGCTTTCACAGGTAGAAGTTGCGGTGAATACTCTTGCAGATGTAACAAAAAATCAGATTCAGGATGTAGACAAGTTCAAAAGCAGCAGCAGCTACGTGGATTCCTGTACGGAGGCGTTAGAGACTACAGCTCTTCAGTGTGCGAATAACACGAAGGGCGCGATGACTTATTATATCCGCTATAATCCGGAATTTACAGAAGCAACATCCGGTATTTTTGCTTCGAAAGAGAGTGAGAATGCAGATTTTAAGTCATTGACACCGACAGATTTCAGCAGTTTTGACAAAGACGATGCAGAACATGTGGGCTGGTATTATATTCCGGTTAAAAATGGAAAGGCAACTTGGATGGATCCGTATTTAAATTCCAATGTGAATGTATATATGATTTCCTATGTTGTTCCGATTATGATTGACAATGAAGCAATTGGAGTTGTTGGCATGGATATCAACTTTAATCAGTTAAAACAACTTGCCGACAAAGCCAAATGTTTTGATTCCGGATATGTTTTCTTGGTTGATTCATCGAATAAAGTTTTGTCACATAAGGATATAAAACAGGGAACGGATTTGCAGAAAGTGGATGGCGAACTGGCCTCATTTGTGAAGGCCGGAAAGACGGGCGAAATAAAAGAGTACACTTATAATGGAAACAGGAAAATGGTAAGTGCTGTTTCATTGAAGAATGGCATGAAATTGGTAATGGCTGTTTTAGATAAAGAAGTGCAGAGCAATTCCACCCGCTTGATGTATATGATGATTATTGCGATTGTTGCAGCAACTTTATATGCAGCAATTACAGGATTTTTCTTCAGTGGTTCGATGATTCGTCCAATTAAGGATTTGACAGGAATTATTGAGAATACGGCGAAACTTAATTTTGTAAAAAGTGAAAAGGGTGAGAAATTAGTCCGTATGAAGGACGAGACCGGTGCGATGGCACGTGCCGTACAGCAGATGCGAAGTAAACTTCGTGCGATGGTAGCGTTAATTGACCAGGCAGGAATTAAAATGGGTGATAATGTTACCGACTTGACTGTGAATATGTCAGAGGTCAATGATATCTGTAATAATAACTCGGCCACGACAGAAGAACTCGCAGCAGCGATGGAAGAAGCAGCCAGTGCAACGGATACAGTAAATCAGACGATTGCAACCGTAAAAGAAAATGCCGAAAGTATTAAGGCACTTTCGGGAAGAGGTGCCGCACTGTCAACGGAAGTGATGGAGCGTGCGAATCAGTTAAAGACAACGACGGAGAATGCCGGAAAACGTACAGATGAAATGTATGCAGAAGTGAAACAGCGTACGGAAGTTGCGATGAAACAGGCAGAAGCGGTAGAGAAGATTAATGAACTTACGCATGATATTATGGAAATTTCTTCTCAGACAAATCTCCTTGCCTTAAATGCTTCCATTGAAGCAGCAAGAGCAGGAGAGGCCGGTAAAGGATTTGCCGTTGTAGCAACCGAAATCGGTGCTTTGGCTACACAGACCCAGAATGCAGTTGGTGATATCGACAGCATTATTGGCGAGGTACATAACGCAGTAAGCGGTATGGTAGATTGTTTACAGAATGCGATGGACTTTTTGGAAAATACGGTTCTTGGCGATTACAAAGGATTTATGGAAGTCGGCGAGAAGTATTCCGAAGATGCTGCTGCTTTTGAAGATGGCATGACTAAAATTAATCATTCAATTGTTACGTTGGTTGATGCGATTACTGATATTTCTCATTCAATCGAAGAGATTAATCTGACGGTAAATGAGTCGGCAACCGGTGTTTCAGACATTGCAGAGAAAACTTCTGAGATGGTTCGGAAGATTGAGGCAACCGGAACATTTATGCAGGATAGCGAAGAAAGTGCTAACAATTTAAATCAGATTGTCAGTGAATTTGATTTGGATGGCAAGAAATAACAAACTCTTGACAATTGCAAATAATCGTACTATCATGAAAATGCTCATAGAGAAAAGCGTTGACGGAGACAGTACCCTGTGTGGAAGTGTTTCAGTGAGCCGGCGATAGTGAGAATCCGGCACCAGTAAGCATAGGCGAATATCACTCCTTAGCTGCAAAGTCGAACGGTATTTATCCAGTAGACTACGCCGGTATCTCCCGTTATAGAGATATATGTTCGGTTTGTGAAACACTCACAGTCCTGACGTAGAAGACAGGTGGTATAATGAAAGTTTAGGCTCTCATCCTAGTTGGATGGGAGCTTTTTTATTTTTTTTAATGGAGGTAACTATGTATAACAAAGTATCAACAGGCATGAATTTTGTCGAGAGAGAAAAAGAAGTAGAAAAATTTTGGAAAGACAAAGATATTTTTCGCAAAAGTATTAAACTGCGTGAGGGGGCACCAACGTATATGTTTTACGATGGACCGCCAACGGCGAATGGAAAACCGCATATTGGTCATGTATTGACCCGTGTTATTAAAGATATGATTCCGCGTTACCGTACAATGAAAGGCTATCGTGTGCCGCGTAAAGCCGGATGGGACACGCATGGTCTGCCGGTTGAGCTGGAAGTAGAAAAACTGTTAGGTCTGGATGGAAAAGAGCAGATTGAAGAATATGGTATGGAACCATTTATTAATCAGTGTAAAGAATCTGTCTGGAAATACAAAGGTATGTGGGAAGACTTTTCCGATACCGTAGGTTTCTGGGCTGACATGGATGACCCATATGTCACATATGATGACAATTATATTGAGTCTGAGTGGTGGGCATTGAAGGAAATCTGGAATAAAGACCTTTTGTATAAAGGATTTAAAATCGTGCCTTACTGCCCTCGCTGTGGTACACCGTTGTCCGCACAGGAGGTTGCGCAGGGATACAAAACCGTAAAAGAGCGTTCTGCTATTGTCCGCTTTAAGGTGACAGGTGAGGATGCCTATTTCCTTGCATGGACGACAACACCTTGGACCCTGCCAAGTAACGTGGCTCTTTGTGTAAACCCGAATGATACTTACTGTAAAGTAAAAGCAGCAGATGGCTATACTTATTATATGGCGCAGGATCTTTTGGATACGGTACTTGGTAAACTGGCAAAAGATGATGAGCCGGCTTATGAAGTGTTAGAGAGTTTCCCGGGAACCGCATTAGAGCATAAAGAATATGAGCCATTGTTTGCCTGCGCGAAAGAGTGTGCTGATAAGCAGAACAAAAAAGGATTTTTCGTAACCTGTGATACTTACGTTACGATGACCGATGGTACCGGTATTGTTCATATCGCACCGGCATTTGGTGAAGATGATGCCAATGTGGGAAGAAACTATGACCTTCCTTTTGTGCAGTTTGTAAATGAAAAAGGCGAGTTGACAGAAGAGACTCCATTTGCAGGTATTTTCGTAAAGAAAGCGGACCCTGAGGTATTAAAAGACTTAGATGCCAGAGGACAGTTGTTTGATGCACCGAAGTTTGAGCATGAATATCCACACTGCTGGCGCTGTGATACACCGTTGATTTACTATGCAAGAGAATCCTGGTATATCCGTGAAACAGCAGTAAAAGACGATTTGATTAAAAATAATAACACTGTAAACTGGATTCCGGAGTCAATTGGAAAAGGACGTTTTGGAAACTGGTTAGAGAATATTCAGGACTGGGCAATTTCCCGTAACCGTTATTGGGGAACTCCATTAAACATCTGGGAGTGTGAAGGATGTGGACATCAGGAATGTATCGGCGGAAGAAAAGAACTGGCAGAGCGTGCCGGAGATCCAAAAGCCGCTGAGGTAGAACTCCACCGTCCATACATTGATGAAGTAACCTTTACCTGTCCGGATTGTGGAAAAGTTATGCACCGTGTACCGGAAGTAATCGACTGTTGGTTTGACTCCGGTGCGATGCCATTTGCACAGTATCACTATCCATTTGAAAATAAAGACGTGTTTGAGAAACAGTTTCCGGCCCAGTTTATCTCCGAGGCGGTTGACCAGACACGTGGATGGTTCCATTCGCTGATGGCAGAATCTACTTTACTTTTCAACAAAGCACCATATGAAAATGTAATCGTTCTTGGACATGTGCAGGATGAAAATGGACAGAAGATGAGTAAGAGTAAGGGAAATGCCGTAGATCCGTTTGATGCTCTGGAAAATTATGGAGCAGACGCAATCCGCTGGTATTTCTATGTAAACAGTGCACCATGGCTGCCGAACCGTTTCCATGGAAAAGCGGTTACCGAGGGACAGCGTAAATTCATGGGTACACTGTGGAACACATATGCCTTTTATGTGTTGTATGCGGAGATTGACCAGTTTAATCCAACCGAGCATACATTAGAATATGAGAAACTTTCGATTATGGACCGCTGGCTTTTGTCCCGTCTGTATTCGACGGTTAAAGAAGTTGATGAGGACCTTGACAACTACAAAATTCCGGAGACCGCAAAAGCATTGCAGAGTTTTGTGGAAGATATGAGTAACTGGTATGTGCGCCGCTGTCGTGATCGTTTCTGGGCAAAAGGCATGGAGCAGGATAAAATGAATGCCTACATGACTTTGTATACGGCACTTGTAACAATCAGTAAGGCAGCAGCTCCGATGATTCCATTTATGACCGAGAGCATTTATCAGAATCTTGTGTGCAATCTGGATTCAAAAGCACCGGAAAGTATTCATTTGTGTGATTTTCCGAAAGTTAAGGAAGAATGGATTGACAAAGAACTTGAGACACAGATGAAACAGCTTTTGGACATTGTTGTTCTTGGCCGTGCATGCCGTAATACAGCAAATATCAAAAACCGTCAGCCAATTGGAAAAATGTATGTAAAGGCAGAAGGCGAATTGTCCGATTTCTATAAAGAAATCATTGCAGATGAGCTGAATGTAAAAGAAGTTGTATTTACCAATGATACAAAAGAATTTACGACATATCAGTTTAAGCCGCAGCTTCGTACTCTCGGACGCCGTTTCGGAAGCCGTTTGAACGAATTGAAAGAAGTGCTTGCCGGATTAGATGGCAATGCTACGATGGATGCGTTGAATGCTTCCGGTGAAGTGACTGTTACGGTTGGCGGCGTAGATGAAGTGCTGGCAACAGAGGATTTGCTGGTAGAAACGGCACAGATGGATGGCTATGTGAGCGAGGAAGATCACGGTATTACCGTTGTATTGGATACAAACCTGACACCGGAGTTAATCGAGGAAGGATTTGTGCGTGAGGTTATCAGTAAAATTCAGACCATGCGTAAAGATGCAGGTTTTGAAGTGGTTGACCATATCCGTGTTTACGAGCAGGGAAATGATAAGATTAAAGAAATCATCAAAGCAAATGAATCTCAGATTAAAGCCGATGTTTTGGCAGATGAGGTTATTTTGGATAAAGTAGAAGGTTACACCGCAGATTGGAAAATTAACGGTGAGGCTGTTACACTGGGTGTTACAAAAGTGGAAGCGTAACGAAGAGTTTGTTACAGAAAGAGAGGTAATTTATGGCATTTGTAACGGAAAAGGAAAAGAAAAAGGAATTGAAGAATAACATTTCGAACTACATGAAATTGTTGTTCCGCCGTTCGGTTGAAGAGGCAACTCCACAGCAGTTGTTTCAGGCAGTTTCTTATGCAGTCAAAGATATCGTAGTTGATGACTGGATGGCAACGCACAAAGCCTATGAGAAAAAGGATGTGAAGACAGTTTACTATTTGTCCATGGAGTTTTTGATGGGTCGTGCACTTGGTAACATGATTATCAACCTCAAAGAGGACAAAGTTGTACGCGAGGTACTTGACGAGATGGGTGTAAACTTAGACTTGCTTGAGGATGAAGAGCCGGATGCAGCTCTTGGTAATGGTGGTCTTGGACGTTTGGCAGCCTGCTTTTTGGATTCCTTATCTACACTTGGGTATCCGGCTTATGGCTGTGGTATCCGCTACAAATATGGTATGTTCAAGCAGAAAATCGAAAATGGTTTCCAGATTGAAGCACCGGATGACTGGTTAAAAGATGGTAATCCATTTGAGATGAAGCGTCCGGAATATGCCGTTGAAGTACGTTTTGGCGGTTATGTAGCGGTAAGAAAAGACGAAAAGACCGGAAGGGATCGTTTTGTACAGGAAAATTATCAGTCCGTAATGGCAGTGCCTTATGATTTGCCGGTTGTCGGTTACGGAAACCACATTGTAAACACACTTCGTATCTGGGATGCTGAGGCAATTGATACGTTCAATCTGGATTCTTTTGATAAAGGTGATTATCAGAAGGCAGTTGAGCAGCAGAACCTTGCCCGTACTATTTGTGAAGTGCTGTATCCAAATGACAACCATATGGCAGGAAAAGAGCTTCGCTTGAAACAGCAGTATTTCTTTGTATCGGCAAGCGTGCAGCGTGCGATTATGAAGTATATGGAAAACCACAATGATATTCATGGTCTTCCGGAAAAAGTATGTTTCCAGTTAAATGATACCCATCCAACGGTAACAGTACCTGAATTGATGCGTATTTTGTTAGATGAATATGGTCTTGAGTGGGATGATGCGTGGGATATCACAACCCGTACCTGTGCTTATACAAACCATACAATTATGGCGGAAGCATTGGAGAAATGGCCGCTTGAGTTATTCTCCCGTCTGCTTCCTAGAATTTATCAGATTACCGAGGAAATTAACCGTCGTTTCCAGAATGAGATTCAGGCAAAGTATCCGGATAATCAGGATAAAGTAAAAAGTATGGCAATTATTTATGATGGTCAGGTCAAGATGGCACATCTTGCTATCGCTGCCGGATTTTCGGTAAATGGTGTGGCAAGGCTTCATACGGAAATTTTGAAACATCAGGAATTAAAAGATTTCTATGAAATGATGCCGGAGAAATTTAATAACAAGACAAATGGTATTACACAGCGTCGTTTCCTGCTTCATGGAAATCCGAAACTTGCTGCATGGGTAACAGACAAAATCGGTGATGAGTGGATTACAGACTTGTCTAAAATTGATAAACTTTCTGTTTTTGTGGATGATAAAAAAGCGCAGCAGGAATTTATGAATATCAAGTTCCAGAATAAAGTTCGTCTTGCGAAGTATATTAAGGAGCACAATGGTGTTGAAGTAGACCCTCATTCGATTTTCGATGTACAGGTAAAACGTCTGCATGAGTACAAACGCCAGCTGCTTAACATTTTGCATGTTATGTATTTGTATAATCAGTTGAAGAAAAATCCGGGTATGGATATGTATCCTCGTACTTTCATTTTTGGTGCGAAAGCTTCTGCCGGATACCGCCGTGCAAAGGCAATTATCAAACTGATTAACAGTGTTGCTGACGTAGTAAACAATGACGCTTCAATTGAAGGAAAAATCAAAGTTGTATTTATTGAAAACTACCGTGTGTCCAATGCAGAAATCATTTTTGCTGCTGCTGATGTATCAGAGCAGATTTCAACTGCAAGTAAAGAGGCATCCGGTACCGGTAATATGAAATTTATGCTAAATGGTGCACCTACCCTCGGAACAATGGATGGTGCCAATGTTGAAATCGTAGAAGAAGTAGGCGAGGAAAATGCTTTCATCTTCGGCCTTTCCTCACAGGAAGTAATTGATTTCGAGCATAATAACCAGTATGATCCGAAAGAAATTTACAACATGGATTCGGATATCCGTGCCGTGCTTACCCAGTTGATTGATGGAACATATTCCCCTGAAAATCTTGATTTGTTCCGTGAGATTTACAATTCTCTGCTTGAGACAAACGGCTATGAGCGTGCGGACCAGTACTTTATTTTGAAAGACTTCCGTTCTTATGAGGCGGCACAAAAGAAAGTAGAAGAAGCATACCGCGATGAGGAGCGATGGGCGAAGATGGCAATGCTCCAGACTGCTAAATGCGGTAAATTCTCTTCCGACCGCACCATCGAAGAATATGCGAAAGAGATTTGGCATTTGGAGAAAGTTACTTTGTAATAAAATTGAATAAATTATTTTAAAATCGAACATACTATCATCAAACAATTTTTGTGAGGTGATAGTATGTTTTTTAAACAAAAAGGATTCTATATATCATTAGCCTGTGGCATTGCTGCAATTGGCGCCTTTGCGGCGTTATGCATCAATATGAACCGCAGTGAACAAAAGGAGCCGGTGGCTTCGGCGAGTAATCCCCCGCAGGCGACCGCGGCGGCAACACCGGAGACGAAAGAAGCGTCCAGCAATCATGCAAATTCCGAGGTAAAAGAAAAGAAAACAAAAAAACGTAAGAAAAAATCTGTACAGACCAATGCAAAACCTGCGAAAAAGCAATTATCGTTTAATCAGGAAGAGGGCCTTTCCTGGCCAATAAAAGGCGATGTGCTGATGGAGTACAGCGCAGACAAAGTGGTATATTTTAAGACACTGGCACAGTACCGCACAAATCCGGCACTTCTTATAGAAGCCAAAGAAGGAATGGATGTAAAAGCGAGTGCGGATGGTATCGTGGAATCGGTGGAAACTTCTGAAGAAACCGGTCGTACGGTTTCGATATCAATTGGTGATGGTTTTACAGTTGTTTATGGACAGTTAAAAGATGTTTCTGTAAGTAAAGGTGATATGGTTTCGGAAGGACAGGTCCTCGGGAAAATTGCAGAGCCGACAAAGTATTATAAAGAAGAAGGAACAAACCTTTATTTTCAAGTGAAGGAGAATAAAACCACGGTAAATCCGATGTTGCTGCTTAAATAAGTGTGCCGAATATATCAAAAACAATACGTTTATCATCATGGCAGGGAACTTCTTTTTGTGTTATTATAAACAAAATATAAAAACTATATAATGTAAAGGAGGAACTGCCATGAAACAATGGAAACGAGTTAGTGGAGTTGTTTTATCGGGGATTTTAGCTTTGTCAATGACACTTGGCGGGATGACAGCGCCGGATGCAGGGGCAAAAGCGAAAAAAGCAAAATTAAAGACAAAAAAGATTAGTGTTACGGTAGGAAAGAAGAAAACAATTAAAATTGCAAACAAGAAAAAATCCTGCAAGTACACATTTAAGAGTAACAAGAAAAAGGTTGCCAAAGTATCGAAAAAGGGTGTTGTGACCGGTCAGAAGAAGGGGACAGCCAAGATTACGGTAAAAGAAGTTAAAAAGAACGGAAAAACGAGAAAACTTGGAACTGTTAAGGTAACAGTGACGAGGAAAAAAGGACCGGATAAAAACGTAGTAAATACGACAAAACCTACGGCAAAGGCTACAGCGAAAGCAACAGAAAAGCCAAATCCGGCAAAAGCAACACCGACACCTGTTGTAAAAGGCACATCGGTAAAAGTGTATACGGACGAAATTAAGGATTCTAATTTGGTTGCAGAGGCAGACGGATTTGGACATATGCCGACACCGGAACCGACAAAATCAGCAGATGCTACACCGGAACCAACACCGGCAGTGCTTGTTAATGCGGACATGGAAAAGGGCGAATATGAGCCAATCGCTTCTCGTGGTTCAGCTTCTATTTCAGTCGTTGATGATGGAGCAAATAACACAAAGAAAAGTGCTAAAGTAACAGGACGTACAGCAGACTGGCATGGTGCTTCAATTGATGTTTCTTCTTTGGTTGAAACAGACAATGAATATGCGATTTCTTTTTATGCAAAGCAGGAAACAGGAGAGGATCAGAAACTGGATCTTTCCATGCAGTATGTTGGGGATGATGAGTCCACTCATTACGATTCAATTACGTCCGTTGAACTTTCGGATTCTACATGGACAAAATGTGAGGCAACTATGAAGGTGCCGGAGCACACGGGAACGATCTTGATTTACTGGCAGTCTGTGTACCAATCCAATAATGATATGGACTTTTACCTGGATGAGGTAACCATGACAGGAGTTGCAAAAACAGCGGATAAAGATGCAGGCGTTCCGGATCTTAGTACAGGACTTGTTAAAGGGAAAATCGGTAATCCGATTATGACCTCCCGTTTGACAGCGGATCCGTGGGCTATGGAATACAACGGAAGAGTGTATGTTTATGGAACAAATGATTCTCAGCAGTACGAGGCAGCAGCTAATGCAGATAATAACTACAGCAAAATTAAATCATTGAACTGCTATTCTTCTGCCGATATGGTGAACTGGACAGATCATGGAACGATTGCAGTATCCGGAAGTAAAGGAGCTGCGAAATGGTCGGCAAATTCATGGGCACCTGCAGTATGTCATAAGAAGATTAACGGCAAAGAGAAATTCTTCCTGTATTTTGCGAACAACGCAAGCAGTATTGGTGTATTGACGGCAGACAGCCCAACCGGTCCTTGGACGGATCCGATTGGAAAACCAATTATTGACCGCTCTATTACCGGCTGTGCAGAATCTGAAATTGGATGGCTCTTTGACCCGGCAGTTTTGGTTGACGATGATGGAACCGGCTACCTTTATTTTGGTGGTATTGGTAATACCGATGGAAAGAAAGAAGACTTTATCCGCAATCCTAAATGTGCACGAGTTGTAAAACTTAGTGACGATATGACTAGTGTAGATGGGGATGCAAAAACGATTGATGCACCATTCATGTTTGAAGATTCCGGTATTAACAAAATCGGAGATAAGTATTATTACAGTTACTGCACAAACTGGACCGGAAGCATTGACGGTGTTACCATTGACCGTGCAGACTGCCCGACGGCAAACATTGCGGTAATGGTAAGTGACAGCCCAATGGGTGACTTTAAATATGTTGGCTGTGTTTTGAAAAATCCGGGTACATATTTTGGAGTAACCGGTAATAACCATCACTGTTTTACACAGTTTAATGGTAAACTGTATGCATTTTATCATACGAAGAAAGACACAATAGCAGTCGGTACGAAACAGGATTACCGTACGACTTATGTAAATGAGTTAAATCTTGGTGACAATGGAGATTTTACAAATGCGGATGGAACAATTGCCGATACAAAGATGACAAAGACCGGTGTATCATCGATTGGTACAATCAATCCTTATGAGACGGTTGAGGCAGAAACATTTGCGATGGCAGATACGGTAGGAACTGTTATTAATAATGAAAAAGCGTCCAATGAAGACTGGGCCGTAAATTATTCCGTATACAATGGAAAGATTGGTGCTTATATTGGTGTAGCGGATGTTGATTTTGGAACGGATGGAGCATCTGAAATTACCATGAAACTTGGTGATTCCACATCGGATTCTTACCAGACGGTTACAAAGAAACTCGGTAAAAAGCTGACAGGAAAGCATACCATTTATTTTGAGTTTGATACACTGGATGTTCGTATGGATTCTTGGAGCTTTAAAAAGTAATAGTATTGTTTTGTAGATGTATAAAAGGACAGCATACCATAGAAGATTGTGGTGTGTTGTTCTTTTTTGTGTTGCTATAATTCAAAATGACATGTTATAATAGCACTAATAGTTGAGGAGGTGTTTAATACATGTTTCGAATTATATATGCAGTCGAACGTGAATGTAAGCCGGAGGGGTTTGAGGATAATCTTGTATTTGCTGAAGGTGAGTATGAGATGATGTTGTTTGAAAACGATACGATGATTGAAGTGGATGGCGAAATGCGTCCATACCCGGCACATACCGGGATTATTTATAAGCCCGGACAGAGAGTTCATTATCATGCGAAAGAGGGAAGATTAACATACACATGGATACGATTTGATTGTGATGAACCATTGTTTGCGGAAGGCTATGTGCCATTTGGGGTTCCTATTTTCTGTTCAAATTATGACTATTTTCTTGTTTATTGGCATATGGTTGCCTGTGAGAATTATTGGCATAGTAAAAGCGAAGAATATATTATTTCGAATTTGATGCATATTATTTTCCACTGGTTTCATGATTATGCATTTCCTAAGCAAGGCTCCAGGTATCAGCCGCTCTTAGAAAAACTGCGCGGGGATATTTATGCACATCCGGAATATGACTGGACGTTGGAAATGATGGCAGAGCGGATAAATCTAAGTCCACGCTCGCTTCAGAAAGTGTATAAAAATTTTGCAAATGTTTCATGTATTTCAGAAGTGATTGAGAGTCGGATGATTCGGGCAAAGATGCTTTTACTTCGAAGTGCCTTTGATGTTGGTGAAATTAGTATGCAGTGTGGATATCGCAATGTAGAGCATTTTTGCCGCCAATTTAAAAAGCATGAAGGATGTTCTCCAAGCCATTATCGTAAAGAACATTTGGTTCGGCCGTAAAGTGTGCATGATAAATCAATTTTCGTTCAAGATATATCATGGATTTGCTGCAGGAAGTGAGTTATACTAATACTCAAGTAAATCAATATTTACTTTCCCTCAAAACAAACTCTTATAACTAAAAATACTGTCATTGTGAAAACAGTGGCAGTATTTTGCTTTTTTGGGGTTTTGATGGAAAAGTCAAAAAGGAGGAATCAGAGCATGAGAAAAAATGTATTTCGTGCAAAGGGGCTTGCACTGTTATTAACAGCTGCCCTGCTTGTGCCGCAGATGTCGGGCGTATCTGCTGATGCAAAAGCAAAAAAACCAAAATTGAGTAGAACAAAGGTTTCCGTTACAGTGGGGAAAACAAAAAAGGTGACAGTAAAAAATGCAAAAAAAGTTACTTGGAAAGTAACAAAAAAAGCAGCCAAAATTGTTAAACTCACAAAGAAATCCAAAAAGGGAGCAACAATTAAAGGCTTAAAAAAAGGAACTGCAAAAATTTCCGTTCAAATGAAGAATGGAAAGAAAAAAGTGAAAAAGACGCTTACGGTGAAAGTAAGCAGTGCAAAAAAAGTTGTTGTTACCGCAGAACCGGCTAAGACTACAAACAAACCGACAAACGGTCCAACGAATGGTCCAACAAAAGAACCGGTAAAAGAGCCAACAGCGACACCGACTGCAACATCAACAACAGAACCGTCGGTAACGCCAACAGCAACGCCGACAGAAGAACCATCGGCAGAGCCAACAGCGACACCAACACCAATGCCGCTTCCGGATCTTGGTAAAAACGACGTTAAAGTTGACCTGACAAAAGAAAACGAATACGGGCAGAATTCAGTATTGGAAGATACCATTACTTATTATGAAGGAAATGGTGTAAGCTATACATCGACCGGAGAATTTAGCGGTGGTGGTGTAGCATACTGGACCAATGCAGACAAGTCCGGAATTGATTTATCCAAATACAAATCCATTCGTATTGTAGCGTCATCAGATACAGCAAATACACCTGTTGTTTGTGAATTGCTGAAGAGCAATCCGGCAAATGTATGGGGTGGTGGAATCGACGTATTTGATGGCTACAGTGAGTACAATGCTATTACAGAAGCTGGTAAAGCACAAGTGTTTGAATTCCAGATTAGTGATGATTTGGCAGCTGATTTGGCAGAGGGAACACTTGCTTACGGTATTCGCTTGAAATACAATGCATATCATACGGATGGTGACGATTTACCAAATTGCAATTTTAATATTTATTCCATTATTCTTATGGGAAAAGATGATGTGCCAGAGCCAACAGCAACACCAACAGAAGAACCGACACCAACACCTGGTGTGGCAAGCGGAAGTGCTGCGGTTGTGGTAACAGCGACAGGAAGTGCGGCAGGACTTGATTTGGAAGAGGGAGATACTCTTGATTTAAATGCCAGTGTAAGCACTACTGGATGTGCGGTAACCGGTGATATTGTTTGGACAAGCTCCAATGAAGAGGTAGCAACGGTTAGTGCAAGTGGCGCATCGGCAACAGTAACGGCGGTTGGAGAAGGAACGGCAACGATTAAAGCAACAATTACAACCGATACCGGCATTGTTACATATGACAAATATGATGTTACGGTAGTCGCTTCTGACCTTGTTTTAGAAGGTGATGATTTAGGAGCAGGTGCATCTTATACGTATGTACCTAATGGATTTGCTCTGTATGCTTCTATGGGAATTTTTGAGATTGATAAGTCAAAATTGAGTAAAGAAGGAACAACTATTTCGATAAAGTACACAGCGATGGAAGGAGATACTGACGTAAAAGATACACAGAGATTTAACATTGGATTAAAGACCGGTGACAAATGGAATTCCCCGGCAATTAAAGATTACTATGGCAAGACAGGCGGCGAGGTAAATCTAACATTGACTGCTGATGACATGAAGAAAATCGGTGCGGATGATAAGGTTTATGTTCATGTAGGCACAGGAACTGCCGGATTTAAAGGAACATTTACGTATCTGTCGGTAACAGCAGGAGAAGATAGTCTTGTGTCGGAACTTCCAAAGGCTGTAAGTTATGTGGAAAGCGGACTGGCACAGTGGGCTCCAACAGCAAAAGTTATGCTTCCGAGTGATATTGATTTTAAGCAATATTCAAAATGCCAGATTGAATTTACAGCATCCGATCCGACTTTCGAATTCCACGGAATTGTTGGTCATAAAGTGAATGGTAAAGATGTAACAGATCCTAAGTATGGTGTTACATCAGAAGGATATTTTGAGGTAAATCTTTCCAATGTGAAAAAAGAAGAGGGTACAGAACCGTTTGTTGTAATCAATGCCGGAAAGGCAGGGTACGCAGGCTCTGTGACGATTACTAAGATAACATTTGTAAAATAGTATTTGCGATGAAAGAGACCTGCTCTTTTTGCAGGTCTCTTTCGTTATCAAAGGAAAGCGAGAGTATTAATGAAATTAAAAAAAATCATGAAATGGTCGGTGATTACGATGGCAATGATGGCGGGGATTTGTTTTGCGCCGCAGTCGGGAAAAGCGGCGGAAAAATTGGAGGTTAAAATTCCTACCGAGCGCGCAATTTATCAAAGGGACAATAACAATTATGCCAACGTAAAGGTTTCTATTGAGTACAGTGGAACCGGGGAGGTGTCGGCAAAACTTTATGACGGAGATAAAGAATTAGGAAAAACGGCGGTTTTAACCAAAGGGGAAGGTAATACATATGAAGGAAGTATTGCAAATGTACCCGGAGGTGGCTGGTATACATTGATTGTAAATGCGGGAAGTGAGAGTAAAACAGTAGAAAAAGTTGGAGTCGGTGAAGTTTTTATTACCGGTGGACAGTCAAATTCCTGTAACTTTGGAGGCGAAAAAACAACTGCTCAATCAGATTTAGTATCAGCATATAATCCGAATACTAACACGTGGCAGCATTGTGAGGACAGTCAGCCGAGTGAAAGTGGATTTAATACCGGTAATGGCGGTGGCTCCGCATGGCCTTCCATGGGAGACGCCCTGACACAGAAGACTGGTGTTCCGGTTGGCTTTGTATCAACGGGTGTTGGTTCTGCTAAAATTGAGGAACTTCGTACAAAACATTATTTTGCAATTAAAAATGCAATTAATGACTTGAAGCCATATGGGTATCGTGCTTTTTTGCTTCACCAGGGAGAGGCTGATACGGATGGAACAAAGCGCGAAAAATATCTGGCTTCTTTACAGCAGTTAATTGCACAGACAAGAGAAGATGCCGGATATAATTTGAATTGGTGCATTGCGCAGGTTTCCTATGCATGGAGCAATTACAATAATACGAAGAAAATGGAATCCATGAAAGAGACCCAGCGTGCGGCCTGCAACGATGAAACTATTTTTGTGGGACCAACGACCGATGATTTACAGGGTGAGTATCGACACACGGATAATCTTCATCTGAGCAAACTTGGTTTGATTGAACACGGAAAACGCTGGGCAGATGTTGTGTATAATAAAATGATTACAGCATATGAAGTTTCCATGGATACAAATACGAAGCATGGTCAGATAAGTGGAGAAAAATCCACATATCATGCTGGTGACATTGTAAAGGTAAGTGTAAAGGCAGATGAAGGATACTATTTGAAAATAGGTTCCTTTACGGTAAATGGAAAGCAGGAAGCACTGGATGGTTCTTCATTTGTTATGCATGCGGAAAATGCCGTTATGACAGGAGAATTTGTGACAATAGACGAGCTGGTTGGTTTTCTAAAGGATGAATTAGAAAAGGCGAAAAAAATTGATGCAGCCAAGTATGAAGAGGTATCGGCAACTGCATTAAAAAATGCAATTTTGGCAGGTGAACAAGCGATAATTACGCCGGCGGTAACCGGGGAACAGGTTCAAAAATGTACGGTTGAACTTATGACAGCACAAACGTCACTTGTTGAAAAGTCAGTGCCGGATGCAACACCAACACCGCTTCCGACAGCAACACCAACCGCTGCCCCAACAGAAGCACCGAAACAGACAGAAGCACCAAAACAGACAGAAGCACCAAAACAGACAGAAGAACCAGGTGTCAGTCAGCCGGTTGCCGGTACACCTGCCGCAAAGACAAAACTTCCGAAAAAAGGAACTATAATCAAAAAAGGTGGAGTGAAATATGTGATTACAACGTCTTCCGGAAAGGTAAAGACGGTATCCGTTCTCGGAGTGGCAAACAAGACAAAGAAAAGTATTACGATAGCCAAGACAGTTTCTTATAAAGGGTATCAATATGCCGTAACCGGAATTTGCAAAAAAGCGTTTTACAAAATGTCAAAATTAAAGAAAATAAAGGTTTTGTCAATAAAGATAACAAAGGTTGGTAAGCAGGCATTCAAAAAAACAAATGTTAAATTAAAAATTCAGGTTCCAAAGAAAAAACTAAAAAAATACCGGAAATTGTTTCAGGGAAAGGGACTTGGCAAAAAAGCAAATATCGTGTAATATATGAAAAGAAAAAGACATCGTGGTCTGACACGGTGTCTTTTTTGCTTTAAGACAAAAGGAGATTTTATTTGCATTTTGCAGAAAAATGATTTACAATGATAATGAATCATTAGACTTATGATTACACATAAGAGAAGAAATTTGAACAGCCACGGAAGGCGTGATGGTTATGATAGCGGCATATAATTTATATCTTGGGGGCTTCCTGCCGGAAGTGTCACCAAAAAACAGTATTCACAACAAAAGAGAATTAAAAAATAAATATAAAAGCATTGTCAGCCTGAATAATGCGAATCCGCTTGTTATGGTGAAACTTTCTGCGGACACGCAGGCGTATGCGCTGAATGTGAAGGAAATGTCGATGGAACTTTCAGAAGCTTCGCAGGATGTGCTTAATGGGCGAAGTGAGGACGTGGAGGATAACATGAACCGCGTCTTGTCGTTGTACAATGGTCTGCTCAAACGCAGTGACGAGTATGGTGAGGCGAATCATAAGCCATCGAGACCGGGCGGTGAGCTGCGCTATCTTGTGGAGGGACACACGGCAGAATTGTTTGAATCCGGAATTGCGATTGATTCCGATGGCTTTTTGTCATTTTCAGATGAGGCAGAGATAAAAGTACCGGAGAAATTTATTGCGGATTTGGCATCGAAAGCAGAACAGATGAGTATGAATCCGATGGAGTATGTGGATAAGAAAGTTTATAGTTATGCGCATTTATATCGGAGCGACATTGGAACTGCTTATCAGGCATCTGCATTTAGCGGTATGCTGTTCAATTCGTACTGCTAAAGAGTGGGATTCTTTGTCGGCAAAGCAGAACAAAGGCACCAATCAGACCGCCGGCAATTAAGCCGGAGAAATACAAAAAAGGAAAATAAGGAAGGATGGCAGAAGGACCCACAAGCCATGCGGCTACGGCAAACTGCCCAATGTTATGTGTAATTCCGCCTGCAACACTAACTCCGAAAGCGGAAATGTGTAAGTGGGTTTTATTTTTCAACAAATTCATGATAATAAGACTAAGTACACTTCCGGCGAGGCTGTATAGAAATCCGAACAGACTGCCAAAGGTAAAAGCATTTAACAGTCCTCGTACAATGCTTACGGTAAGCGCTTGGCAGAAGCCATTTTTATACAAAACAAGTACAATAACCAGATTGGCAAGCCCCAGTTTGATTCCCGGAAATGGGATAGGAAGCGGAAAAAGACTTTCAATATAACTGAATATGAAAGCGATGGCGGTAAAAATAGCAAGTTCAGTGATTGTGTGGATGTGCGGTTTCATATAAGCCTCCTGTTTGGTATTATCGTACAATAGCATCCGGTGCAGAATCCGAAGAAGAATCCGTAATGGTTATGACAAGACGGTGCGGCAGACAGACAATCGACTGTCCGGTTTCTTTAATTGAGCCGGTTTTAACACAGGTTTTGTCACCACAGTCTGCATCCGTCATAGTAACGGCGCCATCCTGAATAAGGAATTGATTGCTTCCTCCGTCTGTACAGCGAATCGTTTGTTTTGTGTTTTCTGACAGGGGTAAGGATAGAATCAATTTTCCATTTTCACGGACTTCAACGGTTGAGGCAGGTGTGGATTTTGGATAATAAATCCAAACGGTAATGCCGATACCGATGAATAATAAAAATAGAATTAATATAAAATCGCTTTTGGTAAGATGTGAGCGTAAATTTGACATTGTTATCTCCTTGTCAACCGTAAAAACGTTAAGCAACTATCTTACACGATAGCAGATTTTGTATAAAAAGTCAAAAAGAGAGGATGAACTACATGAGAAATCAAAAAGGAAAAAAGATAGGACTTCATATGCTGACGGCAGCACTTTTTTTTGTACTTGCCATGAGCGTCTGCACAGTAAAAACGGAAGCGAAAGATTATAAACAGGGCAAGGTGTATAAAATCACAGCTAAAAGCAAGCCGTTGAAAGCATCGAAGTTTACAAAATCTTCCTTATATAATAAAAAAACAAGGATGTATTTTACCATTCGTTCCTATATGGAGAAATTCCAGAAAAAAGGAAAAGGAACGCTTATTTTGAAAAAGGGAACGTACACTATTACCAATACCATTCATGTGCCATCGAATGTTACGATTATTTTTGAAAAGGGCGTTAAAATTGTAAAAGGAACGAAGACGAATAAGAAAAAGATGCCGGCAGCGATTACGCTGTTCCAGTTGATTCGCCCATCAAATGCGAAAAAGAAAGGCGTTTACAGTGCTTATAATGGTGAGAAAAACATCCACTTTGTTGGCAAAGGCGGTGTTTCAATTGACATGAAATACATGAAATACGGCATTGCTTTTGATGTAGCACATAATGATGGCGTGACGATTGAAAAAATTAATTTTAAAAATGTAAATGTAGGACATTTTATTGAAATGGATGCATCTGCAAATGTTTCGGTTACCAGATGTACTTTTAAAAATGTGAAGAAAAATTCAGATTATGTAAAAGAGGCAATCAATCTGGATACGCCTGACCGCGAAACGCAGGGATTCCACAATGACTGGTCCACGTATGACAAGACACCGAATCAGAATGTGACAATTGCAAACTGCAAATTCTCGAATCTGGGACGTGCGATTGGAACTCATAAATATAGTGCGAATGGTGAAGAGCAGGTTTATCATAAGAACATTGTTTTGCGAAATAACCGCATTGAAAATATGCTCTGGGATTCGCCGGTACGCGTGATGAACTGGTCAGATTCTGTGTTGGAGAACAATGTTATTTCCAATGTAAAACAAAAAGGAAAAAGTGATACCCGTGGTATTTTGGTGAGCGGCGGTGTCAACGTTTCGATTAAAAATAACACACTCAGCGGCATGGGACGCGCAATTCAGTGCATTGCATGGAAAAACAGCGGGCCTGGATCGGTTTACCCGATTACTTATAATAATCTGACAGATCAGAACAAGGAAGATTTAAAAACAAATATTGGAAAGAAACTGGGACTTTCGGAGTATTTTGTACGAATTAACCCGGTATATAATGTATTTACAAATGCGGAAACAGTTGCGATAAGAAAAGGATGAAACTAAGATGTTGACACAGTTTTCAAGAACGGAATTATTGTTGGGAAAAGAAGGTATGGAACGCTTGAAAAATGCCAGAGTGGCAGTTTTCGGAGTTGGCGGTGTCGGTGGCTATGTATGTGAAGCGCTTGTTCGCAGCGGCGTGTTTACATTTGATTTGATTGATGATGATAAAGTCTGTCTGACGAATCTGAACCGGCAGATTATTGCTACGAGGAAAACAGTTGGACAGTACAAGGTGGATGTCATGAAAGAACGAATTTTAGATATCAACCCAGATGCTGTCGTAAATGTTCATAAGTGCTTCTTTTTGCCGGAAAATGCAGCAGAATTTCCGTTTGAGGAATATGACTACGTGATTGATGCGGTTGATACGGTGACGGCAAAGATTGAGTTAATCCTGCGTGCGAAGGAGACAAATACACCGATTATCAGCAGTATGGGTGCCGGTAATAAGCTAGATGCGAGCGGTTTCCGTGTTGCGGATATTTATAAAACAAAAGTGTGTCCGCTGGCAAAAGTAATGCGGCGCGAGTTGAAGAAACGCGGTGTGAAGAAACTCAAGGTGGTGTATTCGGAAGAACAACCGAAACGCCCGATTGAGGATATGGCAATCAGCTGCCGGACAAACTGCATCTGTCCGCCGGGGGCAAAGCATAAGTGCACGGAGCGCCGGGATATTCCGGGAAGTACAGCATTTGTACCTTCGGTTGCGGGGCTTATTATTGCCGGTGAGGTGGTTAAAGACTTGTGTCAGACGGAAAGTGAGCGGCGTTAATATGAGTATTACAGTAGATGAATTATTTGCAATGAACCCGGAAACTTATCAGATTATTGATATTCGCGGTGAGCAGGAAGTGGCTAGAGGTGCCATAGATGGAGCGTTGCATTTAGATAAAGATGAAATTTCGGCAAGTCCTGAGGTGGATAAGACAAAAAAACTTGTTATTTGTTGCAGCAGAGGCGAGACCAGTATCGGTGTTGCGGAAAAACTTTGTGAAGAAGGATTTGATGCCGTGAGCCTTCAGGGCGGCTATGCTTCGTGGCTTTTGGCACGTTTTCGTCAAATGGAAGAACAAGATGCTGCCGTTGACAAGGCGAAAGAAGTGGAGCGGAGTCTTCATAAAAAATTTCGAAAAAATATTTGGTCGAAATTTACGAAAGCGGTTACGCAGTATGAATTGGTAAAACCGGGAGATAAAATTGCGGTCTGCATTTCCGGCGGAAAAGATTCGATGTTGATGGCGAAATGTTTTCAGGACTTGAAACGTTTCAGCAAGTTCGAATTTGATGTAAAATTTCTTGTTATGGACCCCGGCTACAGCGAGGCAAACCGCAAGGTGATTGAGAACAATGCGAAAATTCTGAATGTGCCGATTACGATTTTTGAATCGAATATTTTTGATTCGGTTTACCATATTGAGAAATCGCCGTGTTATTTGTGTGCCCGTATGAGGAGAGGTCATTTGTATAATTTTGCGAGAGAACTTGGCTGCAATAAGATTGCACTTGGACATCATTACGACGATGTAATTGAAACGATTTTGATGGGAATGCTCTATGGGGCGCAGGTGCAGACGATGATGCCAAAACTTCACAGCACAAATTTTGAGGGAATGGAGTTGATTCGTCCGTTGTATCTTGTTCGTGAAGATGACATTAAGGCGTGGCGCGATTACAATGATTTGAAATTTATTCAGTGTGCGTGCAAATTTACGGACACTTGTACAACATGCGATAACGAGGAAACTCGCTCGAAACGGCTGGAAATTAAAAATCTGATTCATGAATTGAAGAAGACAAATCCTTTTATTGAGGGAAATATTTTTAAGAGTGTGGAAAATGTAAATCTAGATACGGTAATTGCTTATAAAAAAGATGGTGTAAAGCATCATTTTCTGGAGCATTACGAGGATAAATAGGAGGAGAGAGTATGAAAAAATGGCTTGAAAAAGTGGATTGGATTTATGTCATTGTGCCGCTTGCGTTACTTGGTACGTTTTGGGTGATTGCGGCATTTACCGGACAGTGGCCATGGCAGAGTAATCCGTACAATTCGTATGCATTGCAAACGGATTCGTGGCTGAAAGGAAGGCTTGATTTAGGGCAGGACTATCCATGGCTTGAACTTGCTATTTATCAGGGAAAGTATTTTGTTAGTTTTCCTCCATTTCCCTCTTATGTGTTGATTCCTTTTGTTATGATTTTTGGTACCAATACGCCGGACCATTTGATTGCTCTTTTGGTCACTATTGCCGGATGTGTGTACGCGATTAAACTTTACCGAGAGGTTTCTCTTGAAAAGCAGCATGCATTGTTCTGGGTGCTTATGCTCTATTTTGCGTCCGGTTATCTTTTTGTCGGGATGAACGGCTATGTCTGGTTTATTGCTCAGAGCATGAGTTTTACGCTTAGTTTAATGGCACTGTATTATGCGATGCGTCAAAAAGGTGGTTTGTCGTTAGCGTTTTGGGCGTGTGCTGTGGGATGCCGTCCGATGCTTGCGTTGTATGGTATTCTTTTGGTTTATCTTTTGGTGAAAGGGTACAAAAAGGAAAATCCGAAAGGGACAGTATGGCAGCTTGTAAAAGATAAATGGTACTGGGCGATTGGCTGTGGTGCGATTGCAATTTCGTATATGGCGCTTAATTATGCCCGCTTCGGCAATATCACGGAATTTGGACATAATTATCTGCCGGAGTTTACGAGAACTACGACTGGTCAGTTTAATTTTTCTTATTTAAAAGAAAATTTAATGCATTATCTGCGTCTGCCGGCAGCAGGGGGAAACGGTGGTGCGCTTTCGTTTTTCTCATCGGATGGAATGGCGTTTTGGCTGATTGCGCCGATTTTTATTACCATGATTGGTGTTTGGATATATGCGCTGGTGAAAAAGAGAGAGGGAAATTTGACGCTGCTTGTTATGCTTCCGATTTTGGCAGTGGCGCATTTGTTGATTATCTGCTGTCATAAAACGCTTGGCGGCTGGCAGTTTGGCAATCGCTATTTGCTTGATATGATGCCGTATTTGTTCTTTGGTCTGACACTCTGGAAACCAAAGGGTGAAAAGTTTGTGCAGTGGAATACGGTGATTTTGGTGTTTGGGTTTGCGATTAATCTGATTGGAACCGTGGCAACGTATAATCATTGGATTTGACGCATTCGTGTTGTATGGCGGCTAAGTTGCGTGATGGCTAAGTTGCGTGGCGGCTGTGCTGTGTGTTGCTGTGTTGTGCGTTGCGTGTGGATAGAGACGAAAACGTGAAAAACAACGCAAATTGTCTGAAAAGCGGAAAAGCGTTGCATCGGAATGATGGAACTTGCTATCAAAAACAACGCTAATTTGAAATTACACCTAAAAGAGTTGTTTTTGTGGCGTAAAACATCGCGAAAGGGCGAGGAGCACTTCTAAAATTCAGAAAAAGGCAACCATTAAAGGGAAAAATGAGTTAAAGAGTTGCTTGGTAGAATTATATTGAAAAATTCCAAAGAAATTTCTTTTTTTTCTTGATATAATATCGAAATCAAGAATGTTTTAGGAGGTAGAAAAATGAGAAAGAAGATTATTGTAAAGTTATTGGTGTTATCCCTTTTGGTTGGAGGATTGTGTCAATGGAGCGGAGGAAGTAAGGCTAAAGCGGCAAGTTCATATTGGCTTTATGGAACGGGGCTTACAAAAAGTCAGGGCGGCGAAGCTGGATGTCGTATTAAAATGTATTATCGGGGTGGAAAATTGATTATTAAGGGTGGCATGAGCAAGGTGAAGAAAAAGTTTGATTGGGATACAAGTAAAAAAATCAAGGCAAAGACACGAAAGTATAAGGTTGCATCTAATTGCAAAGTGGTAGAATGCGAGGGAAATGAAGAGTATTCCTATGCAATTAAAAAGTTCACAAAACAACGTGGAATTAAAAGTACGAAAAATTGGGCTGGTATTTCCACATGGGTTAAAATAGTGAAAGGAAAGGTTTCAAAAATTTATCTTTCTGCATGATTTTGCGGCAGGGGTATATGTTTTGCCCCTGTTTGTTATTTGCAGAAGAATAAAGGTGACTAGATGTGAAATAGAAAATATTTGAAAAAACATGTTGACGTTTCATGTGATTTTTAATATACTATACATAAGAAAAGCATTGTGCTTTAACAATAGGTGATGCACAGCCTTATAAATGAGCGATTTATGAGCAGAGGGCACGTAGTTGCCCTCTATTTTGTTGTTAGGAGAGAATGTTGGCGATAGAAAGCTACAAGCCATGCCAATTTTGCAGACTGTTATACTAAATATAAAGAAGTTATAAAATTAGTGGATGTTAGTTGGATGGTGTGATATACTATAATTATTAAATAACTTGATTGAAAAAAGAGCAGATTAACTAGGAGGTGAGGTTATGCCAGAGGCAATTCGTAATGTAGTGGATTTGTTTGTGCAAGAGATAAGAAATGTTTTGGGAGAAGATTTAAAAAAGGTAATTGTGTATGGATCCTATGCCAGAGGTGATTATAGGGAAGGCTCAGATGTGGATGTTATGGTATTGACGTCGCTTACTGATGAGGTTATAAAACCAGTTGAATATAAATTGTATGATGTTGCTTTTGATTTTTTAATGGAGTATGGAGTTGACATAAGCATTATTGTAAAGAATGAAGAGCATTTTAAATATTGGTTGGGAGCCTTACCGTTTTATGATAATGTTGTAAAGGAAGGTGTGGTTATTGATGGATAATAGAAAGCAGGACTTATCAAGTTATCGACTTTCGCAGGCGGAAGACAGTATTAAAGTTGCACAGATGAGTTATGATAATGCGTTATTTAAAGATTCCATTAATCGTTCGTATTATGCTACTTTTTACGCGATAAAGGCAGTATTGGCGTTGGAAGAAATTGATTTTAAACGGCATAAAGATGCAATTGGATATTTTAACAAAACCTATGTGGCAACAGAAAAGTTTTCAAAAGAATTAGGAAGAAGAATAGGGATGTTGAAGCAGTTGCGGGAAAAAAGCGATTATGATGATTTTTATATTGCAGGGAAAGAAGAGGCTGCTAAGCAAATTGAAACAGCAGTGCAGATGATTAATGAAGTGAAAAAATATGTTGGAAAAAACTCGTGAAGCTACAAGCCATGCCAACCTCGTGAGCAAAGCTCCCTCGGTCGCGGGCTGTCGCCCTATAAAAAATAAAAATCCCACTGCTTCTTATGTGAGCAAGCTCCCAACGAAGCAGCGTGAATTTTATTTTTTGCATGGCTTGTAGCTTTCGCGAAAAAAACTTATTGACGTGGACCTATGGCTTGTGGTATAGTGGATAGGCGATGAATTAGGTCTTTTTTTTATGCCAAAATTTTGACCAAGCCGCAGTTGCGGTGTAAGAGCTGAATAAGCGCAGGATTGCGTGGGTTCAGAAAAAATAATTTCACGGAGGTGACAAGATGCGTACTAAAATTACTTTGGAATGTACAGAATGCAAACAGCGTAATTACAACATGACCAAAGATAAGAAGAACCATCCGGACAGAATGGAAACAAAGAAATATTGTAGATTTTGCAAGAAACACACGTTACACAAGGAGACTAAGTAGTCCGTGTGATGTTTCGGAAAGGATGTGTGTCACATGAGCGAAGCAGAAAAGACTTCGAAACCTGGCTTCTTTAAAAGTGTAAAGAGTGAGTTCAAGAAGTGTACCTGGCCGAAGAAGGAAGATTTGGTGAAACAATCTGCACTTGTAATCGTAGTGTCCGTATTGCTCGGTGTACTGATTGCCGGTGTTGACTGGGTGATTCGTCTGGGATTGGCTGCACTTCACATTGTTTCATAGGAGGTTGCCATGGCAGAAGAAGCAAAATGGTATGTAGTTCATACTTATTCCGGTTATGAGAATAAGGTAAAAGCAGATATTGAGAAAACAATCGAGAATCGTAATCTGCAGGATCAGATTTTAGAAGTTCTGATTCCGCTGCAGACGGTCGTAGAAGAGAAAAACGGAGAAAAGAAACAGGTTCAGAAGAAAATGTTTCCGGCGTACGTTTTAATCAATATGATTATGAATGACCAGACTTGGTATGTTGTGCGAAACACACGTGGCGTAACAGGATTTGTTGGACCGGGATCCAAACCGGTACCGTTGACAGAAGAAGAAATTGCCAACATGGGATTTTTGGCAGAGGCAGAGGCTTCTCCATTTTCCATTGGAGATCATGTTATCGTTACAGAGGGAGTATGGCAGGATACTGACGGTGTTGTTCAGGAAGTTCACCCGGCAAAACAGATGGCAGTCATTGTCATTGATATGTTTGGCCGTGATACTCCGGTTGAGATTGACTTCTCAGAATTGAAACTGGTTTAATCGTTTAGGAGGAATTGAAAATGGCTAAGAAAGTCGAAGGATATATTAAATTACAGATTCCGGCAGGAAAGGCAACTCCGGCACCGCCGGTTGGTCCTGCACTTGGACAGCACGGAATCAATATTGCTCAGTTTACAAAAGAGTTTAACGCTAAAACACAGGGACAGGATGGAATGATTATTCCTGTTGTAATTACTGTTTATGCAGATAGAAGTTTTAGTTTTGTAACAAAGACTCCGCCGGCTGCTGTTCTTTTGAAGAAAGCATGCAAGATTCAGTCTGGTTCCGGCGAGCCGAACAAAAAGAAAGTTGCTACAATTTCTAAGGAAGATATCCAGAAAATTGCAGTAACAAAAATGCCTGACTTAAATGCCGGCAGCTTAGAAGCAGCTATGAGCATGATTGCTGGTACAGCAAGAAGTATGGGTATCACAGTAGAAGAGTAGTCAAAATTTATCGCAGAAAAAAGAACTAATGTCATTTGGACGTTGTGGGAGACAATGTTCGTTAATACCACTAGGAGGTTTGAAAAATGAAAAGAGGTAAAAAATATACAGAGGCCGCAAAATTAGTAGATCGTGCAACACAGTATGATGTGGCTGAAGCAATTAGCCTTGTTAAGAAAACAGCAGTTGCAAAATTTGATGAAACCGTAGAAGCTCATATCCGTCTTGGTGTAGATGGCCGTCATGCTGACCAGCAGGTGCGTGGTGCCGTTGTTCTGCCTCACGGTACTGGTAAAACAGTTCGTGTTCTTGTATTCGCTAAAGGTGATAAAGTGGCAGAAGCAGAAGCAGCAGGTGCAGATTTCGTTGGTGGCGAAGAACTCATTCCAAGAATCCAGAATGAGGGATGGTTCGATTTTGACGTTGTAGTAGCAACACCTGACATGATGGGCGTAGTTGGTCGTTTAGGACGTGTCCTCGGACCAAAAGGCTTGATGCCAAACCCAAAAGCTGGTACGGTTACAATGGATGTTACAAAGGCTGTTAATGATATTAAAGCAGGTAAAATCGAGTATCGTTTGGATAAAGCAAATATTATCCATTGTCCGGTTGGTAAAGCTTCCTTCACAGAAGAGCAGCTTACCGAGAACTTTAACACATTGATGGATGCTATTGTTAAAGCAAAACCAGCAAGTGCAAAGGGAACCTATATGAAGAGTGTTACCGTAACTTCTACAATGGGTCCTGGAATCAAAGTAAATACTTTGAAAATTGGATAATTAAAAACTTGACAATTGTGTAGCGCTATGCTACACTGACTAAAGTTTATAACTGCCGTAGACAGCAAGTATAGCTTTGCTATGTAAGTGCGGATGCCGCTTGCCGAGGAAGATTGTGAATGCAATCATAGTGAGATTATATCCTCTGTCTGCGTGCGCAGGCAGAGGATTTTTTATAAATGTCAATGACATTTTTGATGAAATCTCCGGCAGATTATATGGCAGCATAAGCTGACAATAATAAGGAGGTAACAAATCATGGCTAAAGTCGAATTAAAAGCGCCTATCGTTGATGAAATCAAAGGCTATGTATCAGATGCTAAATCTGCAGTTCTTGTTGATTATCGTGGACTGACAGTTGAGCAGGATACAAAACTTCGTAAACAGTTAAGAGAAGCTGGTGTTGTATACAAAGTATACAAAAATACAATGCTTCACTTGGCGTTTGATGGAACCGATTTTGCGCAGCTTGACAAAGACTTGGAAGGTCCTACAGCAATCGCATTCGGTATCGAAGATGAGACTGCTCCGGCAAGAATTATTAATAATTTTGCAAAAGAAGCAGAGGCTCTTGAGATTAAGAGTGGAGTTGTAGATGGTGAGTATTATGATGCCGCTGGCGTTAAAGTTCTTGCTACAATCCCGTCAAAAGACGAGCTTATTTCCAAGTTGCTTGGAAGCCTGCAGTCACCAATCACGAACTTTGCTCGTGTCGTAAAACAGATTGCAGAAGCTCAGGGCGAAACAGCAGCAGAATAAGTTATTATTATTTTTTTAAATTTGAATGGAGGAAAACAAAATGACAACACAGGAATTTATCGATGCTATCAAAGAGATGAGCGTTATGGAATTGAATGATTTAGTAAAAGCATGTGAGGAAGAGTTCGGCGTATCTGCAGCAGCAGGTGTAGTCGTTGCAGCAGCAGGCGGAGACGCAGCAGGCGGTGCAGCTGAGAAAGACGAGTTCGACGTAGAGTTGACAGAAGTTGGAGCAGCTAAGGTTAAAGTTATCAAAGTTGTTCGTGAAGTAACTGGTCTTGGATTGAAAGAAGCTAAAGAAGTTGTAGACGGAGCTCCTAAAGTAGTTAAAGAGGGCGCTACAAAAGAAGAAGCTGAAGAAATCAAAGAGAAACTCGAAGCTGAAGGCGCAAAAGTAACATTAAAATAATCGCGTTCACACTAAGCGGTGCAAAACCAGAAATAGACTCAGAAACTGCAAGCTTGCTTGCGAGTTTCTGAGTCTATTTTTGATTTTATAGCGCGCGTAGAGACGCACGAAGTGCGGCACGGCACCGCTTATGCATCCTTGATATTGTTAATAAACTCCTCCAATAACTTAGCCGTTCTTTCCACACCAATCCGGCTGCTATTGATACAAACATCATAATTGCGCGAGTCACCCCATTTAAAATCCGAATAGTGATTATGGTATCGGCGGCGGTATGCGTCATGTTTAGTGATTTTAGCTGCGGCGGCAGTTTCGGAAAGCGAAAACTTCTCCATAACATGTTTTAATTTGCGGTCCTTGTTTCCGGTAACAAAAATTGAAACTAAGCTATCATATTCCTTTAGAATCGTTTCGGAACAACGGCCAAGCACGACGAAAGATTCGCCGGAGGCGGCCTTTTTACGAAGAAATTCGAACTGCATCTGCGCCAGATTGTCTTCGGTTGCGTTAGAATATCCTTTTACTCGGCGCGAAAGCAGTTTGTTGCGCGGCTTTTCATCTACACCGGCAAAAACAGCCGGGTCAAAGCCCTTTTCTTTTGCGATTTCGTCAAGCATATTGCGGTCATAAAAAGGAAGCCCCAGATCTTTCGCAATTTGTTTCGCAATTGTGTGTCCTTCACTGCCGTATTCACGGCTGATTGAAATAATGATTTGATTCCCCATACATCGTCTCCTTAAAAATATTAAAAAAATAGAAAAAAGTGCCAAATAAACGCTTGACACCTTACTACATTTGTGGTACGATAGAAAATGCACTATTGTGGTATGGTAGGCGCAATATCCCTACCTAATTTGTAGTATATCACAGTTCTGTAGAAAAGACAAGGAGTGAAATCATCAATGGAGAAAAACAGAATACGCCCTGTCCATGTGGGCAAAGGTGTGAGAATGAGTTACTCGAAACAGAAAGAAGTATTGGAGATGCCAAACCTCATTGAGGTTCAGACAGATTCGTACAAATGGTTTCTGGAAGAGGGCTTGAATGAAGTATTCCGCGATATTTCGCCGATTGCGGATTACAACGGCAATTTAAGTCTGGAATTTGTTAGCTTTGAGCTGTGCCGGGATGATGTGAAATATTCCATCGAAGAGTGTAAGGAGCGGGATGCGACTTATGCGGCACCATTGAAAGTTAAAGTAAGACTCCATAATAATGAAACAGAGGAAATTAGTGAACATGATATTTTCATGGGAGACCTTCCTCTTATGACCGCGACAGGTACGTTTATTATTAACGGAGCAGAGCGTGTTATTGTAAGTCAGTTGGTTCGTTCCCCTGGCATTTATTATGGTATCGCCCATGATAAAATTGGTAAAGAGTTGTATTCTTCGACTGTTATTCCAAACCGTGGAGCGTGGTTGGAATATGAGACAGACTCCAATGATATATTTTACGTTCGTGTAGATAGAAATAGAAAAGTTCCGATTACGGTTTTGATTCGTGCACTTGGTGTAGGGACAGATCAGGAAATTTTGAACATGTTTGGCGAGGAGCCGAAAATTTTGGCAAGTATTGAGAAGGACGTTTCCAAGAACTATCAGGACGGTTTGCTTGAATTGTATAAAAAACTTCGTCCGGGTGAACCGCTTGCTGTTGACAGTGCGGAAAGCCTCATTAACAATATGTTCTTTGATGTAAGACGTTATGACTTGGCGAAGGTTGGACGTTATAAATTTAATAAGAAATTATCCTTCACAAATCGTATTGTCGGATTTGCACTTGCAGAAGATGCAGTCAGCCCGGAAACCGGTGAAGTAGTGGCAGAAGCCGGAACGATGGTTTCCGAAGAGCTTGCTCGTGAAATTCAGAACGCAGCCATTCCGTTTGTAATGATGCAGACAGAAGAAGGACATGTTGTAAAAGTATTGTCCAATATGATGGTTGATTTACATGCATTTTTGCCACAGGCAGATAAAAAAGCGTTGGGAATTACAGAAGATGTTTACTATCCGGAATTGAAGAAGATTTTGGAAGAAAATGAGACGGATGAGGAGCGTTATGACGCAATCCGCCGCAATGTAGCATTGTTAATTCCGAAACATATAACAAAGGAAGATATTTTTGCTTCTATTAACTACAACATCCATTTGGAATATGGTCTGGGAAATGACGACGATATCGATCACTTGGGAAATCGTCGTATCCGTGCAGTAGGCGAGCTGCTTCAGAACCAGTACCGTATTGGTTTGTCCCGTATGGAGCGTGTGGTGCGTGAAAGAATGACAACGCAGGATATCGAAGGTATTTCTGCACAGTCGTTGATTAATATTAAACCGGTAACGGCAGCGGTTAAGGAATTCTTCGGAAGTTCCCAGCTGTCACAGTTTATGGATCAGAACAACCCGCTTTCTGAGTTGACACACAAACGTCGTCTGTCAGCCCTCGGACCTGGTGGTTTGTCCCGTGACCGTGCCGGATTTGAGGTGCGTGACGTACACTATTCCCATTATGGAAGAATGTGTCCGATTGAGACGCCTGAGGGACCGAACATCGGTTTGATCAACTCACTGGCATCTTACGCAAGAATTAACGAGTATGGATTTGTTGAGGCTCCATATCGTAAAGTAGACCACTCGGATGCGGAGAATCCACGTGTAACAGATGAAGTTGTTTATATGACGGCAGACGAAGAAGACCGTTACCACGTTGCACAGGCGAATGAGCGTCTGGACGAAGAAGGTCATTTCGTTCGTAAAAATGTATCCGGTCGTTTCCGTGAAGAGACATCGGAATTTGAGAGAAATAAAATTGATTACATGGACGTATCGCCAAAGATGGTATTCTCTGTGGCAACAGCCATGATTCCATTCTTGGAAAATGATGATGCGAACCGTGCTCTGATGGGTTCCAACATGCAGCGTCAGGCAGTGCCGCTTCTTGTAACAGAAGCACCGGTTGTCGGAACAGGTATGGAAATGAAAGCGGCTGTTGACTCCGGAAACTGTGTGGTAGCAAAAGAAGGCGGTGTGGTAGAACGTGCCGAAACAAACCGCATTTTGATTCGCAAAAAAGATGGAAATCTGGATGAGTATAAATTGTCTAAATTTGTACGAAGCAACCAGGGTACCTGCATGAACCAGAGACCGATTGTTACAAAAGGTGATGAAGTTGAGACTGGTCAGGTAATTGCTGATGGACCTTCTACTTCCGGCGGCGAAATCGCCCTTGGTAAAAACCCATTGATTGGATTTATGACATGGGAAGGTTATAACTACGAGGATGCCGTACTGCTCAGTGAAAGACTGGTGCAGGAAGATGTGTATACTTCTGTTCATATTAATGAATATGAGACAGAAGCACGTGATACAAAACTCGGACCGGAAGAAATTACACGTGATGTACCGGGCGTCGGTGATGATGCTCTCAAAGATTTGGATGAGCGCGGTATTATCCGTATTGGTGCAGAAGTTCGTGCCGGAGACATCTTAGTTGGTAAAGTAACACCAAAAGGTGAGACAGAACTGACTGCAGAAGAAAGACTTCTTCGTGCTATTTTCGGAGAGAAAGCAAGAGAAGTAAGAGATACATCTCTTCGCGTTCCACATGGTGAATTTGGTATCGTTGTGGATGCGAAAGTATTTACCCGTGAAAATGGGGATGAATTGTCACCTGGTGTAAATCAGACCGTGCGCATTTATATTGCACAGAAGAGAAAAATTCAGGTCGGCGATAAGATGGCTGGTCGTCATGGTAACAAGGGTGTCGTTTCCCGTGTACTGCCGGTTGAAGATATGCCATTTTTGCCAAACGGACGTCCGCTTGACATCGTGTTGAATCCTCTGGGTGTGCCTTCCCGAATGAATATCGGACAGGTGCTTGAGATTCATTTGAGTCTGGCAGCGAAAGTCCTTGGTTTCAATGTTGCAACACCGGTATTTGATGGCGCAAACGAGATTGACATCATGGATACCTTGAAACTGGCAAATGATTATGTAAATACACCGCTTGAGGATTTTGAGAAGAAATACAAAGATGTTCTTGATCCGGAAGTGATGGATTATCTCCTGACAAATCAGGACTATAGAAAAGAATGGGCAGGTGTGCCGATTAAGGAAGATGGAAAGGTTCAGCTTCGTGACGGACGTACCGGAGAGTATTTCGATGGCGAAGTTACGATTGGTTTCATGCATTATCTGAAACTCCATCACTTGGTTGATGATAAAATCCATGCTCGTTCCACTGGTCCTTATTCACTGGTTACCCAACAGCCACTTGGTGGTAAAGCGCAGTTTGGTGGTCAGCGATTCGGAGAGATGGAGGTATGGGCTCTTGAGGCGTATGGTGCAGCTTATACTCTTCAGGAAATTCTGACCGTGAAGTCGGATGACGTAGTAGGACGTGTTAAGACATACGAAGCAATTATCAAAGGCGACAATATTTCTGAGCCTGGCATACCTGAGTCCTTTAAGGTATTGCTGAAAGAGTTACAGGCTCTCGGATTGGATGTTGCAGTGCTGGATGAAGAAGGAAACGAAGTTCAGATGAATGAGTCCATAGAAGAAGGAACTCATGAAAATGTGAATGAATTAATCAATGACAAAAACTTTGAACTCAAAGAAGAATCCTTTGAAGATGCCGGTTTCCGCGAAACGGATGTACAGGGCATTGATGACGATAGCAGCATCAGCGCAGATTGATAGAAAGGACGGGTTATAAATATGCCACAGTATGGTAATGAAGAAGAAAAGACATTGACTTACGATAAAATTAAAATCAGACTGGCATCTCCGGAAAAAATCCGTGAGTGGTCCAGAGGTGAGGTAAAGAAGCCGGAGACCATCAATTATCGTACCCTGAAACCGGAAAAAGACGGTTTGTATTGCGAGCGTATTTTTGGACCGAGCAAAGACTGGGAATGTCATTGCGGTAAGTACAAAAAAGTACGTTATAAAGGTGTTGTCTGCGACCGATGTGGTGTGGAAGTCACAAAATCCAGCGTTCGTCGTGAGCGCATGGGTCACATTGAGTTGGCTGCTCCGGTATCCCATATTTGGTACTTCAAGGGAATTCCGAGCCGCATGGGCTTGATTTTGGATATTTCTCCAAAAGTATTGGAAAAAGTATTGTATTTTGCTTCCTATATTGTATTGGAATCTGAGACACCGGAAATTCAGGTAAAACAGGTTCTTTCTGAGCAGGAATACCAGAAAGCAAGAGAAGATTTTGGTGATACGTTCCGTGTTGGTATGGGTGCAGAATCCATTCAGGAACTTTTGCAGAGAATTGATTTGGAAGAAGAGTCCAAAACATTGAAAGATGAATTGAAGGATGCCAGCGGACAGAAACGTGCCCGCATTATCAAGCGTCTGGAAGTTGTAGAAGCATTCCGTGAATCCGGAAACCATCCGGACTGGATGATTCTTACGGTGATTCCTGTTATTCCACCGGATCTTCGTCCGATGGTACAGCTGGATGGTGGACGTTTTGCAACTTCCGATTTGAACGATTTGTATCGTCGAATCATTAATCGTAACAACCGTTTGAAGAGACTTTTGGAACTTGGCGCTCCGGATATCATTGTGCGAAACGAAAAACGTATGCTGCAGGAAGCAGTTGATGCATTGATTGATAATGGACGTCGTGGCCGTCCGGTTACAGGACCTGGAAACCGTGCATTGAAATCATTGTCTGATATGCTTAAAGGTAAACAGGGACGTTTTCGTCAGAACCTTCTTGGTAAGCGTGTTGACTATTCCGGACGTTCTGTAATCGTCGTAGGACCGGAACTTAAGATTTATCAGTGCGGTCTGCCAAAAGAGATGGCAATTGAGCTTTTCAAACCATTTGTAATGAAAGAATTGGTTGCAAACGGAACTGCTCATAATATTAAAAATGCAAAGAAAATGGTAGAGAAGTTAGAGCCTGCTGTATGGGATATCCTTGAAGAAGTAATTCGCGAGCATCCGGTTATGTTAAACCGTGCCCCTACACTTCACCGTCTGGGTATTCAGGCATTTGAGCCAATCCTTGTCGAAGGTAAGGCAATCAAACTTCATCCACTCGTATGTACAGCGTTCAACGCCGACTTCGATGGAGACCAGATGGCTGTGCATTTGCCACTTTCCGTGGAAGCACAGGCAGAGTGCCGCTTCCTTCTGTTGTCACCAAACAACCTGCTGAAACCATCCGATGGTGGTGCCGTAGCCGTACCTTCTCAGGATATGGTCCTTGGTATTTATTATTTGACACAGGAGAGAACTCCGGAGCAGGGAGCAAAAGGAACCGGACGTTTCTTTAAAGATATGAATGAGGCAATTATTGCCTATGAAAACCATGAGATTACACTTCATGCAAAAATTAAAATTCGTCGTTTTGGCGTAAATGCTGCAGGTGAAGAAGAATCTCGTATTATTGAATCGACATTGGGAAGATTTATTTTCAATGAGATTATCAGCCAGAATCTTGGGTTTGTTGACCGAAGCAATCCGGATAACTTCCTTAAACTGGAAGTAGATTTCCACGTTGGCAAAAAGCAGTTGAAACAGATTCTGGAAAAATGTATTAACAATGAAGGTGCAACAAAGACAGCGGAAACGCTCGATGCAATT
Source organism: Clostridium sp. AF37-5 (assembly GCF_003477605.1). Classification (GTDB taxonomy): domain Bacteria; phylum Bacillota; class Clostridia; order Lachnospirales; family Lachnospiraceae; genus Eubacterium_F. The sequence continues at coordinate 89,896 of NZ_QUDR01000012.1, forward strand.
AAAGCACTTGGTTATAAATATTCGACAAAGGCAGCAATGACTGTTTCCATTTCCGATATGGAAGTGCCGGCAACGAAGAAAGATTTGCTTAAGCAGGCAGAGAATACGGTTGAGGTTATTTCCCAGAAATACCGCCGTGGTCTGTTGACTGAGGAAGAACGTTACAAATCTGTTGTTGAGACATGGAAAACTGCCGATGACCAGATTACACATGACTTGTTGAGTGGTTTGGATGAATTGAATAACATCTACATGATGGCGGACTCCGGAGCTCGTGGTTCGGATAAGCAGATTAAACAGCTTGCCGGAATGCGTGGTTTGATGGCAGATACATCCGGTCGTACCATCGAACTTCCAATCAAGTCAAACTTCCGTGAAGGTCTTGACGTATTGGAGTACTTTATTTCTGCGCATGGTGCTCGTAAAGGTCTTTCCGATACAGCGCTTCGTACAGCCGATTCCGGATATTTGACAAGACGTCTTGTTGATGTGTCTCAGGAATTGATTATTCGTGAGACGGATTGCTGCGAGAGCCGTAACCGTGCAGAAATTCCGGGTATGTGGATTAGTGCGTTCATGGATGGAAAAGAAGTAATTGAGACGCTTGAGGAGAGAATTACAGGACGTTATTCCTGTGAAACAATTCTTGATGACGATGGTGAAGTGATTGTTAAGGCAAATCATATGATTACGCCAAAACGTGCGGCACGCATTGTGAATACAAAGAAAATTATTGATGCAGGTGATAAGGCACAGGTTAAGATTCGTACGATTCTTACTTGCAAATCACACATTGGTATTTGTGCTAAATGTTATGGTTCAAACATGGCAACGAAAGAACCGGTACAGGTTGGTGAAGCAGTTGGTATTATTGCTGCTCAGTCCATCGGTGAGCCGGGTACACAGCTTACCATGCGTACGTTCCATACCGGTGGTGTGGCCGGCGACGATATCACACAGGGTCTTCCTCGTGTCGAGGAGCTTTTTGAGGCAAGAAAGCCAAAGGGACTTGCTATTATTTCCGAATTTGCAGGAAAAGTTCAGCTTCGTGACACCAAGAAGAAACGTGAAGTGGTTATTACAAATGATGAAACCGGACAGAGCAAAGCATATCTGATTCCATATGGTTCCCGTATTAAAGTATTGGAAGGACAGGAATTAGAGGCTGGTGATGAGTTGACAGAAGGTAGTGTAAATCCACATGACATCTTGAAAATTAAAGGTGTTCGTGCGGTTCAGGATTATATGCTCCGTGAAGTACAGCGCGTATACCGTCTGCAAGGTGTAGAAATTAATGATAAGCATATCGAGGTTATTGTACGTCAGATGCTGAAGAAGATACGCATTGAGAATAATGGGGATTCTGACTTCCAGCCTGGTGTTATGGTAGATGCTCTGGATTATGAGGATGTAAAAGAGCAGCTTGAAGCTGAGGGTAAACAGCCACCGGAAGGCAAGCAGGTTATTCTTGGTATTACAAAAGCTTCCCTGGCAACGAATTCCTTCTTGTCAGCGGCATCTTTCCAGGAGACTACTAAAGTGTTGACCGATGCAGCAATTAAGGGCAAAGTGGACCCATTGATTGGTTTGAAAGAGAACGTTATTATTGGTAAGCTGATTCCGGCCGGAACCGGTATGAAGCGTTATCGTAATATCAAGCTGCACAGTGACCTGGTAGACAGTCTTGAGCCACCGGAACCGGTAGAAGAGGTTGTAGAAGTGGTAGAAGAAGAAAAAGAGAAAGAAGTAAAGATTCTCGTAAAAGATCCGGATGTTGAACTGGATATTGCGGAAGACGAAGAAATTGCCATGACAGAAGCAGATGATGACGTGGTAACGATTGAAGAGTAATTAACAAAATCGAAAAAATAGGTGCTTTGCTATATGGTTAAGCACCTGTTTTTTTCTTTTTTTGTCGTGATTTAAGTTAGAAAAACGCTCAAAATAAAAAATGCAAAAAACATGAAAAAAAGTGTTGACAAACGTCGAACCGTTTGATAAGATATAACTCGTTG
>NZ_QUDR01000013.1:0-42281 GCF_003477605.1 Clostridium sp. AF37-5
AAGAGAGCATCTTGCAGCAGGCAGCTACTTCTATGCTGGCTCAGGCAAATCAGGCAAATCAGGGCGTACTTTCCTTACTTCAGTAAGAAATGTTGTTCGTTTCATAGAAAAAACCAGTCTTCGGACCAATGTCATTAAGTTAAGAATTTTGACATAATTATAAAACACATCATATTTGCAATTGTTTGATAAATATGATGTGTTTTTTTCTTTTGTCTATTTTGCAGCACAACAAAAAGACAGATTGTTTATCTGTCAAAAAAACTTATAATTATTTATGATTAAGCCACTCTATATGGAAAGCTTACAGATGCCTGGGGTTTGACTTTGCGAGGGTCTTTTCGACCAGGTCTTACTGGTAATACATGCTTTTCTAGCCTTATATGTGATTTCTGTCCGTCGGACCAAAGATTTGCTTACAGCTTCCTTCAGATTCCATCTCACGATGGACACCCTTGCTGTTCAGCTATACACTTCCCACTATCTGGGCGTGTTCGAGACTTTCACCCGTTAGAGCGCGCCCATGGCGCGCAAACTAAAAAGACCCTAGCATCATTTCTGATGCTAAGATCTTGATTGGTCATCTTAACTTAATGACATTGCCCTGATGGGTCTTTTTTCCATCCGCAGATATGGTTCCTTTCTCACGAATGGAGGTTTCTGCTTCATTTAATCTCGTCATTAATTCAATCTATTCGCATGTAAATTTGCAACACATTCTACATTTGTATTACGTTTTTGGAACGCTCACGGAGATATTCTATTCCTTCTCTCCCATCACTCCGCCATTCTTTTTTGCCTCTTCCTGCATTTCCTTTTTCACTTGTTTAAATGTTTTTCCCGACACATCCACATCGGTTACCGTGACTTTGAGAGAATCATCATCTTCAAGCACATACTTTTTGTCTTTTTGCGCTTTTTTTTGCTCACTGGCATCTGTCTCTTTAATTGCATCTGTTTTTGCACTTGCCTTTGATATGTTGGCATCATCGTTGTTTGCTCCCATAAAACTATGGGCAAAATATCCCCCTGTCAAAAACAGCAGTGCCATAACAACTATGGCGATATGTACTTTCTTGCTTTTAATTTTATTCATATTACCCTGTCTCCTTTCATCATGATTTAGTCAACGACAAAGAACACACACCCTTCGGAGTACATTTCGCTGTAAATACCCGGTGTTTAGTGTAAGATTTTTTCTTTGCTGACCATTTTATGTCTCCCGAAATCCAATATTTAGCCAGCGATCTGCTTTTACTCGCTGAAGATGTATACCCTGATTTTCTATTGACATAAGATGCGCCATTATAACGATAATAAATGTATTCCTTATCCGAAACATACGCATATGTGCCATTATACTTAAATTCCGTAGATTGCTCTAGTCTTAATAATTTTTTCCCTTAAGATGATGACACCTCATATATATGAAAACTAAATCCCGTTTTGTATCCAGCAGCCTTCGCTTGAGCACTAACCATACTACTTGTTAAACTAGTCGGAAACAACTGTTGATATGTAATTTCCGTTTCAGTAATAACTAAATCATGCTCATGTATAACATTAGACCTTTTACTTGTTGGAACCATACCCTCCTGTACTATTCTACTCAACAACATATCACTGTTTGTTGAATAATTACTTGCCACCTTATCGGTTGATGTCTTTATGCTCTCAATAGTTATAACATCTCCTTTAGCAATTTCTGCCGCCGAAACATCTGTAACTTGAAGCATCGTCAATGCACACATTAGAGCCATTCCTATTACTTTTTTTCATTCTTACTTATCCCTTCTTTTTTTATTATAATACTTTTTATTATTTTAGCAAGAAATATTTTTATAACCTTCCTTGTCACAAAATCCTAAAAAACATGTGGGAGCAATGTCATTAAGTTAAGATGACCAATCAAGATCTTAGCATCAGAAATGATGCTAGGGTCTTTTTATTTTGTAATAAATGCTTGACATATGATTCGAAATGTGCGGCCGCTTTCGCTATTGAATGATAATGAGGTAGTGAAAGCGGCCCTTGTAATTAAGAACATCTTGATTGCAAGGAGGTAACGCATATGAGCAATTACTTTTGTATAACTATTGTGAATTGATAACAACACATGTAATAAAACAAATGAAAGACAATGATAAAACAAAACAGGTGAACTTTACAATCGCCATTTATATTTGTAGAGAATATCTCCGTAATAAACGCAATCTTAGTCCACCTGATGTGATTAACCTAATAGAAAAGCATGTATTACCAGTAAGACCTGGTCGAAAAGGCCCTCGCAAAGTCAAACCCCAGGCATCTGTAAGCTTTCCATATAGAGTGGCTTAATCATAAATAATTATAAGTTTTTTTGACAGATAAACAATCTGTCTTTTTGTTGTGCTGCAAAATAGACAAAACAAAAAAAGTGCAAACGAACACTTGCCACAAACTTATGCTATTTTTTTTGACTATTCTCCCACAAAATGATAAAATACAATTATATCTTTGTTTTGAGGGAAAAAACTATATACTTACGTCGGGAGGAGGTTACTTAAGATGAATTATGACGAGAGTATCTATAAAGAGAAAGCGAACAGGCGGGCGCGGAAAATCTGGCTTGTTTTCGCCATTTTACTATCAGCCAATTACGGCTCTGACACAGCAAACGGACTACGGACCGGTCCTTATTATTTAACCTTTTTACTTCTATGCTGGGTTCCGTTTATTATCGGACAAATTCTATTAAAAGTAAAAGGTATGTCAACCGATTGGTACAAATATGGAATTGCCGTTGGATATGGTATCTTCTATTCCTTTGTACTGATTACCAGCCCATCCAACATTGCATTTACCTACATACTGCCGGTAACCAGTCTTTTGGTTTTATACAAAAACCAGAAATTTATGATTCAATACGGCGTTGCCAATGCGTTAATCATCATAGCCAATGCAGTTGTTAAATATATGAACGGATTCAACACCGATGCCGATGTCAAAGAATTTACTTTGCAGCTTTCCTGCATCATTCTCTGCTACATCTGCTATGTAATGTCCATCCGTCATTTGAATGAATCGGACGGCTCCATGTTAAACTATGTAAAAGATGATTTGCACCGTGTTGTAACAACGGTTGAGCAGGTAAAAGACGCAAGTAATTCGATTGTTGACGGCGTTACCGTTGTCCGCGAACTTGCGGTTGAAAATAAACACGGAGCGGATGTCGTTGTACTCGGCATGAATGAGCTGACCACAAACAATCAGACCTTGCAGGATAAAACAAATTCGTCACTCGATATGACAACGGATATCAACACGCAGGTAATCAATGTTTCTTCCTTAATTGAGCAGATGGTTGAACTTACCAAAGAATCCGGCGAACATGCTGCTACTAGCAGTAAAGATTTGGACGGCGTAGTTGAGACCACTTCAACGATGGCGTCATTATCCGCAGAGGTAGAAAATGTATTAAAAGAGTTCAAATCTGAATTCGAGCGCGTAATTACGGAAACCGGAACGATTGAGGATATTTCAAGCCAGACAAATCTTTTAGCACTGAATGCTTCAATTGAAGCGGCTCGCGCCGGTGACTCCGGTCGGGGATTTGCTGTTGTTGCTGACCAGATTCGAGTGCTGAGCACTGAAACACAGACCTCTTCCGGACAGATTCGCGATGCGCTGACCCGCTTGTCAGAAACTTCCGCAAAGATGACTTCCGCAGTCGAGCAAACGCTTGAACTGATTCAGCAGTCGCTAGAAAAAGTTACGCTGACAAACAAAAGTGTCGAAAAAATCACAACCGATTCCAAAGAACTCGGTGACCACATTCAGGTAATCGATTCCGCCATAAAAGAAGTAGAAACCTCGAATACACAGCTGGTTTCTAACATGGAACAGATTTCCTCCATTGTGGATAAGATGACAAAAAGCATTTCTCATTCAGATGGAACAACCCATGCAATGCTTAGTAAATATGCAGAAACAGCAACAAATATCAACAGCATTGAACATATCGTAGAGGGCTTGATGACAGAACTTGGTATCGGTGGCTTTATGGGTGTTGAAGATTTGCGTGCCGGCATGAAAGTTATGCTTTTGCCAAATGATGACAGCAAACATCCAAAAGAGTATCATGGTGAAATAGTAAAGCGTACAGACCAGAGTTTATTAGTTGCCATCAATCCGAAAAATCCTCTGCCAGTCACCAAAACAACCTGGCAGATGCAAATTACGGCAGGAAATATTTTGTACTGCTGGGAATCCGTAAACTGGAAAATGGTAGAACAAGATGGCAGGAATTTGTGTCTGATTGAGCTCCGCTCACTTCCAAAGATTCACAATCGCCGTAAATACCCTCGTATGGATTTGTATAATTTCTGTCAAATCACCGTACTGGAAACCGGCGAAAGTTATATGGGTAAAATGGAAAATATCAGTGCCAATGGTTTTGCTTTTGTATCCGGCAATGAATTTTTCGCCGACTGCAAAGGTCAAAAAATCCGCCTTGAAATTGAAAACTTTGAATTAACATCAGAGAGCACTTTGGAGGGTCGTATTCTCAGAAGTTCCGACAACAATGGCATTTACATTGTCGGCTGCCAGATGCCGGAGGACAATCCGTCAATTATGAAATATGTAGCAGGCAAATTGGAAAAGCAGAAAAAATCTCCCCGCCACTAAAGGCAGGGAGATTATAAGGGGAGGATAAGTATTCAACGCTTTATCCGCTGAATACAGCAAATCAAGGCAGAGGGGGAATCGACCTCGATTTGCCGGTACTACTATTGTTGCCGCTTTTTAGAAACTTATACATATTTTTTGATTTTTTATAAAAAATGTGATATAGTCAGTAACGTACTATTTATATCAGGAGGAAATTAGCATGGCTTTATTACAGGAATGGCGCGAATACGCCTATAGCGAAGAAATGCAGAATTCAAAAGAAGGACAGAAGTTGTGGGAGAACTATTTCACTCTGGAAAAGGGTATCTATGAAAAGTTATTAGCAAATCCATCTGAAATTGTAGAAGGTACCGTACAGGAATTGGCAGACCGCTATGAAGTACCGCTTTCCATGATGGTTGGCTTTTTAGATGGTATTAATGACAGTTTGAAAGAAGCAAATCCAATCGACGAAATGGAAAAAGATACCAAGGTAAAACTTGACATTGATTTAGAAAAATTGTACTACAACATGGTTGAATGTAAGGCAGAATGGCTTTACACACTTCCACAGTGGAACGATATTCTGCCGGAAGACAAGCGCAAGGAGCTTTATAAAAAGCAGAAGAATTCCGGTACGATTCATAATGAGAACCGTAAAGTCGGAAGAAATGATCCATGTCCATGTGGTTCCGGCAAAAAATATAAGCAGTGCTGCGGACGCTAATTAAACCACACCCATTTATTTGAATGTTTTGTAATGAAAAGAACATGAAAAATTAATAGATAATACATTGACGATTGACTTAGAAACGAGTATATTAGGAATTCGAAATTTACAAAAAAAGTGAGGTATATTCAGTATGAAAGGAAATCGTTCGATGCAGGATATGACAGAGGGAAGACCAATTTCACTGATACTGAAATTTTTCTTTCCTCTTTTATTTGGAATGTTATTCCAGCAATTTTATAACCTAGTGGACACTGCCATTGTCGGAAAGTTTTTAGGTCCGGATGATTTGGCGGCAGTTGGTGCTACGGGTTCCGTGAACTTTTTAATTCTCGGATTCTGTATGGGTGTCTGCAATGGCTTTTCCATCCCTGTTGCCCAGAAATTTGGTGCAAAGGATGAGAGCGGTCTTCGCCGCTTTGTGGCAAACAGCGTTTGGCTTTCTGTCATTTTTGCAGCCGTCATGACCGTTGTTGTCTGTATTTTGTGCCGCCAAATTTTAATTTGGATGGACACCCCGGCAAATATTTTAGAAGGTTCGTACCGCTATATCTTTGTGATATTTTTAGGAATCCCTGTCACCTACTTATATAACCTGCTTTCAGGCATTATGAGAGCACTTGGTGACAGCAAAACCCCACTCATTTTCCTCATTCTGTCCTCGGTCTTAAATATTGTTTTTGACCTTGGTGCGATTTTGATTTTACACATGGGTGTTGCAGGAGCTGCATGGGCTACCGTTACGGCTCAAGGAATTTCCGGCGTTTTGTGTTTGATTTACATGAAAAAGAAATATACGATTTTGAAAATTTCAAAGGATGAATGGAAATTAAACGGAAGCTGTATTGCCAGACTCTGTGGTATGGGAATTCCTATGGGGCTTCAGTATTCGATTACAGCAATCGGCAGTGTCGTTTTACAGACTGCCGTAAACCGTCTTGGTTCCACCGCAGTTGCAGCTGTTGCCTCCGGCGGAAAACTTGCCATGTTCTTCTGCTGTCCGTTTGACGCAATGGGTTCCACAATGTCCACATATGCCGGACAGAACTTAGGAGCCCAGAAACTTGACCGTGTAGACAAGGGAATTTTTGCATGCAGCGGATTAGCTCTTGTTTATTCTGTGATTGCCTGTGCTGTCCTTTTGTTTACCGGACAATATTTAGCACTTTTATTTGTCGACGGCACAGAAACCCGGTTAATTGAAATGATTGCTGCATTCCTTCGCTGGAACTGCATTTTCTATTTCCCATTAGCACTTGTAAACATTGTCCGCTTTACGATTCAGGGCTTGGGATTCGGAAAATTGGCTATTTTAGCCGGCGTGTGTGAAATGGCTGCCAGAAGTATTGTCGGATTCTATTTTGTTCCGGTATTCGGCTTCACCGCTGCCTGTCTGGCAAGCCCAATCGCCTGGATATTGGCAGATGTGTTTTTAATTCCGGCGTATTTTCTTGTGGTGAGGCATTTAAAGAAGGAACTTTGCATAAGCTAGGTTTTTAATTTCATAATTGTTTCTCCTAAATAAATTGGTATCTCTTGTGCCGCTCCCGCTCTAGCAAACGCGTAAGGGTATCGACATGTAAACTACACATGTCTCATACCCACGTGTTTGCAGCACAATCAATACCAATTTATTTAGGAGAAACTATCAGAAATTAAGAACCTCTCCTCAAAGATTCCATCTATTTCTTTTTTTGTGCATTTAACCTTCCGCTATTTAGCTATCATTTTTTTGCAGTCGATGTTCGCAGACATTTTAGGATTCGAGTAATTTATCAAAAAAAGATGGATGGAGAGTGGGTTTGAACGCGTCAGCAGGAAACACTGGTATTTTCAGTGTCCCTGCTGCTACGCAGTTCAACAAACGGGAGTGCCCACTCTCCATCCATCTTTTTTTGATAAATTACGGAAACCAAATATGTCCCTCTTATTCATAAATTGCCTTAGCAATTTCTACTTTATTCATAGAGTACAAATGGATTCCGTCTACGCCATGCGCAAGCAGATTCTCCATCTGACGTTTGGAGTAATCTAAGCCGGCTTTTTTCAAGTCAGCCGGATTATCTTTATATTTCTCAATGGCATCTGCTAATTCCTTTGGAATTTTGGTGCCTGACATTCCGATGATGTTTTTGACCTGTCCGGCGGATGTAATCGGCATTAAACCAGGAAGAATCGGTACTGTGATTCCGGCATTACGTGCCTCGTCCAAGAAACGGAAAAATGTTTCATTGTCATAAAATAGCTGTGTAATCAAAAAGTCTACACCTTTATCCACCTTGATTTTCAGGTTTGCAATGTCTTCCGAAAGGCTTGCTGCTTCCTGATGTACTTCCGGATAGCACGCTCCTGCCACACTGAAATCAAACATCTCTTTTACATCGGTAACCAAATCCGAAGCATGGTCATAATAGCGGGCGTCAAACTGCTCATCGCTCATCCACTGCGGTTTATCGCCACGCAGCGCTAACAAATTGTGAATTCCATTGCGGTACAAATTCGTCAAGAAATTTTTCAAGAATAACCGGTCCGGAATGGCTGCACAGGTCAAATGGGTAAGTGCCTCAATCCCACACTGATTCTGAATATAAGAAGCTATGGCAAAGGTGTTTTCTGCTGTGTTGCCACTAGCTCCGTAAGTCACACTGATAAAACTTGGGTGAAGTGTTTTAAACTCATCTAATGCGTCATAAATAACGGATACATCGGCGTCCTTTTTCGGTGGAAAAACTTCCAAAGAATAGGTTGGCCGGTTTGTATGAAATAAATCTTTAATCATGTCTTTTTTCCTCGCTTTCGAGACATTAGTATAACATAAAAAAGTGCGCCTGAAAAGCGCACTTTCTTAATTTTCAGCCATAGCCTTATACTAAATATCTATCACTTGGTATAGAATCTAACTATATTGTATGAATGAGGTTCTAAAATAACGACACCGTCTTTGACACCGGTTCCTTTTTTCGGCACTACATTTTCAGGATTTTCCGGTGAGTTTACTGCTTTCATATCGTCATTGTTAAGTACCATATGCTCTGCCAGTGTCAGTTCGCCAAAGCCCTCAAAGTCAAGAGAAACCTCTGCTGTTTCATCCATATTACGGTTCACGGCAAATACGGTCAGTTCTTTCTTCTCTTCATTCCAGACAACGGAGCTGTCCACATATGGAATCGCATCACGCTTGCCGGCTGCATAAGTGCCACACTCAACATCTGCCTTCAAGGCAACACCCTGTCCGTAACGGCAGGCATACATAAATGGATAGAAAATCGTCTGAAGCCACATTTTACCACCATTTACTGTCATAATCGGTGCAATTACATTGACAAGCTGTGCCAGACAGGCAATTTTTACACGGTCCGAATTATTAATCAGCGTGTTCAATAGACATCCGACTGCTAACGCATCTTCCATCGTGTAAATATCCTCTAACAGTGGTGGCGCAATCTGCCATTTCTCCTGTTTTTTATCCTGCTCCTGTGAATGGAACCAGATGTTCCACTCATCGAAAGAAAGGAAAATATCTTTATCACTTTCCTTTTCTTTCTTAATCCTATCGCAGATGGCTCCGACTTTTTTAATAAAATCATCCATGTCCATCGAGCAGCTTAAATACTTCTTCGTATCATCATCCGGATTTCCGTAATACTCATGCATCGACAAATAATCAATATGGTCGTATGCCTCGCGAAGCACCGTTTCTTCCCATTCGCCAAAGGTCGGCATGTTCTGATGAGAACTTCCGCAGGCAACCAGCTCAATGGAGTCATCGATCCATTTCATGATTTTTGCTGCTTCACATGCAGTACGTGCGTATTCAGTCGCTGTTTTATGTCCAATCTGCCAAGGACCATCCATCTCATTGCCAAGACACCAGGTATGAATGCCAAAAGGCTTTTCAAAGCCATTCGCGCGGCGCATATTAGCATAATAAGTATCGGTTACGGAATTGCAGTATTCGACAACATTACCGGCTTCTTCCGGCCCACGTGTTCCGAGATTTACTGCCATCATAATGTCCGTTCCCACACGTTTTGCCCATTCCTGAAATTCATCGATTCCGACTTCATTTGTCTCCACGGAACTCCATGCAAGCTCCATTTTCTTCGGACGCTTTTCTTTTGGTCCGGTTCCATCTTCCCAGTGATAACCTGATACAAAGTTACCACCCGGATAACGAACCATAGGAATGTTCATCTCACGGATAACCTTAAGAACATCCTGACGAAATCCCATATCATCGGCAGTCTCATGTCCCGGCTCATAGATACCATGATAAACGGCTCTTCCCAAATGCTCAATAAATGAGCTGTACAATCGTTTGTCAATCGCACTGATTTGTTTTTCTTTGTCTGCTTTAATTACTGATTTCATACTTACCTCCATCGAACTCTTTTTCCCTATTGTATATCAGTAGTTTATCTTTTACCATGTACTATTCTAACCTAACACTGGACAATCATTTCTATTTTGATTCGCCTACTTCCCGCACACGATAGAACGATTCCTTAGGTTTTGCATTCTTATCCCAAAGGTACAAACACTGTACTAAATCATCATACAGTGGATAATCATCACAGATACCAAACACCGTCACACTCGTAATATTACATGGTCCGCCACTCGCCGTATCCATCTTTTTCAACAGTTCAAACATTTCTTGATAGCGGTCTGCCTGGCGTTTTAAAGATTTTTCGTCACGCTCACCTGTCTCCTCATCAATCTTGAAACTCAATTCCGTAATCTGGATATCAACATTCAATTCGGCATATTTTTTCAAACAATTTTCAAAACTGTCGTAAGAATCGCCCTTCAATTCATCCGGATTATACAAATCTACCGTTGGCTGCAAACCGATTCCATCAATCAGATTTTTCTCTTTCAGTCCCTTTACAAGATTGTAAATATTCTGCTCTTTTGCAGGAACATAAACATTGTAATCATTGTAAATGAGTTTCATGCCCTTCTCTGCATATTTTCTTGCGTAAGTAAATGCTTTTTCCACATAGTCGGTTCCCATTGTGGCATACCAGAAATTATCGCCGCCGTTAAATGTAGTCCGGCAGTTCCAGTTCACAGAATCATCGCCCGTTCCGTCATCCACACACTCATTCACAACATCAAAACAATAAACAACACCGGGATAATTTTTCTTGCAGTACTCCAAAACACCCTTGATGTAGTTCTCCATGCGCTTTGCCATCACTTTTTTACTGACGTAGCCCTTCTTTGCATCATAATTCTTTTTAAAGAACCACTCCGGTGTCTGATTATGCCAGACAAGCGTGTGACCACGCATTTTAATTCCATTTTCTTTGCAGAAATCAAGGCTTTCTTTGCAGGAATCAAAATTCAGTGAAACATCTGTGGCATTTGCATTCTTTTTGCCCTTTTTCACACATGCCTTTTCGTCCAGTAAATAACATGGCTTCATCAGATTACTTAAGGTTGTTGAATTGTAATGTTTCTTCAAAATATTTGCCATGCCCTCATGGTGAATTGCTGCGGTACTCTTATCACTGCCGTTAATTGCGGCACCCATCATAAAATATTTTGCGTACAAATCTTTCAGTGCCGGACCGTCCACATCGCTTACATCACGACTTGTCTTTTTATTTTCCGTGACCGCAGAACCGGAAGCTGCTTTGTTTGAATTTGTCTTATTTTCTGTACTATTATTGCTGCCACATGCTGTCATGGACAACATCAGGCAAAAACACAAAATTAATGCTGTTATTTTACTGCTTTTCATTTTCTAGCTCCTTTTTTTCTCTTTTCTTCTGATACCATTTTTTTATTACCTTCGCTGCCGGAAGTTCAACCAGATACGTCATAGCAATTGCCACCACCAGAGAAAGCACAAAACACAAAATAGTATACTGCCACTGCCATTTAATATCTCCTGTCATATTTGGCAGTTCATCTCCCGACCAGTTCGGAATCCGAAACTCCTTTAATTTGACGGCAATGTACTGATGACAGATATAAAATTGGAACGAAATTCCTGCTAAAAATTTCATGACGCGGTTGTCAAGAATTTTGCGGAAATACTTGTGGGAAAGAATCATTCCAATCACAAACAGAGCAAATACAAGAGACAACAGAAAGCGGTTATCTAACTGCCACTGTGTTTCTCTGCCACTTGTCGAGCGCGCTATGCACATCTGATAAAAGAACATGACGGCACCAATTGCCATCACAATCCCGGCAAGACCTTCTGCCAGCGTTTGCTTTTTCCTCATTTTTGTATATTTCATATACAGCCAGGCTGCCATCATACCGTTAGCAAAAACGGAAAAGAACGTAAGCGTCTGATTCACTACTAAATTCTGGTCAATCGAATAGAATCGGCTGCTAAAATACCACGCACTTCCCACACCGATTGCCGTCATTCCAAGATATGTACCCACCGGACATTTGCGAAACAGCCACACAAGCAGTGGGAAAATCAGATACAGCTGCATTTCTACCGCTACCGTCCACAGAACGCCGTTTAGATGCGTCATACAATTTACATCTCCAAATAAATTGTTCGTAAATGTCAGATGCGTAATCAGATCTTTCATCATAAAACCGGTATCGCCGCCGTACTCCGAGAGTGGAATAGCAAAAGCAAACAATACGATTAACACCGACAGATAATACGATGGAACAATACGCGCCACTCTTTTTACGTAAAAGCCGGAAACCGTATCCGTTTTGTCGCCATACACCATGTCTCTGGCATATGGTAAAAAAAGACAGAATCCTGAAAGCAAAATCATCATATCTACTAAAATACTTCCGTTTCTTACAAGCCAGTCCAAATTTACATGTTCTGTAAGTGGCTGCAACCAGGACTGCTGCCAGATATGATACCACGCAACTAGAAAAATTGCGATTGCCCGAATTCCATCTAACACACCAATGCGATAAATTTCATAGTCACCTGCCAGTTCGGCAGGTGACTGTTTTCTTCTTTTTTTGTGTTGTCTTTTTCCCATAAAAACTCTCCGCTAAGCTAACGCAGCTGTAACGATTGCCATCGAGTATACTTCCGATGCGTTACATCCACGTGACAAATCATTAATTGGAGCATTCAAACCAAGCATAATTGGTCCGTATGCATCAAAACCGCCAAGGCGCTGTGCAATTTTGTAACCAATATTTCCTGCATTGATATCAGGGAAAATAAAGGTATTTGCAGAACCGGCAACCGGGTCTCCCGGACATTTTGTACGAGCAACTCGTGGTGATACTGCTGCATCAAACTGCATTTCTCCGGCGATCAAAAGATCCGGTGCAAGGTCTTTTGCTTTCTGTGCAGCATTTCTCATCTTGTCCACATCCTCGCCGGCACCTGAGCCGTAAGTTGAATAACTTAAGAATGCAATTTTCGGGTCAATTCCAAAAATCTTAGCACACTCTGCACAATCAATTGCAATTTCTGCCAACTCGCCCTCATTTGGCTTAATATTAATCGCACAATCACCCATTGCAAGTACCGTGTTACCACCGGTAGCGGACTCACGAACCAGAATAAAGCAGGATGCTACAATATTTTTACCAGGTTTTGTCTTAATAATCTGCAATGCCGGACGAACCGTATCCGCTGTCGAGTAGGTTGCACCGCCAAGAAGTGCATCCGCTTTACCCATCTTGACAAGCATCGTACCAAAATAGTTTGCCTGCTGACAGGTTGCTTTTGCTTTCTCCAATGTCATACCTTTATTCTTACGAAGTTCATACAGGCACTCAGCCATCTCATCAATGCCTTCATACTCCATCGGGTCTATAATTTCAGCTCCACGAATATTAAATGCACTCTCTTCTGCTGCCTTTGCAATTTCATCTTTGTTTCCAACCAAAATCGGTGAAAGGAAAGTACTTGCCAAAAGGCGGGATGCCGCTTCCAAAATACGTGGGTCACTGCCTTCTGTAAAAACAATCTTCTTCGGATTTTCTTTCAAGATATTAATCAACTTGCCAAACATACTACACGTTTCCTCCTAAATATTATTCTCTCTTAATCATACTATTTTTTGTACAAAAAACAAGGGGGTAATTAAGAAAAAATGTTAATAATTTTTTTAATTACGTAATTTGATTCAAAAAGTTTCCGTCACATGGGCGCTCCCGCTCAGACAACTACGCAGGGGTATCGACATGCACAAAACGCATTGTCTGATACCCGCGTAGTTGTACCCATGTGTCGTAAAACTTTTTGAACCAAATTACTGCAAATCAAAAAAATCAGTAACTATTTTTACCTATTATGAAAAATATTACCTTGCATTATACCAAACGGCAACAAAAAGCGTTGGGGCGTTTTGATTGGTGCACTTTTTAAATTCTGAATTTTAACAGAAAAAGATTTGTAACTTGTAGGTACGAACACGCGGGTATCAGACAATGCGTTTTGTGCATGTCGATACCCCTGCGCGTTCGTCTAGCGAAAGCGCCTACAAGCTGCAAACCTTTTTCTGCTAAAATTCAAAAATAAAAATCACCAACAAAAACCTACTCCAGACGATACCCAACATTCCTAACGGTATGTATCCGTTCTCCCGCCTCTCCCAATTTCTTGCGCAATGTTTTGATATGCATATCCAGTGTGCGGGATTCCCCCTCAAAGGTTGTTCCCCACACACGATCCATCAAAAGATTTCTTGGCATAACATTTCCGGCGTTACTCAAAAATACACGGAGCAGTTCGAACTCTTTATATGTCAGTTCAATAAGTTCATCATCCACATAAACACGGTGTTTCTCTACGTTCATCCGAATGTTTCCTGCCGATAATTCTTCAACAGATGCCTCCTGCGATTTGCTGCGGCGCAGTACGGCCTTCACGCGGGAAATCATCTCCAAAATACCAAACGGTTTCGCAATATAGTCGTCAGCGCCCGCGTCTAGCCCTCTTACCTTGTCAATTTCCGTGCCCTTCGCGGTTACAAGAATCACAGGAACATCGGAAAGTCTTGCATCTTCCCGCATTTTTTTGACAATCGAAATACCATCCTCATCCGGAAGCATAATGTCAAGAAGGACGAGTTCCGGAACTTCATTTTCACACAATTTCCAAAACTCTTTGGCGCACGACGCTTCTTTCGTCTCCATATGACAGTCCTTCATTGCGTACACTTCAATTTCCCGGATATTCGGGTCATCCTCTACAACACAAATCATTCCGGAACACCTCCTGCCTCATTTTCCTGCTCACTTACTAAACTCATGGCAATGTTTTCACAATGATCTGCCATTCTCTCATAATTAATCGCAAGTTCGTTGACATAAATTCCAATTTCCGGCGATGTTTTTTCTTTTTTTACCCGCTTTAAATTCTGCTTCTTAATGCGTTTGTTAATATCATCAATCTGTGTTTCTTTTTCTTCAATTACATTGGCAAGTGTGCCATCATCTTTTATAAAAGCAGAAACCGTTGTGCTTACAATATCATGCACCTGCTCCGCATAGAAATTCATTTCCTCCCTTAATTTCTTCGGCCATACGGCTTTGCTTTTTGAAATTTTTGCTGCTTCACTCATAATGTTTATCGTATGGTCAGAGATACGCTCTAAATCACGAATACAATACACAAGCAAATTCCATTTTGCATACTCTTCCACAATCACGTTGCGGTTTGCAATCTGACGCAGATATTCGCCTATTTCCTCTTCGTAACGGTCAATCTTTTCTTCCATTTCAATTACCTGATTACGCTTTTCTTCCGAGTAATCATGGATACCTTCTAAGGCAAGCGTCACATTTTCCAAAGTAAGATAAGCCATCTCATTTGCCGAGCGCTCACACTGCTCAAGAGCAAGTGCCGGACTATCTAAGAAACGAGAATCCAAACGTGCAAATTCCGACGTTGTTTCCTCCTCATCCTCTCGAATCGTAAGAGTTGCCAGTTTTTCAAGCATATTTGCAAATGGGAACAAAAGAATCGTTGCCCCAATGTTAAACAAACTGTGAATCACAGCAATTCCTGCGACTCCTGCTGCATCGTGCATAAAGGAAAAATCAATAAATGCATACAAAGAGTAAAATAAAACCATAAATACTGTTGTACCGATTACGTTAAAATATAAATGAACAAGTGCGGCACGCTTCGCATTTTTGCCGGCACCGATCGATGACAAAAGTGCCGTCACACACGTACCGATATTCTGTCCCATGATAATCGGAATTGCTGTCGCATAAGGAACACTTCCGGTCAGACAAAGTGCCTGTAAAATACCAACCGATGCGGAAGAACTCTGAATAATCGCAGTAAGAATTGCACCTGCCAACATTCCTAAAATCGGATTGGAAAACATCGTTAAAATATGCGTAAACTGTGGCACATCAGCAAGTGGTTTTACCGCAGCACTCATCGTGTCCATACCAAACATAAGGATGGCAAAACCAATCATAATTGCTCCGATGTCCTTACGTTTTTCCTGTTTGGATGCCATAATCAAAAAGATTCCGACAATCGCAAGAATCGGTGTAAACGATGTTGGCTTTAATAAAGTAACCAGTAAATTATTTCCTTCAATTCCCGTCAGACTCAGAATCCATGACGTCACCGTAGTACCAATATTGGCACCCATAATTACACCAATCGCCTGATTTAATTTCATGATTCCTGAATTTACAAAACCGACAACCGTTACCGTTGTTGCAGATGAACTCTGAATCACTGCTGTAACACCGGCTCCAAGTAAAACTGCCTTAATGCGGTTATCCGTCAACTTTTCTAATATTCGCTCTAATCTTCCCCCGGATAATCTTGTCAGTCCGTCTCCCATCACATTCATACCATAAAGGAAGAACGCAAGGCCGCCAATCAATGACAATGCCTGCAGCAAAAATTCTGTGTACATTTTTCATACCTCCATCTTTTTTCATTTCTTTCTACCAGTATTTACAATAACGTATCAAAGTAAAATTGAAATAGACGTTATGTAAAATTTATGTAAAAATTGAAAAATTTCTTTTCTTGTGCTAGGATAGGGCATGGAAAACAAGAATTGGAGGCATTATTTATGAATACATTAAAGAAATTTATTTCTTATTACCGGCCTTACCGTGCCGTCTTTTATTTTGATTTATTCTGCGCTGCCGTTATCAGCGTGGTCGATTTAGCCTATCCGCAGCTTTTGCGTAGTCTCACAAAAACACTTTTTACCGGGAACAAAAGCGCAATTTTAGGAGCACTGCCCTGGCTCTTCCTCATTTTACTTATGATGTATACCATACAAAGCCTGTGCAAATACTACGTCACCTGCCAAGGACACATTATGGGAGCGAAAATGGAACGCGATATGCGAAAACAACTTTTTGAACACTATGAAAAACTGTCCTTTTCCTATTACAGTACACACAACTCCGGTCAGATGATGAGTAAACTAGTCAGCGATTTGTTTGACATTTCCGAGCTTGCCCACCACGGTCCGGAAAACTTGTTTATTTCCTTAGTAAAAATTATCGGCTCATTTGTATTTTTGTTTTTGATTAATCAGAAACTCGCCCTGCCGCTTTTGCTGCTCGTCATTCTCATGATTTTATTTTCCATTCGGCAGAATAAAAAAATGCAGCAGACCTTTTTGGAAAATCGAATCCGCATTGGTGACATCAATGCCAGTCTGCAGGATACGCTCTCAGGCATCCGTGTCGTTCAGTCCTTTGCCAATGAGGATACGGAACTGCACAAATTTAATCACAGCAACGAGGCGTTCCTAGAGTCCAAAAAAGATAATTACCGATGCATGGGAACTTTTATGAGCTCTAACCTGTTTTTTCAGGGAATGATGTATCTCACAACGTTAATTTACGGCGGCTATCTGATTGCCATGGGACAAATGCAGGCGGCTGACCTTGCGATGTACGCTCTTTACATTGGTATTTTTATCAGTCCGATTCAAATCCTTGTCGAACTTGTTGAAATGCTGCAAAAGGGTCTTTCCGGGTTTCGCCGCTATCTCGAAGTCGTTGAAACTGAGCCGGAAATTCAGGATAAAGAAGGTGCCATTGATTTAAAAAATGTAAAAGGTGACGTTTGTTATGATAACGTTTCTTTCCACTACAGCGACGATAATAAAACTGTTCTCTCGCAGGTGTCCATTCACATTCCTGCCGGAAAATCCGTTGCACTTGTCGGTCCTTCCGGCGGTGGCAAAACAACAATCTGCTCCCTGCTGCCTCGTTTTTACGATGTGACAGCCGGAAAAGTTACAATTGATGGCAAAGATGTGCGTGATCTCACGCTCAAAAGTCTGCGAAACCAAATCGGAATGGTACAGCAGGACGTCTATTTATTTGACGGAACCATCCGGGAAAATATTGCTTACGGAAAGCCGGATGCAACCGATGAAGAAATCAAAGAAGCTGCCAGACGAGCCAATATGGATGACTTCATCATGCAGCTTCCAAAACAATATGATACCTATGTTGGTGAAAAAGGCACCCGCTTATCCGGCGGTCAGAAACAGCGAATCAGCATTGCCCGCGTCTTCTTAAAGAATCCACCGATTCTTATTTTAGACGAAGCAACAAGTGCCTTAGATAACGAGAGCGAACGCTACATCCAGAAAAGTCTGGAAGAACTGGCGAAAAACCGTACAACCATCACCATCGCCCACCGTCTCTCAACCATCAAACGTTCCGACGAAATCATTGTCATCACCGAAGATGGCATTGCCGAGCGCGGTACACACGAAACTTTACTTGCAAAAAACGGCATTTACGCCCGTTATTACAATTTATAATTATGCTGTCTGTTTTGTCTGCCGTTTCGCTCTTGCTAAAGCAAGTCCGAGGCAGACAAAACAGGCTGCAAATAACACTTCAATTCCCATATATCTCCACAGCAAGTCCGGTGAACTTTGATAATTTCCACTGTCAATCAGCCGTGCTCCCATGATATACCAGTAGGCCGGAAGGAAATGAGCAGCCTTTATAATTCCATCTCCCAGAAATTCAATTGGCACAAATACGCCGGACAGAAAACTCATTCCCAATGCAATGACATTTGATACCATGCTGACAGTCTCCGCCTTTTTCATAACCTGACCAATTAAAAATACAATACCAAGTGCCACCATCAAAAATGCAAGCAGGTTTAAACAGTGTAATCCGCCCTGCACGGTAAACACCCTTTCCCTTGCCCCAATCACGGCACACACAAGATATAAAATTCCAAACAACAATCCTGCCGATAAAGTACCCAAAATGGTTTCACGGTTTGTTTTAGCAAACGAGTACGAGGAGCACTGAATCCGTTCTCTAATCTGCGGTTTATGAAGCACTACCAAAACCGGTGATATTCCTACAATACACAGGCACAAAAGAATGTATGGAACATACGCAAAGAAATAATACACATAGCTGTGTGTCGTTTTTCCTCCTGTTTCCAATACGTTCACATCAACCGTTTTCTCATCTGCCTTTCCCGCTTTTGCAAGTGCCTCCTTCACAGAAAATCCGCCGCTAATATATCCTCTTACCAGATTCAAATATTGTGAAATCATCTGCTCAAATGATTCCTTGTAAATGGTTCCCGGAACACCGATAACTTCCATTTTTTTATTCTCGCTGCCACTCAGATAGGATTCAAAAAAACCGCTTGGAATCCGAAGGACACACGATATACTCCGGTTGTAAATCTCATCCTGAATGACTTCTTTTTTATCTTCAATATGGACTTTTTCATTTCCCTGCTCCAAATAAGCGATAAGCGCCCGGCTGATTTCCGAATTGTCTGCATCCATCACAGCAAATTTATACGTAGTTGGTGAAAATGTTGATTCTCCTGTCTTTTCTCCCTGTGAAGCAGCCGC
The DNA here is from genome assembly GCF_003477605.1 of Clostridium sp. AF37-5. Classification (GTDB taxonomy): domain Bacteria; phylum Bacillota; class Clostridia; order Lachnospirales; family Lachnospiraceae; genus Eubacterium_F. Next base: position 19,183 of record NZ_QUDR01000013.1, read on the forward strand.
TAATGCTACCGACAAAAAGATAACTAAGTACATAATAATCTGCCCTTTTTGCTTGCGCAGCACTTGAAAAAATAGTTTATATACTTGCATAACGATTCCTCCTTACACGCCAGATACAAATACCGCCAAGAAGCACGGTTAATCCTGCCAGTGACAATACATCTACAAAAAAGCGCTCATATGTGTCATAGACGTTTAACGCGTAAAATGCATCCGTGATTAACGCTGCCGGACTGATATCATTGACAATCGGTGCTGCTTTTTCAATGACTCCTTTTATCCCGGAAATCATCAAATCACTCATCGCACAGAGCACTAAGTTACTGCTGACTAATACACCGATTTTTCCACCTTCCGACAAGTGTGCAATGCTTCCAATCAACATACCAAACACAATACCAAAACTGGTTCCTACAAACAAAAGCAGTACAATCGCCGCATAACGCTCGCCAATTTGTAAATTCAAAACAAAACGCATATAGATGAGAAGTGCACATGCCAGAACAAACTGAACCAGCTCTGTCGCAGCAAAATCAGCTACAAACATGGTACTTTTTTTCATTCCGCATACATTACGCCTCTGTCCAAGCGGTGTCAGATTCGCCTGCATCTGAAGAATTGCTGCACAGCCGGAAAAGGATGCAAACAAACAAGTCATCGCAAAAATCGCATAGAAATAATTGACTACATTATCCTGATTTCCCCTCGTATTTTCCTCCTTTGTAAAATACGACATTTCCTGCTGCATCGGTTTCACTGCCTGCTCAATTTTATCCGGATTTTTTTGTGCCGTATCCTGAATTAATGTTTCATATTTTGTAAACTGTTTTAAAACGCTTTGCAGCATCGTCTCATCCATGCCGCTTTCTTTCACCGCGAGAGAAAGCTTGTTTCCCATATAAATGATGCCTTTTACCTGATCTTCTTCTAACAGTTTTTTTGCTTCCTTTTCTCCGGTATAAGTCGTAATAAGAAGTTTTTTGTCTCCCTCTGCCGACACTGCATTTAACATCGCCGTAAGTGTCATGTTATCCTGCTCTTTCACAATCGCAACCGGAACCGGTTCAAATTTTTCTGTCCGGTCAAAGATATCGCCAAGCGCCATATACATAAATGTGGTCAGTGCAAAAGGAAATAACAGCGTCCAAAAAATGAGTTCTCTGCTTCTCAATGAACTAAGAAGCATATACTTAAATTCACGAAAAAACATGAAATCTCCTCCTCTCACACATCCCGAAGTTCTTTTCCGGTAATCTCTAAGAATACATCATTTAACGTTGGCAGTTCCGAATATACTCTGCCAAATACAAGGTTTTTATCCTTCAGATAATCAAGGACATGAATCAGATTATGTGTACCGCCGCTGAAGTTTAACGTAAGTTTTCCTTCATCATATTCCGTTTTGTACACATGCTCCATACTTCCGAGTGCCTCTAAATTTTCTTCCTGAAGTTCCGGAATCTCAATCGAAACCGTCTCCGTATTTTTAATCATTTTTTTCAGTTCATCTTTCGTTCCAATGGCAATCTGCTGTCCCTTGTCCATAATGGCAATCCGGGTACAAATCTGCTCTGCCTCTTCCATATAATGAGTGGTGTAAACAATCGTTGCCCCCTCCTCATTTAATTTCTGGATACCCTCTAAAATTTTGTTCCGGCTCTGCGGATCAACTGCCACCGTTGGCTCATCAAAGAAAATGAGCTTTGGTTTATGGGCAATTCCACAGGCAATGTTTAACCGGCGCAAAAGACCTCCTGACAATTTCTTTGGATAAAATTTGCGAAATTCATCAAGACCGACAAAGGCAATTGCATCTTCTACATACTGCTTGCGGAGTCCCTTGTCTCTGATATACAAACCGCAAAAATAATCTACATTTTCATAAACTGTCAATTCATCAAACACGGCAACATCCTGCATGACAACACCAATTTCTCTTTTAATGTCATAAGAATCCGGCTTCATCTCCCTGCCAAATACTTTTACCGTTCCCTTATCGTATTTAAGCAGTGCAAGAATACAATTAATCGTTGTCGATTTTCCGGAACCGTTTGGGCCAAGCAAGCCAAAGATTTCTCCTTCTTCTACTTCCAGATTCAAATGGTCTAATGCCACTAGTTCCTTATATCGTTTTACTAAATTTTCAATTTGAATAACAACAGCCATCCTTATCCCTCCTCTTTGTGATGTTAAACACATTGTATCATTTTATGCCAGCCACAAAAAGTGTCATCCATCATTTTTGAATTGTGACATTTGTCATTTACTTTTTTTGTTTTTTTCCTTTATAATAGAACATATCAAATGATGGAGGTTAAAGAGCATGGTGCATTTGGGAAATAAGGCAGTTCTTTTTCTGCTTTGCAACTATTTTTTTATAAATAGTCAGAACATCACACAAACAAGCATTCTCTTTTTGTTATGCGCCTTTATCATCGGATGCCTTTTTTCCTATTGGGAGGGTTCAAAAGGAGGAATTCTTTTTCTAACCGCTCTCGTCTGCCTGCTAACGCTTTGTTTTCCTGCTTTTGGTTTTTATCTGCCTGTCTTTATTTATGATATCATTCAGGCTAAAGATTATTTTTTACTGATACCGGCAGGAATTGGTTTGATACGTTTTTGCCCTGCCTTTTTATCCTCTGCTTTTATTCTCATTCTGCTTATGATGCTGTCAGCAATTTTATCGTATGCTTTTGGCAGAATTTCGGATTACAAAGAAAAACTGCACCATATTCTGGATACCAGCAAAGAGCATGCCATTATGATGCACGAACGGAATCAGGCATTGATTGAAAAGCAGAATGCAGATATACACGCCGCCACGCTCTCGGAAAGAAACCGCATTGCCAGAGAAATCCACGACAACGTCGGCCATATGCTGACGCGTTCTCTCCTGCAGGTCGGGGCACTGAAAGTCATTGCCCGTGATGATGCTTTAGATGAACCATTGACTGAGCTGCAAAATACATTAAATACAGCTATGACAAATGTTCGCACAAGCGTCCACGATTTACACGACAACGCAATTGACTTAGAAAGTACCCTTTGGGAAATTATCGATGGGGTAAACACAACAAAAATATCCTTGGAATATGACGTGGAAGGGACACTTCCAAATCCGATTAAATATGCCTTTATTGCAATTGTAAAAGAGGCGGTAAATAATATTCAAAAACACAGTAACGCAAAAAATGCTTTTATCCGAGTCTGTATGCATCCCGGATTTTACCTGCTCTCGATTACTGACAACGGCACCAAAATTTCCACAACGGATTCCCGCGGAATCGGGCTGAGCAATATGGAAGAACGGGTTCGTGCCTTAAATGGCGTAATACGATTTGATACGGAAAATGGATTTAAAATAACAATTATCATACGGAGGTAGCTATGAACATTATAATTGTAGATGACGACAAATTAGTTTCTTTATCCTTAAAGACCATTTTGGAAGCCTCCGGCGAGGTTAATGTCTGTGCCATCGGAAACTGTGGGGAGGAGGCTCTTTCTCTTTATCCGAAATTCAAACCGGATATTCTTTTAATGGATATCCGAATGGATGGAATGAGCGGACTGACTGCCGGAAAGCAGATTCTTGAAACTTATCCAGATGCCAAAATTTTATTTCTCACCACGTTTTCGGATGATGAATATATTGTGCGGGCACTCCGCATGGGTGCAAAAGGATATCTACTGAAACAGAATTTTGAAAGTATTCTTCCTGCCCTTCAGGCGGTTCAGAAAGGACAAACGGTATTTGGCGAGGAAATCACGGATAAAATTCCGGATTTAATTAATAAGACGACGGCGCAGAGAGACTTTGCCAAGTATGGCATTACAGAAAAAGAATATGCCATTATTGAACAGGTAGCAAATGGTCTCAACAATAAAGAAATTGCTGAGACCCTCTACTTAAGTGAAGGCACGGTCCGCAATTACCTCAGTTCCATTTTGGAAAAATTGGAATTACGCGACCGCACCCAGTTAGCTATTTTTTATTACCGGTAACTTTCTGCAAGTGCCTTAAATGCCGGCAGTGCTTTTTCAATCTGCTCGGTGCTTACACAGTAAGAAATACGGACAAAGCCCGGAGTCCCAAAGCTGTCTGCCGGAACTAACAACAGTTCATGCTCTTTTGCACGCTCAGAAAATGCATTGGCATCCTTTTCGAGTGCTTCAACAAAAAGATAGAACGCACCGTCCGGTTTAATGCAGCGGTATCCATATTCCGTCAAAGCACGGTACAAGATGTCTCTGTTCTTTTCGTAAATCGAGATATCCGATGTTTGTCCAATGCATCGTGCTATAATTTTCTGGAACAGACTCGGAGCACACACAAATCCAAGGGCACGGCCTGCACCGCAAACTGCCGCATAAATCTGTTTCCAGTCTTTTGCTTTATCCGAAACCGCAATATAACCGATTCTTTCACCCGGTAAGGAAAGCGATTTGCTGTACGAATAGCAGACAATTGTGTTGTCATAATAATTCATAAGATACGGAACTTTTACATCCGAATAAACCAGTTCACGATATGGCTCGTCTGCAATCAAAAAGATTTCTTTTCCATATTCTTTCTGCTTCTTTTCCAATACGGCACAAACTTCTTTGATGCACTCCTCAGTAAGAACAACGCCGGATGGATTGTTTGGCGAGTTTAAAATAATTCCCTTTGTATGCTCTGTAATTGCATCTTCCAACAATTTGGTATCAATCTGAAAATCTTCTTTTCTGCTTGGTACAACAACGAGTTTTGAGCCTGTCATTTCAACAAACACACGGTATTCCGGGAAAAATGGAGCAAAGGTGATAAACTCATCGTCCGGTTCTGCCAGTGCTTTTAATGAAATCGTGAGCGATGCGGCTGCTCCAACGGTAACATAAAAATTGTCCGCCGTAAGATTTGTGCTATGCTGCTCATTTACGTAAGAAGCCAGTTTCTCACGAAGTGCTGCGTCTCCCTGTGCTGATGTGTAACCATGCAAGGCAACCGGGTCTCCGTTTGTGAGCAAATCAATAGCTGCTTCTTTTACACATTCCGGTGCCGGAACACTCGGATTTCCAATACTGAAATCAAATACATTTTCTGCTCCGATTTCTGCCTTTCTCTTATTTCCATACTCAAACAAATCACGGATTACCGAGCGATTTGTTCCTAACTGTACCATTTTTTCTGATAACATATCTATGTACTCCTTTCAATTTTTACTTGGGTTAAAGCGGAATGCATGGTTGAGCGGACCACTTCCCTGCCCTAAATCCATTCCATCCGCCAATGCGCCTGATATATATTCTTTGGCTTTTATAACGGCATCCGTTAATTCACAGTCCTGTGCCAGATAAGAGGCAATCGCACTGGAAAGCGTACAGCCGGTTCCATGCGTATTTTCATTATCAATGCGCTTACTCTCAAGCCAATTTCCACCATCTGCCCCATAGAGGTAATCGTTTGCATCCTCAATGCTGTGACCGCCTTTGCATATAACTGCTGTCTCATATTTGTTATAAAGTGCCTGTGCCGCCTGTTCCATTTTTTCTTTGGAATCAATCTTCGTTCCCGTAAGCACCTCAGTTTCCGGAATATTTGGTGTAATCACAGAAGCCATCGGCAAAAGTTCATTTTGCAGTGCCGCAACGGCATCCTCTTCAATCAGCCTTGAACCGCTGGTTGAAACCATAACCGGGTCGACCACAATAAACTTTGGCTTGTAAAAAGACAACCGTTCCGCAATCACATGAATTAATTCCGCAGAAGCCACCATGCCGATTTTCACAGCATCCGGTTTTATGTCAGTAAAAACTGCGTCCAACTGCTTTTTTAAGAATTCAGGTGTTACTTCCATAATACCGCTTACTCCCATCGTGTTCTGCGCCGTCAATGCGGTAATGACACTCATGGCATAAACACCATTCGCCATCATCGTCTTTAAATCTGCCTGTATTCCGGCTCCCCCACTACAATCACTTCCTGCTATCGTTAATGCCGTCCTCATCTGTCATTCCTCTCTTTCATTGCCTTTACTATTGTAGCGGAAAGGAAGGTTGTTTGTCAAATTTTTAGGGTTCCGTGTTTGTGTCAAGTGTTCGCTGGCACTTTTTTGTTTTCCGTAATTCCGTAGAAAAACTTTGCGTCTCGTGGTTCTACGTTCCACTCCGGTCCGCGCAGGTCAGAGGTTCCCCGAACCTCTTGCGCCACTTTCGCTTAACAAACGCGTAAGGGTATGGGCATGCAAAATACGCAAGCCTCATACCCACGTGTTTGTACCCACGAGTCACAAAGTTTTTCTACGGAATTACTGGAATCCAAAGGAACTGACAACGAACATTTGTTACAAACACGGGAATCTAAAAAATTGGCATCAAACACTTCATATAAAGTTAAAGTAATTCTTACAATGTAGCTCTTCCAATCATACAGTTTTTCTTTATGATGTTAGTTGCTAGAAAAACAATAAAGGAAACTAATTGTAGACGAAAACTTACTATCTTTCAAGGTGTTAGAGCAAAAAATATTCGATTATGAAACGAAAAACCTGTATCAAAACGGTATATGGCGAAGTAGAGTACAAGAGAACTGTATATCGTACAAAAACGGAACAAGAGGAAAACGCCTATGTCTATCTGTTAGATGAAGCCATGCAAATCGAATAAGATTGGATTGATTTCCACTAATCTTGCAGAAAAGATAGCGATGACGGCACCGGAATCACCTTACCATGTAACCGCAGAAACCATAAACAATACCTGCTCAGCAATGGAGGCGTATGGCTGCACACGCAGGATAGCAGTCATAAAAGAATGAAAAAAATACGATGTGGATGAAATTCAGCTAAGAATTCTAAGCGGAGATGGAGGAAGCTGGATTAAGGAAACGTATGACCCGGATGCAATTTTTCAGTTAGTTCGTTATCATGTTTATTAGGAAATCCTGCAAAAAATAAATAACCGAAGTGCGCAGAGAGAAGCAAGAAAGACATTTCGGAATGCGTTTATAAGATAAAGAAAAACTGAGTTTGGACTAATTGATTTGTGACAAATGTTCGCTGCCAGTTCCTTTGGATTCCAGTAATTCCGTAGAAAAACAAAAAAGTGCCAACGAACACTTGCCCCAAACAAAGATGTGGTATATCTTACTCTTAAACTATTTTAATCTTACATAGTAAGTAGCTTTTCCAGAACCACCTCGCATCAAATCGCCTTCTTTTACAAGCGTTCTCAATGAATTTTCTATCGAACTGATACTAAGTGATGGACAAAGTTCTCTGATATCTTGTTTTGAAAATTTTCCTATTTTATTTTCGGTAGCCTTACGCACCATCTCTATTGCCGGCCGTTTCACACCAATTATCGCAAAACGATCTTCAAATTCCTTATAAGCAGCAAGTACTGTTCCCAAAAGGTATTTTATAAAAGGAACAACATCCTCTTTCGCTTCATGCCAGCCATCTTGACTCTGTCCTAACGCTTCATAATATAAATCCTTATTCTTCGCAATTTTAGCCTCAAGCGAAATATACTTTCCTACGTAAAATCCGCTTTGATATAAAAGAAGCGTTGTAAGCAATCTGCTCATCCGTCCATTGCCATCATTAAAAGGATGAATGCAAAGAAAGTCATGTATAAAAACAGGAATAGCAAGCAGTGGCTCAACCTCTAGATTACCAATAACTCTATTGTATTCCTCGCAGATTCTTTCAAGTGCCTTTGGTGTTTCAAATGGTGTCACTGGTGTAAATAATACCTCTGTATGACCGTCCGGATATGTTGCACTGATATAATTCTGTACCGTCTTCGTTTGCCCGGCAATCGGATTATTCATATGACTGTAAAGTATTTTATGAAGTTGAAGAATATAATTCTTTGTTATCGGAATCACATCAAAACTTTCATGAATAATGTTTAATACATCTCTATATCCTGCAATTTCCTCTTCATCTCTGTTCTTCGGAGTTGTTTTTTCTTCAACCAGCTGCTTGATTCTTGTATTTGTTGTCACAATCCCCTCAATTGCATTGGAACTTTGAGTACTCTGAATCTTTGCAATTTCTACAAGTTTGCCCAATTCGTCTGGTCTTTGTTTTAAATACAATTCCTGTTTACCCGAATATTTATATATAGCAGCAATAAGTCTCAGCACATCAGAATCCCATTTCTGCTCTTTTATTCTACTATAATTAAACTCTCTCATTCCCTTAAGTTCACTCCTTTCCCTTAAATATTAGCACATTTTAAGGGAAAGTCAATTAGGTTATGTGTATTTTCCCTTAAAACATATACAAAAATAAGAGTATCCAATTTACTAAAGATCATTCATCCCAGTTTTGTCAAACAACTTCTCTTCCTCTTAACAACAAGTGGAACAGAAAACAGCACTGCCTTACATACATTGTCTGCTATCATGCAATACCACACAGTTTCAAGACCAAAGTGCCAGATTTTGACGCAGAAAAAGGTAAACAAAATACGGATTCCCCACATGCAGAAGGTTTCTACATAAAAAGCGTACTTTGTTTTCCCAAGCCCATAAAAGATTCCCTCCGTGACAATCATCAATCCATAAAATGGCTCGGAGAACGCGACAATACGCAGCATGCCGGCACCAATCTCAACCACACGGCTGCTCTCGGTAAGAAGTCCCATCAAGGGTCTTGCCACAAAAAACAAGATAACACCACTAACACACATTAGTATCATCGTCAATTTTACACTCACTGACGCAACGGCTTCCATTTGCTTCTCGTCTTCCTCACCAAGAGAAATGCCTATCAGGGTAGAGGTTGCCGTTCGGAGTCCGTAACCGGAAATATAAAAAATAGTTTCGGCGGTAACGGCAATCGAGTGGGCAGCAAAGATGGTTGTTCCCATCCCGGAAACAAGACCGGCAAACACAACATAACCAAAACAGGATGCAATACTGCTAAAAAGGACCGGCAGACCAATTCGCATACACTCTTTCATCACTTTGCCATCCACAGCAAAATGTTCCCACTTCCAGTGGAGATATTCGTTTCTCCGGTACGCAGCAAACATCAACAATCCGGCTGTCGTATAGGATATTGCGGACGCAATTGCCGATCCTCTGACGCCCAAACCCATTCCATAAATAAAGACAATGTTTAAAAGGATATTGGTTCCGTTGGCTCCCAGATTTATTAACATCGGCGTTTTTGTATCTTTTGTTCCCCGAATCGCAGCGCCCATAATCATCGTTGCCGAGCGGAAAATCATCGGAAGACTGACAATCAGGAAATAATCGGAAGCATCCTGCCAAATAGATGGCTCCGCCCCCATCCAAATCGGAATGTATGGACTTAGGATGACAGAAATTCCGCCGGCAAAAAGTCCACACGCAAAAACCAAAATTAAAATCTGCTTTGCGATTTTCTGCAAATACTCTCTATCGCCGCTCCCCAGTGCCTTTGCTGTCATTGACAACACCGCCACACCAAGTGCCGCCGGAATACTGTTCACAAGCCATGTCACCGTTGTTGTAACACTGACAGATGCTGTCGCTTTTTCTCCCAGGTGTCCAACCATCGCCGTATCCACATACTGCAATAACGTCGATAAAATTTCCTCTAAGATGGTAGGAATTGACAACATAACTAACGTTTTTAAAATTTCACGGCGGTTAATTTTTTGTTCCTGCATTCCTTACACCTCGTTTCCTGATTCCAGCATAAGCATAAGTTTATCATATTCTATTAACCGATTTGTTTTTCTTACCTTTTTCCATACTTTTTTCCCGTTCGGGTACCAGTTTACGAGATAAGACCAGATTTCTTTCATCTTAAATAACACCGGCTGATCCGGCATACACGCCTGATAAGCCACTTTCAATTCTCGCAAAAATACATGCAATTCATCTTTCTGCATCTTCTCCCCAGTCTGAATTTCACGGACAAGCCCCGGATTTGCAATCAACCCTCGTCCAATCATAATTGCCTCAATTGTAGGAAAACGCTCGCAAAAACGTTCATATTCCTCTACCGTTGTGATATCCCCATTATAGCAGAGCGAATTCTTACTGTGTTCCACTGCATATTCAAACATATCAAGGTTCGGTGTGTTTTTATAATAATCATCCCGAATTCTCGGATGAATGGTTAACTCCCGAATCGGATACCGGTTATAAATCTCTAGAAGTTCCGGAAATTCATCCGGTGAATATCTGCCCAATCTCGTCTTAACAGAAATCGGCACCTCACACTGTGAAAAAATATCATCCAAAAAGCGGTCCAGTTCCTCCGGTTTCGCCAGGAATCCAGAACCCCTCCCCTTCGACACAACTGTCCCTGACGGACAGCCTAAATTCAGATTAATTTCATGATATCCATATTCAATCAGACGACTGGCTGTATAAACAAACTCATCACTGCGGTTACTGAGAATCTGAGGCACAACCGGTATTCCCTGATTATGCTCCGGTATCACATCCTTTTTTGCCCGGCTCTTAAAATCATGATTCGAAGTCGGTGACACAAAAGGTGTAAAATATTTATCCATACTGCCAAATTTCTGATGATGTAAGTTTCGGTAAATATACGTTGTAATGCCCTCTAAGGGAGCAAAATAAAACTGCTTCATTCTGATTCGCTAAACTCCTTCATATATTTACGAAAACGAAGTGGCAGCATTTGTCTCTGCAATTTGGGATTTACACGTTCTTTAATCGCAATTGTGTCAACAAACAATTTCCATAATTTCTGAAGCTGCTTTTCGTCCTCGGAATAAGTCAGAGTAAGTTCATCCATATCTACTTCATCCATGGATAAATACACCGTTTTGTAATTTGCTTTATGAAGCAGCACCGTACGGTGCACGGTATCTGCAATCACCCACTGCTCACCGGCAAAGCGATCCGCAAAGTGGTCAGCTAAATATGGCAGAACTTCACTCTTAGGATTTATTCTACCAAATAATGTGCCATTTTCCAATTCCTCAAAACGAAGTATTTCAATAAAAAAATGTGATTCATTTGTAAAATTCCGCTCAATCGCAAATAAGGTCTGCATATAAGGGGCTGTGAGATGGCTCATAACCGCCCTTCCCATCCGAAGTCCTTCCTGCACAAACCGGTAAATAGCATCCGCCTTCTGCGCCTCATAAGAGCCGCAGCAGCGATGAATAAAATCATATGCCTCTTCTGAAATCTTGCGACGGATGGTGCGCGCTACTTTCACCGCATGCTCAAAATTTGTCACAACTGTGTGATATTCGCAAAAAAGCTCCATATTCCGCCCCTCTGTATCAATCACAACTTCATTATGCTCGTGGGGATAACCCTCCTCATAGGCACGGTATATCGCCGAGAAAATCCCTTCTGCACTGTTTTCACACAAATAAATATGTCTTACCATCCCTGCATCACATCCTCTAACATCATCTGTCTTCCGGTTCCCTGCGCCTCAATTTCCTTTGGAAGACGTTCCTTCAAGCCAAGCAGGTTAGCAAGAATAAATGTGCGGTTTAAGCGGATTGGAATCATCATATGCCCGTGACAAGTGATAAAGTACATCGCCCGTTTTAATACAACACCAAATTTCTTTAACGCATTAAAATCGAGCGTTCCTCTTCTTCGTGCCATTATAATACGCCTTGCCGATTTCACGCCAATCCCCGGCACACGTAACAATGTATGATAGTCTGCCTTTTCCACCTCAACAGGAAATGAATCCAAATGATACAGCGCCCAGTTACATTTGGGATCTACGGAGACGTTTAAATTTGGGTTTTCTTTTGTAATAATCTCATCCGCTCGAAACTGATAAAACCGCATAAGAAAATCTGCCTGGTACAGCCGGTGTTCACGCAGAAGCTCCGGTCCCCTCTCTTTCGTATCGGGCAAACGAGAATCCCCTGTTGTATTCACAAATGCCGAATAGAATACACGCTTTAAATCAAACTGCTGGTATAACGCCTGTGCCATATGGACAATTTCATAATCCGTCTCCTTCGTAGCTCCAATAATCATCTGCGTACTCTGCCCCGCCGGCACAAACCTTCCATCCTGATGAAACTCCTGCAAAGTCCCACCGGAAACCGCCGGTAACACAGTCTGGCTTTCCGACTGATACAGAGAAAGACGCCGTCTTTTTTCAATTCTCGCATCCTGCAGTAAAAGACTCTCACTTCTGCCAATCTGTATCTGGCGCATTGGTGTCAAAATTTTCTTCCGGCTCTTCTGCGGTGCCAGCAAATCAAGCCCCTTCGCCGTCGGCAGTTCCATATTTGCACTCATGCGGTCAGCAAGCCACCCGGTCTTCTCAATCAAAAGCGGATCCGCTCCCGGAATCGCTTTGACATGAATATATCCATTAAATTTATACTTCGTGCGGAGCAGATAAATCGTCTGGTACATCTGTTCCATCGTATAATCCGGATTCTTCTGAATGCCGGAACTTAAAAACAATCCCTCAATATAATTGCGGCGGTAAAAGGAAATCGTAAGTTCCGCAATTTCCTTCGGTGTAAAACCGGCGCGTTTCACATCATTGGACATGCGGTTCTGACAATATTTACAATCATACACACACTCATTGGTCTGCAAAATCTTCAAAAGAGAAATACACCTGCCATCTGCCGCAAAACAATGGCAGATTCCCCCGGCCACGGTATTTCCCATCATCCCCTGTCTCCCTTTCCGGCTGCTTCCGCTCGATGTGCAGGCAACATCGTACTTTGCCGCATCTGTCAAAATTTCTAACTTTTCAAATATCTCTTGTGTCACTGCCATACCTGCGCCTCCTTCTATATCGAACGTTTGTTCTATTATAGCGCAGCTTTTTATTTTTGTAAAGTAAATCTTTTAAATTTTCTTCTCATGTACGCAAAAAAGCCCCCTCGTCTCGTGAACATATCTCATCACAAAACGAGAGGGATTTCTTTTCTACATCATCAACAAATCGCCATATCGAATAAAAATGACAATCATTGAAATCAATACAACAATCAACGTCGCCGGTACTGCCGCTTTACAGTATTTTCCCCAGCCAATTCTATGACCTTCTTTTTCCGCCACGGAAATACCTACCACATTTGCCGAAGCGCCAATCGGTGTAGCACTACCACCGATATCCGTCCCCATCGAGAGTCCCCAGGCAAGAACCGGCAAAAATCCAGCCGGGCCGCCGGCACCTAAACTCTTAATTACCGGAACCATCGTTGCTGCAAACGGAATATTATCCACAAGGGCACTTGCTACCGCTGACAGCCAGATAATAATTCCTATCATTAAGAAACTATTTCCACCGCTGATTGTTTTAATCGCATCGGCAATTAATTCCAAAACACCGGTTTCTTCCAGTCCACCAACGACAACAAACAAACCAATAAAGAATAAAATGGTCTCATAGTCCACTTTTTTCAAGATGGCAAGTGCGTGTTTTCCCGCTGCCAAAAGCGTAAGAACCGCAATCAAAACACCAATAAACGCAACCGTAAGTTTCGTCTGCGCATGTGTCACTAAAAGAGCAACTGCCAGCAAAAAAATAGCAGTGCTGATTACAAAACCTTTCTTATCATGAATGGCTTTTGACGGGTCTAAATCCGCTTCCGTAACTTCAATTTTTCCTGTTTTCACTTTCAAATCCTTGCGGAAAACAAAGTAAAAATAAATCACAATTACAATCAGGGAAATACCGGCAATCACACCGGTATTCGACACAAAATCCGCAAAACTGTAATGAAGCGCTGTTCCAATAATAATATTCGGAGGGTCTCCACACATAGTCGCCGAACCGCCCAGATTTGCGCAGAAAATTTCTGCCATAATCATCGGCACCGGATTGAATTTCAAAAGCGATGACAATTCAATTGTCACAGCCGCCAAAAACAAAATCACCGTAATACTGTCGATAAACATAGCAAGAACTGCGGACATAATCATGAATGTAATGAAAATCGGAATGGTGTTAAAATGAACCATCTTTGCGATTCTCATACAGAGCCAATCAAAGAAACCAACTCTCGCCATACCTTCCACCATAATCATCATACAGGCAATGAAAATAACGGTTTCCCAGTTAATTCCAATCCCGGATTCCGCAGCCCCTGAACCCTGATACCAAAAGTCCAGTGTAAAAATGCTTCGCAGATTAATAATTTCCCATATTGCATTCACACTTCTCATGCAAATGCCAAACACCCCAATCAGGGTAAGTGCGCCGCAGCCAAGCGTAATATACTGCCTGCCGAATTTGTCCATCACAATCAAAACAAACATAGCGACAAAAATGGCTACCGCTAAGCCCTGTGCTACCATCTTCTTTCCTCCTAGTTTTTGCTTTCCCCAAAGTAAAAATTAAGCCTTCTCTTTTATCTCTTTTTTATCGTGGAACACCGGTTTCAAAAGAATCGGTGCAACAATTGTCGTAATAATAACAACGATAACGACCGGTCCCATCAGCTGCTCACTCATAAGACCAAGTGCTTCACCTTTGCTGGCAACAATCAACGCAACCTCACCACGCGAAATCATACCAACACCAATCTGTAACGATTCCCTTCCGGAATATTTACATAGTTTTGCGCCTAATCCACATCCAACAACTTTTGTCAAAATAGCTACAACTGTAAGCACAATGGCAAACCAGACAATTGTTGCTGACATCTGTGGAATTACCACTTTCAAACCAATGCTGGCAAAGAAAATCGGTGATAAGTACAAATACGACAAAGTTGAAAAACGCGATGCCAGATAATCTTCTTTCTGAATCATCGAAACAACCAGTCCGGCTACATACGCACCGGTAATATCAGCTACGCCGAAGAACTCTTCTGCCACATATGACATCAGCAGACAGAAAACAAAACTGATAATTACATATCGCTGCAAACCGTTTTTTGTACGGTTGCTGTAGTAATTGAAAAACTTGTAAAACAGAAAACCTGCCACAGCAGCAAATACAAAAAATCCAACAATTTTTACAAGTACAACCCAAAGTTTAACGGTCGGGTCTGCCATACTGGTAATAACTGTCAAGGCGATAATACCAAGAATATCATCAATGACCGCTGCACCAAGAATCGCATTTCCTGCTGCCGAATTTAATTTACCAAGTTCTTTTAATGTCTCAACGGTAATACTAACCGATGTTGCGGTAAGAATAACACCGATGAATACGTTCTGCAATACTAAACTGGTACTTACATTCGACTCAATCATACCCGGACGGTTAAAGAACCATGCAGTAGCAAAGCCTCCTGCCAATGGAACCAACACACCAATCACGGCGATAATCGTCGCTGCTTTTCCACATTTTTTTAATTCCTTTACATCTGTTTCCATGCCGGCACAGAACATCAGGATTACTACACCAACTTCTGCTGTCTGCGTCAAAAACTCTGTCTGTGGAATAATCTTAAACACAGCAGGTCCAAGCAGCAAACCGGCTAACAATGCACCAACAACCTGTGGCATACGTGCACGTCTTGTCAAAAGTCCTAAAAACTTCGTACACATCAAAATCAATGCCAGATAGAGTAAGTAGTTACATGTTTCCATGATAAAACCTCCTTTGACCATAAAAAAGGGGACAAATGTGACCACTCACCGCTGACCACATTGCCGCCTCATTCTGACCATAAAATTTTTATTGCTATTTTCTCATGTCAACATTATTATACTCTCAATTTTCGAAAAAGCAAGCACTTTATTTTTTTTGTTTTTTGGGTCAAAAATGTCCTCTTTTATTTAGTTTAATCCCGGTACTTTTGGAAGTTTTGCAATGCTTGCCGCAATTTCTTCATCCGTCAATGTATAGTTTTCCATTTTACCATCATTGAATTTCTCATAAGCATACATATCAAAATATCCGGTTCCGGTAAGTCCAAACAGAATCGTTTTTTCTTCTCCGGTTTCACGACATTTAATTGCCTCGTCCATTGCTACACGAATTGCATGAGAACTTTCCGGTGCCGGAAGGATTCCTTCTACTTTGGCAAACTCTTCTGCTGCCGCAAATACATCGGTCTGTGATACGCTGACTGCTTCCATCAATTTATCATCATAGAGCTGGGACAATACCGAACTCATACCATGGTAGCGAAGTCCTCCGGCATGATTTGGTGCCGGCATAAAACTGCTGCCAAGTGTATACATTTTTGCAAGCGGACAAATTGCTCCGGTATCACAGAAGTCATACGCATAAGTTCCTCTTGTGAAACTTGGGCAGGATTTTGGCTCTACTGCGATGAAACGGTAATCTGCCTCTCCGCGAAGTTTTTCACCCATAAATGGTGCAATCAAACCTCCTAAGTTTGAACCGCCACCCGCGCAACCAATAATGATATCCGGCTTTTCACCATATTTATCCAGTGCAATTTTACTCTCCAAACCAATTACCGACTGATGAATCATAACCTGGGCAAGTACTGAACCAAGTACATAACGATAACCTTCCTGTGTCGTTGCCGCTTCAACCGCCTCTGAAATAGCACAGCCTAAGCTTCCGTTTGTATCCGGGAACTCTGCACGGATTTTTCTGCCGACCGCTGTTTTTTCGGATGGTGACGGAGTCACATTTGCACCATAGGTACGCATAACTTCGCGTCGGAACGGTTTCTGCTCATAAGAAACTTTTACCATAAATACCTGACAGTCAAGTCCAAGGAATGCACACGCCATGGAGAGTGCTGTTCCCCACTGACCTGCACCGGTCTCTGTCGTAACACCTTTTAAGCCCTGATTCTTTGCATAATAAGCCTGCGCAATTGCAGAGTTGAGCTTGTGGCTTCCGGATGTATTATTTCCTTCAAATTTATAATAAATCTTTGCCGGTGTCTTCAAATATCTTTCCAAATGATAAGCACGTACAAGCGGTGCCGGACGATACATTTTGTAGAACTGCAAAATTTCATCCGGAATGTCGATGTACGGTGTTTTGTCATCCAATTCCTGCTTTGCTAATTCTTCACAAAAAATACCGCTTAATTCTTCTAATGTAACCGGTTTGCCGGTTGCCGGATTCAAAAGCGGAGCCGGTTTGTTAATCATATCGGCACGAAGATTGTACCACTGTTTTGGCATCTCGCTTTCATCCAAATAAATTTTGTAAGGGATTTCCTTTTTACTCATTTTGTTTCTCCTTCTAATTATCATTTATTTACAGGCTGCCTAAGCAAGTTACGCAAGCTGTCGGGCTGCCCTGTTTTCTTCTATTCAAACAAATATTGGTACTTTCTCATCTGTCTGCTTATCAAATCATAAACGCGTTCTTTTACATCGTTTGAATAATTCTGTTCCTCTGCAATGATTTTTTCTACAATTGCTCGATCAAAGTGAAAACGAATTTGTCTTCCATATAATTCTTCCACAGTATCTAATTGTTCATCAAAATCATCATGAAATGTCTTGGCTTTCACTCTTTTAACCAAATCTTGTATTTTCTCTTCCATCGGATAATCCTGTATCGTATCCGAAAGAAGTGATTCACCATTATCAAAAATAGGGCAATAATGAAATTGGTCACAATCATCTAACAAAACAGCAATATTATGGGTATGTCTAGTTTCTTTTCAAGGAAGAATATCCTAAAAGACAGGAAACAAAATACTCAACTAAGCCCTCATAGCCTGTGTAATCTGCCTTATACCAAATGCCATTCTGACTTTGCCACTTTAATTGATTTCCCTTTGAGGACTGCCTGTCATTTAACAATATGTCCTGTTCAAAAAGTTCAATCATCTATCCTGCCTCTCAATCTCTAACCAAAAATCGTCATCAGCCATTCGCCCTTTTGTCTTTTCAATTATCAGCATCGGGTCATAAAATGGCAGTTCCAAATGCCTCAACATCAATTTCATTTTATCTCTGGTTCTAGGAAAACAACGAGATTCCAAAAATTTTTCATACTGTTCATAAGTTGGTTCTTCCACACAACCAAACGCACGATACAGTAAATTTTCCGCATAATTGTGAAGTCTAACCTTCCGTGAATACTCATCCACATCAATAATAGTACATACCCCTTTCGGACACATATACCAAAATCGCAATGGATATTCTTTTTTCGGCGCAATGATTTCCTCACCGGATACTGCTATTCGTTTCTTCTCCATCATACACGCCCCCTTTTGTTTTCCTATATAATAAGTATACCCCAGAAATAGGGCAAACGCAATTATTTTACATATTCCTCCTGCTGGTACATCGCAAGCACCCGATTATAAAATGTTCGCACTGCCGGTGCCATGTTATCCGGATTCAGTGCAGCAATTCCAATAATGCGGCAGGCATCCGGTTTTACCGGAAAACAATCCACTTCATACGGAATATCTTTCATAACCATTTCCGGCATCAAACAAATTCCAAATCCATTTGCCACCATTACAACCGTAGACAAATCGTCAACCACATGGTAACTTGACCGGACATCCAAATGATTTTCCTTCATAAAATTCTGAATGTCGGCATCTGTACTTTCACGCTGTGTAACAAACTGGCAGTTTTTCATTTCCTCAATGCTCATCGGTTCTTTCGATGTCCTCCGCCCCTTTTGCACGACACATAACAGAGGGTCTTTGTACAGCGGCTCGATTGGAATATCCGCGGCACTGGATACCGACAAAAAGCCTACATCCACCACGCCATTTTTTATCCAGTAAACAACATCATCATACGTTCCCTGAAAAATTTCCATACTGATATCCGGATATTCTTCATGGAAAGAATGAATCAGCTCCGGAATCCAGTTCGTACAGACGCTGGAAAAACATCCGACTTTTACTTTTCCCTGTTTTAATCCGTTAAATTCCGATATCGCCTGCTGTAAACTTTCATCACTGTTCAAAACTGCATTTACATAAGGAAGAAGCCGCTCTCCATAATTGGTAAGCGTCACGCCGCTTTTGGCGCGGTTTAATACGCAGAAACCAAGTTCTGCCTCCAGCGAAGATACCGCATGACTGACTGCCGATGGCGTAAGCCCCAGCAAATCCGCCGCCTTCCGAAAACTTCCCTGCTCCGTAACGGTTTTGAACACCTGGTAGGTAAGTAACGTCATTTACCTGCCTCCTCTCTTATCCTATCATACCAAAAGGCAGGGCAGGATGCAACTATGCAATAACGGCATTGTCCTTGATTTGGTTAATAATTTTCACGAATTCTAACTGCTCCTCACGTGTAAATATCACGCTGAATTTATAAGGACGATCAAATGGTGCTTTCATCAAATCCAGTACATTATTCACATATCCATTCTCAACCACATAGTCCACAACCTGTTCAATAAAATGAATCTGTTCCGCATTCGGCCGCTCTTTCGCAATAAACGCCGCAAACGCTGCATATGCTGCATCCCGGTCCATTTTTGCGATTTTGCGAATCAGCAAGCCAAACGGCGTATCCTGATAATTCATTTCGTAATCCTCTACCGTTCCCAGTTCCTCCGTGAAAATTCTTTCCAATTCCTTATAATCATCCGCTGAAATTGGCTTATTATAAAGAAGTTTATTAATAGCCGGCTCATTTCTATGCGCTGCTATGTACTCATTTACTTTTTCTCTATAATCTTCAAAATCAGAGGTTCCCATATCCACCTTGCCGCCCTCACTCCAAAGCGTTTTTTCATCCGCAAAATTGGTATAGTGAATATCCACTTTCGCAGGCGGAATAAATTTCATAATATCACGCAGCGATTTCCTCGTTTTTTCAAACTTAAGAATATCCTTCTGATTCCAATAAGTTTCCTGCGTAAGTTCAGTCAGTTCCGGTATTTTCGCTTTTACATCCGGAATAGTCGCACTATCCTTCAACAGTATATTAGCATTTTTCACAACATAACGTTTTAATCTACCAAGCGACTTTGCTCCCGTCATTGTCTCCAACATGATACCATACATACTCACGTCAAACTGAATGGCGGCCTCGTCTTTTTCTCCTGACACAACAAGTTTTGCAAGGTGGTTGATAATCTCTTCTTTATTCATATCATCCAAACACTCATATTGCTGTCTGGCTTTATACTGCTCCACATAACGAGCCTCTAAACGCACTTCCACACGCTCTGTACTCATCGCCTGAATATCACCAACCACATGATCAACCAAATTCTCACGGATAATCTGATATTCTTCCTGTGCATAATTTGCATTCTGAAGCTGTCTAATAATCTGCACCATACGTATAAATCTTGCCGACACGGGAGCAATACTTACTCCCGGCTCTTTTCCCTTTGGATTCTCGCCAAAAAATTGGAAATTACGCATATAATCAAAGATATAAAACTCCTTCTTGTCTCTGCCCTCTCCAAAAAGATTCTCGCAAAGTCTGGTACCTCGTCCAATCATCTGTTCAAACTTAATTCTGCTATATACCTTTTTTGCAAATACAAGATTCGTAATCTCCGGAACATCCACACCGGTCTCCAGCATATCAACCGTCACCGTAATAAAAGGATATTCATCCGGCTTTTTGAAATCCTCCAAATTTTTCTCTGCATATGGCTCATCACAAACAACTAATTTACAAAAAGCTCCTTTGTACTGCGGATACAGTACATCGAACCGCTCAATAATATACTTTGCATGTCTTTTATTCTGTGCAAAAATAATCGTTTTGCCAACATGATTTCCATTTTTATGTTTGATTCCATGATTCATCAAATCTGAAATCATGATATCAACCGTATCCCGATTAAATATATAGGTATTAATTTTCTCCGGCGGAATATGGTCAACCAAGCCGTCATCTTCGCAGAACTCATCTTCATACTGCTCCCGCTCTTCTTCGTCAAGTTTCTCATAGGTCAATCCATCATCAGCAATCTTAGTCGATGTTTCAATCAAATGATATGGCACCAATACATGGTCCTGATAAACCGCCTCATTGTATTCATAAACATCCGTTGGCATATTATTTTTCATATCAAAAAACTCATACGTTGACTGATGAATCGTGTTTTTCGGAGTTGCTGTCAATCCCAAAAGACACGCATCAAAATACTCAAATATCGCCTTATATTTATTAAAAATACTTCTATGTGCCTCATCAATCACAATTAATGAAAAATGTCCCGGTGAAAAAAATCGCGAACCATCCGAATTTTTCATGTTATCAATCGCATTCAACATCGTCGGATATGTAGAGAACACCATATTTGCATTTTTCTCTTCTTTATTTACAAGCAAATTACACATCGTCATATCCGGCAAGCACGATGAAAATGAATTTTTCGCCTGCTTAACCAATTCTTTCCGGTCTGCCAAAAACAAAACCCGCCCCATAATCTGGCTTCTTGTCATGACATCCACAACAGAAGCCGCTGTTCTTGTTTTACCGGTTCCGGTTGCCATAACAAGCAGACATTTACGAATTCCTTTTTCGTAGTTTTCACAGCATTTGGTAACCGCCCGCAACTGATACAAACGATTCGTAATGTCCTCATTAATAGGAATTGTACTAACCGGCTTAACAATTGTTCTCCGTGAAATCATGGCATCAATATCTTTTTGCGGAAAAATACCACTGACCACTCTTGGCGCACTTGTTACATCATCCCAAAGATATGTTTCAAATCCATTTGTATAAAAGATAACCGGACGACTCCCCTGCATATTTTGGATACAGTCTGCATAAAGTTTCCCCTGATTGCGTCCTTTATCCGCACTTTCGCTTGCTCTTTTTGCCTCTATTACGGCAATAATTTTTCCGGTATCGCCCCAGATGACATAATCAGCATATCCCGTTCCTGTTACATTTGGCATCCCGGTAACCGGGTACTCTTCTTCAACACAATTACGTTTAGCAGTTTGGTCAAACACATAACCATTTGCTTTCAAATCCGCATCAATATATCTTTTTCTGGTCGTCCATTCTGACATATCCGGATTATAACTATATTCGCGCGTTTTCAAGTTCTGGGATTTCTTTTTCTGCATCTCCTGCTGAAGTTCCTCATTTGCCTTTAGGAGACGAGCAATTTCTTTGTCCTTTTCATCTACAATCTTGTCTGTATTTTTCTGGACATCTTTTAAAACCTGTTTGTAACGGTCCTCTATATTTTCTGCTACTTTTGTCTTGTTTGGAATTTTATTCTCTGCAAATTCGCGTTCTTCATAATCACGTCCATAACAATAATCAATCCACTCCACAAAATCAAACAAAATATTTAAAGAAAGAATAGCATCATCTTTGGAAAGACCTTTGGATGTATGCACGGATTGATTTCCATTGCGGACAATGTACTGCAATCGTTTCCACAAAGTATAATCCATCAACGATGGAAACCCATTATTGTGCAGCAAAGACTGTAAACCTTCCCGATACCCAATTGGTTTTAATGCAGAATCAATCGAATAAACCCACTTCACCCCAAGTTCCAATGCTTTTCTCGATGCCACGGCACTCATAACCGGCGAAGATTCTAAAATGCACTCTGCATCAATACACGCCCCTGCAAATAATTCATATTCTTTTTTTGATTCAAGAAAAGAAAAATTTGTCTCCATTTGTAAACTCCTCCTCTCGGAATTTTATCCATTCCGTCCTCTGCTTTTGACTACCTTATTCGGATATCATAACTTGTTTCCCTTTGTGTCATTACTATCTCTTAAATTTTACCATTTTTTAGGGTATTGTCAATTATTTGGGTGGATTTTATGAGTATTTTGTGAGTATTTTGTGAGCTTAGTTTATTATAGATTTTGAATAGAACTATATAGATTGTTGATTTTTATTCACATGTTTGATAAAATATTGTCAGTGCTACCCTATTCGGTAGGCGGTTCGCCTTCGTCGCAAGAGTATTAGCTTGCGTTTACATAGAAATCCTTTGCGGAAATCTCATGAGGAGGATTGTGCTTATGCTTACAACGGAACTCTTTATAGCCATAATCAGCTTATGTATTACTTGCTTTGCTCTTGGTTATACCGTTGGTTCTAAGAGCAATGATAAAACACAAAAATAACCGCCCAGTCTGACGAACTTGCAGTTATTTTTGCCAAAATAATATCAGGCTAACCGTCTATCGGTAGCACTTTTTCTATCACTATATTAACATCAAACTATGTTTATGTCAAACATCTGTATTCATTTGTTTGTGTCAAGTGTTCGTTGGCACTTTTTTTGTTTTCCGTAATTCCGTAGAAAATCTTTGCGTCT
>NZ_QUDR01000013.1:42291-88842 GCF_003477605.1 Clostridium sp. AF37-5
TCTTTGCGTCTCGTGGGCACAAAGTTTTTCTACGGAATTACTGGAATCCAAAGGAACCGGCAGCGAACATTTGTCACAAACCCAATCCTTCCAAACTTAGTTTTTCATTGTATTTGAGAATATAGAACCGCTTACTTTCGCGCAAAAAAAACAATTTGTATTGCACCTATCAAATTATATGACTACAAATTTTGATTTGTACTTAAATATTTCCTGCTTTTTGCCGTAAAATGTTTAATTTTTGATGTAACTTTTGAAACATCAATTTTGATTTGTCGACTTGGCGAACGAAGTCGGCAAATTGGTTTTGTAAATCCATCGGCGGAACATGCACATAAATCTGTTTTAATTTGGTAACATTCACTCCCGCCATAATTGCACCAGAACTCACTAATTCAATCTGTCTTGTAACAAATCCGCTAAAATGTAGCTGACACACCATAAATGCAGGATTTAGTCTTTCACGATCCACACGAATTCTCAAAACATCTGAATGAATAATTCCATCTGGATAATCATTAGGAAAAAGTGCACATTTTCCAACATTTCCCTTTCGTGACATCGCAATATCTCCAGGAATGATTGTATATGAATTTAACTGCTCGGCCTTCTCTTCTGTTAAAAAATGTGTCGGCTCAGACAAAAACGCTGTGTTAATCTGTGGAATCTCCCATACAGCAATTCCAGATGTCGTATATTCATCCTTGCTTAATTGAGTACCAAATGGTCCACATTTTATATCATCTTTATCCGCACAAGCATCTACAAATTTACACTTATCCCATGAACATTCTGGATTTGCCAGATCCCCAAACATCTCGACAAATCGGGCTTTGATAAGGTCGTCAAGCAGCAAGAGTTCACTCTTTCTCCCAGCCAAACTGCCCATTATTTTATCTAATACCTTTACAATTTCCTTTTGTTTTTCTAGAGAGCACAACTCTATTTCAATCTCCGACAATGTAGCCTTATTTAAAGTTTTTCCCATTACAGCTTTATTACTTCCTTTATCCCAATCTCTGTACTTAAACAAATAAAAAATGTATTTAGGTAACATATCAACAACATGCTTGTCATGAAAAGCCATTATTGCTTCGTTAGAATACATATCCTCTGCTGTTATCGCAGTTTTTCCAATAGATAATTTAAAACTCATAACTACTGTATTTCGAGGAATTAATTTTATTCTACTTTCCTGAACAGCTTTTTCAGAAAGATGTTCTTTAGTATTTGAAATATACATTTCGGTTGTAGATAAATCTCCAATTGAGATCCACTTATAACCATTTGTATTCCAATAATCTACATTATCCCTTGATGGCGTTTTTCCCATCTGCAAATCAAATATATCTTTCAATTTATATTTCATCTTCCTCATGCCTCTACAGGCTACGAACAATATTCTTTACCGTTTTATCAAATTGTATTGTAAACAGAACATATGTTTGTTATAATATAATTGGTGCTACCTTTACGGTAGGCGGTTAGTCCTTTTGCAGAGGACTGTGACCTCTGATTACATAGAAATCTTTTTACAGAAATCTACCAAAGGAGGATTTTATTATGCTTACAACGGAACTTTTTATAGCCATCATCAGCTTATGTATCACTTGCTTTGCCCTTGGTTATACCGTTGGTTGTAAAAGCAATGATAAAGCACAAAAATAACCGCCCAGTCCAGTAAACTTTGGCGGTTATTTTTATAAAACCAAATTGATATTGGGCTAACCATCTATCGGTAGCACCTCTATGTTTATATTAGCATCTAACCGCTTTTATGTCAAACATGTATTCTGTTTTTTAACTTTTTTGATAACTACTCGTAGCACTGCAAACCTCAATTTGTCTCTTGCAGCTAAAGGAACTTCTCATTATTAATCTAAAAACAAGCGTGACCGCCAAACAGACAGATATTTGCGCGGTCACTGCTTATTAAATGCATCAGGCACACTGACTCATTTCTCATTTAGCCCATATATTTCTGATGTGATGTCTTCACATTGCTCTGATTTACCATCGCATATTGCATCGTTGTATCAATTTGCGAATGTCCCAAAATTTTCTGCACCTGTTCAATTGGCATTCCTTTGTCAATTGCTCTCGTTGCCATAGTCCGCCTAAATTTATGTGGGTGAATTCTTTCCAAATCAAGCCGGCGTCCGAGTTTGCGAAGTCGGATTTCTACACCACTTATTTTCAATCTATCATGCGGCGCATCAAGCGTCACAAATAATGCCTCATTTTGGTCGGTTCGCCTCTCTATGTATTCCTTCAAATGAACTTTCGCCTTTGCATCAAAATAAACTTTTCGCTCTTTGTCACCTTTTCCGTACACAACACATTCCCGCCCTTCCAAATCAATATCATCAATATTTAAATTAACAAGCTCTCCCACTCGAATCCCCGTTGAATACAGCAAATCGATAATTGCCAAATCGCGAA
This sequence comes from Clostridium sp. AF37-5, assembly GCF_003477605.1. Lineage (GTDB taxonomy): Bacteria > Bacillota > Clostridia > Lachnospirales > Lachnospiraceae > Eubacterium_F. The sequence goes on from NZ_QUDR01000013.1 coordinate 44,734, forward strand.
TTTCTTCACAATTATCTCTTAGTTTTTCGATTCCTTCATCTGTTATTACATTTTTAACAACAGTCTTGGTTTTAATTTTATGTATCCTTCGCATCGGACTTTTCAGAACATAATCCTCTTCTTCCAACCACGAAAAAAAGCTGGATATATTTCTTCGGATATTGTCAATTGTTACATTAGAACAACAATTTAATCGCTGATAATCTGCCAAATACGCTCTTATTTCTTCTGTTGTTATTTTACGCACTTCTGTTTCAATGCAAGACAACATATGCTCCACCGTCACACGATAATATTGAATTGTCCGCTCTGAACACCCCTCAATCTTTTTTGCATCCAAAAACATCTGCAAAAATTCTTTGTTCTCAATTTTCTTGGTGTCTGCTTGATTTTCCGCAAATGTGTTAACCATTACTTCCTGCAGCTTTTTCATCTGCGGTATCGATAGATACTCCGACATCTCATTTAAAATTGTAACTACTTTCTCTTCCATATTGGTACCTCCTTATTTTGGTACCCACATCCATCCCCTGCACTTACAATTCATATTTAAAATTCCATGTTTTGCGCTTATATTATGCGCAAAATAAGCACGAAGGTCAAGTATCCAGAAAAAACAAATGTGCTAATATTACAAATAATATTAACACACTTGCATAATTCCAGAATTTAACTATTTTATTTTCTTATACTCAGCCAAAGTATTCCTGCATTAATGAATCAAACAATGTTTGCGTTTCATCCAATGCCTTTTGCACTGCAACTTTTGATTTGTCGACTTGGCGAACGAAGTCGGCAAATTGGTTTTGAAGTTCGATGGGTGGTAAAATTATCTTTAACCGCTCAACTTGCTGTTTAGTTATTGCCTCTCTTGTAGCTCCACTGCCCGCAATTTCCCAAAGTAATTTTTGATAATTGTCATCAATCAATAGTCTATTCAAAAATATTGGTTCAATACACTCTTTACATCTAATAATGCAAACATGCTGATTTACTCTTGCTGGCAATATTTGATTGGGCACAACACACGAACGAGCAACTGATGCCCCAGTTATATTCAGCAAAACATCACTTTCTTTTATAATAACATTATCAAGTTTGGCTGCCTGTTCATCCGAAATATGAGCCAAATCTTTATATTCAAATTTACCATTGTAAACATTCATACTTCGTATAAGAGCAATACCTTCCTCTTGATATGCTTCCCTACCTCCTTTAGGTGTTGCTCCAGAACCAATCTTCAATGTAAGTTGAGCTAATAAATTACTTTCCCATCCTTTTTCATTAAGCACAGGATTTCCAAAGAGTTCCACAAATCGGGCTTTGATAAGATCATCCAATAGCCGTAATTGCTGTTTCATTTCGTTGATAATTACATATAATTTATCAAGCTTATCGCATACAGAAATTTGTTCTTCCTTAACTATTTCATTCACTTCATATTGGGATATATAATGAGCAAGCTTTAAATTATGAATTCCCGTAGTTTTATTCTCAAACATCCTCGTTCCACCACGCCTATAATTTGCAAACAAAGAATAAAATACATATCTAGGATACCATATTTCCTGATTTTTAACTCGTAGTAATCCTGTAAAATTATTAAACAAATAAGTATTATCCTCACCCTCAAAATATATAACTCTTCCAACAGGAAACTTATCACTTCCACCTGATTTCTCAATAATAATGTCACCTTTTCGAAGAAACTTTTCTTCTATATTTTTTTTGGTTATTGTCCTAGTAACTACATTTTTATAATCAACCACTCCTTCATTGGTAAAATTAGTAGTTCTAAGAACTGGAATTCCCTCACCAGTCTGATCATCAATTCCCCATTCACCAGACAAAGCTTTACCTGTAATTTCAATTAATTTCGCCATCTCTTGTCCCTGCAAACCTCAATTTGTGAGGTCCTTTCTTTCTTATTTTGCAAGCATTTCGCGCAATTCTTTCGTTTCCTTCGCAATCTGCTCGTTCAACTGTTCAATCTCAGCAAGAATCTCCTCTGTCGGCGGATATTCCACTGGGATATACTCAATTTTCTTATATTTATTAATCGATAAATCATAATCATTGTCGGCAATTTCCTGCTTGTCAACCAAGAAGCTCTGCTCCGTTCTTTCGCGAGTTTCCTCGTTATCTTTATGATGGAATCTCTCAATAATATCCGGAATGTCATTTTCCTCAATTGGCTGACGCTTATCATCCAGCGAATGACCATCAGCCTTCATATCGTAAAACCAAACTTTTTCGGTACCCCCGGCATTTGTTTTCGTAAAAATCAAAATAGCGGTAGACACCCCTGCATACGGCTTAAATACACCGGATGGCATGGAAATAACACCTTCCAAGTATTGATTTTCCACCAATTCTTTACGTAGATTTTTATGAGCCTTTGAAGAACCAAACAAAACACCATCTGGCACAATGCAGGCACATCTGCCACCTACCCGAAGCAGACGAATAAACAGTGCAACAAACAACAATTCAGTCTTCGTTGTACTAGTAATTGCAGACAGTGATTCACTAATATTTTCCTTGTTTAATGTTCCCTTAAAAGGTGGGTTGGCAAGGACTAAATCGTAGGTATCTTTCACCATGTAATCTTTTGACACACTATCCTGCTTATTCAACTGTGGATTCGTAACCGAATGAAGCATCAGATTCATGCAGGACAAACGACACATAGTTTCATCCGTATCAAATCCCGTAAATGTTTCCGTTGCGTATTTTTTCCATTGCTCCTCGGTCATTTTATTTCCATAGTGAGTTCGTATGTATTCTGCCGAAGAAATCAAAAAACCTGCCGTACCACACGCTGGGTCACAAATTTTCATATCCGGTGTTGGCTGCATAAGATTTACCATCATATCACGAATATGCTTCGGTGTTCGAAATGCACCAAGCCGCCCCGCAGAATTTAATTTTCCAAGCATATGCTCGTATAAATCTCCCTGCATATCTAAACCTTTAATGTCATTTTCAAAGAGGTCATCTAAGCCAATAATAACTTTTTGTAATGCCAATGGTTCATTAATTTTGAATGTTGCATGTTTCAAATATCTTGAAAACGCGGAATTTTCATCCTGATTCAAATTGATTAGAAAAATAAAGACATGTTCAACAAAATGTTTGTGAAGTTCTCTAGCTTCCATCCCTTTAAAATTTCTCCACCGCAATGCCTGTTCTTCTTTAGAATCCCCAAAAATATGTTTCTGTGGTTCCCCTGAAAGCAATTCGGCAGTTTCAATATCTGCTTCATGCTCATCAAGTTGTTTTGCAAACATAAGATATGTTAACTGCTCAATAACTTCGGTCGGCTGTGATACTCCTCCCGCAATGACATCAAGCCATATCTGTTCAATTTTGTTTTTCACTACTGCTGGTAACATGTTTTCCTCCTCACGTGTTCTTTCGCTTTACTCGATTTTTATACTACTATATTAACGATTTTTAACAGTAACGTCAATTATTACTTCATTTTCGTCGCAAGCTACAGTTATCTCATATTATAAATAGAATCACACAAAGGATTGATTTTTATTCACATGTTTGATAAGATATTGTCAGTGCTACCCTATTCGGTAGGCGGTTCGCCTTCGTCGCAAGAGTATTAGCTTGCGTTTACATAGAAATCCTTTGCGGAAATCTCATGAGGAGGATTGTGCTTATGCTTACAACGGAACTCTTTATAGCCATAATCAGCTTATGTATTACTTGCTTTGCTCTTGGTTATACCGTTGGTTCCAAGAGCAATAATAAAACACAAGAGTAACCGCCTGGTCTGCAAACTTTGGCAGTTACTCTTGTAACCAAAAAATCAGGCTAACCGTCTATATGCGGTAGCACATTTTCTATCACTATATTAGCATCAAATTATATTTATGTCAAACATTCCTGCAAGACAATTCTCCCCCCAAAGCAACGCTTTTCCCAAACTTTCTGCCTTATGGTTGCTTTGCTTACAACTATTTTTCTATTTCATGCAACTCTTTCTTAAAAATCCAGAAAAAAGCGTTGTTTTTCTCGGAAAAATTGAGATAAATCCGACAAAATGGGGGTGAATATGCAACGTTTTTTGGCTTTGGAGCAAGTTAGCGTTGTTTTAGCAAGTTGCCAGCCCTTCTTCCGGCGAACATGCCTTGTAATGACCGCCAGAATCCTTCCTAAGCCGTGAGCGCCTATCTCTTCGCGATAGGCGCTCACGGGCTGCGCCCTATAATAATAAAAATACCGACACCTACACACTTTTGTGCAAGCACAAGTATGCAGGTGACGGTATTTTCCTTATTGCACGGCTTAAGCCTAACGTGCACATTTATACTGTAGGTCTTCCCAGCGGCGGTCTACTTCTGCCTGGAATTGCTCGATTAGGTGTTCGTTGCCTTTTTTGAAGAGGTGTTTGAAACGTCCCTGAACACGAAGGAAGTCTTCGATTGGGAGTTTCTTCTTTGGCTCATAGGAAAGAATCCATTTGCCATGGTCTACCTCAAAAAGCGGCCAGTAGCAGGTTTCTACGGCAAGTTTACAGATGTTCATGATATCTGCTGTGTCGTAACGCCAGCCACGTGGGCATGGTGTCATTACATTCAGAAAACTTGCGCCTTCTGTGTAGATGGCTTTTTCGGATTTACGATGCAAATCTTTAAAATCCGTTGTCATTGTTGTCTGTGCAACATAAGCAACGTCGTGGTCTGCAATGATGCTTGCCAAGTCTTTGCGGTTCTGCATTTTACCTACGGACTGCTTGCCAACCGGCGTTGTCGTTGTGTCCGCATACATAGGTGTTGCCGAAGAACGCTGGATACCGGTGTTCATATAGGCACCATTGTCATAGCAGACATAAACCATGTCATGTCCACGCTCCATCGCACCGGACAAGGACTGGAAACCGATGTCGTAAGTTCCGCCATCTCCACCAAATGTAATAAATTTAAATGTTTCGTCTTCCGGCAGTCTGCCGCGTTTTTTCAAGGCACGGTAAGCAGTCTCAACACCACTCAATGTGGCACCTGCATTTTCAAATGCATTATGTATGTAACTGTCCTCCCATGCGGTGTATGGATACATAAAAGAAGAAACTTCCAGACATCCGGTCGCATTACCAATGACTGCGTGGTCTCCCTCATGCAGAGCACGAAGTACGGCACGTACAGCGATTGTTGCACCACAGCCGGCACACATACGATGTCCCGGAGCCAATCTCTCTGGTTTTTCCATCATAGTTTTTAAACGATAATCACTCATACTATCCTCCGTTTATCCTCTCAGTCTGATATACTGGTACTGTTCTACTGTCTTGCCATTTTCAATCATATCCTCTAATTCCGCGAATACATCTTTTACATCTTTGATGGTAAAATCACGTCCGGCCAGACCGTATATGTAATTTACTGCTTCAATCATAACTTTATTTTTGAACAAGGCTGCCGGCACCTCACTGCCAAGCGGTCCGCCATTGCCATTGTAGCTCTCACAACGGTCCATAACGGCAACTGCTTTGCAATTTGCTAAAGCTTTTGCAATTTCCTCTGAAGGGAATGGACGGAATACACGAAGTTTGAGTACACCGACTTTTTTGCCTTCTGCCCGAAGTTCATCCACAGCCTCTTTCGCAGTTCCTGCTGCCGAACCCATAATCAACATAATGTAATCGGCATCTTTCGTTTTATATTCCTCAAAAAGCTCAAAACCACGTCCGGTCAGCTCTTTGTATTTTTTTGCAACTTCCTTAATAACTTCTTTTGAATTTTCAAGTGCCACTTCCTGATTTTTCTTTGCTTCCATCGCATAATTGGAAACAGAATACGGTCCTACCGCAATTGGTTTGCCGGGATTTAACAAAAATTCTTCCGGATGATACTCACCAACAAAATCTTTGACCGCTTCATCTTCCAAAAGCGTAATATTTTCCACAGCGTGGCTTGTAATAAATCCATCCTGACAAATCATAACCGGAAGATGTACTCTCGTATCTTCGGCAATCGGATATGCCTGAATAAAGTTGTCATACGCTTCCTGATTATTTTCTGCGTAAATCTGAATCCAGCCGGTATCTCTTGCGCCCATACCATCGGAGTGGTCGCAGTTAATGTTAATCGGACCGGATAATGTACGGTTTACCAACGCCATAACAAGTGGCAGACGGTTCGATGCAGCAAGAAGAAGTTCTTCCCACATAAGTGCGAGTCCTGCAGAAGAAGTAGCCGTCAAACTTCTCGCACCTGCTGCCTCGGCCCCAATCGTTGCACTCATGGAAGAATGTTCACTCTCCACCGGGATAAACTCGGTATCCATCTCACCATTTGCAATATAGGTAGAAACCATCTGTGGAATCTCCGTTGAAGGAGTAATTGGAAATGCCGGCATGACATCCGGATTAATCTGGCGGATTGCATACGATACCGCTTCATTTCCTGACATACGTTCTTTAATTGCCATTAGATATTTCCCTCCTTCATCTCAATTGCGCCAAATGGGCATACTTTAGCACAAATGCCGCAGCCCTTACAATGGTCATAGTCAAATTCGCCACGCTTTCCATCTTTAACCGGAATACTGCAGTCCGGGCAAACCGGGGTGCAGAGCAGGCATTGTTTACATTTATCTGCAACATAAATCGGGGTATTCGTGCGCCACTCACCGGTATTAAAAAGTTTTGAAGTGCCACCCGCAAAAACCATCAAGCCTTCTGTCAAATCCTGATGTGGTGTTTTTTCGTTGATTTTTGTAACATCTGTTCTCACGCCATTGCCTCCTTATCTTTCTGAATATCGATGGAAACAACGTCAAAGGCACGCTCCAACGCTTCCATATTACCGTCAATTACTTCTGGTTTTTTTGCAAATTTATGTTCATAAGAAGCTCTCATTTCATGAATAAAAGTCTCTTTTTCCATTACTTCACTGACCGCTACCGTAGCTGCTAACATCGGTGAATTCGGAAAATTCTTTCCTAATGTCTCCACGGAAATATGTCTGGCATCAATCGCATAAACACGACCTTTGTAGCCATTGAGTTTCGGAATCATGTCCTCTCTCTTTTTCGGTGTATTAATAATAATTGCACCGGTTTCCTTCAAACCGGCTGTCACATCAACCGAATCCAAAAGCGTCTCATCTACAACCACCACATAATCCGGGTGGTAAATGTTTGAATGTACGCGAATCACATCGGAACTGATGCGGTTGTACGCCGTAATCGGTGCTCCCATACGCTCCGGACCATATTCCGGAAATCCCTGCACGTTCTGACCCGTTTTGAACGCTACATCCGCAAGCAAAAGTGCTGCCGTCTTGGCACCTTGGCCGCCGCGGCCGTGCCATCTGATTTCGATACCGTTCTTCATCGTTCTCAAATCTCCTTCTATCCTTCATCCATTGGGTGCAAAATTTTCTCAATAACGTTTTGACCCAGCATATCCTATTATATCGTAGGAAAAACAAATGTAAAGCGAAAATGTTTAATTTTGTTCACTTTTGAAGTGAATTATTTTCATTATCTGTTTTTTTCAACTTTCTCCGGGCAAACAGTTGGAACAAGCCCCCATTTATGTTATACTACTAACAGAAACATTAAAGGAGATTGGATTTCATTGATTAAGCGATTTTATGTACCAACTTCCAAACTAGAAGAGGGCATGCAGATTGACCAGGTTATCAAAGACAGACTGGACCGTACACTCATTGCCCGTGGCTCTGCTTTGGATGCTTATTTGATTGAAGGCCTGAAAAAACGAGGCATACACGGAGTATACATAAAGACAGGTGAGGAAGACCCGGAGGAAAAACCGGAGGAAGAAACACTCACCCCTTTTGTACGCAATAAAATCGAAAAATACCGCACAGAAGATCCAAGAAAAGTTTATTTATCAGAGAGTGTTAAAAAACGCGTGTCCGAGGGAATCCAGTATTTATATAACAATTCAGACTCACCGGAATTCACAAACACTTCCGCAAAAATTACAAATGACTTAATTCACGCCATTGACCACAACGACGCTTTGGCGGTTGATATCAGTGCACTCAAAACAAGCGATGAATATACGTTTAAGCACAGTGTGGATGTCGCTACCATCTCCATGATTATTGCCAGAAACTTGGGCATGTCAAGCAAAGATGTTTATAATATCGGTATCGCCGGACTTTTACACGATATGGGAAAATCAAAAATCCCATCCGAAATTTTAAACAAGCCGGCTCGCTTAACCGATGAAGAATTTGCTATTATGAAACAGCACTCCGAGCTTGGCTATAACATATTAAAAGAGAAAAAAGAATTTCACGGTGCCATTTCGCTTGCCGTGCTGCAGCATCATGAAAAAATGAACGGAACCGGATATCCATTTGGATACGCTTCCGATAAAATTGTACCTTATGCAAAAATTCTGTCCATTGCGGACGTTTACGACGCTCTAGTAACCGAGCGTCCTTACAAAAAATCATTTTCCCAGCGCACCGCCGTGGAAATGATTATGTCAATGACCGCCGAGTTAGATATCACTGCCATGCGCAGTTTCATGGAGAGCGTCATTCTCTATCCGGTTGATACAACGGTTTCACTGAGCAATGGCGAACAGGCCCGCGTTGTCGAAAATAAACCAAATGCCGTCCTTCGTCCCACCGTCGTAGGACTAAAGAGCGGCATTGTTTACAATCTTTCGGAAGACTTAACCTGTGCTTCCATCGTTATTCAATAGACACGATTTTATTTAATCCACCATACGAATACTTTCAATGACCGGCTGGTCTGCTTTTTCAATCGTTCCGTTACCGTCAGTCGGAGTGGCATCTTCACAAATCTTATCGACAACTTTCATTCCCTTTGTCACTTTTCCAAAAGCAGCATACTCACCATCCAAATAGGTTGAATCCTGATGCATAATGAAGAACTGGGAACTTGCGCTGTCCGGGTCTGACGAACGCGCCATGGAAATCACACCTCTTTTATGAGATATGTTATTCTCTACTCCATTGGAAGAAAATTCACCTTTAATCGTCTCATCTGAACCACCGGTTCCGTTTCCTAACGGATCACCGCCCTGAATCATAAAACCGGACATAATGCGGTGAAATGTCAAACCATCATAAAACTTTTCATTCACCAATTTGATAAAGTTTGCAACCGTAATCGGTGCCGTATCACCGTCTAACTCCACCTCAATCATGCCATAATCTTTCACTTTGATTTTTGCGTGATGCTTTCCTTTTGTATCGGTTGTTTTTGATTCCGGCTTTCTTGTTGCCTCGGCTGTCTCCGTAGCTTTTGGTGCCTTTGTCGCCTTTGTCTCGCTCGTTGTGTCAGATTTTGAACCTCCACATGCACTAAGCCCCATTACAAGAACTGCCAATACAAGCAGAAAACTAAATTTCTTTTTCATGTTACTAAATTCTCCTTTCAAACGTCATTGTCCCCATTATAGCGAATCGATACCTTTTATGCAAGTTCGGAAAAGCATGTTATGTTCTTTTGCTTTTCCTTCTTACGTGTCGTCTTCTCTATTCACTGACGATATCGCCACATAACCGGTCAGTCACAATTTCCTTGCATTTTTCTCTATGTGCCACATGAAGTGGGTGGTTCATAAACTTCTTTAACGATTCCTCATCTGCAAATTCTGCATAAAAAACAAGGTCATAGCCACCGGCAAAATTGCGGTTTATCTCTGCATGCAAAAGCCCCTCTATATTTCCATTCATCGTAGCCACTGACTGCTGCATAAAACGAAGGGATTCCTCCTGTGTATGCTCCTCTTTCACTTTCTCCGTGAAATTCCAAAATAAAATATGTCTTATCATCGTTTTACCTCCTTATTTCCTAACTCCCAAAAAGCGACTGCACTCGCCGCGGCTACATTCAGCGAATCAACGCCATGTGCCATCGGTATTTTGATGGTGTAATCACTTTGTTTTATTGTCTGCGGCATGAGACCTTCTCCTTCGGTTCCTAAAATGATGGCAAGTTTTTCTTCTTCTTTCAGTTTCTCATCCGCAATTGAAACCGTATCCTCACACAGTGCCATTGCCGCCGTTTTATAGCCAAGTTTGTGCAGCCTGCTCACATAGGTTTCACCATCCGGCAGAAAACTCCACGGAATCTGAAACACGGTTCCCATACTTACTCGCACCGCACGGCGGTATAAGGGGTCGCTGCAATCCGGAGTAAGCAGGACAGCATCCATTGAAAGCGCTGCTGCCGAACGGAAAATCGCACCTACATTGGTTGGATTCACCACGTTTTCCAGAACTGCTATCCGTCTTGCCAGCCGGCACACACTTTCAATCGATGGAAGTTCTTTGCGATACATCGCACAAAGCATCCCTCTCGTGAGTTTAAAACCTGTAATTTTTGTCAACACATCAAACGGTGCTGTAAAAATTGGAATCTCCGGGTATTTTGCAATAAATTCCTGCCCCTGCTTTTCGATGTGCGCTTCTTCCATGAGAAATGATACCGGCTCATACCCAGCTGCCAGTGCTCTCTCAATGACAATCGGACTCTCCGCAATAAACATCCCCCTGCCATGCGCCGGGCGGTGTTTTAACTGCGCCTCTTTTTCACGCACATAAAAATCAAGTGCCTCATCTGAAAAATCCGCAATCTTAATTATGTTTGCCATCGTTTCTATGTGCTCCTTCTTATGCGTAAGTTCGAATCAGCCAGCGTAAACGCTTCTTGGTCTCTGTAATCAACACCATATTACGTGCCAACGGCTGTCCGCTTCCGCCAGCCCATTGTGCCGCTTCCTTGGCTGCTTCCTTTTCTTTTTTCTTTATCCAGCGAATCTGTTTTTTCTTTAACACTTTTTTCTGCTTTGCCGACAACCCTTTATAAAGCAGTTTGTATACACGATTGAGTTCTTTGTCCCAGATTTTGAATTCTTTGTAAGAATCTTGATTCATTTCAAGCTGCGGACCATCATACTTAAAGTTCTTTTTGCATTTGCGGTATATTTTATTGTAGCTTCGAATCAATGTCACCTGTCTTTTGCTCTGCCTTTTCACCGCCGCCGATGCAGGAACCGCCATAGAAACTGCAGCCGTTGTAATTAACATCGTAAATATCATAACATATGTGATTATTTTTTTCATAAGTCAAGCACTCTCCTTTTTCTATTGATATTTCTTCTTTTATCATAGAATGTTATGTGCGTGACGTCAAGGTCAAGTGTTCTCTGCATGCCAAACGGCAGCCTATTACAGACTGCCGTTTGCTTTCCCTCTCTGTTTGCCTTCGTCTTTCCCTTTCGTGTTTACCCTTGTGTTCACATATCCTCCTGTTATGTCTTTAGCCGTAACACAAATCTTACCCGAACTTTTTACAAATAGCAACCACTTTGGCACAAGCGGTAAAAAAATTACACAAACGGTAAAAATATTCTTTTATGCTTCTTTGTTTTTGTGTCAAAATATGCTACAATAAGGAAAATTTGTAAAACTTTTGGATTATAAGGAGATTAACTTTGAGAATTGCGATTGTGGATGATGATATACAAATGTGTGAACAGTTGCGCACTTTGTTAAATGAATTTCTCGGAGATTCTTCAGAAATATCGGATTATCGAAGTGGCGAAGAGTTTCTGAGTGCTTGGGAGACCGCGGATTTTGACCTTATTATTTTAGATATTTTTATGGACAAACTGACCGGCGTGGATGTTGCCCGTAAAATCAGGGAACGAGACAGCAATGTAAAAATTGTTTTCAGTACAACGAGCAATGAATTTGCCAGTGAAAGTTATGAGGTAAATGCCTGCTATTATCTGCGCAAACCATTTGGGCGCGACAAAGTAAAGGTTATGTTAGACCGGCTTAACCTCGCAGAAATTGAGAAGATGCGTACGGTAAAACTTCCCGATGGCACCAGTGCCATCCTGCGCAATATTATTTATGTTGATTTTTCTTCACACCGGGTCACCCTTCACTGCAAATACGACGTTGACACAATTGTGCGGACTTCTTTTTCCGAAATTGAATCGCTCTTATGTGCCTATCCGTATTTTTCCAGCCCGACAAAAGGTATGTTGATTAATTTTTATGAAGTTGCTTCCCAGACCAATGATGTTTTTGTCATGAGCGATGGAAAAAGTATCCCTATTAGCAGACGTAAATCCAAAGAAGTTTTAGATGCCTATTTTACGTTCCGGTTTGAAATGTTACGAAATGGAGGTGGCAAATGATGCTGTCTTTTTATCGATTGGCGGAAGTCGCCATTTATTCCCTGCTGAATTTTCTTCCTTTTCTTGCCCTGGCACTTTATCCGTTCCGGCACAGTCTTCGTTTTTCGATAAAAACAACGTTTTTTTTGATTGTTCTTGTGACAATTTTGCAGCTTTTTCTCGGTGCATGGGCTGCCTTTGCTCCCGGAAACAACACCGGAACCATCAGTGCAGTAAGCACCATCCTGTATGCTGCTTTTTATTTTCTTGCCATAAAAAAACACTTTGGCAAAACGTTTTTTACACTTTTAATGATTTCAAATCTTGCGAGCCTCGCTGTGATTTCATCAAAGACCATAGAAAATCTTTTCTTCCCTGACCTCGCCGTACAAAGTTACCGCTGGTCTTTTTCTCTCATGCTTGCTGTGGTAGAAATAATTCTTGCTATTCCTCTGTTTTTCTATATGAAAAAAATATATACACCGGCAGTAGAAAAGGAGCCATCCGGCTTTGAGTGGCGGTATTTGTGGGTAATTCCTGCCACCTTTTATGTGATGTGGTATTATGCGTTCTACGGAAATGCTTCCAAATCAAGTCTTGAAATTGCCCTGCGTCCGAAAAACACGATGTTTTTATTTATTATCAATGTCGGTGCCATTTTCATTTACTATGTCGTTACACGCCTGATTTTGGAGCAGACCAAAACCCTCCTGCTGACGGAACGCAACCATGAATTGACCATGCAGACGGTACAATACGAAAATTTGCAAGAGAAAATCACAGAGGTGCGCCGAGCCAAGCACGATGTCCGCCACCATATCACACTTATGCAGGAATACCTGAATACGAGAAACTATACTGCTCTAAGTGAGTATCTAAAACAGTACAGAATGAGTTTACCAGACGATACGCCGGTACAGTTCTGCGCAAATCCTGCCGCCAATGCCGTACTTGTATATTTTGCACAACAGGCCAAAGAGCAGGGTATTACCTATCTCGTAAAAACAGAAATTCCGGAAAAAATCAACATTCCGGAAACCGACATTTCGGTTCTCCTCGGCAACCTGTTGGAAAACGCTGTAGATGCCTGCAAATCGGAACAAACACCGGGCAAAAAAATCATCGTCCGCGCAAATACTGACGGCGGCTCACTCTGTATCACCGTAGATAACACTTTCACCGGAACGCTTGCACATACCCCAGATGGGAATCTTGTTTCCACCAAACATAAAGGACTTGGGCTTGGAACCCGCTCCGTAAAAAATATTGCGAATCAGCATGGCGGCATATGCCGGTTTGAAACGAAGGATGGGATGTTTTACGCTTCTGTGCTGTGCCAGATAGGGGAGTGAGGAGGGCTATCAACTTGAGGCACTTTTATATATCCCACTTTCTTGCTCTCATCAATATAATCAATCGTCCGCATATTATGAAATCTTTCTGCGAGTTTAATAAGAATGGCTTCCTCTGTATTTTTGTGTTCAATCTGTCGGATTATTTTTAATACGCCATTCGGCAACTCATTTGCCAAATTAGTATCATTTCCTTTTTCCTTCACATCACAAAACAATCCTGCCAGAACCGTATCACGCTCAGCACCTAATTCTGCTAACAGTATTGCAACATTTATAGGGTGTGTAACGTATTCCTCTCCCGAATATCTTCTTTTCCCATTATACGCCTTGCATGCCGTCAAATAAACATCATGTAATACCTTATCTTCAATTTCAATATCATTTTTTTCTATCGTTTCTTTTAATACCTCAAATAGCTTTTCTTTAGAGGTTCCTACCTCTGTTGTTTTCAAGAAAATCGGCTCCATATAACTACCTCCTAGACATTTAAATTGTAATTTCATTGCTCTAAGAAGTGATGGTGGGAAACCAAACTCTCTACGAAATGATTGTGTAAAAGCGCTATGTGACTTCCATCCGTATTTCACAGCTACATCAATGAGACGCATTCCGGAACTAATATCATCGCATGATTTAATCAGCCTCCTCCTGCAAATATAATCCATTACCGTTTGATTTGTATAGGATTTGAAAATACGAATAAAATGACATTCGGAATATCCTACTGCATCCGCCAACTGCTTTACACTCAAGTCCTCTTCAAGATGTTCTTCAATATACTGTATGATTTGATTCATAACCATCACCTTCCATTCCACGTGGTAGTTATACTATAAAACAAATTGCTAGCGTTTGCTGTTTCTAAATTGCTGTTTTCATCTAAAATTCTGGCATATTAACAAATACTATTTTTTCTCCATCAGCAATTCCTGCATATATATCATGATTTTTACAGCCAATTTCTAAATAATGTTTTACCACATACTTTGATGTAAATGGCATTTCTAAAGAATTCAATTCTGACAAGTCAAACCACCTGCTGATTCCTTCACTCGAATGAAAATTGACATCAACTTCATCTTTAAGGTCTGCAAAAAAATAATAATTCTGTCTGATTTCTCCGTTACATCTTCGTAATGTTACATACCGCAGTTCCAGATGAGATAAATCTTTTTCCGCAAGTTCTAATTCTTCATTTAATTCCCGCAACACGCATGCTTTTGCATCATTTAATTCTTCCGGTTCAAAATGTCCTCCAGCAGAGCCTATCCACATATCGTTAACAACTCTGCTGCCCTGTCGATACAAAAGCAGCGCCTTATCACCTTTAAAAATGTACAATGATGTCATATTTCTTAGTTTTGCCGTCACACTATCACCCTCCGGTTATTGTCTTTATTACTATTTTTAATTAAAGTAGCATACCAAGCATATTGAGTCAAGAATAAAACTACCTCTACACCAAATATTTTTCCACCAGTTCTTCAACAATCTGAGAATTCAAAACTGTCAACTCTGTTTCAAAAGTAAGTATCAGACGTTCTCCCAGATGAATTCCATTTCTCTGATAAGATTCTATTTTCTTTACAGCAGATTTGGCATACTCCGGTTTGTCCATCATACCTTCATGCTCCCAGTAAATTTCTTTCCGCGTTTTTTTCGATAAAAATGTAAAATCCGGGTATACCGTACCATATCCTTTCAAATATAGGGGTCTTTCATACTGATATAAAATGTTGTTTCTGTAGAAATAATCCGCAAGAATCTTCTCTGACTTTGACCTGACACGCTCACCTTTTTCTGTCACAATTTCAGCGGTTCCCTCGTAAAATTCTTTGCCATGATATTCGCTGTCATACCACCGAACAAGTTCTTTCTCCCATATTGGCTCAATCGGTGTAACCAATAACTGCCTTTGTGTATGCATCGATGTATAAATCTTTTCAATTTCATCATCGGAATAGTCCCTCGTTATCCTTTCTATCTGCCGAAGTCTTGCTTTAGCTTTTTTCAGCACACTCTGATTATACTTCTTTTGAGCAAGCAGCTTTGGCAGTTCGGAATCTATTTTTGAAATATAAGTTCCTTCATTATCTTCTACACAATGGTAATATCGAATCTTATTTTTGTCTTTCGATATCCGCAGATTTCCTTTCGGTACAGATTTCAATTCGTTCTCTACCTTGCTGCAAATCATTTCTAATTCTTTTTGCTCCTTTAATAACAATTTTTTCAATCCTTGCATTTATCCACCTCTTTCATATGACTTTATTTACAAAATACTTAAATCCAGTCAACTGATATATCTATTTTTGTTGACCTTTTCTCGCTTTTCTATTATTTTAGTCAACTATTTTATTAACTAAAATGACTTGTTTGGGAAAAAATATGATTCCAGTCAACCATTTTACATTCAAAAGTTGACCGCTATCGCAAATATGCAATTTTAAGTCACCAATTCCCCCAAAAATGGTTGACCGCCATCGCAAATACTCAAATTCCAGTCACCACATCCATCAAAAATGGTTGACCGTAATACAGAAAATTAGAATCTAAGTCACCTAAGACCAAAATATAGAAAAACACCGGGAACAATTCTGTTCCCGATGTTGTAATAATCTTGTTTCCAAAAACTAACGTTTGGAGAACTGTGGTGCACGACGAGCTTTCTTCAAGCCGTATTTCTTTCTTTCCTTCATACGTGAATCACGAGTAAGGAATCCGGCCTTTTTAAGAATCGGTCTGAAATCAGCATCTGCCTCATTCAAAGCACGAGCGATACCATGACGGATAGCGCCTGCCTGACCTGTGAAACCGCCACCTTTAACAGTAACTTTTACATCGTATTTGTCAGCAGTGTTTGTAGCTTCCAAAGGCTGACGAGCGATGATTTTCAAAGTCTCAAGACCAAAATAATCGTCAATATCTTTTTTATTAATTGTCACTTTACCGGTACCTGGTGTAAGGTATACACGAGCGATACTGGATTTTCTTCTTCCTGTTCCGTAAAATGTTGAACTAGCCAATGTTATCTCTCCTTTCTACACCTCATTAAATGTCCAATGTTTCCGGTTTCTGTGCTGCATGGTTGTGCTCCGGTCCTGCATATACGTGCAGTTTCTTAAGCATCTGGCGTCCCAAAGGTCCCTTTGGAAGCATACCCTTTACAGCGTGAGTAATTACAAATTCCGGTTTCTTCTGCATCATTTCTCTCAATGTAGCTTCTTTCATTCCGCCTACATATTCAGAGTGATGATAGTAAATCTTCTGATCCAGTTTCTTACCTGTAACCTGAATCTTCTCTGCATTTACTACGATTACATAATCGCCTGTGTCAATGTGCGGTGTGTAAGTTGGTTTGTTTTTACCTCTTAATACATTCGCAACTTCTGATGCAAGACGTCCCAAAGTTTTTCCTTCAGCGTCTACAACATACCATTTTCTTTCCACTGTGGATGGACTTGCCATAAAACTTTTCATCCTTGGAATCCTCCTTATTTAGTTCTTGCTTACTAGGTTTTGCAAAACAAAACTGGTTCGGCTGTTTTCCTTGTTACATGCGTATTCTCGTTACCGGGGCATGGAACGACAAAACACGCCATACTCGTATAGTATACGATACCAAAGTGCCTCTGTCAAGATTTTTTTCTTGACGCAGACCATTTCTTAAGGCCATAATAAAAACAGTATAAAAAAATGAAATAAATGCAACACTTTGACACCAAAATCAATCTAATTATTAGCTGTGAGGGATTTCACAGAGAACTGTATACAGTATATTCGCACAAATGTGCAGATTGGAGGCACCCGTGACAAAAACAGACTGGATTTTCGTACAGCAGGCAAAAAAGGGCGATTCCCATGCTTTTGCCAGACTTTACGAAATCTATTACAAAGACTTATACCATTTTGCCCTTTATTATACGAAGGACAGTATAACCGCCGAGGACGCCGTCAGTTCAGCCGTTTTAAAAGCATTTGAGCAATTACATAAACTGCGGAAAAACGATGCGTTCAAGAGCTGGCTGTTCCAGATTACGGCAAACGAATGTAAAAAATTATTAAAACAAAAATCCATTTATTTGAGCGATGCGTCATGGCAGGAACCGGCTGCCGCCGAAGATGGCTACCTGACACCGGAAATTCAGGACGAACTTTCACAGCTAAGTGAGCCGGAACGGCGCGTCATCACCTTATCCGTGTTTGGCGGCTATACCAGCAGAGAAATCGCGGGCATCCTAAAAAAACGGGAAGGCTCCATCCGTTCCATCAAAAGCCGGGCACTTGCAAAACTCCGCGAGAAAAATGCGGACTTATAAACATAAGGAGGTCAATTATGAGCGATAAAAATTTTGAAGAAAAACTCAAACAGCATTGGCGCGAAGAAGCGGATTCCATTCCGGTTCCGGATTCTCTGCACCCTGCAAAAATAGAAGAAATGATAGATAAAAAAATGGAAGTTCCTAAAAAACGCACCCACAAAAAATTGTATGCCGGCATTACTGCGGCAGCTGCTTGTCTTGCGCTTCTTATTGCCGGCACAGCTTATTACTTTAACACCGGACGGCAATCAGAAAAAGGAACCCCTGTTGCCAATTCGAAGCAAACCACCTCGGGCAGACACGAGTTTGTTGGCAATACCAGTTATTCAGAAATTTATGACCTGATTCAAAAATATCATGACAAGCAATCCATGTCCGATATTGCCGCAGAAGATTCAGCATCCACCGGAGCAAAATCCTCGACAGGAGCCGAAGACACAACAGCCACCCCCGACTATTCAGAAACGGATCTTCAGGTAAAAGATGTCATGGAAGGCGACATCGTCAAAACAGACGGTTCCTTTATCTATACCATGTTAAATAACAACAATTGTGCCAAAATCTGCATATATTCTGTGGAGGGAAAAACTATAGAATTAGTTAAGCAATTTACCCTAAAAAAAAGATGGGTAGAGGAATTGTATTTAGAAAACAGTAAATTAATTATACTTTCCTCAGACAGCATTGAAGATAATTCAAATGCCACTTGCGGCGTTGCTGATGATTGCATTACTTTGAATGAAACCACCTATATAGATATTTACGATGTCAGTACACCGCAAAATGCAAAAAAAATCAAAAGCCTGTCGCAAAGCGGAATTTATAAAACTTCCCGCTTTACAAATGGATATCTCTACACTTTTTCTGCCCACTTAATCATGGGTGAATGCAAAAGCGAAAAAAAGATATCTGAATATATACCTTCCGTAAACGGCAAAACAATGAAGGAAAATAAGATACAAAAAATTGTAGATGACCCTGTAAATAGTTATGTTGTCATGACAAGTGTAAATCTTGCCAAACCGGATAATTTCTCCGACACCGCGGCCGTGCTCTCAGATTACACCACATACTACATGAGCACATCCCATTTATACCTTGCCAACACCATTTACGAACAATTTTTATGGAACAGCAGCACAAAAACTGCCATCAGCAAATTTGAATACAAAGACGGCGCATTTTCCTACCAAACAACCAAAAAGGTAAAAGGTCAAATTAATGATTCCTATTATATGCATGAATATAAAGGAAATTTTGCTTTCGTCTACACTGACTGGAGGAACGAAACATCGACCAATGGTATCTGCATTTTAGACAAAAACATGAATACTCTTGGCAAAATCGATAATTTAGGTAACGACGAAACCATTTATGCATCGTATTACATTGGTTCCATGGCATACTTTGTCACCTACCGCCAGACAGATCCGGTATTTGCCGTCGACATCAGCAATCCGAAAAAGCCGGTTGTTAAAGCAAAATTAAAACTGCCGGGCTTCTCCTCTTACCTTCATTCCTTCGGCGAAAACCAACTGATTGGCGTTGGAATGGCAGGTGGTGATGATGACAAAGTAAAAATTTCTCTCTTTGCCTTAGGAGAAAATGGTTCCGTGACCGAACAGACAAAACTGCTCCTGCCAAAATATAGCGAAACGGAAGCAGGCAGTAACCACAAATCGGTTTTCATTGATGAGGAGAGAAAGCTTGTCGGCTTTGCCACGATAGCTGACACCACACTGCGCTACAAGCTCTATCATTTTGATGGAACTGAATTTAAACAGGTATTAAATGTTCCAATTAAGGAAATGTCAAACACACGAGGTATACGAATCGGCAATTACTTCTATATCGTTGACAATGCAAAAAAAATCCATGCTTACGATATGCAAACATGGAAATAAAATCTTTATTTAAGGTACTTCGCGGATTTCTACAAGTACCAATCCTTCCGGCGGGGCCGTAGGCCCCGCTTTTTTACGCTCTCCGGTAGAAAGTGCCTGTTTGACATCCGCTAAGCATCTCCTGCCCTCACCGATTTCAACCAGCGTGCCGGCAATAATCCGAACCATATTATATAAAAAGCCATTCCCGCGCACACGAATTCGAATCACTTCACCGCCATTGCACCCCATTGCCTTTTGCTTATCAAGGGATACCTCGTAAATAGTTCGAACTTTTGATTTCACCTGACTGCCCGCTGAACAAAAGGCTGAAAAATCATGCTCGCCAACAAGAAGTTCTGCCGCCTCTTTCATTGCCTCAAAATCCAAAGGATGATATACATGATACGAATACCGGCTGTATATGGGGAGATTGATTTTCGTATTTAAAATTGTATACTCATACGTTTTTTCTGTATTGCGGTATCTTGGATGATAATCCGATTCCACCTCATCTGACTTTTGCACCCGGATATCTTCCGGCAGATAATGATTGAGACCAATCGCAAATTTTTCCGCCGGAATCCGGCTGTTTGTGTCAAACACAGCGATATTTCCATACGCATGCACACCGGAATCCGTGCGGCTCGCTCCGATTATCTCAATGTCTTCTTTCAGCCATTTTCGCAATGCGTCTGTAAGCGTTCCCTCCACAGTCACCGCATTTTCCTGAATCTGCCACCCACAGTAATTTGTTCCATCATAAGAAACAATCAATCGTATTCTCCGCATTTTCTCCTCCTACCATGGAATAAAATGAGTAATGCCAATCACACAAACCAGATAACCGAGAAGAACCCCATACGAAATCCGGTCAACCGCCCGGTACTTAAGCGGTTTCATCTTTGTACGGCCTTCTCCGCCGTGATAACATCTTGCCTCCATTGCGTTGGCAAGTTCATAAGCACGTCTGGTCGCAGATACTAAAAGCGGCACTAGAATCGATACCATGGCACGCATACGCTGCCACAATCTGCCCTCTTCGAAATCCGCACCGCGTGCACTCTGTGCATTGATAATCCGGTTCGCCTCTTCGAGAAGAATCGGGATAAAACGCAGCGCCAAGGACATCATCATCGCAAAATCGTGAACCGGCACCTTTATCTTTTCTAACGGCTTTAACAATTTTTCTATCGCATCTGTCAACTGGTTTGGCGTCGTCGTATATGTCATCATTGAGGATCCAACAATCAAATAGCTCAAACGCATGGACATAAAGACAGCCTTTCGGATTCCCTGCCACGTAATGGTGATAAATTTCCAGTGAAATACCACATCGCCGCTTGTTCCAAACAAGTTAAACAATGCCGTCACAATAAGCAGAAACAGAATCGGCTTCATACCGCGTACAATGTAGCGGAGCGGGACTTTGGAAAGTACAATCACCGTTCCTAGAAATACGGTAACAACAGCATATCCAACAAAACCGCGAAACAAAAAAAGTGAAATCAAATAAGCAAGTACCCCGACCACTTTCACACGAGGGTCCAGACGGTGAATCACCGACTCTGCCGGATAAAATTGTCCGATTGTCATATCACGTAACATAATTCAATCCCCTTTTCTTATCTTGCCTGTAAAATACTGTCGACTGCTTCCTGCACAGTTATTGCATTGTGCGGCAGCGTAACACCACGCCTTGCCAGTCCTTCCATCACATATGTCACCTGCGGTGCCATCAATCCAATTTTCTCTAACTCTTTATAATGAGAAAATACTTCTCCCGGTGTTGCGTCAAACGCCACCGTTCCGTGATTCATCACAATAAGACGTTCTACATACCTCGCCACATCTTCCATGCTGTGGGACACTAAAATCACCGTCAGATTCCGCTCTTTGTGCAGTTTTGCAACCAAATCAAGAATCTCATCTCTTCCACTTGGATCAAGTCCTGCCGTCGGCTCATCTAAAATCAACACCTCCGGCTCCATTGCCAGAACACCGGCGATGGCTACACGGCGTTTTTGTCCGCCGGACAATTCAAGTGGTGATACATCTAATAAATCCTCACCAATACCTACCTGTTTGAGTGCCTGAAAAGAGTTCATATCGATTTTCAGTGAATCCATACCGATATTCTTTGGTCCAAATTTCACATCATCAATCACCGTACTCTCAAACAGCTGATACTCCGGATATTGAAATACAAGTCCAACTTTACTGCGAAGTTTCTTCTTGGAAAAGTCGCTGTCATTGATGTCCTTTCCATCGTAAAAGACCGCCCCGGAAGTCGGCTTCAAAAGGCCGTTCAAATGTTGGATAAGCGTTGATTTTCCGGAACCGGTATGACCGATCAGACCAATCATTTCGCCTTGTTCAATTTTTATATTCACATCGTGAAGCGCCACTTTTTCTCCGGCACTTCCATCCTCATATCGATGCTCCAATTCATGAATAATAATCGCCATCACAAGTTCCTACTTTCCCAATTGTTTTGCAATCACATCTACCAATTCGTCTGCGGACGTAATTCCAACAGGAATTGTCATCCCCCTCTTTTTCAACTCATGCGCCAAAAGTGTTACCTGCGGCACATCCAGATGATATTTCTGCAGTGTTTCCACCTCGGCAAAAATTTCTTTTGGCTTTCCTTCCATCACGATTTCGCCCTTATTCATCACAATTACCTTGTCTGCCTCGGTAACTTCTTCCATGTAGTGCGTAATCCACAAAATCGTAATATGTTCTTCCTTATTTAATGTCTTTACGGCGTCTAACACTTCTCTTCGCCCAACCGGGTCAAGCATTGCCGTCGACTCATCTAATACAATACATTTCGGATGCATTGCCAGAATACCGGCAATTGCTACCCGCTGTTTCTGTCCACCGGACAAATGATTCGGGGACGATTTTCTTTCGTGAAGCATCCCTACTTTTTTTAGGGATTCCTCGACACGCTCCCAGATTTTTTTAGTCGGTACACCGATATTCTCCGGTCCAAACCCAACATCTTCTTCGACAACATTCTGCACAATTTGGTTGTCCGGATTCTGGAACACCATGCCGGCCCTTTTTCTAATTTCCCAAACCATATCCTTTTCTGAAGTGTCAATGCCATCCACATACATCGTTCCTTCTTCCGGAACTAAAAGGGCATTGATATGTCTGGCAAGCGTGGATTTACCGGAGCCATTATGCCCCAGTATCGCAACAAACTCGCCCGTTTTCACTTCAAAGGAGACATCGTTGACAGCAGTTTCCACAGCTATCACATTATCTTCTCCATCCCGCCGGATGTAATCAAACTTAATATGCTCTGCACGAATCAATAGTTTGTCTCCTTTCAAATTTCTCCATATGCACAAAAGGGACTGTCCGAAGGCAGTCCCCATATTTGCAGTATCTTTATACTAACTCGATTACAACTTCCATTGCAGCATCACCTTTACGTGGTCCAATCTTAATGATTCTTGTATAACCACCGTTGCGGTCTGCATACTTAGGAGCAATCTCGTCAAACAGAAGATTTGTAATATCTACTTCTTTTGTTGCTTTTTTCTTACCGGCAGTTTCTGTAGGAACTTCGGTAATTGTGTAAAGCATCTTCTTCATCTGACGTCTTGCATGAAGTCTGGAAGGATTGTCTTTCTTGATTTCCTTGTCTACAGTATCGTAAACAGTTACTTTCTTTCCGTCAACCACTTCTTTGACTCTCTTGCCATCTTTATCTTTCTGAGCAACTTTTGCTTTTACAGTAACAGTTTCATAATTATCTTTCTCTTTTACTGCCATCGCAATAAGCTTTTCAGCAATTTTACGAATTTCTTTTGCTTTCGCTTCCGTTGTAACAATCTTGCCATGATACAACAAGTTGGTTACCTGATTTCTCAGCAAAGCTTTTCTCTGGCTGGATGTTCTTCCAAGTTTTCTGTAGCCTGCCATGATATTTCCTCCTTGTTAATACTATTATTCAGATTCACCTGTACTGAGAGACAATCCAAGTTCTTTCAACTTAGCAAGTACTTCCTCAAGGGATTTACGACCCAAGTTACGAACTTTCATCATATCCTCAGCAGTCTTATTCGTCAACTCTTCTACTGTGTTGATTCCTGCTCTCTTCAAGCAGTTGTAAGAACGTACAGACAATTCCAGTTCGTCAATGTTCATATCCATAACTTTCTGGGAATCATCTTCCTCTTTCTCGACAATTACTTCAGCCATTTTCGCTTTCTCGGAAAGGTCGATGAAAGAATTCAAATGCTCACTCAACACTTTAGCAGCAAGGCTGACAGCCTCATCCGGCTCCAATGTACCGTTTGTAAATACATCTAATGTCAGCTTATCAAAGTCAGTAATCTGACCCACACGAGTATTCTCAATTTTGATATTTACTCGCTCAATCGGTGTGTAAATAGAATCAATCGGAATTACATCAATTGGCATGTCATCCCTTTTATTTCTATCCGAACTTACATATCCACGACCACTTGTTACTGTCATTTCAATGTAAAGTTTGCTGTCGGCACCGCCGTTTAATGTAGCAATGACCTGGTCGGAATTAACAATTTCGATATCCGAGTCACACTTGATATCCGCTGCGGTCACAACACCCTCACCGGTTGCATCAATATACATCATCTTAGGAGTGTTCAAATCCTCGCTGTTATTCTTAATTGCAAGGTTTTTAATGTTCATTACAATTTCTGTAACGTCTTCTTTTACTCCCGGAATTCCGCTGAACTCATGTACCACACCATCAATCTTAATCTGGCTCACTGCGGAACCTGGTAAAGATGAAAGCATGATTCGTCTCAAAGAATTACCCAAAGTAGTTCCGTATCCTCTTTCAAGTGGTTCTACTACAAAACGTCCATATTTTTTATCTTCCGAAATTTCGGCAATTTCAATTCTAGGCTTTTCAAAATCAAACACTACTGGACCCTCCTTTTGGGTTTACTTAATTACTTAGAGTACAACTCGACAATAAGCACATCGTTTACCGGTACATCAATCTCTGCTCTTGTAGGGATTGCTTTAACAGTTCCCGACAGAGCCTCATGATCAGCCTCCAGCCAAGCAGGAACTAATCTAGCGCCTGTTACTTCAAGGATGTCTTTATATCTCTGAGCTCCTTTGAATTTCTCTTTAATCTCAATTACATCGCCAGCTTTCAACTGATAAGATGGGATGTTTACTGTTTTACCATTTACAAGTACATGTTTATGGTCAACAATCTGGCGGGCTTCTTTTCTTGTACGTCCGTATCCCAAACGGAACATAACGTTATCAAGTCTCAGCTCCAAAAGAATCATCAGGTTATCACCTGTTGTTCCATATTTCAACTTCTGTGCGCGCGCAAAATAGTTACGGAAAGGTTTCTCCAAAACTCCGTAGATGAATTTTGCTTTCTGTTTCTCACGCAGCTGCTGTCCATATTCACTTAATTTCTTTCCGGTTCTAGCATTTCTCTTGGATTTCTTGTCAATTCCCAAATATACTGGGTCAAGATCAAGAGATCTACATCTTTTCAGAACAGGTGTCATATCTCTAGCCATTCTAATTTCCTCCTAAAATTCTTGATTATACTCTTCTACGTTTTGGTGGTCTACAACCATTATGTGGAACCGGTGTAACATCCTGAATACTTGTTACTTCAATACCGCATGCCTGAATCGCACGGATCGCTGCTTCACGACCAGTACCCGGTCCTTTAACCATTACTTCTACTGATTTCAATCCATGAGGCAACGCAGCCTTTGCTGCTGTCTCTGCTGCCATCTGAGCTGCATATGGAGTGGATTTCTTAGAACCTCTGAATCCAAGTCCACCTGCGCTTGCCCAAGAGATAGCATTACCCTGCATATCTGTCAGTGTTACGATTGTATTATTAAAAGATGACTGAATATGTGCCTGTCCGCGGTCAATATTCTTTTTGACACGCTTTTTTGTCACTTTTTTTGCAGTTTGTTTAGCCACTGTCTTACCCTCCTATATTATTTCTTCTTGTTTGCTACTGTACGTTTAGGACCTTTTCTTGTTCTTGCGTTAGTCTTTGTCTTCTGACCACGAACCGGAAGTCCCTTTCTGTGACGAATACCTCTGTAGCATCCAATTTCCTGTAATCTCTTGATGTTAAGCGCAACTTCTCTACGAAGATCACCCTCAACAGTCTGTGTACGGTCGATGACATCACGAATCTTCGATACATCCTCATCTGTCAAATCTTTACAACGGATGTCCGGGTCAACATTTGCCTCAGCCAGAATTCTCTTAGAACTGGCAACACCGATGCCGTAAATATAGGTAAGACCTATTTCAACACGTTTTTCTCTTGGTAAATCTACACCACTGATACGAGCCATGTGTGCTTTGCACCTCCATTAATCTTTTTTTGTTTTTTTCTGGAAAATGTCATGCATTTTCCGTTTCCCGGATGCTTCTGCATCCTTCGCGTGCCTGTCCTTTGCAGACACCTTGCAGCCGCTTTAAATCACAACAACAATACAATGTAAGAACCTTTTTTATCTCTCTGCCAAACCTAAGCATTCTTAAAACAAAAAAGGAGAACAAAGTACTGCTTACCGTTGCAATATCACAACATCGATAACGAATGGGGCCAGCCATTCTATGACGGTTGATGTTGTAACACAGAAAGCAAGAACTGGAATTTATAAACACGAAAACAACCCAAAGAGATTTCTTTAGGTATTCGATATATTCCTTATCCCTGTCTTTGTTTGTGTTTTGGATTCTCACAGATTACTCTGATACGACCCTTTCTTTTAATGACTTTGCATTTTTCGCAAATCGGTTTTACTGATGATCTTACTTTCACAGTAATACCCTCCTTTCAAAAAAGTCCGCTTACAAGTATAACATATGATTTTTCAAATTGCAAGCGGTATTTACAAAAAATTGGACTAGCCAATTATTTGTCACGCCAAACAATTCTTCCCTTTGTTAAATCATATGGGGACAACTCAAGTGTTACTTTGTCGCCTGGAAGAATGCGGATGTAATTCATACGAAGTTTTCCGCTGATATGAGCCAATACTTTATGCCCATTTTCCAACTCTACCTGAAACATTGCGTTTGGTAATTTTTCAATAACTGTTCCCTCAATTTCAATAACGTCTGCTTTTGACATTCTTTACCTCCTAATTCAATGACAAAATCTCTGGTTCACCGTCTGTGACCAATATCGTATTCTCATAATGTGCTGCATTGGAACCATCCTGTGTCACGATAGTCCAGTCATCTTCTAACATCCATACATCATAACTGCCTGCATTAACCATCGGCTCTATCGCCAGTGTCATGCCTGCTTTTAACCGGATACCTCTTCCAAATCTCGGTTTAAAATTTGGAATTTCCGGTTCCTCATGCATCTCTGTTCCAATTCCATGTCCTACTAAATCGCGGACAACCGAAAATCCCTGACTCTCCACATACCTCTGAATTGCTGTGGAAATATCGTACAAACGATTTCCTGCTTTAGCAAAAGCAATTCCCCGAAAAAAACTTTCTTTTGTCACTTCAATCAATCGCTTTGCCTCAGCATCAATTGTTCCAACACCGTGAGTTCTTGCCGCATCGGACTGATACCCTTTGTAAATTACGCCGGCATCCAGACTCACAATATCTCCATCGAATAAATGATGTTCTTTCGATGGAATACCATGCACCACCTCATCATTAATTGACACACAGATTGAGGCAGGATACCCCTCGTATCCTTTAAAGGAAGGAATGCAGCCGGCATTACGGATAAGTTCTTCCCCTTTTCTGTCAATCTCAAGTGAAGTAATTCCCGGCGCAATGATTTCTGCCAGTTTTTCATGTACTTCGGCTAAGATTTTGCCTGCATCACGCATACACTGAATTTCCTCTTTCGACTTAATGGTTACTGCCATTGTCTGCCTCCATTTCTCTGCTTGCCTATGAAACCTTTTTAACCAAGAATTTTGGTAATCTCCGCGAATACATCCTCTAAGTCAATCGTTCCATCTACTTCTTTCAAAATACCCTCTTTGGTATAATAGTCAATCAATGGTTGAGTCTGTTCATGATAAACACGCAATCTCTGCTCTACGGTTTCCGGTTTGTCATCGTCGCGAAGAATCAATTCGCCACCGCATGCGTCACAAACACCTTCGACCTTTGTCGGATTATACTTAATATGATATGTGCCGCCACAGCTTACGCATGCACGTCTTCCCGACATACGGCGCACAATATTCTCATCCGGCACATCAACATCAATCGCATAATCCAGTTTCTCGCCAATTTTACTAAGTGCTTCTGTCAAAGCCTCAGCCTGCGGAATTGTTCTCGGAAATCCATCCAGAACATATCCCTTTTTTGCATCATCCTGAGCCAGTCTGTCAACAACAAGATCTACGACAAGCTCATCCGGAACTAAAAGTCCTTTGTCCATATATTCTTTTGCTTTTTGCCCCAATGGCGTATTTTCCTTGATATTAGCACGGAAAATATCACCGGTAGAAATATGAGGAACACCATATTTTTCAGAAATCATTTTCGCCTGGGTTCCTTTTCCGGCACCCGGAGCCCCTAACATAACAATTTTCATGACTTTATATCCTTTCCAATCATAGGCTAAAACGGCGCCAATTTGAATTTTTGTTATTCAATCAGCGCCGCTTAGCTGTAACGGTCATTCGACCGCGGTTACTTCATTATTAATTACCCAAGAAACCTTTGTAGTGGCGTACCAATACAAGAGATTCGATCTGCTTGATTGTCTCAATAACAACGCCGACTACGATGATGAGTGATGTTCCACTAAAGGATACATCCGCACCAAACGCACCTGAGAAAAAGATTGGCAACGCACATACGATAACCATTCCGATTGCTCCCAGGAAAATAATGCTGTTAAGTACTGTTGTCAAGTACTCTGTGGTAGGCTTACCAGGACGAATACCCGGAATGAAGCCACCCTGTTTTTTCATGTTATTGGAAATCTCCAATGGATTAAACGTTACAGATGTATAAAAATATGCAAAGAAAATTACCAATCCAATATAAATCAACAATCCCAATGTATATTTAAATTCTGCAAAGCTTCCAATTTTGCACCAGTCACTCTGGTTACAGAGTGTAAGGAACTTCTGGAAGAATGTTGCGTCCGGACCAGTCTTTGGCTGAATACCCGCAAAACTTGCAATAACAACCGGAAGAGACATCATAGAACTTGCAAAGATTACCGGGATAACGCCCGCCGTATTTACCTTCAAAGGAATGTGGCTGGACTGTCCACCGGATACTTTATGTCCCTGAATCTTTTTCGCATACTGTACCGGAATTCTTCTTTCACCATCCTGCAAAAATACGATGAATACAAACATGGCAACGATAATTGCAAGAATAATAACTGCAGCAATAATCTTGCTTGTTACATCCGTTGGTTTTGCAACATAGTTCTGATATAAGTTTGATAAATCATTTGGGATACGGGCAACGATGTTAATCAACAGGATAATGGAAATACCATTACCAACACCTTTTTCCGTAATCTGTTCTCCAAGCCACATCATAAATGCGGCACCTGCTGTCAAAGCGGCAACTGCGACAACAATTGCTGTTGTCATACTGCTCTGTGGATTATCCGTACCAAACAATCCCTGGTTTCTGAAACCAATTACGATTGCTGCACCTTCAATAACTGCGAGCGCAATTGAAAGGTAACGTGTGTACTCGTTAATCTTTTTACGTCCATCTTCTCCATCTTTCTGCATCTCTTCCAAACGCGGAATTGCGATTGTCAAAAGCTGTAAGATAATAGATGCAGTGATGTAAGGCGTGATGTTCAATGCAAAAATAGACATCCTTGAGAATGAACCACCTGTCATAACATCCAAAAATCCAAGGGACTGGTTGCTGCTAAACAAGTTCTGCATTACATCCGGCTTTGTACCGGGAATCGGAATATTACATCCGATTCTCACGATTACAAGACCAATCAACACATAAAGCAGTTTCATACGGATTTCTTTTGTTTTTAACGCATTTTGAATGGTTGTTAACATTAGATCACCTCTGCTTTTCCACCAGCAGCCTGAATTTTTTCAACAGCACTTGCGCTGTAAGCATTCACTTTAACATCAAGCTTTTTGGTTAATTCTCCATTTCCAAGAATCTTAACTCCATCTTTCGGATTGCTTACAATACCTTTTTCAACCAATGCAGCTACTGTTACTTCTGCACCGTCTTCAAAAGCATTCAGACGGTCTACACCAATTCCAATAATATTTTTGCTGTTGATGTTTGTAAACCCTCTCTTTGGCAATCTTCTATACAATGGCAACTGACCACCTTCAAAACCAGGTCTTGGAGCTCCTGAACGAGCTTTCTGTCCTTTATGACCTTTACCGGCAGTTTTACCATTTCCTGAACCATGACCACGGCCTCTGCGGAACTCATTGCTCTGCTTAGCGCCTTCGGCTGGCTTCAACTCTGATAAGTTCATTTTGTGCACCTCCTTGATTAGATTTCTTCAACCTTCACAAGATGTCTAATCTGCTGAATCTGACCACGTGTAGCAGCGTTATCAGGCATCTCAACTGTTTTGTTTAATTTTTTAAGGCCAAGAGCTTCTACCGTTTTTCTATGCTTTGGAATTGCACCGATGGTAGACTTGACTAATGTGATTTTCAATTTACCTGCCATTTGTTTGCACCTCCTAGCCCAAAACTTCGTCTACGGAAATTCCGCGAAGTTTTGCTACTTCTTCCGGAGTCTTTAACTCGTTCAAACCGGCAATTGTAGCAAGAACTACGTTCTGCTTATTACGGGAGCCGAGAGACTTCGTACGAATATTTTTAAATCCTGCAAGTTCCAAAACGGCACGAGCCGGACCACCGGCGATGATACCGGTACCTTCTGGAGACTTTTTCATCAATACGGATGCACTGCCGAACTTACCAATGAAGTCATGAGGAATACTCTTGTTCTCATCCAAAGGTACTTCGATGAGTTTCTTCATTGCGTCTTCTTTTCCTTTACGGATTGCTTCCGGGATTTCCATTGCTTTTCCCAAACCTGCACCAACGTGTCCGTTGTGGTCACCAACAACAACGAGAGCTGTGAATCGCATGTTACGTCCGCCCTTAACAACCTTGGTTACACGTTTAATTGATACTACATTATCTTCTAATTCAAACTGACTAGCATCAATAATTTCACGTTTCATGTGTTTTCCTCCTTGCTTAGAATTCCAGACCAGCTTCTCTTGCTGCTTCTGCCAATGCTTTTACTTTACCCTGATAAATATAACCGCCACGGTCAAATACAACAGTCTTAATACCGTTATCCAATGCTTTCTTAGCGATTACTTCGCCAAGCTTAGCTGCTGCTTCGGTATTGTTCGTCTTTGTAAGACCTTCTTTTACATCTGCCTGAACAGTAGATGCCGATACGATTGTATTACCAGCGACATCGTCAATAATCTGAGCATACATATGATTATTGCTACGGAATACAGCCAAACGTGGTTGTTCAGGAGTACCAGACAAACGGCTGCGGATTCTTCTGTGTTTGTTTACGCGAACTTCGCTTCTATTTTTCTTGCTAACCATTCTTACTTACTCCTTTCTTATTTCTTACCAGTCTTACCAACTTTACGTCTGATTACTTCATCCACATATTTGATACCTTTACCTTTATATGGTTCCGGTGCTCTCTTCTCACGGATTTCAGCCGCATACTGGCCAACTTTTTCTTTGTCAATTCCCTTTACAATAATAAGGTTCTGTCCGTCAACAGTTACTTCAATTCCTTCCGGATCTTCCATCTCAACCGGATGAGAGTATCCAAGAGAAAGTGTAAGTTTTTTACCCTGCTTAGCAGCACGGTAACCAACACCGTTTACTTCCAGTCTCTTCTCATAGCCTTCTGTAACACCGATAATCATGTTATTAATCAATGTACGAGTTAAACCATGAAGGGATTTCATCTTTTTCAAATCGTTCGGACGAGTAACTTTAACTTCTTCGCCCTCTTTTGTAATGGTCATCTCTGCAGGAAGGACTCTTTCGAGTGTTCCCTTAGGACCTTTTACCGTCACCTGATTATTTTCTGCAATATCCACAGTTACACCTGCGGGAATCGCGATAGGCATTCTTCCAATTCGTGACATGCCGGTACCTCCTAATTTTTATTTTATGGGGTTAATTGTTTCTATTACCAAACGAAAGCTAATACTTCGCCGCCAACGTTCTCTTTGCGTGCATCTTTGTCAGTAAGCACACCTTTGTTTGTGGAAATAATAGCAATACCAAGTCCGCCGAGAACCTTAGGTAATTCTTCTGCACCAGCGTAAATACGCAGACCTGGTTTGGAAATTCTCTTAAGACCGGAAATGATTTTTTCATTCTTGTCTTTGCCATATTTCATTGTAATATGAATAGATTTGAAATTATCAACATCTACTACTTCAAAGTTTTTAATGTATCCTTCCTTCAAAAGAATCTCAGCAATCGAAATCTTCATTTTGGAGGCAGGAACATCAACTGTATCATGTTTTGCAGTATTTGCATTACGGATTCTTGTAAGCATATCTGCAATTGGATCGCTCATTGTCATTTCGTTTTCCTCCTTACCAACTTGCTTTGCGCACGCCAGGAATCTGTCCTTTGTACGCCAACTCACGGAAGCAAATTCTGCAGATTCCGTATTTTCTCAGATATCCATGTGGACGACCACAAATCTTGCAACGGCTGTATTCTCTGGTAGAGAATTTTGCATTACGCTGCTGCTTAATCTTCATAGACTTCTTAGCCATGAAATAACCTCCTAACTATTTCTTAAACGGCATACCAAACTGTGCCAAGAGTTCACGTGCTTCTTCATCGGTATTTGCAGTAGTAACAAAGATGATATCCATACCACGAACTTTGTCTACTTTATCATACTCGATTTCCGGGAAGATCAGCTGCTCTTTGATACCAAGAGCATAGTTACCACGACCATCAAACGCGTTCGGGTTTACACCACGGAAGTCACGTACTCGTGGAAGTGCAAGGTTAATCAAACGATCTGCAAACTCATACATTTTTGCACCACGAAGAGTAACTTTACAGCCGATTGGCTGACCCTCACGCAGTTTGAAGTTTGCGACGGATTTCTTTGCTCTTGTAACAACCGCCTTCTGACCAGTGATAATCTCAAGATCACTAATTGCTGTATCTAACACTTTTGAATTTTCTTTTGCTTCGCCAACGCCCATATTGATTACAATCTTATCGAGCTTTGGTACCTGCATAACGTTTTTATACTCGAACTTTTTCATCATAGCATCTACGATTTCGTTCAAATATGTCTCTTTTAATCTTGCCATTCTAACAGTACCTCCTCTCTTTATTAATCAATCACAGCGCCTGTTTTTTTGGCATAGCGAACTTTTTCCTTACCATCCTCAACTTTGAAACCGATTCTGGTAACATCGCCATCAACAACGTACATTACGTTGGAAACATCGAAGAAAGCTTCTTCTTCAACGATTCCGCCCTTTGCATTTGACTGGTTAGGCTTAATATGCATCTTTACTTTGTTGATGCCCTCAACCTTAACTTTACCATCTTTTACTGCAAGGACTTTTCCTTCTTTTCCTTTATCTACACCGGCAATAACGCGAACGGTATCACCTTTTTTAATCTTTGATGTTGCCACTTGGGGACACCTCCTTATAATACTTCTGGTGCTAAGGAAACAATCTTCATGAATTGTTTGTCTCTTAACTCTCTAGCTACCGGTCCAAAAATACGAGTTCCTCTTGGAGTCTTGTCATCTTTGATGATTACTGCTGCGTTTTCATCAAAACGAATATAAGAACCATCCGGACGACGAATCTCCTTTACTGTTCTGACTACAACCGCTTTTACAACATCACCTTTTTTAACAACTCCGCCTGGTGTTGCATCTTTAACCGTAGCAACGATAATGTCACCTACAGCGGCATATCTTCTAACAGATCCACCGAGAACACGGATGCACAATAATTCCTTTGCGCCAGTGTTGTCAGCAACCTTTAATCTGGTCTCCTGCTGTACCATAATAAATACTCCTTTCTGGCCACAAATTATTTTGCCTTTTCGATAATCTCAACAAGTCTCCATCTCTTGTCTTTAGACAAAGGTCTTGTCTCCATAACCTTCACTCTATCACCAATGTTGCACTCGTTGTTCTCATCATGAGCCTTTAATTTATAAGTTCTTTTTACGATTTTTCCGTAAAGTGGGTGTTTTACGTTGTCAACTACTGCAACAACGATGGTTTTATCCATTTTATTACTTACGACCTTACCTGTACGGGTTTTTCTAAGATTTCTTTCCACAACAATATCCTCCTTTCCTCAGCTTAGTTTGCTTTTCTCTCTTTGGACATTGCTGTCTGAATACGAGCAATGTTTCTT
Organism: Clostridium sp. AF37-5; assembly: GCF_003477605.1. Classification (GTDB taxonomy): domain Bacteria; phylum Bacillota; class Clostridia; order Lachnospirales; family Lachnospiraceae; genus Eubacterium_F. The sequence continues at coordinate 78,885 of NZ_QUDR01000013.1, forward strand.
CTAACTTCTTTGATTCTGCTGGTATTATCAAGTTGGTTTGTTGCATTCTGGAATCTTAAGTTAAACAGCTCTTTCTTAGCAGCCACTAACTCATCATTCAATTCAGCCATAGACATGCCTGCAATTCCATTCATAAATTCCTTAGTCTTCACTGCCCGCACCTCCTTCTAAATCTGCACGAGAAACGATTTTACATTTGATTGGCAGCTTATGCATAGCCAAGCGAAGCGCCTCTCTTGCGGTTTCTTCAGGCACACCGGAAATCTCAAACATAACTCTTCCCGGTTTAACAACTGCTACCCAGTACTCTAAAGCACCTTTACCTTTACCCATTCGAGTTTCAGCAGGTGTCTTTGTTACCGGCTTATCTGGGAAAATCTTAATCCAAACTTTACCACCACGTTTTGTGTAACGTGTCATTGCGATACGGGCTGCCTCGATCTGATTGGAACGAATCCAGTGTGGCTCTGTTGCCACAAGTCCGTATTCACCATACGTAATCTTATTTCCGCGAGTTGCTTTACCTCTCATGGAGCCACGGAACTGTTTACGACGTTTTACTCTTTTAGGCATTAACATTATTTATCGCTCCCTTCCTTTGAACTAGCCTTAGCTGGTTTTTTACCTTTGGTTGGAAGTACCTCACCATGGTAGATCCATGTCTTAACACCAATCTTACCATAAGTTGTATTTGCTTCTGCAAATCCATAATCAATATCAGCACGAAGTGTCTGCAACGGAATATTTCCTTCACTGTAGAACTCTGTACGAGCCATATCGGCACCGCCCAAACGTCCGGAGCAGGAAGTTTTGATTCCCTTTGCGCCAGCTTTCATAGCTCTTCCCATGCAGGATTTCATTGCACGACGGAAAGAAATACGATTCTCAAGCTGCTGTGCGATATTTTCTGCAACCAACTGTGCATCGTTATCCGGTCTTTTTACTTCTTTGATGTCAACAAGCACTTTCTTCGTAGAATATTTAGCAAGTTCACCTTTCAACTTCTCGATTTCAGCGCCGCCTTTACCGATAACAACACCTGGTTTTGCTGTGTATACCAAAACTTTTACGCGATCGTTTGTTCTTTCGATCTCAATTTTGGAAATACCGGCATGATACAATTTTTTCTTTAAAAATTCACGGATTTTATAATCTTCTACTAAGTTGTCGGAGAAATTCTCGTCATCTGCAAACCATCTGGATTCCCAGTCTTTGATAACGCCGACTCTTAAACCGTGTGGATTTACCTTCTGTCCCATCTTAATCTCCTTTCATTATCTTTCATTCAAGATGATGGTAATGTGGCACATTCTCTTCTCAATACGGTATGCCATACCACGAGCTCTTGGTCTGATTCTCTTCATTGTAGTTGCCTTGTTGGCAAAGCACTCATCAACGTAGAGATTTTCCGGGTCCATGCCATTGTTGTTCTCAGCATTTGCAATGGCAGAATTCAATAATTTCTTAATTACTGATGATGCATATCTTGGATTGTATTCCAAAATACCAAGTGCAGTCTGTACATCTTTGCCACGGATCGCATCCAATACGAATCCTGCTTTCTGAGCAGAAATTCTGGCATGTGACAGTTTAGCAGATGGTCTTGTATCTTTGTTCTGGTTTCTTTCTTTCTTAATCTGTGATCTATGTCCTTTAGCCACTTTTCAGAAACCTCCTTTCATACATTCATACATTGAAACTTTCATTTCTTAAAAACGTCCGTCATCCGCAACGTTTTAACCTCTCTTCTCGTCTTTTCCATGACCTCTGTAAGTTCTTGTGGAAACGAACTCACCAAGTTTGTGACCTACCATGTCTTCTGTCACATATACCGGTACATGTTTTCTTCCGTCATGGACTGCAATCGTGTGACCCACGAAGCTAGGGAAGATAGTGGAACGACGTGACCAGGTTTTAATTACTGTTTTATCTCCGGATTCGTTCATGGCATCAATTTTCTTTAACAGATGCGCATCAGCGAATGGTCCTTTTTTTAATGAACGTGACACTACGTTTTACCTCCTTTATTTCGGTTCTGCGCCAAATTACTTTGTAAGCGCTTTACCATCTCTACGACGGATAATCATCTTATTCGACTGTTTGTTTTTCTTTCTTGTCTTGTAACCAAGAGCAGGTTTGCCCCAAGGTGTACATGGTCCCGGACGACCAACAGGTGCTTTACCTTCACCACCACCGTGTGGATGGTCATTCGGGTTCATGACAGAACCACGAACTGTTGGGCGGATACCCATATGACGTTTACGTCCTGCTTTACCGATGTTTACAAGGTTATGCTCTGTATTTCCTACCTGACCGATGGAAGCACGGCACACGATTGGCACCATTCTCATCTCGCCGGATGGCATACGGATAATTGCATATTTGCCTTCTTTAGCCATGAGCTGTGCACTTACACCAGCAGCACGAACAAGCTGTCCGCCATGACCAGGGTACATCTCGATGTTGTGAATCTGTGTACCAACCGGCATATCTTTTAATTCCATGCAGTTTCCGACTTTAATTTCAGCTTCGGCACCGTTCATAACGGTCTGTCCTACTTTAAGTCCTACAGGAGCAAGAATGTATTTCTTTTCTCCATCTGCATAACAAATCAATGCAATGTTTGCTGTTCTGTTTGGATCGTACTCAATCGATTTAACGGTTGCCGGAATACCATCCTTATTTCTTTTAAAGTCGATAATTCTGTATTTTCTTCTAGAACCACCACCGTGATGTCTCACTGTGATTTTTCCCTGCGCATTACGTCCCGCATGCTTCTTCAAAGAAGTTGTCAGGGATTTCTCCGGAGTAGATGCTGTAATCTCTTCGAAATCGTAACCGCTCATGTTTCTTCTAGAAGGGGTATATGGGTTATAAGTTTTGATTCCCATTTGTTACACTCCTTTCGATTTAAAGTCCTTCAAAAATCTCAATATCAGCACTGTCCTCTGTCAATTGAACAATCGCTTTTTTCTTCTTTGCTGTCTTGCCAACTACCATACCACGTCTGCGTTTTTTACCATCCAAATTCATGGTGTTTACTTTCGCAACTTTGGTTCCAGGGAACATCTTTTCTACTGCCTCTTTAATCTGGGACTTTGTAGCTTCTGTATGAACATAAAATGTATATCTTTTATATTCCATACCAGCCATAGATTTCTCTGTGATAACCGGTTTATCAATAATGTCATAATATCTTAAATCTGCCATTATGCGTACACCTCCTCGATTGCTTTTACAGCGCTCTTGGTAATGACTACTGTGTCATACTTCAATACGTCGTAAACACTAATAGAATTGTTGTACACACCTCTTGCTGTCGGAATGTTTCTAACAGAAAGAATTGCGTTTGATGCATCACCATCAACTACTACCAACGCTTTTTCAGCTTTCAAATTACTAAGAATCTGCTTCATCTCTTTTGTCTTTGGAGCTTCCATATCAAGAGAATCTACAACGATAAGTTTTTCCTCATTTACTTTAGAAGATAAAACGGATTTCATCGCTGCTGCTTTTTCTTTTTTGTTCATTTTGAAAGAATAATCTCTCGGAACCGGTGCGAACACAACGCCGCCGCCTGTCCACTGTGGAGCACGGATGGAACCCTGTCTGGCATGACCAGTTCCTTTCTGTCTCCATGGTTTTCTACCACCGCCACGAACTTCAGAACGTGTCTTAGCTTTCTGTGTTCCCTGACGTTTATTAGCGAGCTGTAAAACAACTGCCATATGAACCAAATGCTCATTTACCGGAGCGGCAAATACGGAATCGTTCAAGTCGATTTTCTCTACTTCTTTGCCTTCCTTATTATAAACAGATACACTTGCCATCTGTGTCTTCCTCCTTTCCGAAAAGTTATGCCTTAACGGATTCTTTAATAATTACTGTTGATTTCTTCGGTCCCGGAACAGCTCCCTTAACCAGAATCAAATTATTTTCTGCATCTACGCGGACAATCTCAAGATTCTGAATGGTAACCTGTACTGCACCCATCTGACCAGGCATTTTCTTACCTTTGAATACTTTACTCGGATCAGATGCCGAACCGTTGGAACCAGCATGTCTATGGAATTTGGAACCGTGACCCATTGGTCCGCGAGACTGTCCATGACGCTTAATTGCACCCTGGAAACCTTTACCTTTTGTCTTCGCAGTAACGTCAATTTTGTCACCGGCTTCAAAGATGTCTGCTTTAATTTCCTGGCCCAACTCATACTCTGCAGCATTCTCGAATTTAAACTCTGCGAGAAATCTCTTATTCTCGATACCTGCTTTTTCTAAGTGTCCTTTTACCGGCTTGTTCACTAATTTCTCACGAACATCGCCATACGCTACCTGTACTGCTTCGTATCCATCGTTCTCAACTGTCTTAATCTGAGAAACATATACCGGACCAGCCTGAAGTACGGTAACCGGTGTCAACACACCGTCTTCGTTGAAAATCTGTGTCATTCCAACTTTTGTAGCTACAATAGCTTTCTTCATTTCTTCTTTCCTCCTATAAAATCTACAGCGGATTGATTTTCTCAAACCAATCATCCTAGATGGTTACTGTTTTGTCCTGAACCGTAGACCGCATCATAACCATAGGTTCTTATTTCATTTTGATGTCAATTGCAACGCCTGCAGGCATTTCCAAGCGGGAAAGTGCATCTACAGTCTTCTGTGAAGGTGTCAATACATCAATCAGTCTTTTGTGAGTTCTCTGCTCGAACTGCTCACGGGAATCTTTGTATTTGTGTACCGCTCTAAGAATGGTAACAACTTCTTTCTTGGTAGGAAGTGGCACAGGCCCACTCACCTTTGCTCCCGTTTTCTTTACAGTATCAATCAGCTTAGATGCTGCAAAGTCGATCAACTGATGATCGTATGCCTTCAGGATAATTCTCATTTTCTGACTTTTTTTACTTGCCATAAAAAATAGTCGCCTCCTTTTCGTACTTTATTTGGTAATAGTACGACAAGTGGTGACTGTACACTCATCCGTGTGTGTCATATCGGTTCATTCAAAAATCCTCCCTATGGAGGCTTGACTCACACGTTTATCTGCTCCTTGGCAGAAAATATGTTACTGTACAGTGACTTGCCGTCAGGGTTCCCGGCCGAATTTGCTGATCTCGGCCTCTTGACATTCGCTCCACGGAAAAACCCACCGGATGGTGGCAACCTCACGCTTCATCGCTATCATGTCACAGCAAATATTAGTCTACCATACCTTTTTCCATAATGCAAGCACTTTTTTCACGAAAACTACAAGCCATGCAAAAAAGGTAAAAACAAATTTTGTCGGGAGCTCGCTCACGTAAAAAAATTTGTTTTTTAGCTTTTTTATAGGGCGACAGCCCGTGACCGAGCCGAAGCAGAGCGGAGGCGAGGTTGCATGGCTTGTAGTTTTCCGGAGGAAGTGCACAATCCTCGGCGTTCCCCGCCAAATCCATGGCGTCCCACACCCCATGCAACGCTTTTCCCTCTTTTTTCCCCTAAGCGTTGTCTATTTCGCTCGTTTCACGCCTCTTATCTCTCTTATTTCGTCAAATTACGCCCCAAAAACAACTCTTTCTTCCATATTAATGCTCCAGCGTTGCTTTTGAAGCAACCTCTTTTCGTTCTCATGCAACTCTTTTTTACTTTTACACCAATTTAGGTTGCATAAGACAAGTTGCCAGCATTACTTCCATCTCTTTTACCCAGTAGCATCGCGCTCACCAGTGATGGCAACTTGCTTTTGGCAATTTTAGCAACGGCCCCTCACACCAAATATTCCTGAATATAACAATCCAACACCCTGGTGTTCAACGGTGCGCTTGAACTTTCATGGAGCAATAAAACATCCCTGCCAATCAGCAATTGGTTCATCTCAAAGGCATCCAGTTTTCGCAGAACCGCATTATAATAATCTTCATTATCCATCATTCCAAAATGCTCCAAATAATAAATCCTGCCGGTTCGCGAATTCATAACCGTAAAGTCCGGATAAAAGGTAACTCTCCGCCCATGCACCGTGAGTTCCAATGGCTTTTCATATTTATACACTACACCATAACGCCGTAGGTGGTCCGCTATAATTATCTCCGACTTCGAGCGCACACGCTCACCATTTGCCGTGAAGTATTCGCCAGTTACTTCCTCATCCATCGTTTTCGCAGCATAATCTTCATTTTCAAACATCTTAACTCTTTGTTCAATAGGAATAAAATCCGGAGTAAATAAAACTTGCTTACCTTCATGCATCTGAGAATACACATCTTCCAATTCAGAATCCGAGAAAAATTCAACTGCCTGTCTTCCAGCCTCAATCTTAGCATTTAATATAGGCAGTAACTTTTTATAATACCTGTCTTTTGCCAGCATCCTCAACTTATCTTTTTCGCTTTTTTTCACATATCCCCCATTAAGATAATATTGAAATGCCCCTCGCACTTTCCGACAGATAAAATTACCACCATTTGATATCGTAACACTCTTTTCAGCCTTCCTGCGTACCTGTTCCAAAAACCATATACGCTCTCTAGCAAGACTCTTTAATTCATTTTCCAAACATCCACATCCTTTCTACACCAAACTCTACCTAATAAAATACACTTTAACACACATTTCAGGCATTTACCAGAATTATATACAACAAAAATCAGCGTATAACGCTCGCATCAGAAAAATTTCACACGGTCCTCCCCTACAATAACCGTGCCGGTGCCTTTTGCAAGCCCATCCTCATATAAATACAATCCATTTTTGTAGACCTTTTCCACTCCATCCGGAATCACAAACTCATCGCCAATTAAGTATGCAAAATACATTATTTTACCATCCTTCGAATACAGCCATCCATTTTCATCACTTTTATAATTAGGATTTGCCTCTGCCACATCAAATCCCATTTCACCGCCATTTCTACTGTTTTCCCACACAACAGCATTTTTTGCAATATACTTCACGCTCGCCGATATTTGAATACGTCCTTCCTTATTGATTCGGATGCAATGCGTCCCAAGCCTTTCCAAATGTTCTGGCATATTATGAACATATTTATAAGAATCTCCCAGCGATTCCTCATCCAGCTGTTTCAAATTATCCGGCAGGGAACGCACAATGACACCGTTCAGACCATATTTTTTAACTTGCTGCAAACCACTCCCCAATTTTACTTTTACACACTCCCCTTTGTAAAAAGCATATTCATCAATAACTTCTATACTGTTCGCCAGGATTACTTCCGAATCGCTTCCATATTTCCCCATGCCGCGAAAAGCACTCTTTTCTACCATTTTTCGGCCTTCTGCAAGCGTCACCTTCAAAGGCCCGGCTCCCGAAAACGCATATTCATTTATCTTTACATCAGACGGAATTTCCAGTGTCGACGTCTTAAGTTTGTATATCATACACTTCTCTTTCTCACTCAGGGAAAACGCCTTCTTTCCAATCACCTTAACACTTTCGGGAAGAATAATTTTTCTTTCTGTCTGATAGCTTCCTTTGTAACGGATGAGTACACCATCTTTCACTTCAAATAAATCGCTGGTTTTATTTTTCTGTTCCTTTTGCTGAATCGAATCCGGCTTTTTCACCTGTGCTTCCTGCGAGGAGTTTCCACAGCCACAAACCGCCATAGCAGCAAATAATATAACAAACAATGTGTTTATTTTTTTCATACTGCAGTCCTTCCTATTTGTAATTAATTTTTGCCTCTATGTAGACAATACGATTAAGACAGCGAATAAGTTGCATAACAAATTTTATCAATGTTTATTATTTTGTTTTCGCCACCTTAACTTTCTTCGTATGCACTATTTCTCTTGTGTAATAATCATCCGTATCAATATTTTCTGTATCCTTTTTGAACTTCTTAGCAAAATTCGGACATACAAACTTTTTCATCTTCTTCCATGTTTTTGAACCTTTTTTACAATTTACTTTTTCTACAGAAATCATTTTTGCTCCCATGCCACTGTCACCGTATAATACCGTCTTTTTCCCCTTTACCGTAATGCATTTTATATTTCTGCAATGCTGACCGACATATACCGCCTTAACGCCCTCCGGAATCACCAATGGTTTTAATGTAGACAGCGAATCATCCAGGCAATGTTTTGGAATATCAATCGTTTTCAGATTCTTTGGAAATACAATATTTTTTAAGGTTTTGCATCCACGCAAAAAGCCCTCGTTATAGGTATTAAAATCACGCCATGTAAAAGAAGTTCCAACATAACCACAGAAAGCTCTTTCTTTTAAAAGCCCCTTATACTTATACGGCATAACAATCTTGGTAAGGTGGCTTTTTTTTATGATTTTGGGGTTACCATTTGCATCATAACCATCCGTAACATCCGTAGAAAATGCTTCTGAGCCAATCGTTGCTTTACTCATCTTTAGCGTAACTTTTTTTAGTGCTGCACATTTCATAAATGCACCACTCCCAATCCCCTTTACTTTTTTCGGAATCGTAATGTTCTGCAAGGACTCACATCCGTTAAATGCATTGGAACCAATATATGTTAATGCCTTCGGCAGAGTAACCTTCTTGATTTTTTTACAACCTTGAAATGACATCACACCGATTTTTTCTACTTTGGATGGTATCGTCAACTCTGTCACTTTTTCTGCATCTGCGGCAGAAAACAACTCTGCCTTTCCTTCCAATCGAAGAGTAGACGCACTGGCAAAATGGTAATTGTTTTCCTTCATAGTTCCCAATTGAACAATTGTATAACCATCAATACTTGATGGAAGAATCACTTGTGTCCCCGGTTGCTCCACTTTGGTAAGCGCTGCTGTCTTTTGGGTACTATTTATGATTTCATAATGATATTTCCCCGACACCTTTTCTGCGGCCTTTGTTCTTGATGTTGCTGCAACCATGCAGCAAATTCCTAATGCCGTTAATAATATTGTTTTTTTCATACTAACAAACCTCCTACTTGTAATTAATTCGCTGCCTCTATGTAAACAATACGATTGAGACAGCGAATAAGTTGCATTTTTTTATTATTCAGACAACACTTCTCCGTCTTTTATCTCAATCACCCTCTGACATCTGGCAGCCACACCATTATCATGCGTGACTATGATAACCGTATGCCCATTTCTATTTAACTCCTCAAACACATCCATGATGTCATCTGATGTATTGCTGTCGAGTGCCCCTGTAGGCTCATCTGCCAAAATATACTCTGGAGAATTAATAAGGGCTCTGGCAATCGCTACTCTTTGTTTCTGCCCGCCGGACAATTGATTGACCCGTTTATCTTTTAATTCCGCGATGTTTACCTTTTCCAAAACATCCATAATCTTTTTACTTTGCTCTCTTTTTTTCACCTTACCGAAAATAAGCGGAACCTGAAGATTTTCCTGCACGGTATATTCTTCTATCAAAGCAAAATCCTGCATAACCATTCCAATACTTTTGTTTCGAAACTCCGCCAATTGTTTTTCCGACATCTGTCCCACATCTTGGTTTCCAACGTGGTAACTGCCGCTCTCAAAACTATCAATCCCTGCCAAAACATGCAGCAAAGTGGATTTACCGGCACCGGATTTTCCAATAACCGCTACCAGTTCTCCATCCTGAACCTGAAAATCAATTCCTTTTAAAGCCTTATATTCATTTCCTTTTCCTTTATTATATATTTTCACTAAATTCTTAATCGAAATCATTTTATTCTCCTTTCCTATCCCGAAAAACTTCAACCGGCTGCTTTCTGCATAAAATAATATATGGAACAATCCAATGCACAAAACATAACACCACCAGCATAACCACCATAGAAACGACCGTTACCCAGTCTAACTTAATCAGTAAATATTCTGTTAAATTTAATTTTTGAACCGTCGCAAATAAAACAAAAAACATTACCACGGAGAAAAATGCGGTGAAAAAACTTTGTATTACCGAAAATGATACACACCGTCTCCACGGAAGCCCAAGCAGACTAAATATCGCATTGTGATATAAATCATC
>NZ_QUDR01000014.1 GCF_003477605.1 Clostridium sp. AF37-5
AGAAGTTAAGCCCGGTCATCACTCTGGTTTTGAATTACAGTCAGAAAGAATGGAAAAAGCCAAGATGTTTGAATGATATGCTGGAATTTCCGGAGGATATTGGTGAGGAACTTACAAAATGGATTCCAGAGCATCCCATTTGTATTATTAACCTTGCCAGTCAGCCGGAAACGACAATTCGCCAGTATCAATCGGATTTTAAATACATAGTCCGTTACCTGTCCTGCGGAAATGACAGAAGAAAACTGGATGAATATTTCCAAACAACGGAGTTTCAATTAGACCACCCGGAAGCATTTTTAGATTGGCTATCTGCGGTGACAAATGACAGGAGATATCGGAAAGCAAAAGAATTAATTGAGACAACAGAAGGAAAAGGAGGAAAAATCGATATGTGTGTATTGTTAGATATGTATGAGGAACGAGGAGTAGAGAAAGGAATTTCACAAGGAATTTCACAAGGAATCTCACAAGGAATCTCACAAGGAATTGAGGAAATCAACACATTATATCATTGCTTGTTAGCAGATAATCGAATGGAAGATATACAAAAAGCAATCATGGATACAGAATACCAAAAGGAATTGCTGTGTGAATATGGGATAGGAGAGTAAGAGGAGGATACCATTTGGGAGCAAAAGAGTTAGCAGAGAAAAATTTACTACAATACAAAGATGTATTTTCAGACATTGTAAATGTAAACTTATTTGGTGGCAGATGTTATGTGTCAGCGAAAGAGTTGTCGCGGGAACCCGGCGAGTTGATTACGAAAGCCGTATCAGATGATAAACTTCGGCAGTTACAGATGGATGTGCCGATGAAGTGTAAGAAGCACAATAGAAGTTTTTTCTTATGTCTGGAAAATCAGAGTGACAAAAATAATATTATGCCGGTACGCGATATGGGATACCAGCACGCCAAATATATGGAGCTGATAAAGGAAGCGAAAGAAAGTAATCGAAAAACCGGCAATTATCCAACCCCGATGACAAAAGAACTTAACGATTCACAGAAGTTAAGCCCGGTCATCACTCTGGTTTTGAATTACAGTCAGAAAGAATGGGAAAAACCAAGATGTCTGAATGATATGCTGGAGTTCCCGGAGGATATTGGTGAAGAACTTACAAAATGGATTCCTGAGCATCCCATTTGTATTATTAACCTAGCAAGCCAGCCGGAAACGACAATCCGCCAGTATCAATCAGATTTTAAATACATAGTCCGTTATCTGTGCTGTGGAAATGACAGAAAAAAACTGGATGAATATTTTCAAACAACAGAATTTGAATTAGACCATCCGGAGGCGTTTTTAGACTGGTTGTCTGCGGTGACAAACGACACGAGATATCGGAAAGCAAAGGAATTAATTGAAGAAACTGAAGGAAAAGGAGGAAAAATCAATATGTGTGTATTATTAGATATGTATGAGGAACGAGGAATAGAGAAGGGAATTTCACAAGGAATCGAGGAAATCAACACATTATATCATTGCCTATTAGCAGATCATCGAATGGACGATATACAAAAAGCAATCATAGATACAGAATACCAGAAAGAATTGTTACAGGAGTATGGGATTGGAGAGTAGGAAGAAAGAAAACTCCACGGAAAATATGTGGAGTATCCTATGTTGATTTTATAATTAGTTCTCTTTACAGACTTCTTTTGCCATATTAAAGGCAGCCCAGGCTTTTGGCCAGCCGGCATAAAAAGCGGCGTGTGTGATAATTTCAGCAATTTCTTCTTGTGTTACGCTATGTTTTTTTGCATTTGCGAGGTGAAATTTCAAAGAACTATCAAGGATACCGCTTGCCATTAGGGTGGTTACGGTTACGATGTTTCGGTCTCTGGAAGAAAGTTTGTCCTCTCTGGACCATACCTATCCAAACAATACATCATCGTTTAATTCAGCAAATTGTTCAAAAAAAGTGAAGACGGCCATCGGCATGGTGCCCCAGTAATTTGGGTGGCCAAGGTAGATTACATCATATGAGTCGATACTTTTCAGGTATTCTGCAAGAGTAGGTTTTGCGTTTTAGTATAACATGGCGAGTCTTGACAGAGAATTTCCAATATGTTATTGTTGCATCAACTAAAAGTTTACACGAAGAGAAATCGTTATTGCATGAGGGGAAAGCAGTATGTATGAACCAATGTTGGATACATTTCTTGCCGTTGCGGATTGTGGAAGCTTTACGAAAGCAGCGGAACAATTATTTATTTCACCGACAGCAATTATGAAGCAGATGAATTCGTTAGAAAATTCCGAATTATAAGCTGCATTTGATTCCTTTTGAGGATGACCACAATGGTATTTTGTTGGAGATTGAACAGTTTGGCGAAAAATTTGATTTTTTAATTGGCGTATGTGATTCGCGGACATGGCTTTCTATGTGCGACTTTCTTCCGATTGGACGTTATAAGAAAAATATATTCAAAAAAATTAGAAGTGGAAAGGAACTGACGATGAAAGCAAATTATCATACACACACAACACGGTGTCAGCATGCGTTCGGAGAGGACAGAAAGTATGTAGAAGAAGCAATTCGGGCAGGATTTCGGATATTGGGATTTTCCGACCATTGTCCGTGGATTTATAAAAGTGAGTATGTGTCGAATATCCGAATGACGCCACAGGAAACGGATGGTTATTTTTCATCACTTGAAAAGCTTCGCAGGGAATATGAAAAGGATATTGATATTTTTATCGGATTTGAATCCGAATATCTGCCGGAACTGATGGAGGAGCAGGATGCTTTTTTGAAGGATTACCCGGTGGATTACATGATACTTGGACAACATTTTCTTGATTCTGAGAGTGATTTTAATTACAGTGGACGTATGGCAGATGATGAAGATAGATTGATTCGTTATGTGGATTTGTGTATTGAGGGAGCAAGGTCCGGACGCTACTTATATTTGGCACATCCGGATTTGATATACTATACCGGTTCTGATAAAATTTATCAAAGAGAAATGAAACGGTTGTGCGAAGCAATGAAACAGATGAATATTCCGTTGGAATATAATTTGCTTGGTTTGGCAATTCACCGCAACTATCCGGAGGAGCGATTCTGGCAGATTGTACGAAATACAGGTAATTCAGTGATTTTTGGAGTAGACGCTCACAGACCGGAACAGTTTGCCGATAGACAGACATTAGAACTGGCGAAAAAACAGTGTGAGGGAATGAATGTTGTGGAACAATTGACGCTTGACAGATGTAAGACAGAATGATAAGATAACAGCGTTATGTTGCATATCAACAGGAAAGGAAAGAAAATGGCAGAAGAGCAAAAAGACAGTGAAACAAAAGAGAGGCTGCTAGCATGTGCGAAAAAGGAATTTGTGGAAAAAGGGTATGCAAAAGCTTCACTTCGTGCAATTTGTAGAGAAGCTGGCGTTACGACAGGTGCATTGTATTTCTTTTTTCAGGATAAAGATGATTTATTCTGCTCCCTTGTTTCGCATGTGCTTATTCGTGTTCGGGAACTTATTGCGGCTCATCGTGAGACGGAAGCGGATGAAGCGGCAAAATCGGTTATCTCCAGCGGACATGATGATTCGAGTGAGGTCGAGTTGACAAAGATTTTGGTACATGAACTCTACCGGAATCGAGAGGAAATTCTGCTTTTGATTAATGGAGCCGGCGGCTCTTCGATGGAAAATGCAGTGGATTTGATTATTGATGAAATGGATGAGCATAATTTAATGCTGACAAAGGCGATGTGTGACGAATTGCAGATTCCGATGATTCATCAAGCGCTTGTGCATTGGATGTCGCATAATCAAGTTGACATGTTCCTTTATATGATTCAACATATTGAGGAGGAAGAACAGGCACTCGCATTTGCCGGACAGGCGATGAATTATCTGCTTGGTGGATGGTATGGAATGTTTGGTGTGCGTGGGTAATATTTTAAAGACCTTTTACAGGTCTTTTTAAATAACATCAACATAACAATGTTATGTCAGAAAGGAAAAAATTATGTATTTGGAAATCAAAGATGTCAAGAAAAGTTATGGAGAAGATGGTAGTTTTGTACAGGTGTTAAACGGAATTACTACAGAGGTAGGACAAGGAGAAATGTGTGTTATTCAGGGAACTTCAGGCTCTGGTAAGTCAACCCTTTTAAACTGTATTGGAGGACTGGATACGATGGATTCCGGTTCTGTAAAAGTGGCGGGGACAGAAATTTTTGGAATGAAAAGGGAAGATTTGTTAGAATACCGCCGTGCAAATTTAGGATTTATTTTTCAGTTTTACAATCTTGTACCGAATCTTACGGTAAGAGAAAATATTCAGGTGTGTGAATTTCTGACAGATAATCCGCTTTCGGTCGATGAATTATTAGATACTCTGGGATTGACAGAACACCAGAATAAGTTTCCATTCCAACTTTCCGGTGGACAGCAGCAGCGCTGCGCAATTGCAAGGGCATTAGTGAAAAATCCAAAGTTGTTATTGTGTGATGAACCGACCGGAGCGCTGGACTCAAAGACGTCACGGGAAATTTTGATTTTGCTCGAGAAAATCAATGCGCGTTACGGAACAACAATGCTGATTGTAACGCATAACAACAGTATTAAACAAATGGTTCATCGTGTGATTTTTTTGAAGGATGGACAGATTAAAAAATCGTATACGAATGAAACAAGAGTACCGGCAGACAAGTTGGAGGATTTATAAGATGCAGAAAATTTTAAGAAAAAGAGTTTTACGGGATTTGAAAGAAAATTTCTTTCGCTATCTGGCACTGGGACTTTTAATTATTCTTTGCATGTATATGATTGGCTCTTTAGTTGGTGCAGGAGAAACAATTGTGCAGGGAGTGGATGAACAGGCTGAGAAAAATCACATGGAAGATGGTCAGTTTACCTGTTTTGTGCCGCTATCAAAAGATAATAAAAAAGTGCTTGCAGAACACGATGTGGAACTGGAAAAGATGTTTTACCTGGATTTTGCCAAGCAGAAAGAGACGATTCGTGTATTCCAAAACCGTCAAAAAATCAATTTGGTTGCACTGCGCGAGGGCCATTTGGCAGAAAAAGAGAACGAAATTGTGTTAGAGAGACGTTATGCGGAGGAACATCAATATACGGTAGGCAGTCAGATTACGCTTGGAAAAATCAAGCTTCGGGTGACCGGTATTGCAACGACGCCGGACTATGATGCTCCGCTTCGCAAAATGTCGGATACGATTGTAGACAGTAAAAATTTTGGTACGGCGTTTGTCGGTAAACGAGCGTACATTAAATTGAAACAGTCTCATCTGGCAGCACAGTCAGAGGAATACTTGTATGCTTACCGTCTCAAAGGAACGACAACTTCTGACGACGTCAAAGATATTTTGAATGATTTTAAAGTGGATGCGGACGAAATATCGGATTCATTCTTTCAGGATTATTGGGATAGAACCGGTGGTAAAGTGACCGATATCGATGATGGAATTGATGATTTGTCAAAAGGTGCAAAAAAACTGGCAGATGGACTTCGGAAACTTAACCGTTATAAAAACAAACTGAACCTTGTGCCGGAAAAATTGTTTGAAAGCGCATTAGAGCAGACTGAAGATGCATTAAAGGAAAATGGCACATCAGTATCGTTGTCTGAGAAAAATTATGCCGATGAGTTGGAGCGTATGATTGCATCACAGTCGGGTATTACTGTTATGGCGTGGAAGAGTGCCAAAGAAAATCTGGATGCCCTTAAACAGTATAAGGATGGACTGTTGTCATATACCGATGGCGTGGAAAAAGCAGGTGAAGGTGCTTCTAAATTGCAGGATGGTATGGATGAACTGAAAAATGGCGCAGATGAATTTATCGATGAGATGGATGTGAATCTTGCCAATTTGCAGTCTTTTGTGACGGCGGAAGATAATCCGAGAATTGGTGCCTCGGCAGATGATCAGAAAATTAATATTTCGGCAGGGCTTGTGTTTGGTGTCATTTTGATTATTTTATTTGCCTATGTGATTTCTGTCTTTACTGTACATAGCATTGAAAAAGAGAGTTCTATCATTGGAACTTTGTATGCACTTGGGGTAGCCAGACGCGAACTGATGCGTCATTATCTGATGCTGCCGGTCGTGGTAACGACCCTTGCCGGAATCCTTGGCTTTTTGGCAGCAGTCAGTCCGGTCGGAATCCCTGTACAGATGCAGGATTGCCTTGCGTACTTTTCTATGCCGGAAATCACAGTTCAAGTACCGGTATATTTGATTCTTTACGGCGTATTTATGCCGCCGGTTATGGCGTGTGTTGTCAATTATATTGTAATTCGGAAGAAACTTTCAAGAACAGCTCTTTCGCTGATACGAAATGAGACGAAAAAGAAAAAGCAGAAAGCGGTTCAATTAGGGAAAATGAGCTTTTTGAAAATGTTCCGTATCCGCCAGATGTTGAGAGAATCCCGTGCGGGTATTACAGTGGCGGTCGGTATGTTTATTGCTTTGCTCTGCATGATGATTAGTTTAGACTGCTATGAGCTGTGTGTTCATGTGCGTGATAATAACATTGCAGACACGAATTACGATTATATGTATACGCTGAAATATCCGGAAAAAGAGGTGCCGGATGGCGGCAGTCCGGCGCTTGCTAAGACGATGAAAAAACAGATTTACGGTTATAACTGGGATGTTACGGTTCTTGGAATCGAAAAGGGAAATTCGTACTTTGATGCTAATGTTGAGAAGGGAAAAGGGAAAGTAGTTGCTTCGTCTGCCCTTGCCCAGAAATATGAGTTGTCTATTGGTGACGAATTTACGTTAAAAGATGAGGAAACGGATACCTTATATGCGTTCGAGGTGACCGATATCTGCCAGTATGCTCCGGCGTTTTATGTCTTTATGGACATTGATAGTGCCAGAGATTTGTTTGGTGAGCAGGATGATTATTATAATACCATTTTTTCGAATAAAGATTTAAAGATTCCTTCCGGACGTTTATACGCAACAACGACGAAGGAAGATATTGAGAAATCAGCGGATGTATTTATGCAGATGATGGTCAGCATGGTCATTACCATAACGATTGTTTCCACGTTAATCTTTATCCTTGTGATGTATTTAATGATGAAAGTGATGATTGACCGCTCTGCATATTCCATTTCATTAATGAAGGTATTTGGATTCCGGACAAAAGAAATTCGGAAACTTTATCTGGATGGAAACTTTTATATTGTACTTGTTTCCGCAATTGTCAATATACCGTTATCAAAGGCAATTATGGATTGGATGTACCCAAGATATCTGGTAAGCAACATTGCATGTGGACTGGATTTATCATTTGAGCCATGGCTGTATGTGGCAGTTTTTGCTTTGATAATGATTTGTTATTTTGTTATCAATCGTGTACTGGTTGGCAGATTAAAGAAGATGACGCCGGCAGAGGTACTTAAAAATCGAGAGTAAAAAAATGTGGTGGGAATTGAAAGGATGTGTTAGAATAGAGAAAATTGCAATGGAAATAAGTGAGTGATAGGTATGAGCCGGTACAAAAAAGAGATTGTTAAGCATTTGTCTGCTCTGATGCAGGAAGGGCCAATTGAAGAAAATAAAAATTATATCCAGCACGGCGATGTGACGGTTTTTGATCACTGCATCGCTGTTGCGGAATACAGTTGTAGAATAGCGGAGTTTCTGCATCTTTCCGTGAATCGAAAGGTGCTGATACGGGGAGCGCTGCTTCATGATTACTTTTTGTATGACTGGCATAATCCGGACAACGGTCATCGGCTGCATGGGTTTTCTCATCCTTATACATCACTAAAAAATGCGAAAAGGGATTATTCGATTACAAAACGGGAAGCTGATATTATCGTAAAGCATATGTTTCCATTAACGATTGTACCACCACAGACAAAGGAGGCATGGATTATCTGCTTAGCAGATAAAATATGTGCCGGCGAGGAAACAATAAAAGGGATACGAAAAAGAAAACGGAGAAAAAGCAGATGATAATATGGAGCTGTACAATTGTTTTAAGTTTTTTTGTGTATAGTTTTTTGGGATGGCTGTGGGAGTCGACAGTTTGTTCTTTGCATAATGAGAAACAGTTGATTAACCGGGGATTTTTGGTGGGGCCGTTATGCCCGATTTACGGTGCAGGGGCATTGTGCTGTTATTTTGCACTGTATCACGTGCAGAATCCGGTAGCTGTATTCGTTTTGTCCGCTCTTTTGTGCTGTGCATTGGAATACCTTGTCTCGTATACGATGGAAAAGATATTTCATACGAGATGGTGGGATTATAGTGATTTCCCATTTCATTTAAATGGGCGGATTTGTCTGTACGGTGCGCTGGCATTTGGAATTGGGTGCTTTTCCGTGAGGTTTTTTGTGCAGCCGGCACTGTTTCGTTTATTTTCCTATATGGAACCCCGGGGATTATTCGTGGTGAGCGTAGTTTTTTTTGTGTTGTTTATTACTGATTTGCTTTTAACGATAGCAAACTGGAAGCAGTTAAACAAGCACTTGGCAACCATTCATGCCTACCTGAATGGTTCCGCAAATCAAATTATGGAAAATTTCTCAGAGAAAATCCCGGAGTCGCTCATTAGCGATGAAAACGGTATACGAGTAAAAATCCGCAGGGTATCAGTCCTTTTGCAGAAAAGAGAACTGCGCTTTTTTGGGGCATTTCCGAAGTTAAAGATTTATGCGTATGATAAGACGATTAAAAAACTTCAGTTGAAAGAGAGATGGAGTGAGTTTCGGGAGCGGAAATTAAAGCGGTAAAGGAGGACGATTTGTGAAAAAAGAGCAATTGGTACGTCATGAATTTGAGCCGGTATATGATAAAAATTCTGAAATTTTAATTCTGGGAAGTTTTCCTTCCGTGAAGTCGAGAGAACAGGGCTTTTATTATGGGCATCCACAGAACCGTTTTTGGAAGGTGTTAGCTGCCATTGTACAGGAGAAGATACCGGATTCCATTGAAGAGAAAAAGGAAATGTTGTTAAGAAATCACATCGCAGTATATGACGTGATTTGGCAGTGTAAGATTACCGGTTCGAGTGACAGCAGCATTAAAGATGTGGTGCCGGCAGATATTACGACTATAGTAGAACTCTCGAAAATAAGGAAAATCTATGCAAATGGAAAACTGGCGGAAAAACTTTTTTCGAAGTATCAGGAAAAGAAGGTTGGAATAAAAGCAATTGGACTTCCCTCGACGAGCCCGGCAAACGCAGCCTATTCTTTGGAGCGGCTTGTTGAAATCTGGTCAGAACAGATAAAACAGAAATAAAAAGGACTACGAATCATAAGCGATGGATCGTAGTCCTTTTTCGATAGGCAATTGCTAACAATTACGGAGCTGCCGGTACCGGTGTCTCGGTAGGTACAGCAGTTGCATCCGTGTAATTATCCGGGTTTGCTGGTGTGTTATCGGATGGTGTGCCGCCGATGTCCGGTGTTTCCTGTTTTGTCGGAAGTGTTTTGGCACGTTTTACGGCGCTGTCAAAGGAGGCTTTATAGGAATCATATTCACTGTATCCTTTCAGCCGTTTGATAGCAGCGTTTCCATCTTTAATCAAGGCTTTTGTTGTTGCATTATAGTATGTTCTCTTTTTCAAGGTGTCAATATACCATTTTGCCTTTTTTAAACGGTTTGCCTTTAACGTATTGTTTGCCTCAGTTGCTGCGTTTTCTGCATCAATCTTTTGCTGTTTCTGTATTTTATCTGCCTCATCGGCTTTTGCTTCTTTAATAGCCTTTTCCCATTTGTTTTTAACAATATCTTTTAGTGAGTTATATTTGGTAGCAACTCGCTCTTTATAAGGACCTTGTGCATATTCGTCCGGGATTTTTGCAATAATTGCATTTACCTTGTCATATTCATCTTCAAATGCAGAAGCAGTTCTGACATCCTTAATTTTATATTTTTCAAATGCGGAAACAGCTTTTTCTGCTTCTCTTTTTGAAGCAGATATTTTGTATTCTTTCTCCCAGTTTGATTTTCTGTCATTGTTTTGCTGCGAATAATAGTCATAGCCGCCAGGACGCTGGCTGTAATAGCGTTTTAACGGATTATAACTGATTTCCTTTGTCGAGGAAGATAAGTTTCCACCGGATATTCTTCGCAGTTCAATGGTTTCCGGTAGATCAAAATTTGCCTGTTTTTTGTTTTTATGAAGTCCGTTCATAAAACTTGACCAGATACGGAGAGGATAGGTGCTTCCGTACATACCGGGCATTTTTCGAGGCGTATCGTAACCGATCCAGACTGCCGTTGTGTAATAACTTGAGAAGCCGCAGAACCAAGCATCCTTGTTGCTGCTGGTTGTACCGGTTTTGCCGGCGTAGATTTGATTGCTGTTATATCCTGCATGACCGGTTCCGTAAGCTTCATTAAATGTACCCTGCATCATATCCTTCATAATGAAAGATGTGTCTGCGGAGTAAACTTCCGTTTCACTGTCCTCAATTTCCGGTGCTTCGTAAACGGTTCCGTTTGTTTCGTGTTCAATCTTGACAAGACAGGTACGGGAACTCATTTTACCATTATTTTCCAGTGTAGCATAACCTCGGCACATATCGTTAATCGTAACACCATAAGTGAATCCGCCTAAAGAAACTGCCGGAGCCAGATTATCGGCATAGGAGAGGGAAGAAAACTGCAGTTTATCTAAATAGTTCATTGCAGTTTCCGTACCGACTTCTTTGAAAATCTGGAAAGCAACGGTATTTAAACTTCGCGCTAGTCCTTCGCGGACGGTGACATTTCCGTGATAGCCGCCGCCACTGTTACTTGGACTGTAGCTTTTTTTGTTGGTGTTATCCCAATAGACCTTGTGATCATTGATAACGGTTGAGCCATTAATAACGCCATTGTCAATAGCCGGTGCGTAATCCAAAAGTGGTTTGATGGTAGAACCGGGCTGCCGCTTTGAAAGAAAGGCACGGTTATACTGGTCGTTCTGCGTTCTGCCACCCACCACGGCAACTACATATTGAGTTTCATTGTCAATACACATGGCGGCACTCTGTAACGCATATTTTTTCGTTTTTTTACTTTTCTCCGTAAAAGTCGATAAGGTTTTTGATACGGATTTTTGCAGGCGCTTTTGAATCTTTGGATTCAGCGAAGTGTATATTTTATAACCACCTGCACGAATCTCTGCTGAACGTTTGCTGTATTCCGTGGAGTATTTTTTGTTATAAGTATCCTGCTCTTTTTTGGAAGAAAAGTTGTACTGGAATTTAAAACCATGTTCCTTCATCAATTGGATGGCTGCCCGGTCAATGGCATAACTCATCATGTAATTCTCCGAGGAGGAACTGGTATCCAGACCGACAATGGTTATTTCTTCATTTTTTGCCTTATTAAACTGTTTTTTCGTGATATAACCCTGTTCTAACATGTTATTAAGAACTTGAAGCTGTTTTTCTTTCGCAAGTTTCATGCTCGCAATTGGATTATAATTATTTGGGCTGTTGGAAATACCACAGAGCATGGCAGCCTGACCAAGTGTTACATCTTTGGCAGAGCAGCCAAAGTAAAATTTGCTTGCGGTTTCTACGCCATAACACCGGTTGCCATAGAAGTTACTATTGCAGTAGAACTCCATAATATCAGCTTTGTTGTATTTTTGTTCCAGTGCCGGTGCAAGTAAAACTTCGGTTAATTTTCTGCCGAAAGACTGCTTTTGCGACAGCAGATTATTTTTGATGACCTGCTGGGTAATGGTACTTCCACCCTGAGTGATTTCTCCTTTATTTGTAATGAGGGAAATGCCCGCACGTGTAATCGACTGTAAATCAATGCCGCGGTGTTCCATAAATTTTTTGTCTTCGGTTGCTATGTATCCGTATTGGATATATTCCGAAATTTTATTGATTTTTACATATTTATAAGAACCACTGTCGATTTCGCCAATTTTCTTCCCATCTTTGTCGTAGATGACGGTGTTGGAAAACATATGAAAACTGTTTTCGTTCAGGTTTGACAGTTTGTCGTATGCCTGCTCACAGGAATCCTGATACATTGGAAGTATTTTGGCATACAAAATTCCACCGGCAATTCCACCAATAATTAAAACCAGTAAAATTACATTCAGAATTACTTTTGAAAATGTCAGGCAGAAATTCAAAATATGGTAGAGCAGGACAAAAGGGAAGGAAATAATTTTGCAGGTGATGTCAAACCAACGTTTGTCAACACGCATTTGTTTGATGCTATTTTTCCATTCGTTCCATTTGGCTTTCATGTGTTGCCTCCTTCTTCTTTTTATGCAGCTTAATGATATTATAGATCCAGACCCCCAATAATAGGAGAAGAATCCAGTTTACCACATTTTTATAAAATGGCTGCTGTATCAAACAGTAATTTGGTGATGTTTTATTTACATAAATTGTAATCTGTTGTCCGGCCTCATTGGATATGCCAAAGAGATGTGGCAGGATAAAAAATTTATCTTCCTTATACTCTGTTCCTTCATATTGATAAGAAAGTTCTGCCATCGGAATCAGGAGAAGAAAACCGTCCGTCTTTTTTGCAACAATGGTGGCGGTAGTTTTTTCATAGCTTCCGTAGTTAAGTATACGGCTGCACATATCGATGTTCATAAAGAGCAGAACCATCAAAAGAAAGAATAGTATTACCAAACGGGGCAGTAACGGCGGTGTCTTGCGAACCCGCTGTTTCCGTTCTTTTTTTTGCATAAAAGTCCTCCATTTTTCGTAAAGTATTCTTTATTATACAATTAAAAAGGCAATTTGTAAAACCTTATATGCCAATTTGTCCTTCTTTTGATGCTATTTTTCACAGAAGAGGGGTGAAAAATAGAATAGACAATTACAGAGGGATTGGATATAATAAGGACAAATGCAGGAGAGGAAAGATGGTTATGAGCAGACGAAGAATGCATCAAAAGGATGCGATTATTTTGGCAGGATTATTAGGCGGTGTGTTATTGCTGTTGTTTTCTCCACTTTGGGGACCGATGATCTGGCGTGCACCGGCATCGTTTTCAGAACCGGTGGCTGTATCCGGTCAGGCAACAAAAAAAGAAGAAAAAAAAGAAACGAAAGAAGAGCAAAAACAGCTTCCTATCGTAAATGAGGAAGGGATGACGCTTGCAGAGCGTATCAACACGCCGAAAGGATATACAAGAGAAGAGGCAGAAAAGGGAAGCCTTGCGGAGTTTTTACGAAATTATTCCTTAAAAAAATCTACAGGTGTAGTAAAAACATGGGATGGAAAAAAGGCAAAGGACATCACCAACACGCCGGCGGTTTTCAAACTTCCGTTAGCAAAGGAGAATCTTCAGTGGGCCGGCGGTTCCGTGATTCGATTATATACCGAGTATTTGTGGGAAAATCAAATGTATGACAAAATCTCTTTTCAGTTTTCCGATGGCTTTGCAGCACAGTATCAAAAGTGGAGAGAAGGATTCCGCATCCGCAAAGATGCGACCGGCGCAATTTGGGTCAATGGTGGTGAACTGGATAAAACGAGGAAAAATTTGGAAGCGTATCTGCACTGTGTTTTGACTTATACATCGGTTTCAACATTGGAAAAAGAGACGAAAAAGATTAAAAAAGATAAATTGCAGACCGGTGATTTGTTTTTGGATGTGGCGACCGGTGATGCGGCAGTGGTTGTTGATGTGTGTGTCAATGAAAATGGCGAGAAGGCATTTTTACTAGGAAAGGGAGGAAAGCCCGCAAAACAGTTCCATCTGCTCACAAATCCGGCACACGAGGAGGATCCATGGTATTATTACGAATCGGAATTACAGTACCCGTTTGCAACATCAGAGGGAGAATTTAAGAAAGGTTCTCTTCGTCATCCGACCTATTTGGATTGATTGTAGAAAATATGCACAAAAAAGCATGTAATATTGTTATTTTTTTGACAAAGTGACAAAAACCTCAAAAAATCGATAAAAAAGGTTGAAGAATTTGTCGATTGCCTATATAATGGGAAATGTTGAAAAGTTTAGTTAAAAAGAAAATTTCGAAAGGAGTTCATTATGAGCGAAAATACTTGTCTTGAGAAGCAGCCTCTGTGTGATGAGATGCTGCAGAAGATGGACACATATTGGCGTGCAGCAAACTATTTATCCGCTGGTCAGTTGTATCTGTTGGATAACCCGCTGCTTCGCAAACCACTTACTATGGATCATGTTAAAAAGAAAATTGTAGGTCACTGGGGAACAGTACCGGGACAGAACTTTGTCTGGACTCACTGTAACCGTGTTATCAAACGGTATGATTTGGATATGATTTACATTTCCGGTCCTGGACACGGCGGAAACTTCCAGATTGCAAATACCTACATTGATGGAACATACAGTGAAATCTATCCTAATATTTCTCAGGATGTTGAGGGTATGCAGAAGATGTTCAAACAGTTCTCATTCCCATGTGGAGTACCAAGTCACTGTGCACCGGAGACTCCAGGTTCAATTAATGAAGGTGGAGAACTTGGTTATTCAGTCGCTCATGCGTTTGGTGCCGTATTTGATAACCCGGATTTGATTGCAGTTCCAGTAGTTGGTGACGGTGAATCTGAGACAGGCCCACTGGCAACTTCCTGGCAGTCCAATAAATTCTTAAATCCGATCACAGATGGTGCGGTTCTTCCAATCCTTCATATGAATGGATACAAGATTAGCAACCCTACTGTATTTGCACGTATGTCTCATGAAGAAGTAGAGAATTTCTTCAAGGGATGCGGATGGGATCCGATCTTTGTAGAAGCAAAAGATGAAATGAACGATGGTATCGATCCGGAAGATCATATTGCTATGCACAAGGCTATGTGCGAGGCAATGGACAGCTGTATCGAGAAAATTAAAGCAATTCAGAAACATGCTCGTGAAAACAACGATGCAAAGAGAGTTGCTTGGCCAATGATCGTACTTCGTACTCCAAAGGGATGGACAGGCCCAAGAGTAGTAGACGGACAGAAAATCGAAGGTTCTTTCCGTGCACATCAGGTTCCTATGTCAATGGAAAAACCAGAGCATTTGGATCAGTTGAGAGAGTGGCTGCTTAGCTACAAACCAGAAGAACTCTTCAATGAAGACGGAAGCGTTAAACAGGAGATCGTTGATATGGCTCCTAAGGGAAATGCTCGTATGGGTGCTAACCCACATGCAAACGGTGGTCTTCTTTTGAAAGATCTTCGTCTCCCGGATTTCCGTGAGTATGGTGTAAAAGATGTTGTTCCTGGTGAGACTCAGGCACAGGATATGATCGAGCTTGGTGCTTATGTGCGTGACATCTTCACCTTGAATAAAGAAAATAAAAACTTCCGTATTTTCGGACCGGACGAATCTATGTCTAACCGTCTGTATCATGCATTCGAAGTTGAGAATCGTCCTTGGAATGCAAATATGTACAGTGATGATGACAACCTTGCACTGGATGGACGTATCATGGATGGTATGCTTTCTGAGCATATGTGTGAAGCATGGCTGGAAGCTTATCTTCTTACCGGACGTCATGGTTTCTTTGCTTCTTACGAAGCATTTATCCGTGTTGTAGATTCGATGGCAGCACAGCATGCAAAATGGTTGAAAGTAACAAACCAGCTTTCCTGGAGACAGCCAATTGCATCCTTGAACTTCATTTTGACATCGAATGTATGGCAGCAGGATCATAATGGATTTACACATCAGGATCCAGGTTTCTTAGATCATTTGGCTAACAAGAAGGCAGACGTTGTACGTATGTACCTTCCACCAGATGCAAACTGCTTGCTTTCCTGCTTTGATCATTGTGTAAAGAGCAAGAACTATGTTAATGCAATTGTTGCATCCAAACATCCAAGCAAACAGTGGCTGACAATGGAGCAGGCTGTTAAACACTGTACACAGGGTATCAGTGTTTGGGAATGGGCTAGTAACGACCAGAATGCTGAGCCGGATCTTGTTATGGCATGTTGTGGTGATACACCAACACTTGAGACTCTTGCTGCTACAACAATTCTTCGTGATGCAATGCCTGAATTGAAGATTCGTGTAATTAACGTAGTAGACTTGTTTAAACTTGAGTCTGACAGTAAACATCCACATGGTCTTTCTGACCGTGAGTATGATGCTCTGTTTACAAAGGATACACCGGTTATCTTTGCATTCCACGGATATCCAACACTCATTCATGAGTTGACTTATGAGCGTCATAATAAAAATGTTTCTGTACATGGTTATCAGGAAGAGGGTACAATTACTACTCCATTTGATATGCGTGTTCAGAACGAGATTGACCGCTTCAATCTTGTTAAAGATGCAATTATGCACCTTCCACAGCTTGGAAACAAAGGTTCTTACCTTATCCAGCAGATGAACGACAAATTGGTTGAGCATAAACAGTATATTGCGGAATATGGTCAGGATCTTCCTGAAATTCGCGATTGGAAATGGCACAAATAATTTCACTGTAAGGTGAATGAGAGGGGGCTGTCAGTGGGCAGCCCTCTTTGTTTTGGAAAAATAAAGGGGAATGAAAATGAAGGTAGTTGCAACCATTTATACAGATTTTTCTGAAAAATTTGGAATCCCAAGGCAAGGAGCGTTGGCTCATGAGTCCGAAGGAATTATCGTATTTGAACCGGAATACCGCATGGAAGAGGCACTGCGTGGTATTGAGAAATATTCTCATTTGTGGCTTTTGTGGCAGTTTTCAGAAAATGTATCGAAAAAATGGTCGCCTACTGTCAGACCTCCGAGACTGGGAGGAAATAAGCGAGTAGGCGTGTTTGCCACCCGCTCACCATTTCGCCCGAATCCGATTGGACTAACTGCCGTTCGACTCATTGGTGTGGAGCAGACAAAAAATAAGGGAGCGGTGCTTCAGGTTGCCGGCGTAGACTTAATGAATGGAACGCCGATTTATGATATTAAGCCTTATTTACCGTATGCGGACAGTATCCCGGAGGCATCTTTAGGCTTTGCCGGTGAGCATTTAATGGATGTGCTTGAGGTAGTATGTTCTGATGAATTATGGGGGAAAATACCAGAGGATAAAAGAGGAGCATTAGAAGAGGTATTGAGCCAGGATCCAAGACCGGCTTATCATGAAGATGAGACGAGAAAATATGGTATGGAGTTTTCCGGGTTTGATATTATTTTCCATGTAAAGGAAAAGGTTTTATATGTGGACGAGATTAAGAAAGGAAACTTGACAACAAAATCAAAGTTGTTATAATAAGTATATCCTATCAAAATTATATGAAAAGGAGTGCGAATTATGGACTCATTAATATATTTAGACAATGCTGCAACGACAGCAGTTAAGCCGGAAGTTTTTGAACAGATGATGCCTTACTTTATGGACACATATAGTAATCCGGCGAGTGTTTACAGTTTTGCCGGAAAAGCAAAGAAAGCGGTTGACGATGCGAGAGAGCAGATTGCAAATGCTTTAAATGCGAAAACACCGGCAGAAGTTTATTTTACCGGAGGCGGAAGTGAGGCTGACAACTGGGCAATTAAGATGACAGCAGAAGCTTATCAGAATAAAGGAAAACACATTATTACAACGAAAATTGAGCATCACGCCGTACTTCATACGACTGCATGGTTAGAGCGCAAAGGCTTTGAAGTGACTTATCTCGATGTGGATGAAGATGGTTTGATTTCGTTGGACGAACTGGAGAAAGCTATTCGTCCGGATACGATTTTGATTTCTGTGATGTTTGCCAATAATGAAATTGGAACGATGGAGCCTATTAAAGAGATTGGTGCCATTGCAAAAAAACATGATATTTTGTTCCACACGGATGCGGTTCAGGCATTTGGTCATGTGCCGATTGACGTGCAGGAAATGAACATTGATATGTTAAGTGCAAGCGGTCATAAATTCCATGGCCCGAAAGGAATTGGATTTATGTATCTGCGCAACGGCGTAAAGATTGGACCATTGATTCATGGTGGTGCACAGGAGCGCTCCCGTCGTGCCGGCACACATAATGTACCGGGAATCGTTGGTATGGGTGCAGCGACTGCACTGGCTGTACAGAATATGGAAGAAAATGCGAAAAAGCAGATTGAAGTCCGTGACTATTTGATTTCTCGTATTGAGAAGGAAATTCCTTATGTAAAAGTGAATGGTCACAGAGAGAAGAGACTTCCGAATAATGTAAATGTATGCTTCCGATTTATTGAGGGAGAGTCCCTTCTGATTATGCTTGACCAAAAAGGAATTTGTGCATCGAGCGGCTCGGCATGTACATCCGGTTCTTTGGATCCTTCACATGTATTGCTGGCAATTGGACTTCCTCATGAGATTGCACATGGTTCGCTTCGTTTGACGTTGTCCGAAGAAACAACCAAAGAAGATGCTGATTATGTTGTGGACAATCTGAAAATGATTGTTGAGAGACTTCGCAGCATGTCACCTCTTTATGATGATTTTGTAAAGAAAGAAAGCGAGGGAAAATAAATGTACAGTGAAAAAGTAATGGATCATTTTTCAAATCCGAGAAATGTTGGCGAGATTGAAAATGCCAGTGGTGTAGGAACAGTCGGAAATGCTAAGTGCGGCGATATCATGAGAATGTACTTAGACATTGATGAAGATACAAAAATTATTAAAGAATGTAAATTTAAGACATTTGGATGCGGCGCAGCAGTTGCGACCAGCAGTATGGCAACGGAACTGGTAAAAGGAAAAACGATTTACGAGGCACTGGAAGTGACAAACAAAGCAGTAATGGAAGCTTTGGATGGACTTCCGCCGGTAAAAGTTCACTGCTCGCTTTTGGCAGAGGAAGCCATTCATGCTGCTTTGTGGGATTACGCTGAGAAGCATGGAATTAAGATTGAAGGGTTGGATAAACCAAAGGCAGATATTAATGATGAAGAATAAGAAAACCGTAGTGGTAGGCATGTCCGGAGGGGTTGATTCCTCTGCGGCTGCCTACCTTTTAAAACAACAGGGATACGATGTGATTGGCGTAACGATGCAAATCTGGCAGCAGGAAGATACCTGCACCATCGAGCACGAAGGCGGATGCTGCGGTCTGAGTGCTGTCGAGGATGCCAGACGTGTGGCAAATCAGATTGGAATCCCTTATTATGTGATGAATTTCCGTGAAGAATTTCAGGAAAATGTCATTGATTATTTTGTGAAGGAATATAGAGCGGGAAGAACACCGAATCCGTGTATAGCGTGCAACCGGTATGTGAAATGGGAATCTCTGCTGCAAAAAAGTCTGGCGATTGGTGCTGATTATATTGCGACCGGTCACTATGCTAAGATTGTGCAGTTAGAAAATGGAAGATATACGCTGATTCGCTCGGATGCAAAAGGAAAAGACCAGACTTATGCCTTATATAATCTGACACAGAATCAGTTATCGCATACACTTTTTCCGATTGGCTCATACGAAAAACCGCAGATTCGTGCAATTGCGGAAAAGGCAGGCCTTCAGGTGGCACATAAGCCGGATAGTCAGGAAATTTGCTTTGTGCCGGATAATGATTACGCCGGTTTTATTGAACGCGAGACCAATGAAGTGGAAAAGCCGGGGAATTTTGCTTCGACTTCCGGTGAAATCCTTGGTACACACAAAGGAATCGGGCATTATACGATTGGTCAGCGAAAAGGCTTAGGAATTGCTTTTGGCGAACCGATGTTTGTTGTGGAAATCTGTCCGGAGACAAATGAAGTTGTACTTGGAAAAAATGATGAAGTCTTTACGGACTGGTTAAAGGCAAATCAGGTAAATCATATGGCAGTGGACCACTTTGAAGTGGGACAGAAAGTGACTGCAAGAATCCGTTATAATCATGGCGGGGCAAAAGCGGTAATTTCAGAAGTGACAGAGGATTCTTTTTCTCTTACATTTGAAGAACCTGTCCGGGCAGTTACACCGGGACAGGCCGTTGTTTTATACGATGGTGATTATGTGCTTGGCGGCGGAACGATTTGCCGCAAAGAAAAAGAAGATTAGCACCATCCACCATCAATTGTCAGAATTTGACCTGTCAGATAGATGGGAGCTTTAGAAAGAAGTGAAATTGTTTGTGCCACTTCTTCTACACTTCCCATTCGTCCGGCGGGTATTTCTTCGCATATTTCACGAATTTCGTCTTTTGAAAAACAAGCATTCATCGGAGTATCAATCATACCGCAGGCAAGCGCATTTACGGCGATGTTACTTGGTGCAAGCTCCTTGGCGAGCGCTTTTGTAAACAGATTGATGCCACCTTTGGCTGCCGAATAAGCAACTTCGCAGGAGGCCCCTGCATTTCCCCATACAGAAGAAATCATAAGGATTCGTCCTGCTTTTTTTGATACCATATAAGGCACAATTTTCCTGCAACAGTAGAACGCTGAAGATAAGTCGCTGTTGATTACATTCATCCATTCCTCATCAGACATATCCGTCAGTAATCCAATGTGGGAAATACCGGCGCAGTGCAGGAATAAATCCACATGTCCGAGTGATTCAACCGCTTTTTGTATCAACTGCCCCGCTTCTTTTGCGTTACTCAAATCCCCACAGAGCGAAAAGATAACCGCATCACTGTTTGGTTGTGCATCCATGCACGCCTGTTTGATTTTTTGGAGTTTTTCTTTGGAACGGTGTCCTAATAAAGCCAGTGAATACCCTTCTTTTGCTAACTGGATGGCGGCTGCTCCGCCGATTCCTCCGGATGCTCCGGTGATGACCGCTGTTTTTTTCATTTTCATGCCTCGCTTGTTTTTTTCTTATTTTAGAGCATAAGAGGGTGCAGTGCAAGTAATCTGGTATATTTTTTGTTTTTTGCAGAGAATTAGAAAAAATGTGCGTGTCATGCATCGCTCCCGCTAAGACAAACGCACAGGGGTATCGGCACGCAGACTACGCGTTGCCTGATACCCGTGTGTTTGTAATGCATTCCACTCACATTTTTTCTAATTCTCTGTTAAAACCTAAAAATGTACCAGATTGTACATCTTGATTTTGGTTAGTTAGGGGAGGGCAATAAGCGGTTGGGTTTTGCTTTCTCAGGATTCTAATAATTCAGCAAGAAGAATTCGCAGCGAGTGGCTACAAATACGCAAGTATCAGGCATTGCGTATTTTGCATGCCGATACTTCTGCGTATTTGTCTAAGCGGGAGCGCCCACGAGACGCGAATCCTTCTTACTGAATTACTAGAAACTGAAAAAACGGAAAACAAAAAAGCTAGGATTGAATTTCTCCCCATCATCTGATATAATACTAATACTTATGTGCACATGGCACGCAATTTTTGCGGGAGGAATAGTATGAAAAATCGAAGTATTGCACAAATTATACTTATTAATTTTTTTAAGACAATTGGTGTTATTGTATTGCTGTTAGGCGTAGGTGTACTCAGTTATTATCTTACAATGCTGTTTTTGAAACAGACGCAGCGAGTGGAGAGAAGTACGCAGTACGAGCATGTGATTGATGTAAATCCCGGCAGCATGGAATCCAGCAACTTAATTTACAGCTATGACAAGAAGAGCGGAAAAATCGATGCAATGGTGCTTGAATTGTTTGATGCCGGAACGAAGAACATGACATATGTGACGATTCCTGCCAGTACGCAGATTACGATTTCGGCAAAGACCTATAATGATTTATTAAAGAAAAGTTCCAAACTGCCGCAGGTGATTACGATGTCAGAAATTTCTTCTTATTTTGA
The DNA here is from genome assembly GCF_003477605.1 of Clostridium sp. AF37-5. GTDB lineage: Bacteria > Bacillota > Clostridia > Lachnospirales > Lachnospiraceae > Eubacterium_F. The sequence goes on from NZ_QUDR01000014.1 coordinate 21,618, forward strand.
AGGAGATGTCAAATATGAGTATGGTATTCTTATTTTGCAGGAGGAATTAAAAGCAGATATCGGTTATTTTACCGCGATGACGTCGGATGAATTTAACAAATGTTTTGAATGGGAGAATGGCAAAAAGAAAAAACTCTGCCCGACAAAACAGCTTTTGGATGAGGCAGCGAAGTGCAGCGATGAAAGTGATATGAATGATTTGATTGAATCCAAATGGGATTCTTTGATTAGTGATGTGACATTGGGTCAGAAGCAGCATTACAGCAAAGAATTAAAACAGGTCAATCGCGAATATATTCACACATATTGTGCAAAAGGGCAGACGTTTAATAAGAAATTTAAGTTAGATAAAACAAAAACTGCCAAGATGATTGAGAAGATCTGGGAGAAAAAAGCATACCAGAGTGCACAAAACAGCACGAGCAGTACATCTTCCACGGAAAATAAAGGAACGGTGTGGATTTATAATGGAAGTAAGATAACCGGACTTGCTGCAAAATATCAGAAAATACTTCAGGAAGACGGTTATGAAGTAAAAGGTGTTGGTAATGCGACAGGTAACATCCGTTCGCAGACAGTTATTTATGCAACAAAGAAAAAGAAAGCCAATGCATTGAAGAAATATTTCAAAAACCCACTGATTCAGACGGCTGATAATATGAGCAGCGGCGCATCCATCGAGATTGTACTCGGTACGGATGATGACATACAGTAACGAAAACCGAACATTCTGACAGAAAGCGAGGTGTTTACGTGGGGACTAAAGTAAATATCATGGACATGCAGGTGGATTTGCTGACCAAAGAAACACTGAAGCAGGAAATGCAAAATTTTCTGGAGAATGAAACGGTGAATGTAGCACATGTTATTTCACTGGATTATATGGATGCCTATGATAAAAATGAGCTGGTGCGTGAGTCGCTCGCTCATGCAGACCTTGTTCTCCCCGGTGAAAAAGCAATACTGACAAGACATCATGTTGATGTTTTGGAGACCGGCGGTATGGCGGTTGATTATCACGCGGAGTTAGAACTGCTTTCGCTTGCAAACGAGAATAACCGGACAATTTATTTGGTGCTGCGAAGTGAGAAAGAAGCCAAAATGGTATATCGCTTTTTATCCGAATATATTGACAGAGATCAGATTGTCGGTATCTATGTGGCGGATGGAGAAGTTGCAGAGGAGAGTCTGATTAATGACATTAACATGAAACTGCCGGATATTGTGCTTTTATCGATGGAGAGCACAGAGCAGGAGGAGTGGCTTGAGAATAACCGTGCGAAGGTGAATACCAAACTTTGTGTGGTGGTAGGAAGTGTGATGCCGCTTTTGTTCCGGGAAAATGTGCCGGTGCCGAAATGGCTGAAAAAACTACATCTGGGAGGTGTTTACCGCTGGCTTTTGGTGATGCCGTATTCCCATTCGCTAAGAAGGCGTATATTTCATAGAAAAATGGACGATTATAATACCAAGAAAAAATTTCGGAGGTAACAAAAATGTCCATATCAGAGAAGCGTATCTTTCGTTCCTATGGTATGATTACCATGGGAACTTTTTTGATGGCTTTGGGAACCTGTCTCATTTATGAGCCGATGTCAATGGTTACCGGAGGATTTTCAGGTGTGGGAATTGTACTTGAAAAATTATTTGGAATTCCGGTGTTTGCTGTGACATTTCTTTTAAACGTCCCTTTGTTTTTTATGGCGAGAAAATTCCATACAAGGGAATATTTATTTCGTTCGCTGTATGCCATGATTACGTTCTCACTGGCATTAGCGGTGATTCCCGTTACCTCCGTTACGCATCAGGACTATTTGATGGCGGCAATACTGGGTGGTGCGTTTCATGGTGGAGGGCTTGGACTTGTGTTTCTTGCAGGAAGTTCAACCGGCGGCACGGATTTGTTAAGTACCCTTTTACATCCGCTGTTCCCAATGATGCGGCTGGCAAATATCATAGGAATTGTCGATGGTATAATTGTTGTTGCCGGTATGCTGGTTTTTGGTGTGCGGACGGCACTGTATTCCATTGTGGCGGTTTTTGTGACTTCGAAAGTAATGGATGGAGTGACATCCGGAATGCGTTATGCAAAAATTATGTATATCATTTCCGACCGGTCGGCAGAAATTGCAGAAATTATTCTGCACCAATTTGAGCGCGGGGTAACGGCACTGCGGGGAAACGGTATGTATTCCGGGAAGGAAAAGCAGATTTTAATGTGTGTTGTTTCACGCCGTGAGGCTGTTTCTATGGTAAAATATGTTAAGGAAGCCGATGAGCGGGCATTTGTGATTGTTGCTGATGCCAGAGAGGTGTTAGGGGAAGGTTTTAGCATCGGTGATTAGCATGCTAAACGGAATCTGTGCAATTTACACAAAAGATTTTTGAATTATTTAGGTATTTTGAATATGGTGTTTTTGATAAAGATAGTGTATAGTATCAGTTAGATGTTTGTGACAATATTATATCCTAGGAGGAATTTCAAATGGCAAGTTTATCTTTAAAAAACATCAATAAAGTATATCCAAACGGCTTTCACGCTGTTAAGGACTTTAACTTAGAGATTGAAGACAAAGAGTTTATTATTTTCGTAGGACCATCCGGATGTGGTAAATCTACTACACTTCGTATGATTGCCGGCTTGGAAGAGATTTCCAGTGGTGAGTTGTGGATTGGTGATAAATTGGTGAACGACGTTGAGCCAAAAGACAGAGATATCGCGATGGTATTCCAGAACTACGCTTTGTATCCACATATGTCCGTATATGACAATATGGCATTTGGTTTGAAACTGAGAAAAGTTGCAAAAGACCAGATTGACCGCCTTGTACATGAAGCAGCTAAAATCCTTGATATCGAGCACTTGCTTGATCGTAAACCAAAGGCTTTGTCCGGTGGTCAGAGACAGCGTGTTGCTATGGGACGTGCAATCGTACGTGATCCTAAAGTATTCCTGATGGATGAGCCGCTTTCTAACTTGGATGCAAAACTCCGTGTACAGATGCGTATCGAGATTTCTAAATTGCATCAGAGACTGGAAACAACAATTATCTACGTAACACATGACCAGACAGAGGCTTTGACACTGGGTACTCGTATCGTTGTTATGAAAGATGGTGTTGTGCAGCAGGTTGATTCTCCACTTGATTTGTATATGAGACCAAACAACTTGTTTGTTGCCGGATTTATCGGTTCTCCTCAGATGAACTTCATCGATGCAAAAGTAGTTGTATCCGGTTCTGAAGTACGTTTGATGTTTGGTTCTAACTCCATTAAACTTCCGGAGAATAAAGCTAAGAAGTTGATTGATAATGGATATGAAGATAAGACAGTTACCTTTGGTATTCGTCCAGAGGACATTAAAGATGAAGAGATGTTCATCAGCAACTCTCCGGATACTACACTGGAAGCTACTGTTAAAGTATACGAGATGCTTGGGGCAGAAGTATTCTTGTACTTCACAGTTGAGACATTTGACATTACTGTACGTGTAAACCCTCGTACAACAGCTCGTCCTGGTGATACAATTAAGATTGCTTTGGATGGTTCTAAGATTCACTTGTTTGATAAAGAAACACAGGAAACAATTACAAACTAGTCTTAGCATAAAATACGTTTTTGCTGGGCGTCTTCTTAAGGAGGCGCCCTTTTTGTGGCGTAAGGGTTTTACAACTAAAAAAGGAGGTTATATGAGTGAGTAACGAAAGTAAGAGTATGGCAGTGCCGGAAGAGAATAAAATGGGTGTCATGCCGGTCGGCAGGCTGTTATTTAGTATGTCGCTCCCAATGATGTTATCCATGCTGGTTCAGGCACTTTATAATATTGTAGATAGTATTTTTGTGGCGAAGTTATCGGAGGATGCTTTGTCTGCGGTTTCCCTTGCCTTTCCGCTTCAGACGTTAATTTTTGCGGTTGGCGGCGGTACCTGTGTAGGTGTGAATGCTCTTTTGTCAAGGGCGTTGGGAGAAAAGGATTTTAAGAAGGCGAATGATGTTGCGATGAATGGTGCTTTTTTGACAGTCCTCAGCTATGTTGTATTTTTAATCCTTGGTCTTACGGTAGTAAAACCATTTTATGTAGGACAGTTAAATGGGACAAGTTCTCCGATTTATGGAATGGGCGTTGACTATTTGAGTACAGTCATGATATTTTCCATTGGTGTTTTTTGTCAGATGTATTTTGAGCGACTGTTGACTTCTACGGGGAAAACTGTGTATACAATGCTCTCCCAGCTTACCGGTGCGGTTATCAATATTATTTTAGATCCGATTTTGATTTTTGGGCTGCTTGGTGCACCGGCAATGGGCGTTACCGGTGCGGCTGTGGCAACCGTAATCGGACAGTGTGGAGCGGCGATTCTTTCTGCTGTATTTAATGTGAAATTTAATCATGAGGTGGATTTGAAAATCAAAGGGTTCCGTCCGAGTGCTAAAATTATCGGACCAATTTATGCGATTGGAATTCCATCCATTATTATGCAGTCAATTGGTTCTGTTATGACTTATTGCATGAATCGGATTTTGATTGGATTTTCTTCGACGGCAACAGCAGTATTTGGTGTTTATTTTAAATTGCAGAGTTTCTTCTTTATGCCATTGTTTGGATTGAATAATGGAATTACACCGATTATTGCCTATAACTACGGAGCACAGAAAAAGCACAGAATGATAAAAACGATTAAAATGAGTCTGGTTGTATCGTTCTGTTTGATGTTTATTGGTTTCTTGGGATTTGAACTGATTCCGGACAAATTACTGGGATTGTTTGAGGCTTCGACAGCGATGCTTACAATTGGAGTTCCGGCACTTCGTATTATTGGAATCCACTTTTTGATTGCTTGGTTCTGCATTATTGCAGGTACGGTATTCCAGTCTTTGGGAAAGGCTGTTTACAGCATGGTGGTTTCGGTTATGCGTCAGCTTGTCGTACTGATTCCGGCTGCATATCTTCTGGCTCATTTTGGCGGCTTGCATGCCACTTGGTGGTCATTCCCGATTGCGGAGAGTATGTCACTTGCGGTATCAACGATATTTCTTATGAGGATTTACAAAAAAATCATCAAACCGCTGCCGGATAAGGAATAAAAATAATATAAAAAATTGTTTTTTTGCAACTTTTCCTCCTTTTGAATCGTCTTATATATAAAGACAATACAAAAGGAGGTTTTATTATGATGAGAAACAAAAGAATACTGGGTGGAGCGTTACTGTTGTCTATGTCATTGCTTGGCGGCGGTTTAAATATGGGATTTTCAAATAACGGACAGCCTGCTATTGTGAAAGCAGCTGACACAAAAAGCCAAAGCACACTGGCGGGATGGAATACAGGCAAAGAGGTAACCTATAAAGGTTCGGAAGCTACATATCATGCGTATTTATCCGAAGATGGAAAAAATGCATGGATTTATCTTGTAGAAACAACAAACAAGACAAAATCCTTAAAGTTTCCGGATACGGTAGAAGGAGCTGTTGTGACAAGAGTAGGTTATGACACGGCACTTCGCAAATTGGAAGATGCAGATGAATTTAACCAGAACATTTCCGGTGTGACCGTTGAGTATGCACATGGTGTTGACGGCTGGAGCGAAAAGACGATAAATGTTGAATCCGTTGTTCTGCCAAAGAACTTGACGATATTAGAGTCAACAGCGCTTAGCGGACTTCGTAAAGTTAAGAGTATTACAATTCCGGATGGTGTGCAGAAAATTAGTGCAGAAACATTTTATGGCTGTAAGAGTCTTAAGGAAGTGAAATTGCCAAAATCACTTGCTTCCTTTGACAATTACACATCCTTTTCCGCCTGTCCGAAACTTTCCAAAGTCACACTTTCGAAGGAAAATAAAAGCTTTAAAATGCAGAAAGGCCTGTTATTAAATAAGAAGGGGACAAAGCTTATCTGGGCAGTGCCGGCGAAAAATAAAATTACAGTTCCTGATAGTGTTACTTCGATTGCGGATAATGCACTCAAAGCAGGAAAAGCAACAAGTGTTTATCTTGGCAAGAAGGTGAAAATAATTGGTAAAGATGCCATTGCCGGAAAGAAGATAACGAAGGTAAGTATTTCTAAGAAAAACAAATGCTTGGGAAAACAGGGACAGTGCATTTACGAGAAAAAGAGTGGTAAGTTATTAATTGCTGTTGCGAAAAAGAATGTAGTAAAAATAGGAAATAAGGTAAAACTGATTAGTGAGGATGCTTCTCTTTGCGGCAGTCGTCAGTTGAAGAAATTGGATATCGGGGCAAGTGTAAAGACATTACAGGGAGCATGGGGTGAATTTTATCGTGCCGGTTATGTGACGACGACAAAAGTTTATTTTCGTTCTAAGAATCCACCGAAACTGACACAGAATAATGATAAAAATTATTGTTATCTTCCAATTTTCAGAGATGTGTATGTGCCGAAAGCATCCTTGAAAAAGTACAAAAAATGGTATAAGAAAAATGATGCCCTTCAATTTGTGAAGCTTAAGACCTTTTGACAATAACCCGAATAAATGGTACAATGGGGAGAAATGAGGTGTTGTGAACGAAAAGTACAAAAGGAGTAGTTAAGGAGGGGCATAAATGATATCAAACCAGATTTTGCAAAATACAATTGATGGTGTAAAAGGAATTACAAAAATAGACCTTAGTGTAGTGGATGCCGATGGAAATGTATTGGCAGAGACGGCAGGTGACAGTGAAGATTACTGTGCGACTGTTAAGATATTTGCGGATTCGCCGGCAGACAGTCAGGCGATTTTGGGATACCAGTTTTTTAAGGTTTATGATGAGAGCCAGTTAGAATACATTGTGGTGGCAAAGGGAGAGGCCGAGGATGTATATATGATTGGAAAGATTGTTGTATTCCAGATTCAGAACTTATTAGTTGCCTATAAAGAACGTTATGACAAAGATAACTTTATTAAGAATCTTTTGCTTGATAACCTCCTTTTGGTTGATATTTTTAACCGTGCGAAGAAACTTCATATCGAGATGAACGCACGCCGGGTTGTTTATATTGTAGAGACAAGTAAGGAAAAAGATAATGGTGCCTTAGAGACTGTACGCAGCATGTTTGCCGGTGGCAACAAGGATTTCATCACGGCAGTGGATGAGAAAAACATCATTATCGTAAAAGAAATTAAGGACAAAGATACTTACGAGGATTTGGAGAAAACCGCACAGGTTATCGTAGATATGTTAAATACTGAGGCAATGGCACGTGTACGTGTGGCGTTTGGAACGATTATCAAGGATATCAAGGAAGTTTCAAGATCCTATAAAGAAGCGAAGATGGCACTGGATGTTGGAAAGATCTTTTACAGTGACAAAAAGGTAATGGCGTATAGTAATCTGGGAATTGGACGGCTGATTTACCAGCTTCCGCTGCCACTTTGTAAAATGTTTATTAAAGAAATTTTCGATGACAACACACCGGATAATTTCGACGAAGAAACCTTGACGACAATTAACAAGTTCTTTGAAAATAACTTAAATGTTTCGGAGACATCGAGACAGCTTTACATCCATCGAAATACGCTTGTTTATCGTTTGGATAAATTGCAAAAGAGCACCGGACTTGATTTGCGTGTGTTTGAGGATGCGATTACATTCCGCATTGCGTTGATGGTTGTGAAGTATATGAACTATTTGGAGACCATTGAGTATTAATTGACGAGAGAGGTTTTGTATCATGGAAACAAAGAAAAAGGTGATACCTATTATTGCAATGGATCATATCAGTAAGCAGTATTCTACAGGTGTGGAAGCGCTAAGTGATGTATCCATTCGCATTCATAAAGGCGAATTTGTATTCGTAGTTGGTAAAAGTGGATCTGGCAAGTCCACTTTTATTAAATTGCTTTTAAAAGAGTTAAATCCGACCGAAGGCCGTATATTTGTCGGTGGCAGACAGGTGACAAATTTGAAGCGCAAACAGGTTTCGTTATACCGGAGAAAGATTGGTGTGGTATTTCAGGATTTTCGTCTATTAAAGAATAAGACGGTATTTGAAAATGTTGCCTTTGCACAGGAAATCATCGGCATGACCAAAAGGGATATTGCAAGAAATGTTCCAATTATGTTAGAGATGGTTGGGTTAAAAGGGAAAGAGAAGATGTATCCGCACGAATTATCCGGCGGAGAGCAGCAGCGTGTAGCGATTGCCAGAGCACTGATTAACCAGCCGACTATTTTGCTGGCGGACGAGCCGACGGGAAATCTTGACCCCAAGACAGCATGGGATATTATGATGTTGTTGGAGGAAGTAAACAAAATGGGTACAACAGTTGTTGTTGTAACTCATAATAATGATGTTGTGGATGTCATGCAAAAGCGTGTTATAAATTTAGAGGATGGCGTTTTGGTAAGAGATGAAAAGAAAGGTGGTTATCAGGTTGAAGGGGATTAATTTATTTTTTCACAGCATCAAACAAGGACTAGCAAATCTGAGAAAAAACCGTATGTTTACCCTGGCTTCCATGGGAACGATTGCAGCCTGTCTATTTGTCTTCGGCTTGTTTTATTTTGTGCTCAGTAATTTCCAGAATATTCTTCACTCGGCAGAACAGTCAGTGGGAATTTCTGTATTTTTTGAAGAAAATCTTTCGGAAAAACAGATTGCTGATATTGGACAAAAAATTGAGAAAAGAGATGAAGTGGAGCGGATAGAATACATTTCTGCTGCACAGGCATGGGAAGACTTTAAACAGGAAAACTTTTCTAAGACACCGGAACTGGCAGAAAGCTTTGGGGATGATAATCCGTTAGCGGAATCAGCATCTTATGCTATTTACTGCAAGGATTTGGAACGACAGTCTACGTTAGTAGAATACTTAAAAAACATAAAAGGAATCCGAAGGATTAAGGAAGCGGATGAAATCGAAGAAGGCTTTTCGAGTGTTAATAAACTGGTTGGTGGTGTGTCACTGGTGCTGATTGTTGTGCTTTTACTTGTATCCGTATTTTTGATTCATTCGACAATTGCGACCGGAATCGCCGTAAGAAAACCGGAAATTGCGATTATGCGTCTGATGGGAGCGTCTGACTTTTTTATCTGGGCGCCGTTTATTGTGGAAGGCGTAGTGATTGGTTTGATTGGTTCAATTATTCCCCTTATTGTGTTGGGGATTTCATACGGACGGATTCTTACTTATATAACAACACATTTTTCTCTTTTTTCGGAGGGACTTGCTTTCCTTACGACAGGAGAAGTTTTTGTGATGTTAGTTCCGATTTCACTGATTTTGGGTGTTGGAATTGGATTCTTTGGCAGTTTTATTACGGTGCGGAGAAATTTAAATATTTAGGAAGTGATAAAGATGAGAAGAAAATGGCTGTTGTGTGGCATATTGTGCGGCGTTGTGTCGCTTTCTGTGTTTGGACAAAACGTAGGTGCCACAAACTATGATAAGCAGATTAAAGAAACAGAAAAACAGCAGAAAGAATGGGAAAACAAGGCGGATAGTCTGCAAAAGGAAATTGAAGAGATTCAGGCCGATAAAGACGATACCTTAAAATATATTGAGAAGTTAGATAAAAAAACAGCATCTCTGGAAGAAGAATTAGAGAAACTTCATGCACAGGTTACGTCGTCTGGAAAAAAGTTAAAGGCAATTCAGAAGGAATTAGCAAAGGCACAGAAGGAAAAAGAAAAGCAGTATACGACGATGAAGCGGCGCATAAAATATATGTATGAAAATGGAAATCAGGAATATCTTGATATTATATTTGGAGCAAAAAGTATTTCTGATTTGTTGAACCGCTCAGAGTATGTTGAAAAAATTTCCGAATATGATAACAAAGTGTTTGCGCATTTTAAGAAGGCAGCACTTACGGTGCAGCAAAAGGAGAAACAGCGTGAACAGCAGACAAATGAGTTAAAGGAATTAGAAACAAAAACAAGGGAAGAAAAGCAAGCGGTGTCCGAGTTAAAGGCGGATAAGAAAACAGAATTGGATAAGATTGATAAAGCGATGGAAAAATCGCAGGATCAAGTAAGTGAGTACACGAAAAAAGCGCTGGAAGCGGAAAATCAGGTGGAAGCACTGCTTCAGAAAAAACAGGATGAGATTGACCGTGAAATGGCGGCAGGCGGCGGAAATTCCGGCGGCAGCACAACAGGATTTGGCTGGCCGTTAAAAGGTGGCGCCGGACGTATTTCTTCGGGATTTGGTGGCAGAAAAAGTCCGACTGCAGGTGCCAGCACATATCATAAAGGTGTCGATTTGGCTGCACCTTCGGGAACGCCGATATTAGCAGTCGGCAGCGGAAAAGTAGTGACCGCTACGTATAGTTCGAGTGCCGGAAATTATATTATGATTTCGCATGGCAACCGTTTGTATACGGTATATATGCACTGTTCCAGACTTGCAGTGAGTGCCGGAAAACAGGTAACAAAAGGACAAGTAATCGGGTATGTTGGATCGACCGGTATATCGACCGGAGCACATCTCCATTTTGGTGTTACGAAAAATGGAAGTTATGTGAACCCGTTAAATTATATTTCGAGATAATGGAGGATAGTGAAAGATGAGGAAAAGACGAGGCAGTGGTTTTTTTGCCGGAATATTTGTTGGCGTATTGTTTTCTATGACATTTTTTCTTGTCATGTATTTTTTAGATATACAGATTCTGCCGGCGTCCTCTCTTGCGTCGGATATTAGAAACCGTGCAGAAATTGTGGAATCGTACATTGACAGCTATTACTGGAAGGACGATGTATCGGATCAAACAATTTCGGAATATGCCGCAAAAGGAATGGTAGCGGCACTTGGCGATAAGTATTCAGCGTATTTTACCAGTGAAGAATTAAAAAGCAGTATGGAAGATGTAGAAGGAGATTACGAGGGAATCGGTGCAAGTGTGCGCTACGATGAAAAAACAAAAAACAAGACGATTCAGGAAGTGCAGAAAGGCAGACCGGCACAGAAAGCCGGATTAAAAGCCGGAGATATTCTGCTTTCTGTAAATGGCGAGGACGTAACAAAATTGTCATTAAATGATACCATTCAGAAGATTAAAGGAAAAGAAGGAAAAAAATCAGAACTCGTTGTTTTGCGGGAAGAAAATGGAGAAAAGACAAAGAAGAAAATTACGGTGACCTGTGAAAAGATTGTTAATCAGACGGTTACACATCGGATGTTGTCCGGGAAAACCGGTTATATTGCCATTACTTCTTTTACAAAGGAAACGGTAAAACAATATGAGAATGCGCTTTCTGACTTAGAGAAGAAGGGACAGAAGGGATTGGTTGTAGATTTGCGAGGCAATGGCGGTGGTTCACTGACGGCGGTTGTGGATATTCTTGACCGGATGCTTCCAAAAGGAAAACTGATAACGGAAAAAAATAAAGTAAATGGTGATAAAGTATATACCTCAACCGATGAAAAGCATTTTGATAAGCCGGTGGCAGTTTTGATTAATGGGGGAAGTGCCAGTGCTTCGGAAGTTTTTGCCGGCTGTATGCAAGACCGGAAAGCGGCTTCGTTAGTCGGTGTCAAAAGTTTTGGGAAAGGAATTGTACAGACTATTTTTTCTCTGGAAAAATCGTGTGGTGGCGGAATTAAACTGACAACTGGGGAATATTTGCTGCCAAGCGGCAGATGTATTCAGGGCAAAGGGTTGACTCCGGATGTGGAAGCAAAGAATCCTTCTGATTTGAAGCAATTCGGTGGAAAAGACGATTACCAGCTGCAAAAAGCAGTGGAAGTGATAAATGAAAAAACAGCCGAATAAGTAAAAGACACAAAAATTTCACATTTTGTGTCTCTCCTAGAGTTGCGTTAGCGAATCAAACGGTGTTATACTCGACTAATAGTCATTTTAGAAAAAGGGAGGAACTTTCAGATGTTATCTAAGTTCAGTGTTCGCAAACCATTTACCGTATTGGTTGCGGTTGTTATATGTCTGGTACTCGGATTTTTGTCATTTCAAAATATGAGTACGGATTTTCTGCCAAATATGGAATTTCCGTATGCACTTGTTATGACTACATATCCGGGAGCAAGTCCGGAAGAAGTAGAAAAGGCTGTTTCCGAACCGGTGGAGCAGGCGATGGAGCGTATCAACAACGTCAAAGAACTGCAATCTATTTCCATCCAGAATATGTCAATGGTTGTTATGTCATTTAATGATGGAACGGATATGGGTTCTACAGTTGTAGATATGAGAGAAAGCCTTGATATGGTGACATCGCAGTTTGATGATTCCATCGGAAATCCGACAATTATGAAAATGAATCCCGACATGATGCCGATTATGGTGGCGGCACTGGATTATGATAAATTAGACAGTGCGGAAGTTACGAAAAAGGCGGAAAAGGAAATTATTCCGGAATTGGAGAGTGTGGAGGGAGTTGCCTCTGTCAATGAATCCGGTTCTATTGAGAAAAAGATTCAGGTCATTATTCAGCAGGATAAGATTGACAAGATGAATGAGCTTGTGCAAAAGGCGATTGAAGGAAAATTAAGTGATGCACAGGATAAGATTGATGAAGGAAAGAAGAAACTGGAAAATGGCAAAAACAAATTAAAGAATGGAAAAGAGACCGCCGCCGATAAGATGGCGAAGGGAGAGACGAAACTTAGTCAGGCATCGGATAAAATTAAGGATGGCCTGAAAGTTATTAATGAAAATATTACGAATATTAAAAAGCAGCAGGCAACGCTTAAAAAGAGTGAAAAACAGTTAAATACGGGGCTTGCCTCGCTCGCTGCCAATAAAACAAAACTGACAAATACAATTAAGACACTGACGGCGACGCAGACGCAGCTTACGACACTGAACACGACGCTTGAAAAGCTCAAAGTTCAGGAGACATCTCTGAAAACGCAGCTTGAGAATGTCGGTGGGAATTCACAGGAACTGAGTACTTCTTTAGCGTCGGTTCAGGCACAGTTACAGGTTGTCCGTGGCAAATTGAAGGATGCCGGCATTACGGAAGAAATGCTTCCATCCAAAGTAAACGAAGTGAATACGGCACTTACTTCAGCAAACAGCGGACTTAAGCAGGTGGAAACCCAAGAGAAAACGCTGGCAAAGAATAAAGCCAAAATTACAGCGGCAAAGAAAAAAATCAATGCCGGTCTGAAAAAACTAAATGCAACAAAGAAGAAATTAGAGAAAGGTCAGATTTCGACAACGGAAGCGACCGAACAGCTAAATAAACAGAAAATTCTTTCCAGTATCCAGTTAAGTGTTTCGGAAGCACAGATGGATAATGGAAAAAATAAGTTAGATGAAGCAGATAAACAGTTAAAGGACTCGAAAAAAACGACAAAAAGTAATGCGAACCTGAAAAAAATCATTACAAAGGAAATGGTTGAAAATGTATTAAAAGCGCAGAACTTTGATATGCCGTCCGGTTATATTACCGAAGGAGATGCTTCTTACCTTGTACGTGTAGGTGATAAGATTCAATCCGAGAAAGAAATCAAAAACCTCGTTGTCTGCGATATGGATTTGGATGGTTTAGACCCGATTAAACTTTCAGATGTGGCAGATATTGCGGTTACGGATAACTCGGATGATGTGTATACCGTAGTAAACGGCAACCCGGCGGTACTTGTTACGTTACAGAAACAGTCCGGATTTTCAACCGGAGACGTAACGAGTGCACTGACGGATCGTTTTGACCAGTTGCAGAAAGACAATCAGGGACTGCATGTTTCTGTTTTGATGAATCAGGGGGTATACATTGACCTTGTAGTGGATGCTGTAGTGCAAAATCTTTTGCTTGGTGGGTTGCTTGCTATTTTGATTCTGCTGTTTTTCCTGCGCGACTGGCGGCCAACCTTTATCGTTGCCTGCTCGATTCCGCTCAGCGTAATTGCAGCAGTTGTAGCGATGTACTTTAGCGGTGTAACACTGAATATTATTTCCTTATCCGGTTTGGCACTTGGTGTTGGTATGCTTGTGGATAACTCGGTTGTCGTAATTGAAAACGTTTTCCGTCTTAAGCAGCATGGGATTTCAACGAAGCGTGCAGCAATTGAGGGAGCAAGCCAGGTGGCAGGAGCTATCGTGGCATCTACACTGACAACGGTTTGTGTGTTCGCACCGATTATTTTTACAGAAGGTGTGACAAAGCAGTTATTCGTCGACTTGGCGCTTACCCTTGCTTACACACTGGGAGCAAGTCTTCTTGTAGCACTTACCTTAGTTCCGGCAATGTCGGCCGGATTAATTAAGAGAAAGCCAAAGAAAGAGTCAAAGATTATTGCGGCAGTTCAGCGTGCGTATGGCAGGGCAATTCAATGGGTGCTGCGGTTTAAGTGGCTTGTTTTGGCTGGCTCGGTTGTTCTCCTTATATTGTTTGCGGCATTGGCAGCCGGCAGAGGATTTTCCATGATGCCGGATATGGAAAGTACGCAGATGACGGCTACGCTTACGATGGATAATGGAACAAAACTGGCGGATACGAAAAAAGCGTCCAATCAAGTGGTTGAAAAAATCCGTGAGATTTCGGATGTTGAATCAGTTGGTGCCTATACAGGAACGGGTTCATCCATGTCGATGCTTACCGGTTCCGGCGGTGAAAATACCGTAACTATGTATATCATTTTGAAGGACGATAGGCAGTTAAGCAATGAAGAAATCACAAAACTGATTACGGAAAAAACGAAAAATATTGAGGGGAAAGTAGAAATAAATGCTTCTGCGATGGATATGAGTGCCATGATGGGCGATGGTGTCACCATCAATATTAAAGGAAAAGATTTGGATAAATTGCAGACGATTTCGGAAGATATGATGAAGAAACTTGAAAAAGTAGATGGTCTTGATAACATTACGAATGGTCTGGAAGATGCCGGTAAAGAGTACCGCATTACTGTGGATAAAGCGAAAGCAATGCGTTATTCACTTACGGTGGCTCAGGTTTATCAGCAGATTTATGCAAAAGTAAAAGAGGCTTCTTCGGCTTCTACGGTATCGAATGATACCGATGATTTAGGTGTTTATGTCAACTCGGCGGAGGATGAGGACTTGACAAGAAATGATGTCAAAAATCTGAAAATTGATTACACCGATTCGATGACCCAGAAGACAAAAAAGGTTTCTCTTAGTAAGATTGCTGATTTTAGCACTGCGGATTCGCCAAAATCGATTTATCGCAAAGGGCAGACCAGATATATTGCTGTAAAAGCGGATATCAAGGATGGTTATGTGGTAAGCGACGTTTCGAGAGAGGTTGAAAAAATCGCAAACCAGACAAAGAAACCGGCCGGTTATGAAATGGAATTAGATGGTGAAAATGAAGCAACCACAGAAGCAATGGGACAGGTGCTTTTGATGATGGCACTTGGTGTGCTTTTGATGTATTTGATTATGGTGGCACAGTTCCAGTCATTGTTATCTCCATTTATCATTTTGTTCACGATACCACTTGCCTTTACGGGAGGCTTCCTTGGACTGTGGATTTCGGGAAGTGATGTCAGTGTCATTGCCATGATTGGATTTGTAATGCTTTCCGGTATTATTGTAAACAATGGTATTGTACTTGTGGATTATATCAATCAGTTACGCCGAAGCGGTGTCGAGAAACGGCAGGCAATTGAGGAAGCAGGCGTAACGAGACTTCGTCCGATTCTGATGACGGCATTGACGACGGTACTAGGTTTGATTCCAATGGTTGCCGGCAGCAGTATGGGAGCGGATATGACAAGACCGATGGCAATTGTTACGATTGGTGGTCTGGTATATGGTACGCTGCTTACGCTGTTTGTTGTACCATGTATTTATGATTTGTTAAACCGCAAAAAAGATATGGGAGAAAAAACAGTAGATGAAGAATCTATGATAGAAGAAGCAATGGACGAAAAAGAATAAGAGCAGATTGGAGGAAGGATTATGAATGCACCGATTGGCGTGTTTGATTCGGGAATTGGCGGATTGACAGTGGCAAAAGAGATTATGCGGCAGATTCCGGGGGAAAGTCTTGTTTATTTTGGAGATACAGCCCGTGTGCCATATGGTTCCAAATCAAAAAATACGGTTTGTAAATACAGTAAGCAGATTGCTAAATTTCTCCTGACACAGGATGTTAAAGCAATTGTAATTGCCTGCAATACAGCCAGTGCACTTGCCAGAGAGGAACTTGAAGATATGGTGGATGTGCCGGTGATTGACGTGGTGCAGCCGGGAGCGAGAATGGCGGCGGCATCGACTAAGAATAACAAAATTGGCGTGATTGGAACCCAGAGTACAATAAAAAGTGGAATTTATGAGAGCTATCTTCACAAAATAAATCCGGAATTGACGGTAGTGAGTAAAGCGTGTCCGCTATTTGTACCTCTTGTGGAAGAGGGGCTGTTTGAAGACCGTATTACGGAAGATGTTGTTTCCAGATATCTGCATGATATGAAAGAGTATGAGATTGATGCGCTTGTTTTGGGATGTACCCATTATCCGCTTTTACGCGGTGTGATTGGGCGTGAAATGGGTGAGTCGGTAAAACTGGTGAACCCTGCTTATGAAACGGCAAAATCGTTAAAGGATTTGTTAAAGGAAAAAGATTTACTGAATGTATCCGGTGAGAAACCGGAGCACAAATTCTTTGTCAGTGATGGTGTGGACCAGTTCCGTTCTTTTGCCAATTCCATTCTGCCATATCAGGTGGAAAATACAACGGTGGTAGATATTGAATCTTATTAGTTAATAACGCATACATTTTAGAGATAAAAAAATGTGAGGCGTTAGATGAAGCGAAGGATTTTTTGGAAAAAGTTTCTTGTTTGCATGATATTATTTTTCTGGACGCCGTTTTTATGTGGACTGTTATTTTGGAAAATGGAAGTGAAAAAGGTTCCGAAATGGGAGCATAATACAGAAAATATCCGGGATTTTCAGGTGGTACCAAAACGGCTTGCCGGATTTGAAACATGGGGAAAAGACGAATATGAAGAGTTCGCAAAGGACTTTTTATATGCGGACGGTAAACTGGAAAAGACAAGCAAATCACTTCCGTCCTTATCGTGGTATCGTATCCTTTTGGAAAGAGAAACATGGGAGCCCTATGCCGTTTACTATCAAAAACTTCTTTCCGGGATAAAATGTTTTCCGGTTGTCTCAGATAAGAAAGAAAAAGAGGGGATTTCTTTTAAGGATTCATGGGGGATGTCCCGCAGTTATGGGGGAAAACGGCTCCATGAGGGGACGGATTTAATGCCACCGAAAAATCAAAGAGATACGTTTGCTGTTGTAAGTGTCTGTGATGGTGTTGTGGAAAAAATCGGATGGCTGGAATTAGGCGGCTACCGCATTGGAATCCGCAGTAAAACGGGCACTTATTTTTATTATGCTCATCTTTCTTCCTACGCGGAGGGGATGAAACAGGGAAAGACTGTGAAAGCGGGCGAGCTGCTAGGTTATATGGGAGACAGCGGTTATGGAAAAGAGGGAACGGTTGGAAAGTTTCCGGTTCATCTGCATTTTGGAATTTACTTTACGGCAGGTGACAAAGAAATCAGTGTGAACCCGTATCCAATTCTAAAGGCGATGGAAAAGCCTCTTTCCACCGCACGGTTTTTGTGATAAACTTTATTTGTGTGTAAAAAGCATGATTTAAGAAAGGAAAGAAAATGATGTACGAAAAATGTACCTTGGGATATCTTACGAAACGTAAGAAAGCAGAAATTTTATGGATTGTATTTTTTGTAGTGCTTGGCGTTGCTATTTTTTTAACCGGATATTTGTGGAGTGGTGTGCGTGCAAATATTTTTACTGTAATGGCAGTGTTACTCGTGCTTCCGGCGGCGAAACATCTGGTTGCGCTGATTGCGATGTTTCGTAAAAAAGGAGTTACGAAAGAGCGGTATGATAAAGTAAAAACGGCAGCAGGACAAGCGGTTTTGTATACCGATTATGTATTTACCTCGACGGAAAAAATTATGCATTTAGACTTTTTGCTTGTGAAAAATGGTAATGTTCTTGGCGTGATTGCGAAGTCCAAACAGGATGTGCCGTATTTGAAACAATATTTGACGGATGTTGTGAAAAAGACGGCACCGTCGTATCATGTGCGCTTGTTTGAGTCGGATGAAAAACTGATTTCACACCTGCAGCGCTTAACGCAGGAAGAAGCGTCAGAAAATTCGGAAAAAACACTGGTGGATTATTTACATTCACTTGCGATGTAGTGGAGAAGACGATGAGAGAGGTGACGATTGGAGCAAAGGAAAGCGGACAGCGTTTTTCTAAGTTCCTGGAAAAGTATTTCAAAGAGGCGCAGACAAGTTTTTTGTATAAAATGCTGCGAAAGAAAAATATCAAGCTGAATGACAAAAAGGCAACGGGCAGTGAAATGCTGCAAACGGGCGATAAAGTAACTGTGTATTTTTCAGATGAGACCTTTGAGAAATTTCGCGGAGAGACTAAAAAAGTGATTTATCCGGTAATAGATTTGGATATTGTTTATGAAGATGAGGATGTCCTGATTGTGAATAAGCCTGCCGGTATGTTGTCTCAAAAGGCGAAGCCTCAGGATGTTACACTTGTAGAATATATACTTGGTTATTTACAGAAAAAAGGTGAGTGGTCACCGAAAGACAGCCTGAAACCGGGGATTTGCAACCGGCTTGACAGGAATACAAGTGGTCTTGTGATTGCCGGGAAAAGCCTTCGGGGCCTGCAAAAAATGTCGGAGCTTTTAAAAGACCGAACGATGGATAAGTACTATCTTACAATTGTGGAAGGTGTTATGAAAGAACCTTCGGTTGTCCGCGGATACTTAAAAAAGGATGAACAGACAAACCGGGTTCAGATTTTTTCGGAAGACGGGGAAGACCGCGTGTGGATTGAGACCGGGTATGAGCCGTTACGGACCAATGGCACAGTAACACTTTTGAAAGTGAAGCTGGTGACGGGAAAGACACATCAGATTCGCGGACATCTGGCATCTTTGGGACATCCGCTATTGGGGGATGTAAAATATGGTGCAGCAAAGAGAGCGGATACGAAGCATTATTTTTTGCATGCGAAAACATTGTGTTTTCCTGAAAATATGGGAGAACTTAAAAATCTTTCAGGCAGGGTAGTAACGGCAAAAGAGCCGGATTACTTTGCGAAAATGATAAATAAACAATTTGGAAAGTGAGGAAAAAATATGAAACGTGCAGTGATTTTATTTGCAGAAGGATATGAAACCGTGGAGGCGCTTTTAGTCGTTGATTTACTGCGCCGGGGCGGTGTGGAAGTGACGATGGCTTCAATTACAGAAGATGAATTTGTGAGAAGTTCACATGGCGTAAATGTTGAAATGGACGCTGTTTTAGGAGAAGTGGATGTACTTGATTATGACGCCATCATTCTTCCGGGAGGAATGCCGGGAACCATTAATTTGGGTGAAAGCGATGCAGTCAGAAAGGCAATTCTTGCTATGAATGATGCCGGAAAAATTGTTGCAGCCGTGTGTGCGGCACCTGGAGTTCTTGGTAAATATGGTTTGCTAGAAGGAAAGACGGCATGCAGTTTCCCACAACATGAAAAGAATTTGATTGGTGCAACGGTAGTTCGTGAGCCGGTCGTTGTTGACGGTAATATTGTGACAAGCCGCGGTCTTGGAACAACGATGGATTTTGGTTTGAAATTATTGGAGCTGCTTGAGGGAAAAGAAAAGTCAGACGAAATTGCACATAAAACTGTGTACCGGGAGAAAAATTAATGGCAACCTGGAATTCGAGAGGACTTCGCGGTTCTTTTTTGGAAGAACTTGTAAATATGACAAATGACAAATACCGCTCGCAGAAACTGGCACTTGTACAGAAGGTGCCAACGCCGATTAAACCGATTACGATAGACCAGACGACAAGACATATTACACTTGCCTACTTTGAACAAAAAAGTACGGTGGATTACATCGGGGTCGTTCAGGGGATTCCGATATGTTTTGATGCGAAGGAATGTGCGACTGATCGGTTTCCGCTTGCGAATGTGCATGAACATCAGATTCGCTTTATGAAAGAGTTTGAGGAGCAGGACGGCATTGCATTTTTATTGATTTATTTCAAAGCAAAAGATACCTTTATGTATCTGCCGTATGCAAAGTTAGATGGATTTTGGAGACGGATGGAAGAGGGCGGAGCAAAGCATTTCAAATATGAAGAATTAGATCCTGCATATGAAATTTCGACCTATTCCGGAACATTTGTCCATTATTTAGAACAGATACAAATGGATTTAGAACAAAGAGACAGCCGCTAAGCAATTTTATCAGCAAAGCGGCTGTCCTCTTTTATTTCGCATTTAGGCTGCGATTATTTCATGCTCTCTTCCTGTTTCTTAATCATCTGACGAACCATCTCGCCGCCGATTGATCCAGCTTCACGGGAAGTAAGGTCACCGTTGTAACCATCTTTCAAGTTTACACCAATCTCGTTTGCAACTTCCATTTTGAAACGATTCATAGCCTCTTTAGCCTGTGGTACTTCCATCTTGGATGAATTTTTGTTTGTCATGATTTTTCACCTCCGTTTTATTTATTGTGAAGATAAAGGAATGCCGAGAAACGGCATCCCTTTTGTTGAAATGCTGTTTTTTTTCTCCTGCATCCGATTTATCTTGGTAATATTGTTGCCACAAAAAAGAAAAATATAATGGAAATTTGTGGCATAAAAGTAATGAAAAAAAATACTGACAAAAAAATACGAAAATGCTATAATGAAGTTCAATAAGAGGATTGTATAGTTTTGAGAGAAAGCTGTGCTTTTGAAAGGAGAAGTAGGATGCGCTTTCGTGATGTTGGGGTACAATTAGAGTACGACGGTGATTTTAAAATTTATAGAGAAGATGGAATTTCCCGGTATGGAAAACCGGATTATTTATTTTTGTATTTTCATACGGAGTGTTGTGTTGTGCTTGATAAGCAGCCGGTTTATGTTAAGCCGCCATCCGTGATTTTATATGATATTGGTGCTAAGCAGCACTATTATGCCGTAAATGATTCCTATAAAGATGATTTTGTGCATTTTTGGCTGGATGACAGCCGTTCTTTTGTGGATGAAATCAATCTGCCGATGAATACAGTAATTCACCTGCCGGAAAATACGTTGATTCCTTCGATGATGAAACAACTCTATCAGGAATATATTTCGATGAATGAGTACAAAGAGACGACGATGGAATGTTTATTTAAAATGATTTTGATTAAAGTTTCCGAGATGTCAGAAAGACGCAAGGTTGCCAAAATACCGGACCGATATGATGAATTGTTTCAGAATCTGCGTTCTCAGGTATATTTGGAGCCGTCGAAAGACTGGCATGTATCGGAGTGTGCCGGTGACAATGGGCTAAGTACACCGTATTTTCAGAAATTGTATAAATCATATTTTGGAAATACGTTTGTGCAGGATGTTGTACAGAGCCGGATGGAGCACGCCAAACATTTTTTGCTGGTTTCCAATTATTCGATTAAGGAAATTGCGGATTTGTGTGGCTATCACAATGAAACATTTTTTATGAAGCAGTTTAAGAAAAATATTCACGTGACACCGAGCCAATACCGGGCGCAGGCACGAAAAAAATTACAGGAATAGCAAAATCGTCATTTTTTTGCCACATTTTCCTGTTACATTTAATACAGTAGTTACTTTGTTGACTACTACTCCCACCCTATTATACGAAGAGGAACACCTAGTCTTTTGACTGGGTGTTCTTCTTTATGTAAAGAAAATCTTGCCAGTTTCCGCCAGATTTAGTATCATAAAGGTAATGGCTTGAGAGGGGCGTTGATATGAAAAAAGAGTATTTTACAATTCCAAATCTAATGGGATATTTTCGGATTTTATTAATTCCTGTATTTTGTGTTTTATATTATCATTCGGAGAATGCTGGCTGCTTTTATGGGGCGGTTATTGTTCTATGTCTTTCGTTTTTGTCGGATTTTTTTGACGGGAAAATAGCAAGACACTTTCATCAGGTGACCGAATGGGGAAAAATGTTAGACCCTATTGCGGACAAACTGACCCAAGCGGCACTTGCGATTATGTGTACCGTGCATTTCCCTGCGACCATCTGGTTGTTTTTATTATTTGCAGCAAAAGAAATTTATATGGGGCTGATGGGATTACTTGTGATTCGAAAGAAAAATCAGGTTTTTGGTGCCAAGCGGTTTGGAAAAATTGGTACGGCAGGCTTGGATTTTGGAATTTTAGCACTTATTTTATTCCCCGGCATGCCTCTTTTAGTATCGAATTTATTGATTCTGGTATTGATGATTTTAATGGTTGTTACCTGGATTTTGTATCTTCGGTTCCATATCGAATTACTCACAGATAAAACGTTTGGAAAAATAAAAAAACGTTATAAAGCAGTGGGTGTGGCAGGTGTTTTTCTCTATCTGATTTTGGGAGCGGCACTTCCATATCTGAACCAGCCAAAAGTGAGTGAAGAATATAAAAAAGAATTTGCAAATAAAGTTTTTGCATCGGAAAACTCGGCAGGAGACCGCGTGATGCTCATTGAAGATAATGGGGAGGCATTGGCGGAAAGAATTCGAATGCTTGAGCATGCAAAACAATCCATTGTTTTATCCACGTTTGATTTTCATTCGGATATCAGCGGGAAAAAGATGTTGGCTGCCTTGTGGGCAGCGGCAGAACGCGGCGTCAAGGTGAAAATTTTGGCGGATGGCTGCAATTCATGGCTCCGTATGACGGGAAATGCCTATTTTTATGCACTTGCTTCCCATGAAAATGTGACGATAAAAACGTATAATCCGGTCAATCCCCTGTTACCGTTTCGCGCGATGAGCCGGATGCATGATAAGTATGTGATTGTTGATGATTCTTTGTATCTGCTAGGAGGAAGAAATGTCTATGATTCTTTCCTTGGAGTGCAGGAAGGACCTAAAAATTATGACAGGGATGTTTTAGTTTACCACGAAGGAGAAAAAGAAGGCTCCATTTATCAGGTAAAAGCCTATTTTGAAGCAATCTGGAATGATTCGTTGTGTAAGGCATGGAATGATAACCATTTGCTTTGGTTAATTCCCGGTGTAAAAAGGGCAGCGCAGGAACTGGAAAAACAGTACATTTCTATGAAAAAACAGGAACCTGGATGGTTTCAAAACATATCATATCAAGAAAAAACAGTGGTGGCAAATCGGATTACACTGCTCTCGAACCCGACTTGCCTTTACAGCAAAGAACCGCAGGTGTTTTATGGTTTGTGCGAACTGATGAAGCAGGCCAAAAAAGAAGTTATCTGGCACACACCGTATATTATCAATAATGATTATATGTATGGTGAAATTGCAAAGATAGCCAAAGAGGTCCCTGAATTTACCATTATGACAAATTCAGTGAAAAATAACGGAAATCCGTTTGGCTCCGTGGATTATGCACTTCACAAGGATGAGGTGTTAAAGATGGGGGCGAAAGTGCTTGAGTACCACGGTGGTGTTTCTTACCACGGAAAGAGTGCGGTGATTGATGACAGACTTGCAATTGTCGGTTCTTTTAACATGGATATGAAGAGTGCTTATCAGGATACGGAGTTGATGCTGGTGATTGACAGCAGGCCTTTGTGTGAGATATTGAAAAAAAGTTTTACTTCCTATCAAGAAGAAGCGGATGCAGCAGACGGTACAGTGGACAGTAAAGAGGAACTTTTTGATGATACAACAGGTGCGTTAAAAAAAGTTTCCAACTATGTAATCTCAAAGCTGAATCCGTATTTGCGATATTTGTTCTGATAATTTGTTGAAAAATTTGTAGAAATGGTGTATGATAAGGTGGACTATGAAAAAGTATGGAGGAATATCATGAGCGACAAGTTAAAAGTAGGTATCCTTGGCGGTACCGGTATGGTAGGCCAGCGTTTTATTTCGCTGTTGGAGAATCACCCTTGGTTTGAAGTAACAACAATTGCAGCAAGTCCAAGAAGTGCGGGGAAAACATATGAAGAGGCAGTAGGCGGCCGCTGGAAAATGCAGAAACCGATGCCGGAAGCGGTAAAAAATATAGTTGTAAAAAATGTAAATGACATTGAGGCAGTCAGCAGCGAAGTTGATTTTGTTTTTAGTGCCGTAGATATGACAAAAGAAGAAATCAAAAAGATTGAAGAAGATTATGCAAAAACCGAGACACCGGTTGTTTCTAACAACAGTGCACACCGCTGGACACCGGATGTTCCGATGATTGTACCGGAAGTAAATCCGGAGCATTTAGAGGTTATCGAGAGCCAGAAAAAACGTCTGGGAACCAAGAGAGGTTTTATCTGTGTAAAACCAAACTGTTCAATCCAGAGTTATGCACCGGCACTTACCGCATGGAGAAAGTTTGAGCCGACACTTGTTGTCGCTACGACTTATCAGGCAATTTCCGGAG
Source organism: Clostridium sp. AF37-5 (assembly GCF_003477605.1). Taxonomy (GTDB): domain Bacteria; phylum Bacillota; class Clostridia; order Lachnospirales; family Lachnospiraceae; genus Eubacterium_F. Next base: position 45,923 of record NZ_QUDR01000014.1, read on the forward strand.
CAGGAAAGACATTTAAAGACTGGCCGGAGATGGAGCATAATATTATTCCGTATATTGGCGGCGAAGAAGAAAAGAGTGAGCAGGAGCCGCTTCGTATTTGGGGTAAAGTGGAGAATGGACAGATTGTAAAAGCGGATGGCCCATTGATTACAAGCCAGTGTATCCGTGTACCGGTACTGGATGGACATACGGCTGCGGTATTTGTTAATTTTAAACAGAAACCAACGAAAGAAGAGCTGATTCAGGCACTTGTTGAGTTTAAGGGTGCACCTCAGGAATTGGGATTGCCAAATGCACCAAAGCAGTTCATTCAGTATTTAGAAGAGGATGACCGTCCACAGGTTGCTTTGGATGTAAATTATGAAAATGGATTTGGCGTTAGTATCGGACGTCTTCGAAAAGACGCATATTTTGACTGGAAATTTGTGGGACTTTCTCATAATACCGTACGTGGTGCAGCAGGTGGTGCTGTGCTGATGGCGGAACTTTTGAAAGCCAAAGGATATATAACAGCTAAATAAATTGGGAAAGGATGATGGGAATGAGTAAATTTCGTGTGCTGGTCAAAGGAATTGTGCAGTATCAGGATTCTTATTTAGCAGTGGAGCGCTGGTATGATGACCGTATTTTTGACCCTTATCAGTGGGAATTTATTGATGGGGAGATGGAATTCGGAGAGACACCGGAAAAAGCAGTAGAGCGCATTGTGGCGGAAAAAACAGGAGTGGCTGTTCAGGTAAATAAGCCACTGTACACCTGGGGATTTACCGCAGGTGAGATTTGTACATGTGGAATTGCTTTTCTGTGTGATGCACAGATGGATGAAGTGATTTTGGCAGAGGAACTTCGTGACAGTAAGTGGGTTCCAAAAAGCGAAATTGCTCAGGTAATCACCAATCAGGCAGTTGTTAAAGATATCGAGAAGGCGGGTCTGACAAGTAGTTTTGACCTGGATGATTTTGGAAAGGTGGATTTGTTTATTGAACCTATGGATTAAGAATGGACATGTTTTAGACCCTGCCAATCATCTGGATGAAGTGTGTGATGTATATGTGAAAGAGGGAAAGGTTGCCTGTGTTGGCAGCCTTTCGTCGGATAAAATTCCAGACGAATGTACGGTGATTGATGCAGAAGGAAAATACGTGATGCCGGGACTTGTTGATTTGCATGTGCACCTAAGAGAACCCGGTTTTGAGTACAAGGAAACAATTTATTCCGGTACGCACGCGATGGCAAAGGGCGGTTTTACAGCGGTTTGTCCGATGCCAAATACAAAGCCTGTGATAGATTCTCCGGCAATGATTGAAAAAATTCTTAAGATTGCCAAAACAGACAGTCCGATTCGTGTTTATCCTGTTGGGGCTGTTACGAAAGGGCAGCTTGGCGAGGAAATGACGGATATTGCCGGTATGGTAAAAGCAGGAGCAAAAGCAATTAGCGAAGATGGCAAGTCCGTGATGAATGCCGAAATTTACCGTGAAGCGATGAAAGAAGCAAAAAAAGCAGGAATTCCGGTGCTTGCCCATTGCGAAGATAAAAACATGGTAGGCCACGGAGCAATGAATGCCGGGGAAAAAGCCAAAGAACTTGGAATCTGCGGAATCACCAATGCGGTAGAAGATGTGATTGTGGCAAGAGATATTCTTCTTGCGAAAGAAACCGGAGTTCATCTTCATTTGTGTCACTGTTCAACAAAAGACAGTGTAAAAATGGTTCGTATTGCAAAAAAGGATGGCGTCAGTGTATCAGCAGAAGTATGTCCACATCATTTTGCAATGACAGAGGATGAAATCGCAGGAGACGATGCGAATTATAAAATGAATCCACCACTGCGAAGTGCTGCGGATGTAGAAGCTTTGGTGGATGGTTTAGCGGATGGCACGATGGAAGCAATTTCTACGGACCATGCGCCACACGGCGAAGAAGAAAAGAAACAGTCGATTGCAAAGGCACCGTTTGGAATTGTTGGTTCAGAAACGGCATATGCACTTTCTGTGACACATCTTGTGAAGACGGGAAAATTAACTCCGTTTCAGTTAGTTGAAAAAATGAGTACGAATCCATGCCGGATTCTTTCGGTACCAGGCGGAACACTTTCTGTGGGGGCACCGGCGGACATTACAATTGCGGATATGGATTCAGAATATGTGATTGATAAGAATACCTTTTTATCAAAAGGTAAGAACACACCATTTGACGGAGCAAAAGTCAATGGTCGTGTGTATTATACGATTGTAGGCGGAAACATTGTTTATCAATATGAATAAATGGAGGACACCATGATTGATCAATTAGTTGAAAAAATTAAAAAGACAAAGGCACCGGTTGTTGTTGGATTAGACCCTATGCTTTCTTATATTCCGGAATGGATTTTAAAAGATGCCATTTCAAAATATGGAGAGACCATGGAGGCGGCCGGAGAAGCGATTTGGGTATATAACAAAGGAATCGTGGATGCGGTTTATGATTTGATTCCGGCTGTAAAACCTCAGATTGCCATGTATGAGCAGTTTGGAATTCCGGGACTTGTGGCTTTTCAGAAAACAGTAAATTACTGCAAAGAAAAGGGACTGGTTGTTATCGGTGATGTGAAACGTGGCGATATTGGTTCGACTTCAACGGCTTACGCAAATGCTCATTTGGGCAGTGTGACCGTTGGGACTACCGTTTGCCGTGGCTTTGATGAGGATATAATTACGGTCAATCCGTATCTTGGTACCGATGGTGTGAAACCATTTGTTGATGTCTGCAAAGAGGAAAAGAAGGGTATTTTTGTTTTGGTAAAGACTTCAAATCCATCTTCCGGCGAATTTCAGGATAAGTTAATCGATGGAAAACCATTGTATGAGTTAGTTGGTGAACATGTGGCAAAATGGGGCGAAGATTGTGTTGGCTCCTGCGGTTACAGCGAGGTAGGTGCGGTTGTTGGTGCTACTTATCCGGAAATGGGTAAAGTGCTTCGTAATATTATGCCAAAAAGTTATATTCTGGTGCCGGGTTATGGTGCACAGGGAGGAACAGCAGATTCTCTTCGTCCATACTTCAATGAAGATGGACTTGGCGCAATTGTAAATTCATCCCGTGGTATTATTTGTGCTTACAAACAGGAGAAGTATGCTTCATTTGGTGAGAAAAATTATGCCGATGCTTCTCGTCAGGCAGTAATTGACATGATTGAGGATATTAACCGTATTTTCTAATGATTTTAGAAAATAGTTTTGGAAAGGAAATGATGATGGCAAAGATACAGTGTATGGCAAAGGTAACGGAAGTTTCTGTTCTTGCAGAGGGGATTGTATCCATGTGGCTGTCGGCTTCGGGAGTTGCGAAATCGGCAAAACCGGGACAGTTTATTTCGCTGTACTGCGATAATTCGGATACACTTCTTCCACGTCCGATAAGTCTTTGTGAAGTGAATCAAAAAGATGGTCTTCTCCGCATTGTATTTCGCATTGTTGGTGCGGGAACAAAGGAATTTGCGGCGAAAGAAAAGGATGATGAAATCCGGATTCTCGGACCTTTGGGAAATGGATTTCCATTGGATGCTTGTGAAAAAGACAAGACGGCAGTGTTAATTGGTGGTGGAATTGGAATTCCGCCGCTTTTGGAACTTGCAAAGCAATTGCCTTGCAAAACAACGGTGGTGGTTGGCTACCGAAATGCCGATGCTTTTTTGCGGGAAGAATTGGAAGAGGCGGCAGACCGTGTTGTAATTGCTTCAGATGATGGCAGTATAGGAATAAAAGGAACCGTTTTGGATGCCATGGAAGCAGAAGGTGTGACCGGAGACTGTATTTTTTCCTGTGGACCAACGCCGATGCTTCGCGGTGTGAAACAATGGGCTTTTGAAAAACAGATTCCGGCGTGGATTTCAATGGAAGAAAAGATGGCGTGCGGTATTGGTGCCTGTCTTGCCTGTGTATGTGAGTCAAAGGAAATCGACTCACATTCAAAAGTGAAAAATAAACGTATCTGTAAAGATGGTCCGGTCTTTTTATCGACAGACATTGAGTTATAAGGAGGAGGAAAATGAGCAAACAGTTAGAAGTAAATTTCGCGGGAATCACGTTTCCAAATCCAATAACGACGGCGTCCGGTACATTTGGCTCCGGACTCGAATACAGTGAATTTGTGGATTTGAAGAAACTTGGTGCCGTGACGACAAAGGGTGTTGCCAATGTGCCGTGGTCCGGAAATCCGACACCGCGTATTGTGGAAACCCACGGCGGTATGCTCAATGCTATTGGGCTTCAGAATCCGGGAATTGATACTTTGATTGCACGTGATTTGCCATATCTGCATGAACATGGTGCACATATTATCGTAAATGTGTGCGGACGTTCCAAAGAGGATTATGTGGAGGTGGTTGAGCGTCTTGCGGATGAAGATGTGGATATGTTAGAGATTAATATTTCCTGTCCGAATGTAAAGGCAGGCGGGATTGCTTTTGGACAGAAACCGGAAATGGCGGAAGAAATTACGAAAGCTGTGAAAGTAGTGGCAAAGCAGCCGATTGTTATGAAACTTAGTCCGAATGTCACGGATATTACAGAGATGGCAAAAGCGGTGGAAGCCGGAGGTGCAGATGGTGTTTCGCTGATTAATACGCTGACCGGTATGAAAATTGATGTAGCAAGAAAAACATTTGCTCTTGCCAATCAGACCGGCGGTATGTCCGGTCCATGCGTGAAACCGGTTGCAGTGCGGATGGTATATCAGGTGGCAAATGCTGTTTCCATTCCAGTCTTAGGAATGGGTGGTGTACAGAATACCGAGGATGCTCTTGAATTTTTGATGGCAGGTGCTACCATGGTGGCAGTCGGTACGGCAAACTTTTTTAACCCGTATGTAACATCCCAGATTATTGATGGATTAGAGGAGTATGTAAAGAAGGAAAAACTTTCGAGTATCCGAGATATTATCGGATGTGTAAAATAGTAAGAAATTAAGTTTAGATACAAAAGGAAGTGTTTCGAAACACTTTGTTACACTTTAGAATGGAGGTCAATATGAAATCGTATATGCAGATGAGCAGGGAGGAACTCCTGTCATTGAAAGCTAGTCTGGAAGAAGAGTTTAAAACGGAAGAGGCGAAAGGGTTGTCTTTAAATATGGCACGTGGTAAGCCGGGAGCTTCTCAGCTTGCATTATCTATGCCGATGCTGGATGTGATTAACAGCAAATCTGACATGAAAACTTTATTAGGAAATGATACCAGAAACTATGGTGACTGGGATGGAATCGGAGAGTGCCGCCAGTTGTTAGCTGATATGATGGAAGTAAAAAAGGACAATGTAATTGTATGTGGAAATTCCAGCTTGAATATTATGTATGATACGGTTGCTCGTTCCATGATTCGTGGTGTGAATGGTTCAACTCCGTGGTGTAAACTGGATAAAGTTAAATTTTTGTGTCCGGTTCCCGGATATGACAGACATTTCAAAATTACGGAGTTATTTGGTATCGAGATGATTAACATCCCGATGGATGAAAATGGTCCGGATATGGATTTAGTTGAAAAATATGTGAATAACGATGAGGCAGTAAAAGGTATCTGGTGTGTGCCAAAGTACTCTAATCCGACTGGTATCACATACTCGGATGAGGTAGTAAAACGTTTTGCAAATCTTCATCCGAAAGCAGAAGATTTCCGTATCTTCTGGGATAATGCGTATTGTATTCATCACATTTACGATGAAATTCATGACAAAATTCCAAACATTTTGGAGGAGTGTGAGAAAGCAGGAAATCCGGATATGGTTTACATGTTTGGTTCAACTTCAAAGGTAAGTTTTCCTGGCTCCGGTGTTTCTGCAATTGCGACATCACTAGCTAATGTGGAATTTATCCGTCAGCACATGACTGTGCAGATTATCGGACATGATAAGATTAACCAGCTTCGTCATGTAAGATTCTTTAAGGATATTGACGGTCTTAAAAATCATATGCAGAAGCATGCAGAAATTCTGCGTCCGAAGTTTGAGGCTGTTTTGCAGATTTTACAGGAAGAACTCAAGGGGCTTGAAATTGGTTCCTGGGTGAAACCGCGTGGTGGTTATTTCATTTCCTTTAATGCAATGCATGGTTGTGCAAAAGCGATTGTTGATAAATGTAAGCAGCTTGGTGTAGTTCTTACGGGAGCAGGCGCTACCTATCCGTATGGAAAAGACCCGGAAGATTCCAATATCCGAATCGCCCCTTCTTTCCCAACACCGGAAGAAATGGCAGAAGCAACAAAAATCTTTGTTCTTTGTGTCAAATTAGCATCCGTTGAAAAACTGTTAAATGACTAGGAGGAACGAAAATGGAACGATATAAGGAAGAGTTTATTGAGTTTATGGTAGAGAGCGATGTTTTGAAATTTGGTGAATTTACGCTGAAAAGCGGAAGAAAATCACCATTTTTCATGAACGCAGGTGCTTATGTAACCGGCTCTCAGTTAAAACGTTTAGGCGAATATTATGCAAAAGCGATTCATGACCAGTATGGAGATAATTTTGACGTTTTATTCGGACCTGCATACAAAGGAATTCCGCTTAGCGTAGCAACCACAATTGCTTTTTATGAATTGTATGGCAAAGAAATCCGTTACTGTTCAAACCGCAAAGAAATCAAAGATCATGGTGATACCGGAATTCTGCTTGGAAGCAAAATTAAGGATAAAGAGCGTGTGGTAATTATTGAGGATGTTACGACTTCAGGAAAATCCATCGAAGAAACTTTCCCGATTATTCAGGCACAGGGAGATGTGGAGATTGTTGGACTTATGGTTTCCCTAAATCGTATGGAGCAGGGAAAAACAAAAGAAAAGAGTGCGCTGGATGAAATTCGTGAAGTATATGGATTCAAAACGGCTGCTATCGTTTCAATGGAAGAGGTAGTTGAGCGTTTGTATAATAAAGAATGCCTTGGAAAAATTGTGATTGATGACAAAATGAAGGCATCCATCGACTCATACTATGAGAAGTACGGTGTTCAAAAGTAAATGATTGGAAAACTTGTCGCATGACGCCGGGGATTTTGTGTTCCCGGCGTTTTTCGCTGAAAAAACGTGTATTTGAACAAATTTTTGGTTTCTTTTTTGGTACTAATTGATAATTTACAAGGAGAAAATAAGGTGCTAAGATAGGAAACACTCCACCTCCAATAACAAAAAGGAGGTACTAAAATGAAAATTGCTTTTTGGAGCAATGCCAGAGGACATTCCGGTGTTACAAGTAATTTGGCTTGTATCAGCGTATTATCAGCATTAAGTTGTCCGAATGAGCGGACAATTGTCTTTGAAAATCACAAAAATATTGTGAATCTGGGGAGCACTTATTATCATCCGCAGTCTGCCGGATGTGTAAGAGAGCCCATGTATTACCAGACCGCAAGCGGTCTGGAGAAGGTTCTTCAATTAGTGGAAAAAGGAGAAGAACTTTCCGAAGAAAATTTATATGGTTTGACTAAGGATTACTTGGGAAAACGTCTTTTTTATCTTCCTTCAGAACCGGTAAAGAGTTCTGATTATCTGGAGTATTATTTAGAACGGGAAGCAGTTCGGACGATGGAATGTTTAGAGCGGCTTAGCGATATGGTTATGGTCGATACGTCGGCCGCACAGTTAGCGAGCTCGCGTAAAATTTTACAACAGGCTGATTTGGTTGTTGTGAATTTGAATCAGAATCTTCCGTTGCTTTCTCATTTTTTTCGAAATTATTCATCCATACAGGAAAAGGCATTTTATCTGATTGGAAATTATGATGGAAAGTCGGAGCTTACAAAGTCGGCGATTATGAAACAGTTTCATATACCCGGCGCAAAGATTGGCACGATTCCGCATGATACCGGTTTTTCCGATGCAATGTCAAGGGGACAGCTGATTCCTTTTTTGTTGAAAAATTATATGCAAGAAAATTCTCTTTCCCATGAGATGTTTATGCAGGCGGTGAAAGAGACAGTGTCTTTGCTGCAGGAACAGATTCGGAAGCATGGATGAAAGGAGAGGTGGAGCATGAAGAAAATGAGAAAAAGAATTGCACTTTTTTTCGCTCTTTCGCTCTGTGTGAGTGTACGGCCGGTTTTAGCAAAAAGGATGGTATCTGATTTTTCGGAGTTTAAGCAGTTGTGTGAATCGGATACGAAGGAAACTATCGAGCTGACTTCGGATATAATCGTGGATGAACCTGTAGTGATACGAGGAGAGAAAATAATTCATGGCAGAGGACATAATCTGGTTCGGAGTGCTTTGCATGGGAAAGTTTATGGTGGATGTCTGTTTTTAGTGCAGGGGAAAAAATGTGAATGGAGCCAGTTGACGGTTTCCGGCAGTGCAGGGGAAAATACAAAATCTAAGATATTTGGAAGGTTAATCGAAGTCAGACAGGGAACATTGGTGATTGGGAAAGGATGCTTTCTGCAGGATAATGTGAATGAAACGCTTGCGGTCAACGGAGGTGGAGCAGTTGAGATTGGCAGCGGAGGTGTTTGCATTATGAAAGCAGGGAGCGTGCGTAACAACAGAAATGTTTCCGGTGGAGCGGCCTTTTATGTAAAAAAGGGCGGCCGATTACTGATACAGGGAGGTGTAATTACTGGTAACAAAACGATAGGAATCAGTACTGTGGAAGGGTTTGATGGAAGAGGTGGAGCGATTTACTCGGAAGGCAGTGTCTGGTTCAAAGGTGGAGTTATATCGGGAAATATGGCCAAAGGTTATCGAAAAGGTAATATTTGTTACGGAGGTGTCGGTGGAGCTGTTTATGTGGCAAAAGGCGGTTCGTTATTTGTTCAGGGCGGCACATTGACAAACAATCCGGATGAAAGGAAGGAGCAGATTTATGCTGATGGCAAGGTTACCGGCTGGGGAAATAAGAAATCAAAGAAAAAGGAGCCAAAACAAAATCAGTCAGAGATAACGAAGTCGAAGCAAAAAAACACAAATGAAAACCAACAAAAACATAACCTTATGCCAGCTAAAACGGCAAAACCAAAGCCGGAAAAGACAGATACCATAAAAAAGGAAAAACAACAAAAGACAGATTCGACAGAGCATAAAAAAACAATAATGCCGGTTATGGATAAAAAAGAAGAAATACATGGGCGGGTTTTGTATGTCGAGCCGGATAATACAGATTTTGTTGAAGAAAAGTGGCATTTTTCGGTAGATGCACTGAAGGTGGCACGACAGTTTATACACCGTCAGGAAAAGCCCTTTAGCAGAGAGGTAAATGATAGCTTTTTAAGACAGTTTGCAAAGGCGAAAAAAGGAGTGGTAAAAAATGAATGAATTTCAAAAAGATTATTTGCTGAAGCGTCAGGACTATGGTGTTTTATATCCTTACGTGATGGAAGAAACGGTCACAGATATTCATTGGAATGGCAGACAGTTATGGATTGATGACTTGGAAAAGGGGCGGTATATGGCACCGGAAGTTTTATCTGAGTCATTTGCAAATCGGTTTTCCATGCTATTATCGAATTTATCAAATAAGGCATTTAACAGGGATAATCCGGTTATGGAAGTGGAAACGGAAGAACTTCGTGTCTGTCTGGTGCATCCAAGTGTTGCGTATTCCGGGCTTTCGATTTCACTGAAAAAAACACCTGCCGTGCGCCGGCTGAAAAAAGAGGATATGACAGGAAATGGCTACTGTGATGCAAGAGTGATTGAATTTCTGATTCAATGTATGGCAGCGCATTGCAGTATTGCAATATGCGGATGTTCCGGTTCCGGAAAAACAGAATTATTGAAATATCTGACGCAGTATATTCCTGCTGCGGAGCGAACTGTTACGATAGAGGATGTGTTAGAGATTCATTATCAGAAAATGAATCCTAATAAAGATTGTGTGGAGATGAGAGTGGCGGAAAACTTTTCTTATACGCAGGCAATCCAAATATGTATGAAACAATTGCCAAACTGGCTGATTTTGTCCGAAATCAAGTCCGAGGAGGTGAAATGTTTCTTAGAGTCAATTCGTACCGGAGCTTGTGGAATGACTACGATGCTTGCAGAGGATGTAAGGAGTATTCCGGAGAGAATCTTAGCTATGGCAGGGGAAAAAGAAGATAGCAGATGGATTGAAAATGACACGTATCGTTACTTGGATATTGGTATTTTAGTGAAAAGTAAACGGGATGAGACAGGACTTTTGCACCGCTTTATTGACCAGATTGGTGTGTTTGAACGGGAACCGGTAAGGGGAGGAGAAACTGCGAACCGGATGATTATGCTCGTGGAAGATGGAAAAGTTGTTAATTACCGTCTTCCCAAAAGTTTGTCGAGAAAATTTCAAATTGGGGAAATTGTTCCCGGAAATGATTGGAGGCTTTCATGAAAGTGTGCGATGAATCTCTTTATCATGAGATTGCTGTGATTTATCGTTTCCTCCATTTGTATGAGCGAATGGAAACGATGGAAGGGGAAGCACTTGATTTTATAACACGTGATTTTGATGCGTGGAAAAGGAGAAGAGAACAAAGAAGGCAGTCTGAGAAAAAGATAAAAAAAGAGTATTTGTTATCGGTGATACTGGCATTTATCCTTTGTTTGGTTTCTTTTCTTATGTTGCATTTTTGCTCTCTTATGTTGACGGGAAAAGAAACGAATATACTTGGTTCTACTGCTGTTTTTTGTGGTATGGTTTTGTTGACTGTTACTTGTTTTTTATTATGGCTTTGGAAGAAAAAGAGGAAAAAGGACAGTACCGTCTTAGCGCAGGAGATGAGACAGATGGCTTCTTACTGGATTATGACAGCTGCCTGTTCTTTGCAGACAAAAGGTGTTTATCAAATGATTTTGCTGTCGATTGAGGGAATGGATGGCTGGTTTCGTGAAGAGTTGGAAACTTTATTGGAAAATATTCGGCAGGATCCGGCCTCTTATAAACCATATGATTCTTTTTGTGAGGAATTTGATGACATGGAGTTTCGCATCGCAATGAGAGTATTGGGAAGGGCAAATGTCGATGGCTGTGAGCAGGCAAAGCAGGAGATATTTTTTCTTATGGAACAGTTGTATAGTAAGTACGATGAGAAAGAGGAGAGTAGCAGTAAAAAACATGCGTTGCGTCTGCGTGCATTTCGTCGGATTCCACTTTTTATTGCCGGTGTAAAAATCATGTGGGACAGTGTTTTAGTATTTTCTCTTCTTGTTCAGCAGATGACGATTTGGAATGGAGGGTGAGATGAGCCGATTAGTGGATGAATTTATACTTATGTTATTGTTCACAGCGCTTTCTTTTCTTTTGGTGTTCTATCTCTCTCAAAATGTGAGATATGGAAGTGCCAGAACATATTACCGGGAGGCTGTATATCAATTGCAGAAAAGTGATTATTCGGAAGAAGCAAAAAAACAATGTAATAAGGAGGCAAAAGACAGAGGCTATCAGGTACAGATAAAGAGTAAAACGACAGGGTATGTTCGTGTTATTCTGTGGTATGATGTCGTTTTTCCTTTTGGATTACGAAAAAAATATGTGATTGATGGGTATGAATATGCAGGATAGGAGGTGATTTGTGTGAAGACAATTGTGATATCGATGATTGGAATTGGTTCAATTTTATTTGTTGTTATGATTCAACATACGGCGTCAAAACGAATGTGGTCATATGAAAGAGCGGAAACTTCTTTATCATCTGCTATGGAGCAGACAATGTCGGAGGTGATGGAGGAAAACCATTATGGAATTGAAAATCGCAATGAGATGCTAGCAGCCCTTTTACAGTCCCTGATTGCAAAATGGAACCATGAAATTGATTTGACGGTTCTGGTTCATAAAATGGATTATGATAAAAGACAGATGGATGTGGAGGTCTGCGGCAGAATGAATATGGATGAGGGAAAAGAAGAGACGGTGAGTGTGAGAAGAAAAATTGTTTTTGAAAAAGATTAAATGGCAAGAAGCCGAAAGAAACTATTCGGCTTCTTCCGGCTCCTCTGTTATTTTTGGTTTGAGTTCAAGTTTTACTGTATCAATTCGATTTCCGTCGACTTTAAGTACTGTGTACCTGGCAAATTCATCTTCGGCTGTTTCCCCTTCAGTTGGAAAATGCTCCAACAGGTTAATGACATGCCCCGCAATCGAGTCATAATCATCGGATTTAAGCGGTACGCCGAGTGCCTCGGCAATGTCATCTAATGGTGTAGAACCAAGCACTTTGTAGACGGAATCAGAAAGTACTTGAATGTCATCTTCTTCGTCTGTGTCGTACTCATCACGTAGTTCGCCAACGATTTCCTCAATGAGGTCTTCCATGGTAATCAGACCGGCGAGAGCACCATATTCGTCCAGAACAATGGTCATCGGAATGGAGTCCTTCCGCATTTCCATGAAAAGTTCGGAGACATTTTTGTATTCATAAGTGACATGAGCTTCCCGCATCAAAGATTTGATGTTCAGGTTTTCTTTGTCGCCTTGATAAAAAACGAAATCTTTCAAGTTGATAATACCAATGATGTGATCAATGGTTTCTTCGTATACCGGAAGTCTTGCGTATTTGTTTTCCGTAAATTCCGTCAGCAGTTCGTCATAGGAAATGTTTGCCTCCACCATGGCAATATCCATACGTGGAATCATAACATCTTTGGCAAGTGTATCACCAAAGTCTACGATATTGGTAATCATCTTACGCTCCTCGCTTTCGATGACACCTTCTTCGTGACTGACATCAACAAAGGTACGCAGCTCATCTTCTGTAATACTGCTTGATTTTTTTGAAGTGTCCACACGCAGTAAAAACATTAAAAATCTTGCAAATTGGTTGACGATAAAAATAACAGGCGTCAATATGTGAGTGATAGCGGAAATTGAACTCGAATAGAAGAGTGCTAATTTCTCTGCATTTTTTGTCGCAAGGTTTTTTGGTGTGATTTCACCAAAAATCAAAATCAATACAGTCAGAATACCGGTTGCGATACCGGCAAAAAGACTAGTGCTGTTTTCCATACCAATCCGTTTGCATATTGAAAATGCATAGGATGTTGATATCGAAGAAGCAGAAAGATTTACAATGTTGTTACAAATCAGTACAGCACTCAACATTTTGGAAGGTTCTTCGATTAACTTCAAAACGCGTTTTGCTGCTTTATTATTTTCCTCTGCCAAGGAGCGCATGCGGATTTTATTTACCGTTGTTAATGCCGTCTCTGCAGAAGAGAAATATGCGGATAATATGAGTAAAATTATAATTATAAGTATATTTACCGCGTCACTGGGCCCCAAGTCCTCATCTCCTTTTGTATCCAGGGTCGTTATGGATTATTTTCCAACTATTGTATCTGATTGGATGAATATTGTCAAGTTTTGTCTTTTTCAAGTCAGCGTCAAATCAGCTTAAAGCCTGACGTTTTCTGGCCATTTCATCACTGTCGAGATATTCGTCATATGTGGTTATCTTGTCAATCATACCATTTGGCGTAAATTCAATGATACGGTTGGCGATGGTCTGGATAAACTGATGATCCTGGGAAGTGAATAAAACAACACCGGGGAATTTAATCAGACCATTGTTTACGGAAGTGATGGATTCCATATCTAAGTGGTTTGTTGGCTCATCCATTAAAAGGACGTTAGAACCAAGCATCATCATTTTGGAAAGCATAACACGAACTTTCTCACCACCGGAAAGTACATTGACTTTCTTTAATCCATCGTCGCCCTTAAAGAGCATACGTCCTAAAAAGCCGCGGACATAAGTAGCATCTTTTTCCGGAGAAAATGGCATTAGCCAGTCTACGATGGTATCGTTACTGTCAAAGTATGCTGTGTTATCTTTCGGGAAATATGAGTTGGAAGTTGTAATTCCCCATTTATAATCGCCTTCGTCCGGTTCCATTTCACCGGCAAGAATCTGGAATAAGGTTGTTGCCGCAATACCGTAAGAACCAACAAAAGCAATTTTATCATCGTGGCCAACGGTAAAGGAAACATTGTCAAGCACTTTTTCGCCATCAATCGTCTTTGAAAGATTGGTAACGGTAAGGACTTCATTTCCGATTTCGCGGTCCGGTTTAAAGTCAACATAAGGATATTTACGGCTGGATGGGCGCAGAGTGTCTAACTCGATTTTTTCCAGCGCACGTTTTCTGGAAGTTGCCTGTTTGGATTTGGAAGCATTTGCACTGAATCGCTGGATAAATTCCTGCAATTCTTTGATTTTTTCTTCCTTTTTCTTATTGGCTTCTTTCATCTGCTTAATCATCAATTGGCTGGATTCATACCAGAAATCATAGTTACCTGCATAAATCTGCATTTTGCCGTAATCTAAGTCAACGGTATGAGTACATACTTTGTTGAGGAAATAACGGTCATGGGATACTACAATAATTGTATTCTCAAAATCAATGAGAAATTCTTCTAACCAGCGGATGGAGTCCAAATCCAAATGGTTTGTCGGCTCGTCGAGCAGAAGAATATCCGGGTTGCCAAATAAGGCACGTGCTAACAAGACTTTAACCTTGTCCGTGTCCGGCAGTTCGCTCATCTGTTTGTAGTGAACTTCCGTGGCAATACCAAGTCCGTTTAACAAGGTGGCAGCGTCAGCTTCTGCTTCCCATCCATTCATGGTGGCAAACTCGGCCTCGAGTTCACTTGCACGCATACCATCTTCTTCGGAGAAGTCTTCCTTGGCATAGATGGCATCTTTTTCCTTCATGATGTCATACAGTTTTTGATTTCCTGCAATTACGGTGTCCAAAACAATTTGGTCGTCATATTTAAAATGGTCCTGCTCCAATACGGAAAGACGCTCGCCGGGGCCTAAACTGATTTCACCGGTTGTCGGCTCTAATTCGCCGGAAAGAATTTTCAAAAAAGTAGACTTTCCTGCACCGTTGGCACCGATGATACCGTAGCAGTTTCCTTCAGTGAATTTAATATTTACTTCCTCGAAAAGCGCTTTTTTTCCGAAACGTAATGAGATGTTACTTGCTTGAATCATAATTTCCTCCATGTTTGTTTCATACTAAAGTTTTTGCCATAAGGCATAACATATCTATTTTATTTTACTAGAAATTTGCTAAATTGCAAGGATTTCTTTACAGTAGCGGAGGAATATGGTACATTTTATCATGCAGAAAAAAGCTGCCGGGTGTGCAGCTGGTTAAGAAAGGGAGATGTTATGCCAACGAAAAAGCAAAAACAGGCTGTAATCCGACAGCTTTTAATTCCAATAATTTTGATTATTGCGGCACTTTTGTACCAGCCGGTAAAAGGGCTTTTTGTCTCAAAGGAAAAGCCTGTTGAGACAAAAGCGGATGGTGGCAGCCTTACGGTTTCTTATATCGATGTGGGACAGGGGGATGCTACGCTTATTCAAAAAGGAAACTTTAGTATGTTAATTGATGCCGGGAAAAATGAAAAAGGGCAGATGGTTGTTTCTTATCTGAAGAAAAAAGGTATTAAAAAGTTAAATATATTAGTGGGAACTCATCCGGACAGCGACCATGTCGGAGGTCTTGATGATGTCATTAACAATGTTCAGGTAGACACGGTGTATCTGCCTGAGGCAAAAAAACAGACGAAAACGTACCGGGATGTGGAAAGTGCATTAAAGAGTGTGAATAAGACGGCACAGATGCCGGAAATCGGAAAGGAATATCGGTTTGAAAAAAATGTGGTAATCCGTTTTTTGGGACCGCTCAAAAATTATAAGGAAGCAAATAATAATTCTTTGGTGGTGCAGCTTGCCTATGGGAAAAACCGCTTTTTATTTATGGGCGATACGGAAGAAAAAGCAGAAGAGGATATGATAAAAGAGAATTACGATCTCGAATGTGATGTGCTAAAAGTTGGGCATCATGGAAGTTATACGGCAACGGGGGATAATTTTCTTACAAAAGCGGATCCGGCGTATGCTGTTATCAGCGCGGGAAAAGACAATTCTTATGGACATCCTCATGCAGCTACTCTTGCTAAGCTTGAGGATGATGATGTGCAGATATACCGCACGGATACGATGGGAACGATTGAGGCAGTTTCGGATGGGAATCAGATTCATATGGAAACGGAGAAGGGGAAAACAAACGAATAGTTGATAGTTGCATTTTCAAGGGAATCCCATTATAATAAGTAAGATACCACATAAGAAGGAGGAGCCATATGGAGGAAGAAAAGACAGTCGGATTGGTTGAAACGTTTGATACCGGTGAATTGTCAACGGAATTGATTCCGCCGAATTTTACAGATCCGGATGATTTGTTTGAAATCTTGAAAAAAACGGTCAGCAGTTACCATCCTTCCAATGATTTGGAGATGATTAACAAAGCTTATGAACTGGCGAAGGATGCCCATAAAGACCAGAAGAGAAAATCCGGCGAACCATACTTGATTCACCCGGTATGTGTGGCGATAATTCTTGCACAGCTTGAGATGGATAAGGAGACCATCGTGGGGGGGCTGCTTCACGATGTTGTTGAAGATACAAAATATACGACAGAAGATTTGACAGAGATATTCAGTGCAGAAATTGCGGCATTGGTGGATGGCGTTACAAAACTGACACAGTTGAATTATTCTTCTGATAAATTAGAGTTACAGGCGGAAAATCTGCGTAAGATGTTTCTTGCGATGGCGAAAGATATCCGTGTAATTATTATTAAACTGGCTGACCGCCTTCACAATATGCGGACAATGCAGTTTATGAAGCCGGAGAAACAGAAAGAAAAATCAAAAGAAACGATGGAGATTTATGCGCCGATTGCGGATCGGCTTGGTATATCCAAAGTAAAGGTTGAATTAGATGATTTGTCTTTACAGTATTTAGAGCCGGAAGCTTATCGGGATTTGAGCGAACAGTTTAATGCCATCAAGGAATATAAGGAAAATTTCGTAAAGGAAATTATGGAAGAAGTGGATAAGCGGCTGATTGAAAATAATATTAAGGCAACTATTGACGGACGTGTAAAACACTTGTTTAGTATTTACCGCAAGATGGCAAAACAGCATAAGACATTAGACCAGATTTACGATTTATTTGCGATTCGTATTATTGTGGACAATGATCAGGAGTGCTACACGGCACTTGGTATTATTCATGAGATGTATAAACCGATTCCGGGGCGTTTTAAAGACTACATTGCGATGCCGAAACCAAATCATTACCAGTCTCTGCATACGACACTGATTGGTCCGACCGGTCAGCCGTTTGAAATTCAGATTCGTACGTATGAAATGCATCGAACGGCAGAATATGGTATTGCGGCTCACTGGCGTTACAAAGAGAGCGGTGGAAGCAACAGCTCCAAAAATCAGAGAGAAGAAGAGAAGATGGCATGGCTGCGTAGAATTTTGGAATGGCAGCATGACATGGATGATAATAAGGAATTTTTGAGTTCCATTAAAAGTGATTTGGATTTGTATTCCGACCGAATTTACTGCTTTACACCAAATGGAGATGTAAAAAATCTTCCTGCCGGCTCCACACCGATTGATTTTGCCTATGCTGTCCACACAGCAGTGGGAAATAAAATGGTGGGTGCCAGAGTAAATGGCAGTATCGTGAAACTGGATTATGAGATTCAAAATGGTGACCGCATTGACATTATTACCAGTCAAAACAGCCGTGGTCCAAGCCGTGACTGGCTAAATCTTGTCAAGAGCAGTCAGGCAAAGAATAAAATTAACCAGTGGTTCCGTAACGAATTTAAGGAAGATAATATTATTAAAGGAAAAGAACTTTTGCATACTTACTGCAAAAACAAAGGCATTGACCTTTCGGTTCTTTTGCGAAATGAATATACAGCAGCCTGCATCCGCAAATATGGATTTCGTGACTGGGAGTCTGTGTGTGCCGCAATTGGGCACGGTGGTTTAAAAGAAGGGCAGGTTGTTAATAAGTTACAAGATGAGTATAACAAGAAAAACAAACGCATTGTTTCGGATGCTCAGGTGCATGAAGTAATTGAGAATGCAAAAGAGGCAAAGCAGGTGGCAGAACACACATCCAAAGAACACTTAAAGAGCAAAAGCGGCATTATTGTGGAAGGTTTGGATGATTTGGCAGTTCGTTTTTCGAAATGCTGCAGCCCGGTTCCGGGAGATGAAATTGTTGGATTTGTTACAAGAGGCCGCGGTGTGTCAATTCACCGTACCGATTGTGTGAATATGATTCACCTGCCGGTATCGGAGAAAAATCGCCTGATTGAAGCTGAATGGAGTCCGGAGGCAAAAGACAGCGGTGAGGTTTATCCGGTTGAAATCGTCATTTACTGTTATAACAGAAGTGGTGTATTGTTTGACATTTCCCGTATTTTTACGGAAAATAATATTGATGTGAAATCCATGAATGTCCGCACAACCAAGCAGGAGCGCGCAACGATTACCGTTGGATTTGAAACACATGGTGTGGAACAGTTAGACCGGTTAATCAGTAAATTAAAATCCGTAGAAAGTGTAAACGACATTGAGCGAAGCACGAACGGTTAAAAAGGGAGAAATATTATGGAAATCATTATGCTGACAGTAGGTCAGGTATGTACTAATTGTTATATCATTCATCAGGAAGGTACCAATTCTTGTGTTGTGATTGACCCTGGTGACGAAGCAAAAAAAATAGCAGACCAGATTCGCAAAAACGGCTGGGACTGTGAGGGGATTTTATTAACACACGGACACTTTGACCACATTACCGGCGTGAGTGACCTTGTCTCTTATGTTGGTGGAAAAGTGTATGCTTACAGGGAAGAACTTGATGTTTTGAAAGACCCGCATCTGAATGCCAGTGCGATGGCAGGCTATGAGGTGGCAATTGAGCCTGAGATGTTACTGCGTGACGGTGAGAAACTTGAGATTGCCGGATTTGTATTCCGTGTCATTTATACGCCGGGGCATACGAAAGGCGGATGCTGTTATTATGAAGAAAAGGAGAAGGCTTTATTTAGTGGAGATACCATTTTTATGGAATCGATTGGCAGAACGGATTTGCCGACCGGAAATACGGCACAGTTGTTAGATTCCGTGCGGAATAAAGTGCTTGTGCTGCCGGATGATGTTAAAATTTATCCGGGACATGGGCCGGAAACAACGGTTGCCTATGAGGCGGCAAACAATCCATATGCATAGGGGATTTATGTATGATTACTTTTGAAATGAAGAAAAATGACAAAAAGCCATTGGAATTTGCTTATGATATGAGAGCACTTTCCCAAAGTTTTTTTCCGGAACACCCTTGTGAAATTAAAGAGAGGGAAGACTGGAAAGAGCAAGAGGGATATCCCTTGTCATGTTATTTTGGAGATGAGCTTTTCTTTCATTTGGATTTACCGATAGGCTATGATAAAAACAGTGTAAAAGCTGCGGCGTACAGACAGTTTTCAGAGAAAGCAAATAAGACACTGCCATGGGGGATTCTTACCGGGATTCGTCCTGCGAAAATTCCACTTCGCATGCTTTTTGAAGGGAAAACCAAAGAAGAAGTCCGTGAGTGCTTAAAAGAAGAATATCTGGTGAGCAAAGCAAAGATTTCTCTTGTGATGGATGTTGCAGAGAAAGAATATGAGATGGTAAAAGATTTGGATGAAAAAAACGGATACAGTGTCTACATTGGAATTCCGTTCTGCCCTTCCATCTGCCAGTACTGTTCCTTTTCTTCTTATGATTACAAGAGTTATGCCACAAAGGTGGATGCCTATTTAGAGGCACTGGAAAAAGAGATGGCTGCTTTTAGTCTGCAGGCCGGAGAGAGACCGCTGCATACCATTTATGTAGGGGGCGGAACGCCGACATCTCTGAATGAGCAGCAGTTACAGAAACTGATGGATATGATACAAAAGCATCTGGATGTAAAAAAGGCACTTGAGTTTACGGTGGAAGCCGGGAGACCGGACAGTATTACAATGGAAAAACTTGAAATTTTAAAACGTGCCGGTGTGACGCGTATTTCCATTAATCCACAGACAATGAAGCAGCATACATTAGAATTGCTCGGTAGAAATCACACAGTAGAACGTGTGAATGAAACATTTTGGATGGCACGTAAGGCTGGTTTTGATAACATTAATATGGATGTGATTGTTGGATTGCCGGAAGAAGATGAAGTGGACTTTTGCAATACGCTGTATAAAATCCATGAACTTGACCCGGATAGTGTCACCGTGCATACGCTTGTGATTAAGAGAGCATCCAGAATGAGACGTGAACAGATGGAGAGAGGTGGAGAAATTCGCCCGGAAGATACACTGATTCCGATTATTCAGAAGGCAAGCGAGGATATCTTAAGAGATTACGGATATCTGCCGTATTATATGTACCGCCAGAAAAATAAGGCAGGTACCACAAGAAATACAAATCAGGAAAATGTTGCCTATGCAAAACCAGGTAAGGAGTGTTTATATAATACGTTAATCATGGAAGAATGGGAAACGATTGCGGCACTTGGCAGCGGCGGCTCCACAAAGTATGTCATTCATGAAGAAAACCGTATGGAGCGCATTGAAAACGTAAAAAGTGTGGATGATTATATTCTCCGCATTGATGAGATGATAGAAAGGAAAAAGAAATTATGGCATTAAAGAAAAAACCAACAACCGGAATGAAAGACATTCTGCCAAGAGAGATGGAGATTCGAGATTATGTAATCGGACAGATTAAAGAGACATATCGTACCTTTGGGTTTCAGTCGATTGAGACCCCTTGTGTGGAACATATTGAAAATTTGAATAATAAACAGGGCGGTGAAAATGAAAAACTCATTTTCAAAATCTTGAAACGTGGTCAGAAACTGAATTTGGAGACGGCAGAAACCGAAAGTGATTTGGTTGATGGCGGTCTGCGTTATGACCTTACGGTGCCGTTATCCAGATATTATGCGAATAATGCAAATGAACTGCCAGTTCCGTTTAAGGCACTTCAGATGGGAAATGTATGGCGTGCCGACAGACCACAGCGTGGACGTTACCGTCAGTTTATGCAGTGTGATATTGATATTTTGGGTGAGCCGTCAAACTTAGCGGAAATTGAATTGATTCTCGCAACAACGACGCTGCTTGGTAAACTGGATTTTGAAAACTTTACCATCCGCATTAATAATCGTAAAATCTTAAAAGGAATGGCTGCTTTCTGCGGATTCCCGGAAGAAGAATACGACGAGGTGTTTATCATTCTTGATAAGATGGACAAGATTGGTATGGACGGCGTTGTGGCAGAACTTTTAGAGGCCGGTTATGCTGGTGAATCCGTAGAAAAATGTAAGACTTTATTTGAGACAGTAACAAGTGATATTGAGGGCGTACGCTATATGAAAGATACGCTTGGCGAGTTTTTGGAAGAGGGATCTGCCGAAGATTTGGAGACTATTATTTCTACAGTAGAAAAAGTTAAAACAGCAAATTTTAAAATTGTTTTTGACCCGACACTTGTCCGTGGTATGAGTTATTATACCGGACCAATTTTTGAAATTGCGATGGATGAGTTTGGCGGTTCCGTCGGTGGCGGCGGACGTTACGATGAAATGATTGGAAAGTTCACCGGAAATAACACATGTGCATGTGGATTTTCCATTGGATTTGAGCGTATTGTTATGCTGCTTTTAGAGCGTGATTACAAAGTGCCGTCGGCAGCTCAGAAAAAAGCCTATTTGATTGATAAAAAAGCATCTGCGGATGTAATCGCAGAAGTAATCGAAAAGGCAAAAGCCGAAAGAGAAAAAGGAATTATTGTTGCTATTAATATTATGAAAAAGAACAAAAAATTCCAGAAGGAACAGCTCATGGCAGATGGCTATGAAGAGATTGAAATGATTTACGCAGATTAATTAGCAAAACAAACCGATACAATCGGGTTATCTATGGAGGTTATTATGGCAGAGTCAATGACAGGATTAAAGCGCACATGCCGATGCGCGGAATTAACAACAGAAAATATTTCTCAAACCGTTACCGTGATGGGATGGGTTCAGAAAAGTCGTAACAAAGGCGGAATTGTCTTTGTGGATTTAAGAGACCGTTCCGGTATTATCCAGCTTATTTTCGAAGAAAGCAATGTTGGAAAAGAAGGGTTTGAAAAAGCAGCAAAATTAAGAAGTGAGTTTGTTGTGGCTGTTACAGGAACTGTTACAAAGCGTTCCGGTGCGATCAATGAGAATTTGAAAACCGGTGAGATTGAAGTGGTTGCCACCGATATCCGGATTCTTTCGGAATCGGAAACACCACCATTCCCAATTGAGGAAAATTCAAAAACAAAAGACGAACTTCGTTTGAAATATCGTTATCTTGATTTGCGTCGCCCGGATTTGCAGCGTAATCTAATTTTGCGCAGTAAAGTCGCTATGGTTGCACGCCAGTTTTTGGCAGATGAAGGATTTTTGGAGATTGAAACACCAATTTTGATTAAGAGTACACCGGAGGGAGCACGTGATTATCTTGTGCCAAGCCGTGTGCATCCGGGCAGTTTTTATGCGCTGCCACAGAGTCCGCAGGTGTTAAAACAGCTCCTTATGTGTTCCGGTTATGACCGTTATTTCCAAATTGCAAAATGTTTCCGTGATGAGGATTTGCGTGCAGACAGACAGCCGGAGTTCACACAGATTGATATGGAATTATCTTTTGTTGATGTGGACGATGTTCTGGATGTCAATGAGAGATTACTGCAGAAAATGTTTGCTCTGATTGATGTGGATGTTCCACTCCCAATTCCACGTATGACCTGGCAGGAAGCAATGGACCGTTTTGGGTCGGATAAGCCGGATACCCGCTTTGGCATGGAGCTTAATGATGTGACAGAAGTTGTTAAAAATTGTGGTTTTGGCGTATTTACCGGAGCCATTGAAAATGGCGGTTCCGTGCGTGGTATTAATGCGAAGGGACAGGGCGCTATGCCACGTAAGAAGATTGATAAATTAGTTGACTTTGCAAAAGATTTTGGTGCCAAAGGACTTGCTTATCTGTGTATCAATGAGGATGGCAGCTATAAATCTTCTTTTGCAAAATTTATGACAGAAGAGGAATTGAAAAACTTAGTAGAAGCAATGGCTGGTGAGCCGGGCGATTTGCTGTTGTTTGCAGCGGATAAAAATAAAGTTGTCTGGGATGTGCTTGGAAACCTTCGTCTGGAGCTTGCGAAACAGATGGATTTGCTTGACAAAAATGAATTTAAGTTCCTCTGGGTAACGGAGTTTCCGCTTCTTGAGTTCAATGAGGAACTGGGCCGTTTCCAGGCAATGCACCATCCGTTTACAATGCCGATGGAAGAGGATATTCCATATCTGGAAAGTGATCCGGGACGTGTTCGTGCACAGGCTTATGATATTGTATTGAATGGTACGGAAATCGGTGGAGGTTCCATCCGAATCCACCAGAACGATATTCAGGAGAAGATGTTTGAAGCATTAAATTTCTCCAAAGAAGATGCGTATGAGCAGTTCGGATTTTTGTTAGATGCCTTCAAATACGGCGTTCCACCTCATGCAGGACTGGCCTATGGTCTGGATCGTCTGGTTATGCTGATGGCAAAAGAAGACAGTATTCGTGAAGTAATTGCATTCCCGAAAGTAAAAGATGCTTCTTGTCTGATGACAAATGCACCAAGTCCGGTGGATGCAAAGCAGTTAGATGAATTAGGTATTATGGTTGAAGAAAAGGAGGAACAGGCAGAATGAGTGTAGCACAAAAAAGTTTTGGAACAACCAAGAATGGAGAAGAGGTAACTCTTTACACTATCACAAACAAGAATAACGTATCGGTAAGCGTCATTGATTATGGTGCAAACTTAGTGTCTTTGATGGTACCGGATAAAAACGGCAATGTGGAAGATATTGTTCTTGGATTTGATAACGTTGCCGGTTATGAAGTGAATGGATGCTTTTTCGGCGCGTTCATCGGACGTCATGGAAACCGCATCGGCGATGCCAAATTTGAGTTAGACGGTGTAACGTATGAACTTGAAAAAAATGATGGAAAAAATAATCTGCATGGCGGCACACCGGGGTATCATCAGGTTATGTACCAGGCAGCAGCTGGCGATAACAGTGTCACATTTACCCGTGTAAGTCCGGATGGAGAGCAGGGATATCCGGGAAATCTTGATGTGAGTCTGACCTATACGTTGACAGATGACAATGAATTAAAATTGCATTATGTGACAAAATCAGACAAAAACACACTTTGCAATTTGACAAATCATAGTTACTTTAACTTAAAAGGACACAAGGGCGGACAAATTACGGACCACATTGTGACGATAAAAGCAAACGGCTTTACGTCGACAAGTGACGATTTGATTCCGGACGGAACAATTGTAGATGTGACCGACACACCAATGGATTTCAGAAAGCCAAGATGTGTAGGTGACGATATTGATTCCGATTATCCACCGATTGTTTTGGCAGGTGGTTATGACCACAACTATGTTTTGGATAAGCCGGAAGGAACTTTTGCAAAAGTAGCAGAAGTGACAGAAAAGGAAAGTGGCAGAACAATGGAAGTGTATACAGACCTTCCGGGCATGCAGCTTTATTCCGGAAACTTTATTGAGAATGAGAAAGGAAAAGATGGACAAACTTATACAAAGAGAACCGGTATCTGCTTTGAAACGCAGTTTTTCCCGAACTCCATCAATGTTAAGTCCTTTACACCATGCGTGATTAAAGCAGGCGAAACCTTTGAATCCGAAACAATGTATAAATTTTTCTTTTAGTTAGGAAATACTTACGATCGACAAATGCTAAGCTTTCTAATCGGATAAGTGATGGTGTTTGTCGGTTTTGCATAACAAAAAGGAAGATGGCGGGGAACCATCTTCCTTTCTGCATTAAAAAGAGGAGAAAGTTTGGTTTAAAAACACCAAAACAATTTATGAAAAAAAGAATCTTGTAAGCAAATTCATGTTACAATCGTTAGTATAGGGGTTAGATGTTAGGATAGTTTTGCGAAAATGTAAACGTTTTGTTAACATGGGAAATTTACGGTAATTCTTTTTTGTGGGAATAACGAAACAAGATATGGTTGAATACTATAGGATAAAAAGGCAGCTTTGATTTTACTAAAGGAGAGTGAATGGTGAAAAGTGTATTGGGAAAATTGATTCAAAGAGAATTTGGAAAAGAACGGTATGCGTGCTATGCCGATAAATTAAAGAGAAAACAAAGTATGGACGTGTTTTGCGATATTTATGAGAAATTGAGTCATTCGTCGGAAGAAGAACTGGATTTGGCGTTAAAAGGACTTTTGGACACCGTGCAGCAGTCAATTGGAATCAGCCGCAACTTTATCTATATTGTGACTGGTTTTGCAGTTACGGTGCTTACGCTTGTTTTTTTACAGCTTCCTGCGGTGGTGTTTGCCATAACAGCAGTGACCGCCGGACTTATTTTTTTGTATAAGACGTGTGAATTTGTGAAAAACCGGTACTGTGACCGTGACATCCGCATTGTTTTGATTTATAAGATTGCTCTCTTTCATCTTTTGGAAGAATCTTGTTTACAAGAGGAGCAACATGAGCTATAATAGCGGTATGTCAATAAATCCGGGGAGCTTGCAGACAGGCTGAGAGGAAGGTGACACCTTCGACCCGAAACCTGATGTGGGTAATGCCAACGGAGGAAGAATCTATGGAGGACCACATTTGTGGTCTTCTTTTTTTGAATGGAGGATAAGAATGAGTAATTATACGACACAGATGGATGCAGCGAGAAAAGGAATTATCACACCGGAGATGGAGCGGGTCAGCGCTTATGAAAATTTCGATGTGGAAGAACTTCGCGAGTTAGTTGCAAAAGGACAGGTTGCGATTCCTGCCAATAAAAATCACAAATGCTTAAAAGCTTATGGAATCGGTTCCCGTTTGAAAACAAAAATCAATGTTAATCTTGGAACGAGTAAGGATTGTCTTGATTTGGATGTGGAAATGAAGAAAGTACAGGCGGCTGTCGATATGGGTGCTGAGGCAATTATGGACTTGAGTTCATTTGGTGATACACAGAAATTCCGCCGTAAACTGACAAGTGAATGTCCGGCTGTTATTGGTACCGTGCCGATTTATGATGCCGTTGTTTACTATAACAAAGCATTAAAAGACATTACTTCCGATGAGTGGATGGAAGTCGTAAAAATGCACGCCAAAGACGGTGTTGATTTTATGACCATTCACTGTGGAATTAACCGTGCCACAGCAGACCGTTTTAAACAGAATCTGCGTCACACCAATATTGTATCCCGCGGCGGTTCCATTATTTTTGCATGGATGGAATTAACCGGAAATGAAAATCCATTTTATGAGAGATATGATGAACTTTTGGATATCTGCGAAGAGTATGATGTGACAATCAGTTTAGGAGATGCCTGCCGTCCGGGAAGTATTGAAGATGCCGGAGACATTTCGCAGATTTCCGAATTGGTTGCACTTGGTGAACTGACACAGCGTGCATGGAATCACAATGTACAGGTTATGGTTGAGGGACCGGGTCATATGCCGCTGAATCAGATTCGTGCAAACATGGAAATTCAGCAGACGGTATGTAAGGGAGCGCCATTTTACGTATTAGGACCTTTGGTGACCGATGTTGCACCGGGTTATGATCATATTACCAGTGCGATTGGTGGAGCAATTGCTGCGACTTATGGTGCATCATTCCTTTGCTATGTAACACCGGCAGAGCACTTGCGTCTCCCTACACTTGAAGATGTTAAAGAAGGAATTATTGCTTCCCGCATTGCAGCCCATGCTGCGGACGTGGCAAAAGGACTGCCGGGTGCAAAAGACTGGGATTTTGAAATGAGCGAAGCACGTCGCAATCTTGATTGGGAAAAGCAGTTTGAACTTGCCATTGACCCGGAAAAAGCACGCCGTTACCGTGCAGAAAGCAAACCGGAAAAAGAAGATACATGTACGATGTGCGGAAAAATGTGTGCCGTAAGAAATATTAATAAAATTCTTCGAGGTGAAGACGTCGATATCATGGACTAAATGAATTACTATCTTGCAAAACACCCTCCATTAGGTGTATAATAATACTGCATTAATGTGCGGATATTATACCCATGGAGGGATTTTTTATGAAGAAAAGGATTTTGGAGTTTTTAATTAAGATTGGAAAGAAGTGTAAACCACTTACCTACCCGGTAATGATTGTAGTCATTGCCTTTTTGACAATTTATCATGCGATAAGAAATCTATTTATAAAGGAGAATAAATGGAAATCTCTTGTGACCGGTGCCATCTGTCTGGTTGCCGTTGTAGGAGCTGTTCTTGTCCTGCCATCACTGGCGGATGAGATGACGGGTGAGAGCCAGACCGAGACTGTGTCAGAGGAGGAACTTGAGCCGACGATGACACCGGATGTGACGGTGGAGCCGGTTGTGACTGAAGAACCGGAAGAAAAGCAGGACAGTGAGGAGACAGAATCAGCAGAAGAAACGACAAAACCGGAAGAAGAGAAAAAAGACGAGGAAAAGGCGACGGATGAGCCACGGGCAACTGAGGAACCGCAATATCAGTCAGCAGCCAAACAGGATGAATCCGATAATCTGCCAAAAGAGGAAAAGAAGGCAATTAAGAAAAAGAGGGAAGCGGCACCGGTTCAGTTAGAAAAACCGACCTGCCAGGTGGTAGAGCAGCCGGTAGGGCCGTATACATATCCGATGGATTCAACCATCAAAGTAAAAGTAGAAGTAACACCGCCGGCAGGAGCCGGTTATGAGTGCCAGTGGTATGTAAGCAAAACGGCAAACGGTACCGGTGAGGCGCTGGTTGGAAATGGAGCAAAGACAACAACGTATTCCATTCCGAAAGATACCGGAGCCGGTGATTATTATTTCTACTGTATGGTGAAAAGTGTTGACAATAACCAGTATGATTTAGATTCTGAAGAAGTACGCAGCGATGATGTAGTTGTGACAATTCAGAAGGGTGAGCCGCAGCTTTCTGATTTTGATATCAGTACGATTAAAGAGGAATACTATTATACCGGAGAAATCATTAATCCAACTATTGTGTCTTCGAAAGAGGGAATGGGAAGTGCTTACATTGTTGTGAAAGATGGCACGACAGAAAACCGTCCGAAAGCAGACAGTGATGATCCTTATGCGATTTATCTGCATGTCAGCAAGGGTAGTAACTATAAGGCAAAAACCATTGATTTGAATAAAACAATTACCATTAAGCGTTATCCGACACCAACGAAACCGTACACAGTCAGTGGTACAAAAGGAAAACTTGTCGATGGAAAACAGTGGTATACTTCAGATGTAAAGATTGTACCGATGAGCGGCTATTTGATTTCAACGGATGAGAGTGATTTTAAAGATTCCATCATTTGTTCATCCGATGGTACGAATCAGGGACCACTTAAGGTTTATTTAAAAAATAAAAATAATAAAGGAATCACCGGTGCAATAACGGTAGCAGAAAAGCGGGATGGACAGATTAATATTGATAAGACCAAACCGACAGCAACGATAACTTATGAAGGAAAACAGTATTCGGATGCCGATCATGAACTTGGCGTGGATTGCTTTAATCATGATGTTGTATTTTCTCTGAGTGCAGAGGATGAGACGAGTAAAGTGGACAGCCGTGCTTATGTGCTGGCAACAAAGGCGATGACGGCAAGCCAGTTAAAGTCAGCTTCCTGGGTTACTCTTGCAGAAGGGGACACGGTTACGTTCAGCCGGGAGGGAAAACGTATTTTCTATGCCCGTGTAATCGATAAGGCGGGAAATACAACTTATTCCGCATCCAATCAGATTACTGTGGATAAGACCCTGCCGGAAATTTTGTGTGGAAGTAAAAAATTAGGTGATACGAAAAGTTATATTGCAGATCGCAAAAAAATTACAGTTACAGATGACTATCTTTCAAAGGTTACTGTGAAAAACGGTTCCAATACGGTTCTCACAAAAACAGAAGATGATATCACAAAGGGAAGTGTATCGTTTGTTATTGAGAGAACCACGGAAACGAATGATGATATTGTCTATGAGATTACAGCAGAGGATAAGTCCGGTAATCAGAAAGTTACGACATTGACACTGAAAAATCCGGTACTTGATGTCGATGCGAAAAACCTCGATTTTGGCAGTGGCAGCTCGGCGCTGACTTATGGTTATGAAGAGGTGGAAGCACAGGCGGTAAGTTTGATAAATAAAGCAAACAATCAGCCGGTGGCAGCAGATTCCATTACATTGGAAGGTGCAAATGGAGAAGCAGAGTATTTTGAAGTTGCAGAGGGTACAAAAATACGTCCAAAACAGGGACTTCATGCAGGAACTTATACCGAAGCGGTTCGGATTGCTTATAATGGAGATGCTGAATCCGAGGTGACCTGCAAATGCAGCGTAACGATTAAAAAAGCCAACATGTTAGTGCGTTACACCGGTCAGAAAGATGTCGGTTATCATACGCTGCCGGATTTGAAAGGAACAATTGAGTACACAGCGACGGATTTTAAAAATGGAGACACAAAGGATGTATTTGTAAAAGATGCAGATTTTGTGGCACCGAAATTATATTATATGGATGAAAATCAGAATAGTCAGGAATTTACATCGGATAAACGTGCAATGGAAACGATGCAGCTGATTCCGGATGGCGGTTCTTCACACGACTATGAATTTTCATATGCAGCCGGTGAACTGGAAGTGAAACATCATGTACTTCGTGACGGCTATGTGATTGAGGGTAAAAAGGTAAAAGGCTACGATTGGTATGTATCAGATTATGTAGCCATCCGCCCGGCGGCGAATTATCAAATTAGTGATTCGGAAGCAGCAGATTCTTTCGCTTCCCAGACACAGTCGATTTCCGTGGCTGGGCCGACAAACGGTGTAGAGAAAAGTTTTTATGTTATGAATACACAGACGGGTGAAATTTCTGCGCAGATGAAAGAGACGATAAAAATAGATAATACGGCTCCGTATTTTAGAAATGGAGAAGGTATTACCGTATCCTCCAATCTGTGGGCTGAGTTTTGTAATTCCGTAAGTTTTGGACTGTTTTTTAATCAGACCAAAGCGGTATCCATCAGTGCAACGGATGAAGAGAGCGGACTGGAACCAATTCAGTATTGTATATCGGAAAAAGCCGTGGAAGGAACAGCAGAGAGTTTAGATACCAAATTAAACTGGGTAACGTATGAGGATGGATTTTCGATTTCACCGGAGGAATATGAGAGTGCGGTTATTTATGCAAAAATAACAAATCATGCCGGTTTGTCAACTTATATATCTTCCAATGGTTTGGTGTTTGATAACAAGCAGCCGGAAATCAATAAGGTTGAAAATGGAAAAGAACAGGGTATCGTGGATGAAAAAGAATATATCACGGAAGTTTTGTCCTTAAAAGTTTCAGACGGTAATTTAAATGAGACAACACTCTATGAGGGAACCGATGTTACGGCATCCGGAAGTGCCCTTTCGATTGTTGAAGAGTCGGAAGGGATGAAGACGGCGGAGAAGGAGATTGCCTGCCCACAGAAAGGCTCTAAGACTTATACCGTGGTAGCGAGAGATTCAGCCGGTAATAATGCGGAGCGTGAGTTTACGATTACGAAACCGATTTATGATATTACGGCAGATACGCTTAAAATTGCGGATGCGGTTTATGGTTACACATCAATGCCACAGACCAAAATAACCTTTAAAAATACGGATAAGGCAAATGCAGACGCTACGATACAGAAAGTCATTCTTGGCGATGACAAACATTTTGAAGTGAAAAACACAGGAAATGAATTCTGGATTGCTGCCAAAGAAGGACTTTCACATGGTAAATATGCAACGGATGTGACACTGGTTTATAACGGTGGCAAAGAAGCAAAGACGACATGTGGTTTTTCTGTTGACAAAGCGGTTTTGAAGGCGACATATTCGGGCGATGATTTGTATTATCATGAAACGTTAGCTAAGGGCTCTGTAAAAGTAACCGGATTTGTAACGCAGAACGGTGTTGTGGAAACACCGGAGACGGCAGCCGGCTATGTGGCTCCAACGGTTGATTTTACACAGACAGCGAAAGAGACAAAAGAGCTTACACCAAAAGGCGGCAAGGCAGATAATTATACCTTTGAGTATGTGTCCGGTCTGCTTTTGGTTGACCGCCGCTATGCGAGTGCCGGAAAAGACGGTCAGTACCGAATTGAAGGCAGTGTTTCGGATACCGGCTGGTATACTTCGGATTTAAGGATTGTACCAAAAGATGGTTACGAACTTTTGAGAGAAGAAGAAGGAAAAGCACTGGATGAGATTGCTCTTACAAAAGATACAGACTGCGGTGAAGAAAAATTCTATATCATGAATGAGACTACGGGTGAAATTTATTATCCGAGTGTATTCAATTATAAGAAAGATACGAAAATGCCGGAAATTAAAGGTGTTGAAAAAGATGCCACATATGAGGCAAACAGCCGTGAGGTAACGGTATCGGATGAGAATCTGTCGAATGTTACCGTGAACGGTAAACCGCAGAGTATGGAAAATAATACGGTTACATTTACTTTGACAGCAGAACAGGAAACGATGGTATATGTAATTACTGCAACCGATTGTGCCGGTAATATGTCAGATTGCACAGTGGTATTAAATCAGCCGGCATCGCTCCCGGCATCAGATGACACCGATGCGGATAATGCAGGCAATTCAGGTGATAATAATACGGATGGAAATGCAGTTACACCGACCGCTTCACCGTCCCAGGCAATTGCCGGTATTGTGAAAAAGCATGTCAAGGTGGTTGACGGAGCACCGAATACAGCACTTGTAACAGGTACACAGGATTTGAAAACATCTGTACTGTCAAATGGAGAACAGCAGGCAGTAGAAGATGGCAGTAATGCAAGCATTGAATTGCGAATCAAGAATATTGACGGCAGTGTTCCTCAAAACGATAAGGAACTTGTGATTGCAAATCTGTCGGGTTATTCGGTCGGTGAATATTTGGATATCACACTGTGGAAGAAAGTAGGAAGCAGTTCAGAGAAAGAGGTAACAAATTTGGCAAAACCGATTTCTGTAACGGTAACGGTTCCTTCGGATTTGCGGAA
This sequence comes from Clostridium sp. AF37-5, assembly GCF_003477605.1. GTDB lineage: Bacteria > Bacillota > Clostridia > Lachnospirales > Lachnospiraceae > Eubacterium_F. The sequence goes on from NZ_QUDR01000014.1 coordinate 77,876, forward strand.
TGCGTCGCGTGAATTTGTTGTCCTTCGTGTTCATAAAGGAAAAGTATCCGTATTGGAAGATTTGGATTCAGCAACAAATACGGTTACATTTAAGACAGACCGTTTCTCTACGTATGCGCTTGCCTACCGTACGGCGGCAGCACTTACAACGAGACAGACAAATTCCACGAAGAATACAAGTGTGATTGGAACACTTGCGACAAATCCATCACCGGCTACCGGCGATACGGCTCCACTTCTGCCGATTGCTATTGTATTTCTTGGTTCTTTATCAGGAATACTCATAACGATGGTGCTTCGGAGAAAAATGTAATTCATCGGAGGTTTTAGCATGAAAAAAGTTAGAACACATTTGGAAGACCGTGTCCTTCCATCTTATACAAAAGGAGAAGAAATTTTTAATATGGTTTCGCATATTGCCGGTGGTGCGCTGGCAATTGCGGCACTGGTACTCTGTGTGATTTTTGCAGTAATACACACAGATGCATGGGGTGTTGTGGGAGCAGCTATTTATGGCTCCACGATGGTTGTGCTTTATGCGATGTCAAGTATTTATCATGGTTTGAAACCGGAAATGCCTAAAAAGGTGTTTCAGGTTATTGATCACTGTACAATTTATTTTCTAATCGCAGGAACTTATACGCCGGTCACTTTGACGGCACTGAGACCACAGTACCCGGTACAGGCATTTGTGATTTTTGGTATTGTGTGGGCGTGCTGTTTCATCGCGGCAACTCTGACGGCAATTGATTTGAAAAAATATCAGATTTTGTCGATGATTTGTTATCTTGCGATGGGATGGTGTATTATTTTCTTTATTAAACCGACGGTACAGTGTCTTGGTACCGGCGGAACCGTGTTTTTGTTTACCGGCGGTGTTGCTTACACGATTGGTGCAATTTTGTATGGTATTGGTAAAAAGAAAAAATATGTGCATTCCATTTTCCACTTGTTCGTGGTGGCGGGAAGTATTTTGCACTTTTTTATGATTTTGTTTTATGTTATACTATAGCGTAAAGTGTTCCCTTATGAATGGGGATGCGGGTTGTTTAGTAGCTTTGATTGATGCAAAAGAATTTGGAGGATAAGATGATAGTAGAACCAAAAGTAAAAGGATTTATCTGCACGACAGCACATCCTGCCGGCTGCAAAGAGAGTGTAAGAAGACAGATTGTTTATTGTAAAGAAAAAGGCATGGTGGAAGGACCGAAGAAGGTATTGGTGATTGGCTCTTCGACCGGTTATGGTTTGGCAAGCCGTATTGCAGTAACATATGGTTACGGGGCAGATACGATTGGCGTGGCATTTGAGAGAGAGTCCAATGGAAGAAGAACGGCAACTGCCGGCTGGTATAACACAAAGGCATTTGAAGAGTTTGCCAAAGAAGACGGTTATTATGCAAAGTCATTTAATGGTGACGGTTTTTCGGAAGAAATGAAAAATCAGGTAATAGAGACGATTCGCAAGGATTTTGGAAAAGTTGATATGGTTGTTTACAGTATGGCAGCTCCGAGAAGAACGATGCCGGATGGAACGACAGTATCATCTGTACTGAAAACTGTGGGAAAAGAACTGACAAACAAAACCATTGATTTGCGAAATAATGAAATTAAAGATGTAACGGTACCGGTTGCCAACGAAGAAGAGATTGAAAATACCGTCAAAGTTATGGGCGGTGAAGACTGGGAAGCATGGATTCAGGCACTTGTGGATGCAGATGTTTTGAGTGACAATGCTGTTACATTAGCATATTCTTATATCGGACCGGAACTGACTCATGCGATTTACAAAGAAGGCAGTATCGGTCAGGCAAAGAAACATCTTTTTGATACATCGAAAAAACTCACAAAAGAGTTTGAGGCGAAAGGATTGAAGGCTTACATCTCGGTGAATAAGGCGTTGGTTACACAGAGCAGTGCAGCAATTCCAATTGTCCCACTTTACATTTCTCTGCTTTATAAGATTATGAAGAAAGAGGGACTGCATGAGGGGTGCATCGAGCAGATGAACCGTTTGTTTATCGACAAACTGCCGGCAAAGGAAACGGATGCAGAAGGTTATATCCGTCTTGATGACTGGGAAATGGAAGATAAAGTCCAGAATGAAATAACAAAGCTTTGGGACTTAGTTACGACAGAGAACATTGACGAGCTTGGTGACATTGAAGGTTACTGGGAAGATTTTTATCACATGTTTGGTTTCCATTATGACAATGTGGATTATAGTGCTGATGTAGAAATTTAAAAATGACAGAAATAAAAAAGGGGCTGCCAAAATGGCAGCCTCTTTCAATTTGCAATTATAATCTTGCAACTACGAAAATATCATAGATAGCGCGAATTGCATCTTCGAAATCTTCATTATTTACACCGATGATAATATTTAACTCACTCGAGCCCTGGTCAATCATTTTTACATTGATATGCGCATGAGCAAGAGCGGAGAACAAACGACCGGCAGTACCACGTGTACTCTTCATGCCACGTCCTACAACAGCAATCAAAGCTAAATCAGATTCCAGATGAATGGTATCCGGTTTTGCTAAACGGTTGATGTCGGCAATGACTTCCTGCTCTTTTTCCTGAAATTCGTCCTGATGAACAAAAATAGTCATGGTATCAATACCGGATGGCATATGCTCAAAAGAGATACCATTGTCTTCAAAAGCGCTGAGGACTTTGCGACCAAAACCGATTTCGGAGTTCATCATATCTTTTTCAATATTAACGGCTACAAAGCCTTTTTTTCCGGCAATACCGGTGATGGTATAAGCAGGAATCCGGCAGGTGCTTTCTACAATCATTGTTCCATCGTCTTCCGGACGGTTTGTGTTTCGGATGTTAATTGGAATACCGGCTTTTCGTACCGGGAAGATTGCATCTTCGTGGAGTACGGAAGCACCCATGTAGGCAAGTTCTCGTAATTCCATATAAGTAATGGTATGAATGACTTCCGGATTTTTTACGATACGTGGGTCAGTAACTAAGCAGCCGGAAACGTCTGTCCAGTTCTCATACAAATTCGCATTAATTGCTTTGGCAACCAAAGAACCGGTAATATCGGAACCGCCGCGGGAGAAAGTAACAACTGTACCATTTTTCATGGCACCGTAAAATCCCGGAATGACAGCTCGTTCAATTTTATCTAAATAAGTGGCAAGAAGCTCGTTGGTGGTTTCAGAATCAAAAGACCCGTCTTTGTTAAAACGGATTACATTGGCAGCATCGACAAATTCATAGCCGAGGTATTTTGCCATAATTTTTCCGTTTAAGTACTCGCCACGGGAAGCAGCGTACATAGAACCTGCTTTTGCTACAAACTGTTTTTTAATGATTTCAAAATCTTCATCTAAAGAAAAATCGAGTTTCAAACCATTAATGATTTCGTTATAGCGGTCTTTGATTTGATTTAACTGCTTGTTGAATGCCTTGCTCTGTTCTGCCAGTTCATAGCAGTGATACAGCATATCCGTTACCTTCGTATCATCGGAAAAACGTTTTCCCGGTGCGGAAGGGACTACATAACGGCGGGATTCGTCTGCTCGAATAATAGCGCCAACTTTCATAAACTGTTCTGCACTGGCAAGGGAACTTCCACCAAACTTAACTACTTTTTTCATGAAACATCTCTCCATATAATTTTTTTGTGTCAAAGATTTACAGACACACGATTATAGTAAACCATGTTTTTTGGTATTTTTCAAGAGTTTTTTGTGATATAATAAGAAAAAGAAATTTTACAGAGGAGGATTTGTATGGAAGGAATTACATTATATTCCATTGATTATTATAAAAAAAGTGTTTTTAAAGGAAGTTACCGGGGGATGAATTTCAGAATTTCTAAAGACGGCGATGAGGAGGAAAAGAAACTTCTTGCGACTGCGTGGAAAGGACCGTTTATACTGGAAAAGACAAAGGAGGAGCCGGTGACGATGACGTTTAATTTTTCGGATGAGGGGCTTTTAGAGGCGGATGAATGGTTGACGAAACAGCAGAAACTGTTATGCCCGGGAGTAGGGGAAGAGTGACCTCTTGTAACTTTTTGAAAAACGAGTATAATACTAGTAGCAGAGAAACATAAGAATAAGGAGGTTATTATTACCATGACAAAAATTGATATTTTTTCCGGTTTTCTTGGTGCCGGTAAGACAACATTGATAAAAAAACTGATAAAGGAAGCTTTTCAGGGAGAAAAACTTGTCCTGATTGAAAATGAATTTGGTGAGATTGGCATTGATGGCGGTTTTATGAAAGATGCCGGCATTAATGTAACGGAAATGAATTCAGGATGTATTTGCTGTTCATTGGTTGGTGATTTTGGTGCCGCATTGGAAGAGGTACTTGAGAAATATCATCCGGACCGCATTATTATTGAGCCATCCGGTGTTGGTAAATTGTCGGATGTTATTAAGGCTGTCTCCGGTGTAATGGAAAGCCATGCCGATGTGCAGATGAATGGGTATGTTACGGTGGCAGACGCAACGAAGTGTAAAATGTACATGAAAAACTTTGGTGAATTTTACAACAACCAGGTTGAGAGTGCAAAGACAATTGTGTTAAGCCGGACCGGTAAAATTACGGATGAAAAGTTAGATGCTGCGTTGGCTTTGATTCGCGAGAAAAATGATAAGGCAACAATTATTACGACACCATGGGATGAGATTGATGGCAAACAAATTCTTGGTGCGATTGAGGAGAGTAATGCGCTGGAATTAGAATTGATGGAAGAAGAGGATGTATGTCCGGAGTGTGGACATCATCATGATCACGACCATGAACACCACCATCACCATGAGCACGGTGAGTGCGACCATCACGACCATGAACATGAACACCATCATCACCACGGGGATGGCGAGTGCTGTTGTGGACATGACCACGAGCATGGACATCATCACCATCATGCGGACGATGTATTTACAAGCATGGGTATCGAGAGTGCGCACAAATACAGTGAGGAAGAATTGACCGGTATTTTGAAAAAATTGTCTGCTGAGGATAATGGTTATGGAAACATTCTTCGCGCGAAGGGAATTGTACCGGCGACGGAAGGTGAATGGTTCCACTTTGATTTGGTACCTGGTGAGTACGAAGTACGCCGGGGCAGTGCAGACTATACCGGACGAATCTGCGTTATTGGAGCAGAGTTGAAAGAAAGTGAAATTAAGCAATTGTTTTTATGATAAGGAATGGAGGAAACTATGTTTGGAAATCGGGATATTCCGGTCTATTTGTTTACCGGTTTTTTGGAAAGCGGTAAATCAACATGTTTTCAGGAAATACTGGAAGAGGGAAATTTTGAAGACGGCTTGCGGACCTTATATCTGATGACAGAAGAGGGAGAAAAAGAAGTCGATGAAATGTTACTTCGCCATAATAAAGTGGACACGGTTTTGATTGAAGACGAAGAAGATTTGACGGAAGATAAGTGTAAGGAACTTGTGAAACAGTATAAGCCGGCACGAATTGTTATTGAAGTAAACGGAATGTGGGATTTGGTTAAGTTAATCAATGAAACCATTCCGGAAAATTGGATTGTTGTGCAGACTTTTACGACGGTCAATGCGGAAACATTTTCTGTTTATATCAATAATATGAAATCATTGATTATGTCGCATTTTCAGCAGTCGGATTTGGTTATTTTTAATCGTTGTTCATCCGATATGGACAAGGCATCCATGCGTCGAAATGTCAAAGCAATCAACCGCAGTGCCCAGGTTTTATTTGAATCAGAGGATGGCTCGGTTGAGAGTAATATTGAAGAAGAATTACCGTTTGATGTCACTGCAAAAGAAATTGTATTAGAAGATGACGATTTTGGATTGTGGTATCTGGATGTCAGTGAGCATCCGGAAAAATACGAGGGAAAAACGATTGTATTTAAAGGACAGGTATACCGAAATAGAACCTTCCCGAAAGATGCCTTTGTTCCATCCCGCGCGGCCATGACTTGCTGTGCGGATGACATCGCAAAAATCGGATTCATTTGCCATTACCCACAGGCTGATAAGTTTGCAACCAACGACTGGGTTATGGTAACGGTAAAAGTAAAACCGGAATTTAGCCGTAAACAACAAGCATTAGTGCCAATGCTTTGGGCTGACAAAGTCGAAAAAACCACTCCCCCACAAGAGGAAGTTGTATACTTTAGTTAGCTACAAGCCACGCACCAAAAGAGATGCGCCATGGCATGCAAGCTCGCTTGCAAATGCCATGGCGCATCTCTTTTGGTATGAGGCGACAGCCTCTATGAGCGGAGCCGGAGGCGGAGCGAATAGCGTGTGCTGTTTGGCGGAGCGAATAGCGTTGCATAAGGCAAGCTATCACAAATTTTATAGATGTTTTACAAACGTTGTGCTATACTACTAATAGACAAAAGACAGAAAGAAATTTAATCAATATTGAAAGTACAAGGAGCACAACATGAAGATACTTAGCAAACAAAAAAACAGCCGAATGTGCATGATTTGCGGGCTGGATAATGAATACGGCGTGAATGCACCATTTTACAACATGGAAGATGGCAGTGTGATGACGGTGTTTCGCTACAAAGAACAGCACCAGAGTTATCCGGGACGTGTGCATGGCGGTATGATTACGGCGATGCTTGATGAGATGGGGCTTCGTTCCTTGTGGGCGAAGGAATTGTCGGAGGAGACTTTTGGTGTGACGATATCGTTGGATACCAAATACCGCAAACCGGTTCCCTATGAGACAGAATTGATTGGGCGGGGTGTAGTTGTAAAAAACACGAGCCATTTTATTATTACAGATTCTTATATTATGGATAAAGACGGGGAAATTCTTGCAAATGGAAGAATTAAATACATAAAAATGGACACACAGAAGATTCAAGAGGGCGTAGAAGTGCATGAAGAAATGCCGTATCTTGTAGAGGATGGCAGGACAGAAATCGAGGGGCCATTCTTTGACAATCTGTAGCCACTATGCTATAGTAAAAAGCGACAATAATTTATGGAAAGCGTCCATGTGAACGTTTTGGTTAGGAGGAAAAATGAGTAAGATTCAGATGAAAACCCCACTTGTAGAGATGGACGGGGATGAAATGACCAGAATCCTTTGGCAGATGATTAAAGATGAGTTGTTGCTGCCATACGTTGATTTAAAGACAGAGTATTATGACCTTGGTCTGGAGTACCGCAATAAAACCAATGATCAGGTGACAGTGGATTCCGCAGAGGCAACAAAGAAATATGGTGTGGCGGTAAAATGTGCTACGATTACACCGAATGCTGCCCGTATGGATGAATATGATTTGAAAGAAATGTGGAAATCGCCAAACGGCACAATTCGTGCAATTTTAGATGGTACCGTATTTCGTGCACCAATCCTTGTTAAGGGAATCGTTCCTTATGTAAAAAACTGGACGAAACCGATTACAATTGCTCGTCATGCGTATGGTGATGTTTATAAAAATACAGAAATCAAGGTTCCGGGTAAAGGAACAGCAGAGCTTGTATTTACAGCTGAGGATGGAACACAGACTAAAGAAGTAATTCATAACTTTGATGGTCCGGGAATCATTCAGGGAATTCACAATACAGAAAAATCCATTTCCAGTTTTGCACGCGCATGCTTTAGTTATGCAGTGGACACCAAACAGGACTTGTGGTTCTCTACTAAAGATACCATTTCCAAAAAATACGACCATACATTTAAGGACATTTTCCAGGAAATTTATGATACGGAGTATAAAGAAAAATTTGAGAAACTTGGCATTGAGTATTTCTACACGCTTATTGATGATGCGGTTGCTCGTGTAATCCGTTCAGAAGGCGGCTTTATCTGGGCTTGTAAAAACTACGACGGAGATGTAATGTCTGATATGGTAGCTACGGCATATGGCGATTTGTCCATGATGACATCCGTTTTGGTATCACCAAGCGGTGTTTATGAATATGAGGCTGCACACGGAACGGTACAGCGCCACTATTATAAACATTTGAAAGGCGAAGAGACTTCGACTAATTCCATTGCAACTATTTTTGCATGGACAGGCGCACTCAGAAAGCGTGGAGAGTTGGATGAGATTCCGGAATTGATGGATTTTGCAGACAAACTGGAGAGAGCCTGCATTAAGACTGTGGAGGATGGAAAAATGACAAAGAGTCTTTCTCTTATTTCCACATGTGAAAATCCGGTAATTTTGAACAGCCTTGAATTTATTCAGGCAATTCGTGAGACATTGGATTCTTTGATGTAACATATAAAAAAACAGACCACTGTGATACTGTAAAAGTGCAGATATTGCAGTGGTCATTTTTTGGTATCGGCAGGGTTAGTTTTTAACCTGCCGTCCTTCTGTGTTTATCGTGTAATTATCTTTCATAATCAAAGCAGAAATTGGTACGAGTTGAAATCCTTTTTTCTTCAAAATTGTTAAAAGTTCATCCAGCGCTTCGGCGGTGTGTTTTCCGCCATTGTGGCAGAGAATAATCGAACCGTTGCCAAGATGTTTGTGCTCTGTGACGCGGCGTATGATGGTGGCGGCATCGTAATCTTTCCAGTCGAGGGAATCCACATCCCACTGAATCGGATAATATTTATTTTCCCGGCACACACGGATAAGAGTGTCGTTATAGTCCCCGTAAGGAGGGCGGAACAAAATCATATCTTTACCGGTTAGTTTTTTTACTTTTTCATGAGGTTTCATAATTTCTTCTTTGCATTGTGCGGCCGATAGCTGTGACATCTGTTTGTGGTTTTCACTGTGGTTTCCAAGGTCATGCCCGCCGGCGGCAATTGCTTTTACATCGTCCGGATATTTTTCAATCCAGCCGCCTGTCATAAAAAAGGTTGCCTTTACTTTGTGTTTTTTCAGCGTGGCAAGAAGTGATGCGGTGTCGTCGTTTCCCCAAGCCGCATCAAAGCTGATTGAAATCTGCGGTTTTTCCTTTTCTACGCAGTAGATGGGAAGTTCTTTTTCATGAAGCAGAGATTCATTGAAAACGGCACGGTTTTCCGGATAAACAAAAAAACTTGTTGCGAGCAAAGCAAAGGATGTCAGGACGATGGCACCGATTTTTGTAAAAAGAATCAGTTTTTCCCGTTCTTGTTCGATGTTCATAGATTACCCCGCTATCGTTTTGCTATAGTTTATGGAGAGAAAATGCTTATTATGACAGGAAATCTTTTTTCTTTGCAAGTGTGTATGAATATGGTAAGATTACTACATAAGAAAATTTATGAATGAATCATTTACGAATGGAGGTATATCATGAAAAGAAGAAATTTATTGGCAGCAGTGCTTAGCTTTTCGCTGGTAATAGGGATGAGTGCACCGGTGGATTTGGCACAGGAAAGTAAGAAAACGCAGACCGCAGTATCCATCGAGGATTCGGTCGGTGAGACTTCAAAGTATGGCTATCTTCCAATTCATCGGAAACTATTAAATTCGGATGATTTGTCATCCGGCAGAAAGAAAAAGGCAGCAAAGACAACGATTCCGTCATCGTTTAATGCCAGAGAGGAAGGGCTGTTGACGGATATCAAAGATCAAGGAAAAACGGGCATGTGCTGGACAATGTCTGTGATGGGAGCGTCTGAAGCAGATATTATACAGGATGGCTCTGAAGAATCTCCGGATTTATCAGAGTATCATCTGGCATATTCGACATACAACAAAGCCGACGATCCGCTTGGTTTGACGGTAGGGGATATTTGCAGGCCAAGAGAGAAGAATAATGATTTGTATGGCTGGGGCGGAAATTCCGTTTTAGCAACTGCTACATTAGCCAGATGGCAGGGAGTTGTAGATGAATCAGTTGCTTCTTTTGAAGATTTACAGAACAAAATTAATCGTAACGTAACGGCTGACTTACCGGATGAGGTGACAAACTATAAATAGTCAAGAGGTTTTTGAAAAAAATTATACTTGTA
>NZ_QUDR01000015.1 GCF_003477605.1 Clostridium sp. AF37-5
CCTTCTTCCCTTTTTAATTACTTATTTTTGCCAATGAAAATTATACACTAACTATCATGTAAATTACACATCTTCTTTCCTTTGTTCGCTAACTTTTATTATACAACGAATAGAGGGAGAGGACAAGAATTGGGAATGGAGAATTTATTTCAAGTAGGGGAGACACCGTTTTTAGTTTCCGCAGTTACAAGCCTCCCTTAGTGGTTCGTGCACCGCTGCCGCTTGACAAACCTCTGCGAGGTTTGTAGTGCCCTCACCACTAAGGGAGTCTTGTAGCTGCTGGAAAGCTGAAAAGTTGTGTCGCCACTTTTATCGCAAATGCTGGACAATGGATTTTAGGGATGGCAACTTGCATAATGCAACGTTATTTTGCTCCAACGCCCAAAAGAGTTGCAACATAACGAAATCATTCTTGCTTCAATGCAACGCTCTATGGCAAATTGTGCCTTAAACGTTGTTTTTTCAATGTGATTTGTCGCGAAACGACTTGTTGAAAGCGGAAAACGAGGAAAAATTACAACTCTTTATGTCAATTCCCTAAAATAGCGTTGCATTGCTTCCCCTCCTTTCGCCACCATCGCAAAATAAAACCATTTTTTCCAATGGTTTTATTTTATATTTTATCCCCACACTTCTTCTGCAATCTCTTTTACGAGTTTCAATTTTGCCCACTGCTGCTCCTCAGTCAATTTATTACCGATTTCACAGGAAGCAAATCCACACTGTGGACTTAAGCACAAGCGTTCAAGTGGAATATATTTCGCTGCTTCATGAATTCTTTCAATAACTTCTTTTTTATCTTCAAGCTCCGGTGTTTTGGTTGTAATCAGTCCAAGTACTACTTTTTTGTCCGGTGAAACTTTAGCAAGTGGTGCAAAACCGCCGGAACGCTCGTCGTCATACTCTAAGAACAAAGCGTCTACATTTTCTTTGGCAAATACATAATCAGCCACACTGTCATAAGGACCGCTGGTAAAATATGTCGAATGATAATTGCCGCGGCAGATATGTGAAGTAATTACCATATCCTCCGGCTTTCCTTCCAATGCCAGATTATTCACAGCCAGCAAACTCTGTTTCACTTCTTCTAAGTCAATACCAAGGCTTTTGTAACGCTGTTTTGCGGCATCACCCACAACGGCACCCCATGTACAGTCATCCAACTGCAAATTGCGGCAGCCTGCCTCATAAAACTGGCGGATAACATCCTGATATGCCACTCCAATATCATGAATCAGTTCTTCATCTGTCGCATAAAATTTTCTTGTTGATTCCACATTCTGCGGAACAATAAACTGCTGGAACATCTGTGCCGGTGCTGGAATTGTATATTTTGCAACTGTATTTTCATCTTCCAAAGTTTTCAAAAACTTAAAGTATTCAACAAATGGATGTGCTTTCGCTTTAATTTTTCCAACTACATAAGTATCTTCCAGAGAAGCGAGCTCGCCTGCAAACTGTACGCCGCCTCCGGTTACCTCATGTGCTACTCCCTCAAATCCCCACATAAAATCCAAATGCCAGTAAGTTCTACGGAACTCACCATCAGTAATCACATGGAATCCCAAGTCCTTCTGTTTGGCAACAACTTCACGAATTGCCTCATTGATTGTCTCGTCTAATTCTTCTTTTTCAATTTTCCCATCCTCATACAGCGCCTTCGCCTTCTTTACCTTTTCCGGGCGTAAAAAACTTCCTACATAATCATATCGAAATGGTTCCTGCAATGCTGTCATCTTCAAATCCTCCGTTTTTCTTTGATGAGGATAGTGTAGCATTGTTTATTTCTTTTGTGAAATACATATAACCATGCCTTCACTATAGCTTCAAACTATAGACAGATAATTTTTTATTGCTTCCTGATAATATAAAGCGTAGCGGCTTAACATCGTATTTTTCTTACGAATCATGCCGATCCGCATATCACAATCCGACACAAGGGGCTTTGCAATAATATTTTCACCATTTAACTTCTGGTCGATGACACCGGAGCAAACCGTAAATCCATTTAACCCAATCACAAGGTTAAACAGCGTTGCACGGTCGCGCACCTGAATATTTTTCGGAAAATCCAGCATACTCAAAAACTCCTCAGCAAAATAAAAAGAGTTCCGTTCTCCCTGCTCATATACCAGATACGGATATGGCTGCAAATCATCCAGTGTAATTTCTTTCTTATTTGCCAGCGGGTGCTCACGGCAGATAAACACGTGCGGTTCTGCCACAAACAATTCTTCAAATACAAGTCCGTTTTTCTTCATAAGTTTCGTCAGAACTTCCTCGTTGTGCGCCGACAAATATAAAATTCCAACCTCACTTTTCCCCTGCGCCACGTCATCAATAATCTCTCCGGTCTGTGTCTCGCGCAAAATGAAATTGTACTGGCTGGCATCGTACTGTTTCACCAAATCCACAAACGCATTGACCGCAAAAGAATAATGCTGGCACGACACTGAAAATTTCGGCGTCCGGTTTTTATCCTTGCCAAAATGCTCCTGCATAATGTCCGCCTGTTCCAAAAGCATCCGTGAATAAGCAAGCAGCTCCTCACCTTCTCTTGTTATCACAACGCCCTTGCTGGAGCGTGAAAAAGCAGTCACGCCCATTTCCTTTTCCAAATTTTGAATTGCCGCACTAAGACTTGGCTGCGAAATAAAAAGTTTCTGTGCTGCCTCCGAAATGCTCCCACACTCCGCAACTGTCACCAAATATTTTAACTGTTGTAATGTCATACCTTTTCCCCTTATTGTATATAAATCCCTTTCATTATAGGATTTCCGGCAAATTCTGTCCATAGACAATTCTTTCATTGACACAATAATTTCCCTCATGTTATAATTGGGTTGCAACTCAAACAGCAATTCATTTCTGTTTCGAGACACACGAAGGGATTTTACATAAAATAAAAAAAGGAAGGAGGAATGCAAAGTACATGGCAAGAAAATACGACAGTGAAGAAACGAAGCAGAAAATTCTGTCATCCAGTGTCCGCTTGTTTATAGAAAAGGGATATCACGAGACAACGATGACGGAAATTCTTCATGATGCAGGCGTATCCGGCAGCAGTTTTCACTCCATTTTTCACACAAAAGATGGCGTTCTTGCAGAACTGACAGAATTCATGTTTGAAAATCAGTTTGGTGTAGCAGAAAATATTATCGGAACCGGGAAAAATCCGGTGCTTCTCTACGCCGTTGAAACCTGTATTCAGTTGACGCTTACCGAGATGAATGAACATCTGCGCGATATTTACATGGAAGCCTACACGCAGCCGGCATTGATGGATTATATTCACAAGCATACAGCAAAAAAAATCGCGATGATTTTCAGGCAGTATAATAAAGACTTTCAGGAAAGTGATTTTTACGAAATGGAAATTGGGACAGCCGGATGTATGCGTGCCTATATTTCAAAAAAATGTGATATGTATTTTACTTTGGAAAAGAAACTTGAGCGGTTTCTAAGAGTAACGCTTGGCGCATATCATGTACCGGATGACATACAGCGTGAAACCATCGCTTATATTGGAAAATTAAAAATCCGGGAAATCACCGGTCAGGTCATGAATAAATTGTTTATGGCTCTGGCAATGAAATATGATTTTACATTTCATGAGGCAAACACAAAAAAGAAATGAGGGATATTATGACAAGGAAAGAATTTCACAAGAGACTTTTGATTACGTCTCTTCTTCTGGGGCTGGTACTCCCCTTGGCAAATGTACCGGTAACATCATCATTAAACCAGACCAAAAAAGCGGCGGCAGCAGAGCCGGCCGTAATGACTTTTGCCGAGGGCGAGGGTACCGGAGAAGAATTTAAGGAAGAATCCTGGGTGATGGACTCTAATGCGGCTGGAGAGCCACACAAAGGTTCACTGGCTATTGAAAGCTACCAACCCAGCTCAGACACTTATGGTATTAAAAAAAATCCATATTCAAAAAAGGAAACCCCGGAAAAAGTAATCCGGCTGTTTGACGTGGCAAAACCGTATTCTGCACCCGAATCCGCCGCCGAGGAAGATCCGAATAAAAGTACCTCTGATTACCGTTCCACAATAATCACACTAAATCAACTGGTTCCGCTAAATAGCAGATCACAGTTTTCCACAAAATTTACCTTTTCACTCCCGGACGCCTGCGTCAACACCAAACAGGCAGGAGGGAAAGAATTCGCCAGAGAAGTCGGCGGCGACGGCCTTGCCTTTTTCATGGAAGATTACATATCCGATCCGGAAGATTTAGCGTATACGTATTCCGGTGGTGACACCTATACATTCGGCATGCAATGTGACGAAAAAAGACTCATGGTCGAAATGGATTCCCAATATAATGGTGCCTATTGTAACATGAATAGAACGGGCGACGTATATCCATATGATGAAAATCGCCCATTTTCCTATGAAAGCTGGGATTATGATAACCAATTATACTTTCACAAAGACCAAACCTATACCGGGAAAAATGACTACGAAAAAAACTTTAATCCTTATGAGGGCACGGACGGCAGAGAGTACGCCGCTTACCGCAATTACAAGTATGCCGAGCGCTTTGACCATATCGGCATCACGCTAAACAGCGACCATGCCCGTCACGACGCCATTTATTACCTAAACGGTCTTGACCCAACCAAAACGGTTGAAAAAACAAAAGATGGAAAAAACTATACGGCGTACGAAAATCTTGCTTATTTTGATGCCTGTGCAGGTGGCGTTCTGGATGACACAGATAAGTTAGAGGCTGCCTATCAGGACACCTCGAAAAAGAGCAACAAGGTCAGTGATTCTTCCACCTGTGCCACCCGTTTTGCAGACGCAGGGGTAAATGACAGACTTTTTACCGTATGGATTGACTACGATGGCGAAAAAATGTATGTCCGCTATGCCAATGGCGATTTTGCCAATGCGAAAAGACCATCCAAACCGCAGATTGAAAAAGAAATTGACCTTCACTCCCGTTTTGACAACAAAAAGGCTTTGATTGGTTTTTCTTCATCAATCAATGCCTCCAAGGCGAATACAACTTTGCACGCCTTCCAGTTTACCAATAAGTATAAACCAATTGACGAAGAGGCATCATATCAAATCAATTACTGGAAGTTAAATCCGAACACAGAATATTATGTAAAGGCAGAATCTTCCGAGGTTATGACAGGTGCCGTTGGCGACACTGTCACTGTGGCTGAAGCAGATCCCAGCTATGCGACAAAATATAGTAATGATTACTATCACATAAGCACAATCACACCGCAGGATTCCTCTGTCACACTCGAAAACGCGGATACACATTACCAAATGAATTTGTATTATGAACCGGAGAAAACAACCTATAAGGTACTCTACTATCAGGAAACAGAAGATGGTAACTATAAACTGCTGAACGAATACGTAAGCCCCCCAACCTACATTGGGAAGACCGTTTATGCAGAAATTAAGGAGCCCGATGGATATATGCAGGGTGGAGATGATACTACTACATTTGGAATTGTTAAGCCAAACAATGCCACGATACTTAAGGTTTATTACGATAAATACATACCCCTGCCGGAACCAACTGAGGTGGGACAGACACCATCACCATCACCAAGCCCGACTCCAACTGCTACACCGACTGCTACACCAACCACTACGCCGACTGCTACACCAACCACTACGCCGACTGTCACACCAACCACTACGCCGACTGTCACTCCAACGCAGCGGGCAACAGCGACTCCGACGATGGCACCAACCATAGCACCGACTACTGTTCCAACTCAGGTTCCAACCGTTGCACCAACCGTTGCACCAACCGTTGCACCAACCGTTGCACCAACCGCTGCACCGACAAAAAAAACAGTCAAAGTTTCCGTAAGCAAAAAGCTGATTCAACCGGTAAAAGCGAGCAAAAACGCTAACCAACTTTTCTGGAATCCGGTAAAAAATGCGGACGGATATTTCATTTACGCCTCTGCCTGCAATGAAAACGGAAAAGAGCGTAAAGTAAAGAAAATTGCCGACATTAAAAACCGAACAACCACTTCTTACACCCACAAAAACTGTGAAAAAGATACGTGGTATAAATACCGTATTACGGCTTACCGCATTATCGGGAAGAAAAAAACTGCAATCAGTAAATCACTGGAATTACATTCGCTGACGAAAGGAAGTAAAACTTACGAAAATCCTTCGCGCGTAAAAATCCGCAGTGGTAAAAAACTTTCTTTAAAGGCCGGAAGCACTAAGAAAATACGAGCACAAGTAATTGTACCAAAAGGGAAAAAAACCTGCTGGCACATTCAAAAAATCCGCTACCTTGTGAGCGATTCCTCTGTACTGACCGTATCAAAAAAAGGTAAAATCAGAGCAAAAAAAGCAGGGCATGCGACAATTTATGCCGTTGCCCAAAATGGTGTAACCGCTAAAATTAAAGTCAGCGTAATAGCTGCAAAATGATAAAGAAAAAAGTGCCGGAAATTCGCATTTTTATGGATTCAAATATTCTGAAAGCATATCAGAAACACAATTTTTGATTTCCACTGCGATGCTCCGGCACTTTTCTTTTGATAAGCCGGCCTGTGTTCCTACAAAAATTAATTCTTTGCTTCCCGGATTTTTCCCATTCCCAGCCACAGTTGTCGTGTGCTCTCCATAATATGTCGTACTATATGTCAAATCATACGCCGGACTCAGCCGCCAGCACTTTTTCTCCTCTTCATAAAGAAAAGAGAAGTTTTTTGCATGGTCGTCTCGATTGTGAGCATACACATTAAAACACATACGGCGGTACATATTCTCCAAATCCTCCGGTGAATTATTGGTTATTATTTTCGTAAGTTTCATCAAATCCTGATAATCAAGAACAGGCTGCTCAAAATCCAACTCCAAAAGTGCCGCCACTGTCAACATATGCACTCTTTCCATTTCTCCATGCTGATTTTTCCGGTCAAAGCGTTTCGTACCAAAATAGCCGCTGCATTTACCTGACGGAAACAAATTACATTCACTCATCGTAATTCCACACTGCTCGGCACACAGATAATAATCGTATTCCATTTTTCCAATATCCGCACGGTCCACATGCGCCGGAAATTTAATAATCCATGGCTCCCCATCTATTTCCATCATAACTTTAGGTCTGGCTCCGCCACTGGTTCCGCCCAAACGATACAATTCATCCAGTTTTTCTGTCTCCTCTGTATTCAAAATGCGCTGACATTCTTCTGCCAGTTCATCCAGATTATCCACGTCCTGACCATAGGACAGATTTCTTTCGGGTCGATAAATAAGTGCTCCCATCCCTTGAGTTCCTACTACTGCCAAACGGTCAATAATTGAAAATTCATCTCTATTTATCCCATGTTTTTTTAACATTCTATCTAACAATAACTGCCCCCACGCATCCGGCAGGCTGTCTGCAAACACGCCGAATAAACCTCGAAAATAATCTTTTGTGGGAACAAAAACCCGTTTTTCCAATGGAAGTGAAAAAGGGCTGATAGAAAAACCGTCCGCCAGCCATTCATCAGCATATTCAAATGCTGCTTTTTTTGATTCCGTAAGTGCCATCGTCCCTACAAGCCGCTCCCCGTAATAAACATGCAACACTTTATTTTCCCTCATTGATAACCTCCTGAATACTTCGATACGGAACATCCGTAAATAAATTCCGTATCTCATCCACCTCATTCAGAGCAAATGCCAGCTTCGTTAAAGAGAGTAGTGAAATCTGCCCTGTCGTCTCGAAACGCTTAATTGAGCCGTAACTTACACCGCTCATTTCCGATAATTTTTTCTGGGAAATCGAACGCCTTTTGCGAATCCCTCGTATTCTGCCCGCCAGCTTCATATCGATTTCCTCTGCTGTCTCCCATATTAATTTCTCCATTTTATGTCACCTTTATGTGTTGTTTTTACAGATAATATATTATCTAATTTGTGGTATTTTTATGTGTTTTGTATAATATATTATCTATTTATATATTATCATAAGGGTATTGAAAACACAAGAAAAAATCGGTGTTTTATATTTTTCATAAACCACAAGGGCATCTTTTCGTTTTCCGTAATTCAACAGAAAAGCTTTGTGCCTCGTGGGTTTTGAGTACGTCGGTATGCGGCACTGGTGGTATCAGTGCCCATACCGCTACGTACTCAACAAACGGGAGTGCCCACGAGTCGCAAAGCTTTTCTGCTGAATTACTCGAATACCAAATACACTGGCATCAACTATTCTTCACAAACTGTACTAAGATTTCGTTTATATTTTACTCTGCCGCCAATACCTCATAAACTTCCTTAAAGGATTGTTTCGGCTGATACAATTCCGTAAACAGACCACAGTATGGTCCGTTCATTTTGTAGCTGTAATCTGCCGTTGACAGATATGGTGCGTCAAACAAGCCCCAAATGGAAAGGCTCGTAATCGGTCCGGTCTTTCCTGCTGCCTGTGCCGCTTTGTTAATATCCACATATGTCTGCACGAGTTTCTTGTAAAAGGCTGCATGCTCCGGCTCTGCATCATTATCGTAATTGCGGACGGCAAGTTCTGTTACGTGAACTTCAACATTATTTTCTGCAAATTTCTCAATCGCATTTTTCACTAAGGTAATGTCATTGTCGTTCATACATCCACTCTGCTGTCCATAGCCACCGATGTAACTCTGCATACCAATGCCATCGCAGAGCTTCAGGTAACCGCCATTTCCATCGGATGCAAAACTGTTGACGCTCTTTACCAGTTGAATAATGGCATCTCTCTTATTTGCGCCGTAGGTTGCAAACGTGTTGTAATCATTGTAGAACAGTTTAATGTTTGTCTTACTGTTTGCCGCCTGTAATTTTGCTCTTGACTCATATGCATACCGGAACGCAAGTTCCACATAATCACTGCCAATATAATCGTAGAAAAGATTCGTCTTGCCACCACGAACCTGTCGTACATGACGCACATCATCATCCGCAAATTCACCCGCATTGTCGGCAACCGCTTCATTAACAACATCCCAGCAGTAAATCGCGCCCGGATATTTTTCTTCAAAATGCGTCATTACTTCATCAATATACATCTTCAGACGATTTTTCATGACGTCTGCGCTGACATAAGCACCATCCGTCTTATAGCCTTCGCGGAAAAACCAATCGCACATATCGGCATCCCAGGTCAGCACATGACCGCGAATGGATAATCCGTTTTCAACCGCATACGCAACCATCGAATCTGCCTTTGTAAAGTTCATAACTGCCGGTGAATTTTCATCCACATATGCATTTTGTGAAGCAGACTGGCTCAAAAGCGAATACGCCTTCATTTCATTACTGAACGTCGTACTGTTAAAATGATACTTAATGAGTTTGGTAAGCTCAGTATTTTTCAGTGCCGCCTCATTGATATTTGTTCCAAATTTGAAACCATATTTCTCACCGAGAGACGCAAGCGATTGATACGATCCAATTGCCTCCGTCGCATCTTTTTTCCCTTTGTTCTCCATAACAACAGATGTAATCTGAATGTATTTCACTGCCTCTGTAGAATTCTGAACAACCAAATAAAGTGCCGTCTGTCCGCTCGGGTAAGCATCTAACTGTAAGCCCTGCTCCTTACCGCTCTGCATACCATTGGCATCAACAAAACCAGCCCAGTCGCTGTTTTTAACTGACAACTTAATCGATGCGCCACCTGTATTTTCAATAATATTTTTGTTAGCATCCAAAAGGTTGATTGTAACATTTACCTGTGTAAAATCCGATACTTTGTGTCCGGATGCCGTAATCAGTGGAAGCAGGTTATAAACCGTTCCATTCCACACACTCGAATACGCAGAAGAATTAATAAACGTATTGTCAATTGCAAGCGTCACTTTCTCCGTCGCCGGCTTCTGGGTCGGTGCAGCCGTTGGTGTCTGAGTCGGTACCGTTGTTGGTGCCGTAGTCGGGGTCGCAGTCGGCTTCTGCGTTGGCACCGCAGTCGGGGTCGCAGTCGGCTTCTGCGTTGGTGCCGTAGTCGGAGTTGCCGTTGGGTTCTTTGTCGGCTCTGTAGTCGGAGTCGCTGTCGGCTTCTGCGTTGGCACCGCAGTCGGGGTCGCTGTCGGCTTTTGCGTTGGCACCGCAGTCGGGGTCGCCGTTGGACTTGCAGTTGCTGTCACTGCCGGCTTCCTTGTTGGCTCTTCTGTCGGCTCTTTCACAGGCTCCGCAGTTTTTACCACAGAGGAAGAATCCCCCGGATTTACTACCGCAGGTTCTTGTGTATTCACCGGTGGAACAACGGTAGTTCCTGTCTTTTTCTTAACCGTAACTTTGCACGAAAGTTTATACATTTTCCATCCTGCTTTTACCTTCGCTGTCACCGTAGCTTTCCCCGCTTTTTTGGCAACTAACTGAACTGACTTTTTCGTCTTTTTCTTCAGGATAACAACCGATTTTTTGCTACTTTTCCACACCACTTTTTTTACTGCTTTTGCATTTTTAATCGTTACTTTTTTCTTAGTCCCAGCCCACATGGTAATACGCTTCTTGCTTAACTTTGGTTTCGCTGATTTAGCACTTGCAGGCATTGTAAAAACACTCGAAATACTAAGTGCTGTTACCGTGAGAAGTGCCATCGCCTTTTGACTTTTTCTCTTCATAGAATGACTCCTTTCATTCCTCTCAAAACTCTCTAACTTCATTCTAATACTTTGTGGGAATTATACAACGAACATTCTATAAAATTACTATTAGTTTTTAGTATCTTTTGTGTGTTATTTTTTATGTGATTCCTTCTAATCAATGCGTATTGTCTGCATACCACTCAATATGATTGACAATTTGCAAAATCTTTTTAGCGCTCTCAATTGATTTTGTAATACGCTCTACATCATTTTTGTGAATCAAGCCCTTTTTCGCAGAGTCCGGCACAGACTCCGTCAATTCCTGCAGCGATTGATTTACGCGTTCCACCATCTGACTTACATCTTCAATCAACTTCTCTACCTGTTTTGGAAGTGAAACTCTCTGCGCTTCTCTCTGCATTCTATTACACAACTGATTCATGGAAATTTTCAAAAAATAAGTATCTGTCAGCTGGTCAGCAACAACCGAAAGAATCTCCTCAATAATTCCGGCGTCCACATTTCCCATCGAAATCATAACTTGAAAGCGTTCACAACACTCATCAATTTTCTCCTGACTATAACAAATTCGCTCAACAAGCCGAATCAGCAAATCTACTTCTTCCTCGTCATTAATTTTAAAATCCGCATCCTTTAACTGCACTCTTTCCTGTTCTGCCTGCGGTATCAATTGATAACAATCAATTTGCTTTTCTTTGCAAAGATTCCAGAGCACTCGCTTGCAAACAGCATCCGTTTTTCCACCAAAGGTAAGCGACTTCACACATGGAAATCCGGCATACGCAGACTGCAAATCATATTCCACACAAATACCATCAAATGTATTTTTTGCAGACGTTATCTGAAAAGGCAGGTTTCCCTGTCGAAGATTTTCAATTTGTTCAATCGCCATTTTTTCTTTTTGACATGGAAAATACTGATAAAGAGGCGCCCCTTTTTCCTGCCTCATTTTATACTTTTCAAGCCATGTTTTTTTCGAGAGGGCAAACACTATCGTTTTTTCTTTTTCCGCATCCACAAATTCATCAACCCGTTGACATCCATACGCCTGCGCCGTCTGCATCGATGGGAGATTTGTGCTTTTCATATAAGAATAAATCGTCTGAAACGGTGTATGTGTAAAAGCCCAGTCTCTTACGGCAATTGCTGCTTCTTTCGCATATCCTTTTCTCTGATATGTTTTTTGAATATGGTAACCAATTTCCGGCTTAATCGTATTTCCAATTGGTTGCAGTGTGAGCCCGCAGTCACCAATCATTTTTCCATTTTCTTTTAGGCACACAGCCCACAATCCGAAACCAAAAATCTGGTACCGTTCCTGATTTTTTTCAATCCATCCACGGACTCTTTTTTCATCAAAAGTATACGGATAATGCTGCATAATATCCGAATCCGCAAGCACACAATATAAGTCATCAAAATCTTCTTCGTTCATCTCACGAAGAATTAAACGCTCCGTCTCAATTTGCATAATACACCCTCCATTATTTCAGCGCATATTTCCAGACACCATCTTCTCTGCGGTAATGAAATTCATTGATATCTTCTTCCAAAAATACGCGAAGCATATCGTCCATTCCGTTTGCAAGCTTTCCCTTTTTCATCTCTTCTAACGGCATCCACTTTACTTCCCCTTCATGCGAGGATTTGAGTTCACCGCTGAATTGATTCGTCTTATAAAAAACAACAAGATACCTTGAGCCGTCATCCCGCAGCCAGTCTTTTGTACCACAGATTCTCGGCTTTTCTATCGTGAGTCCGGTCTCTTCATATACCTCACGAATAACTGAATCTACAAAAGATTCGCCCTTCTCAATATGTCCGCCCGGAAATGTAAGTCCTGACCACTTTTTATCCACTTTGTCCTGAACCAAAACATTTCCCGCATCATCGTAAACCATACACATATTCGTTAATGTTACTGTCTCCGTCCTCATCACTTTCTCCTCTCCTTTATTGTGCTAATCGTAAAATCCATTTCTATGGCAGACTTCATGAATTGTTTCCGCAAATATCGATCTAGATTTCTTGTTACTGTCCGTATTATAATTCTTCTTATCCAAATATATCTCTCTAACTTCCTGCCATAATTGATTATCTTTACAAAATTTTATCTTTTCAGGGAGGCAATAAAATCCTTTTGTTTGTTCTTCCCACGTATAATTTTTTCTTTTCTTATTGTAACGTATGTACTCCTGCTGATTGTTACCATAATCATTCACAATTGCAAAATCACAACTATAACGAATCCTAGAATTTTTTCTATCTTTCACTTTAATTGTAAAAACTCTAGTACTATCCTCGCAGGAATCATATCCGTACTTTCTAGCATACTTGTTGAATGCACACATAAGTATGTTTTTAGTTTTTTCTGCATCGAAATCACCGTCACAGTCATTTACAATGATATTTACATCAAAATCAAAACCGGCATTACTCTTTACATCCCACGTTACCATATTTCTTTGTACACTCCCAACAAATTTATACTGAAAAGTAAAACTATCTCGAACTTCATCCTGCACCTTGTGTATTAGTTCCATAAGCTGTTTTTTTACCGGCTTAAGCTCTTTTTTTGCTACATACTGAAAATGATACATATTTTTTCCTCCTTTTATCCCCATGCCTTCCCATTTAACATCTTTGCTAAATCGTTATAACATATCAGAAAGATTTTTGTTTGTCAAGTCCTCTTTGTTTTATCTAGCTTTGAAAAGCATCTTATTTTACCGGTGCCGTATATCTACATTTCGGATAATTACTGCATCCATAAAACTTGCCATATTTGCCCTTGCGTAAAACTAACGCGCCCCCACATTTCGGGCACATTCCTGATTTCTCTTTCTGCTTCTTAACATATTTTGCTTCTTTTATTTCATTCACATGTTTACACGTATCTGTCCTGGTACTCATATAATTTGTAAGTATTGCCAGAATCTTATCCATATCCTCTCTCGAAAGAACCGATTGGACAGAAAGTTTTTTGACCGTCTTTGTAACTGCTCCCCACTTCACAACCTGCGATTTTGTTGTCTTTATTTTTAGCACAGCATCCCCGGGAAAAGTCACAATTGAGAAAACCGGAATATTTTCATAACCATGACTTTGAAGCAAGGCATTTAACGCCTTTACATGCGCATAATTCTGATATATGGGATTCATAAATGAATATTTGTGACCGTAAATGTTCTGTGTCCACTTTGCCGAAGACTCCGAACCATAAATCTGTCCTTTATAATTCTTGGTTTCAATTGAAAATATACCGTAAATTGAAACAACCACATGATCAATCTGCGTTGTACGTGTATTTCCACCCTCTGCACTCAACAAAACATCATTAACTACCTGATACTTATTTTTGTCCAACTTTTTCAACAACATACTTACCGTTGCTTCACCCATTTTTCCTTTTATCCTCGGCTTAATAATGGTTACTAACGCAGAAAGCACCATTAATGCAATTATCCATATATATATTTTCTCCATATACTATTCCCCCTCACTTATATTTTCATTCCAATTTTTCACTCCACTCATTATCCTTAAAACCAACAAGAATTGCTTCATCCCCAATAACCAGCGGACGTTTGACAAGCATTCCATTGGTTGCCAGCAATTGAAGCTGCTCGTCTTCGCTCATTGTCGGAAGTTTATCCTTCAACTTCATCTCCTTGTACAACAATCCGCTTGTGTTAAAGAATTTTTTTAGAGGAAGCCCACTTTTAGAAACCCATTCTTTTAATTCATCATACGATGGTTTTTCCTCTACAATATGACGCTCCGTGTAATTTAAATGATGCTCGTCCAACCACTTTTTTGCCTTTTTGCAGGTTGAGCATTTGGGATAACATATGAATAACATAGATTCACCTTCCTTGTATTATTTTGTCCGTACCCTTATATCTAGCACTTTAACAGCGCTTAGCCAACATTTTATCACAACACTGCAATAATCATATCACCAAAATATGGTTTTCGCAATATCCCGCGTCGAGCTTCGCACCAAAACCATCCACCCTTCTTTTCAATTTTAACGTACAAAAATTTCCGGCACATATATTCATGTACCGGAAATCTTTTTCATCGTCTGTTTTTAATTCTATTATTTACCTACATGAAATGCATCCATACCAGGGTACACTGCACTGGCACCTAATTCTTCCTCAATGCGGAGAAGCTGGTTGTATTTTGCTACACGCTCGGATCTCGAAGGAGCACCTGTCTTAATCTGACATGTATTCAGCGCTACCGCAAGGTCTGCAATAGTTGTGTCCGCTGTCTCACCGGAACGGTGGGAAGAAATGGCTGTATATCCTGCATTGTGCGCCATCTTAATAGCCTCCAATGTTTCTGACACCGAACCAATCTGGTTTAATTTGATCAAAATGGAGTTACCTGCTCCCATTTTAATACCCTTGGAAAGTCTCTCTGTATTTGTAACAAAAAGGTCATCGCCTACAAGCTGAACCTTATGACCAATCTTCTCAGTCATCTTCTTCCAGCCTTCCCAATCTTCCTCATCCAAACCATCTTCAATAGAAATAATCGGATACTTGTCAATGAGAGATTCCCAATGTGCAATCAGCTCATCCGAAGTAAATTCTTTGCCGGATTTTGGCTGCTTATAATAACCAATTCCTTTTTCCGATTTCCATTCGGAAGAAGCTGCATCCATAGCAATCATAAAATCTTTTCCCTGTTCAAATCCGGCAGCCTTAACAGCCTCCAGAATTTTCTCAATAGCTTCTTCATCGGAAGTAAGTTTGTTTGGTGCAAATCCACCTTCATCACCAACCGCTGTTACATCTCCCATATCTTTAATCAGAGATTTCAACTTATGGAAAACCTCTGCACACCAGCGAAGCGCTTCTTTAAACGATGGTGCGCCAACCGGCATAATCATAAATTCCTGCGTATCAACAGCTGAATCTGCGTGAGCACCACCATTTAAAATATTCATCATAGGTACCGGAAGACGGTTGCCTGAAATGCCACCCAAAAAGCGGTACAACGGAATATCTAACGCAATAGATGCCGCTCTTGCTGTTGCAATTGACACCGCCAAAATCGCATTGGCACCAAGCTTTGATTTATCTTTCGTACCATCTGCATCAATCATTGCCTTGTCAATGGCATAAATATCAGACGCATCTAAACCGGCAAGAACCTCATTAATCACAGTATTGATGTTGTTGACAGCTTTTTCAACACCCTTGCCAAGATAACGGTCCTTGTCTCCGTCTCTCAGTTCCAGTGCCTCAAACTCACCTGTAGACGCACCACTTGGAGCAGTACCTCTTCCCACGGTTCCATCTACCAAAGTTACCTCTGCTTCTACCGTCGGATTGCCTCTCGAATCCAAAATCTCACGTCCAACTACCTTTTCAATTTCCAAAAAATTCATCGTAACACTATCTCCTTTTCCTCAAAATAATAGTACTCCCCGCAAGAATTACATTCAATTCTGCATAGGATGCGTTCAGGATTCACAACCTAATACGAGGAGTCCACATGATTTATTCACATTTTGGTTAGTCTTGTCTAACCTCTTTTATATTACTGAATTTCGGGGTAAAAATCAATAGGTGAAGGTGAGAGTTTTTCTCAAGTTTGTGGGGGGGGTGATATTAAAAATAATCTCTTTAGAATCATGTTTCGCAGTATATTGGTGCGATTTATCGCATTAAAAAAAGAGCCACTTAGCGACATTAGTGACTCCTTTATAACGATGCCGTTGTATCTAATCTACTTAAACTTTTCCTGTAATTTCAGCAGATATTCCTCTTCTGCCTGTTCCAGGCGTTTCTGAATAGCTTCCTCCGATGGCAGCTGAGACTTAATCTCATTCATCCGAATGTTATCATAAGTTGCAACTCCCATAGGAGTTTCAATTCCCTGAAACGCCCATTGTACCTCCGTTTAATCCTTATCCTTGCATATAAGCAATCCTATCGTCGGATTGTCATCATCCGTTTTCATTAACTGATTTACTGCATTCACATAAAAATTCAGTTTTCCGGCAAATTCCGGTTCAAACGATACCGCTTTTAACTCAACGACAACATAGCATCGAAGTTTTATATGATAAAAAAGCATATCAATCTTTCTGGTTTTTCCTGCTACAATAATCTCTTTCTGACGTCCTATAAAGGCAAAACCAGAGCCAAGTTCCAGCAAAAATCTTGTTATGTTCTGTTCCAAAGCATCCTCTAATTCTTTTTCATCATATCCTGCCGGTAATGAAACAAACCCAAAAACAGAAGGAAATTCCATTTCTGCACCAAGTTGGTGCAGTTTTAGGCTTTTCATATCGAGACTTTCCTCCATACGATATGTAAGTTCTGAAAAACTTTCATTTTCGGAATAGAATAGATACCATTTTTCATATTCCAAAGATTTCTTGCTGAAAATCCTTTCGCTTTGGGAAATTCATTCTGCAGATCAAGACTAAGCTGCTCTGTATTTACTTTGACCGCTGATTTTATCTGTGCAGACACATAACGCTGCTTCACATCATGAACCCAACTCACATAATCGGTTCTTCAATGTTTTACTATGATATTACGCCATTTTAACCCTATACTTATGTCTTATTGGCTTCATTGTCCAATCATCAAATCCGACCAAACCATCATTCTGCAATCTTCCTAATACAATGCCAGGATCTCTGTTAATCGATTCTGCAAAACAAATAATATCTTTTAATCCGAATCTTTCTCTTGCCACAAAATCATTATACTGTTCTCTTGGAATAAGACTATCCTCCGCAAACAAGTCAGCAGCATGCTCTTGTTCCCCAGATTCTTTCTCAAACGATATTCCATAATCACCATTAATAATATGACCAATCTCATGGAACAATGTAAACCAAAATGAGTCTGAATAAAGTCTTCTATCATTAACCATCAACATTATATTATCACCAATTTTTTTGGTAGCTCCATTAATCTTTGAGCCGACAATATTAGGAAGTATTACAAAGATAACACCAGCCTCCTCGAAAGCTTTTCGAATCAATGGATAAAATTCGCTATGATTTTTAGTCAATGTCAGCGCATACTGTACCGCAGCTTCAAATTTCTTTTTATTAAATTTTGGTGCATCTACAGCCAATGCCTTATTAGTTGCGATCTGAACCATAGTATTCGCCTTAACTGTACTAGCTTCTTCTAATGCTTCTGTTGAACTTCTAAAGTTTACTGCCATATCTCTCTTGGTAAACACTGTTAATGTTGCAACCTTCAGAAATTCACGAACCGCTTTAATCTGTTCATCCTTTTTTCTAGGCAAATCCGGAAGCCCATAATTCTCTCTAAAATATTTGTAGTCATATAATTCAAATACTTTTCTTTCTTCCAGCAATTCTTCTTGTGATTTAAATTCTGCAATCAAAGCATCATAAGAATTCTGCAAATTAAGCCAATAATTTACGCTAGTACCAAGCATTCTAGAAAGCTTCATTGCAATATCAATAGATAAGCTCTGCTCCCCACGAATCAACAAACTTAAATTCTTCGGCGTAGTATCTAATCTCTTTGCAAAATCTTCCTGAGTCAATCCACTTTCTTCCACAATTTCTTTAATATAATATCCTGGGTGAAATGCAATCGTATCATTATACTCAATGTAATTACTCATAATGTTTGCTCACCTCCGTTATCTCAACAATCCTCACATTTTGTGATATCTCATTAATATTACACGGAACATATGGTTCCTTATTTTCATTTAGTGGTTCTATTATTATACGCCACTGATCCTTTCTTGATTTCACATCAATTGCAAAATATCCATCCAAATTTCTTCCACCTTTATTTTCAAGTTTATGAAAGTGAAAGGTTGGTTGGACTATAATATCTTTAATAGTTTCTGCCTGCTTCAAAGCATTTATTCTTGCAAAAAGGCTATTTGCAAGTGCAGCATTTCCACCAAACAACTTTCTTGCTACCTTTAAACTCGTACATTGTTTCTCAGTTTTTGCATCTGTATAAACTAATTCCAAGTCCTCCCTCCTTTCGCCACATTACCTATCAGGTAATTAGATTATAGTTGCTACATGTATTTTTGTCAAGAACACGAAAAAATATTTTCGAAAACTCAACGCCAAAATCCTGTATTATATAATACGTCTGCTGCATTCACCCGAACCGAGATAATTTGAATAACAATTATTAGCCTCCTCTAAATTCTCTTGTGGTACCAAGCGAAATTTCTAACAATTCTGCCGCTACTTGATGATTTTTAATTCGCATTAAATTATCCCATATATCTACCTTGCCAAGCAGATTCATTCCGCCATGCCATACCAACTCATCATCTATAACGGCAAATCTTTCTCCGACTTCTGTTTTAGCCACTACATTTATGCCCACTTGTTTCATCAACTTAATCAAGTGATAACATACATCCGCACTACCATAAATCACTTCTTCTGGGTCTGTTGTAATAACCGTCACATTTACCCCTTGTTCCTGACGATCTTTGACCAGTAATAACAGTCTGTCAATCTCGACCTGTCGTATGTCCGGACTGGAAATTACAATTGATTTCTCTGCTTCCACAATATCCTGCTCAAATTTTTCTTTATAATTACCAGAATCATATATTGCATTAATTATCTGCTTAGACCGTACATCGCCCGTCCATATGGAAAATCCGGTACGCTTGTAAGTTTTCAACCTTTTGCCATACATTTTATTAAAGAATCTCACATGGGCATCAATATAATCATATACATAAACAGAATCTTTACCCTCATAGTCACGATTCAATCTTCCTACATACTGTTCCAGACGCCCCTCAAAAGATACCGGTGCAGCAAGCATCAATACGTCAAGTCTTGGAAAGTCAAATCCTTCTCCTATTTTTTGTCCGGTTGCAACCAAAATAAGACTTTCATTTTTAGGAATCTGCTTCAACTTAACACGTATCTCTGCATTTTCCTTATCTGAATTATCCCCATATAAAAGAAATACATGGTCAGCTTCATTTTTCAACGCATCATACAAAAGTTTTGCATGTTCTTTAAATCTGGTTAATATAACCGGTGTTTGTTTCTGCGCAACACTCTTCTTTACGTCATCTATAATCATTTCATTACGAACCCTGCTAGTACTAATCAGACTATACGCTTTGTTAATATCATCTTTGCTGTCAACTGTGTCTACTACCCTTGTATACCTTGGCACAAAGTAATGTCCTATTCCCTGCTCCTGTGCTCTCTCCAATGCTGTAAATCTATGACGAAGCGGTCCAAGCAGCATATAGATAATTTTATCTAAACTATCCCCACGCTTCGGCGTCGCAGAAACACCATATACATATTTTGCATTAATTCTCTGTAACAGTTCCATAGAGGTATTGGATGCTGCATGATGACATTCATCCATAATTACCATTCCGTAAGAATTAATTAAGTCATTGAACTTACCTTTACTATACATAGAACCAACCATAGCAACATCTACAATACCTGTCAAAGCTTTTTTATTACCATGCAAAATACCTATAACACTATCTCTCTTTTTCTTCCTGCCAGTTTTTGTTTCATATTCTGGCGGCTCTTCCCTAATATCCAGGAATTTGTTCAGCTCATCCACCCACTGATTCAGCAAATCCTTGCTCTGTAACAAAATAAGAGTATTTACTTTGCGTTCCGCAATCAGGTAACTACAAACAACTGTTTTTCCAAATGCAGTTGCTGCACTTAATACACCATCCGAATATGCCAATAACTTCTCTGCTGCCAACTCTTGCTGCATCCTCAAATCTCCTTTAAAAGAAACTCTGATTGGACGACCTTTTTCTTTCTGGTCAGATATATCTACAACTATTTCAGCTTTATTACATTCCTCGATAATCCGTTCTTTTAACCCTCTCGGAACCTGTATGTACCCATCAACGTCTTTGCCCAAATATACGGCACTAAAATTATAGTAATTGGAATATCCCAATCTTTTATTTTTGTAAAATTCCGGATTATCAAAAGCAGCCAGACTACGAATCTGATTTTGAATTCTCGGCATAAGATTTAGTGTGTCGATATAGACACCATTGCTAAGTACCATATGTAGCTTGCCTACAACATCCGCCTTAAAAAACTTACATTTTTTCTTCCATGGTTTTGGTCTGCAATTCATATCTGTACCGGCAAACATTCCCCTGCTTTCTGCCAACTCTGCCTGCCATCTCGACATATATTTTTCGATATCCTCCATACCCAGTTTTTCTGTTTTATTTAGCAAAACATCCCACTGATTTGGATAGGCATTCCAATTTTCATCCACAAATGCACTGTTACCATGTTTAAGCGCCTGTCCCTGCAATGGCAATGCAATCAGATTACCAATACTACTTGCTACGTCCTGAGATGGGTACATTCTGTCATAGTAATGAAATGATTTTAAGTTAATAGATGCCGAACCCTTATCCAATAACATAAACCCAAAATTTCTTGCCATCGATGCCGGTATTGCTTTCTTAAAGAAAATCCATACATGAGCACCTTTACCCGAACGAGAACGCTCAACCAACGGCTTAATACCATTTAGCTCACATATTTTTCTAAGAGCTTCTACTTCCTTATACCATTCATTATCCGTATTGGCAAAATCTGTCACCTCTGCGCCTTTTTCATGATTATCAAAATCAAATACAATAAATCTGCACATCCCATTTGTCAACAGCGGATATACTCCTATTACATCCGAGCCATCTTCCTTGTGCCCTAATAGATGTGAAATAATTTTCTTAGCATCCAGCCGCGTCCATTTAGTGTTTTCACATTCATCACAGAATATCTTCTCACCCCGCTGTTTTGGACACAGTCTGTTATCCCATCTGTTATCACATTGCGGAAAATAGCCGCCATTCTTGCCACGCTTTGCATAAACATCCTCGCGTCCCCAAAACATAGAAAAGAAGTGTGTTGCCATTTTCTCTGTTATAAACGATGGGTTGACAATACGCCCACCCTGGTCAGGGTCATACTCTTCTACGCTATCAATTGTCTCTTCGAAAGGATTGACCTCGTCATATGGAATATTTTCTTTTTTTAGCTTGTCTTTCAATATCCTATTTTCATATTCAAGAGTTCGGACAAGCTTTCGTAAAGACTCTGCATCATATGCTTCTATATTCACAAAAATCACCTGCAATTCTTATGTGCTTAATACCCTCCGTTATCTATGCAAAAGGTAATTCACATATTCTTTTAATTCATCACTAAAATCCTTCAAATCAACAACCGTAATTACATCTCTATTAATCAGTGCCACAATATCAAAAATCATATTTTCTTTACTTAGTTCAAGCATTACTCCCGGATGTTTCTTATCCTTTTTTATTCGCTCTTCCAGCTCCCAAAACTTATCAGAAGCGTTCTCATCTCCACTTAACAAATCTATATATTCTTTAGTCAAACGCTCCATATATGCTTCCTGCCATTCGCCAATACAAGCCCTGAATAATTTCCAATCTTTCTTTGAAACTTCCATATATACATCCTCCAATCCATGTCGCAACTTACATATAATTTATTGACATAACAAAATTACGCACCTAAACGAACCAATATGGACCTTGACAAAAAATATTGCTACTTCTTTGCATTCTCTTCCAATTCTAGCATATATTTATCAAAGTCAGATACAAACAATCTATCCTGAATGACGCGGTATTTTTCAA
The DNA here is from genome assembly GCF_003477605.1 of Clostridium sp. AF37-5. Lineage (GTDB taxonomy): Bacteria > Bacillota > Clostridia > Lachnospirales > Lachnospiraceae > Eubacterium_F. The sequence continues at coordinate 22,272 of NZ_QUDR01000015.1, forward strand.
ATTCAGTCTCTGCTTTTGCCTTTGCAATCTCTGCTGTAATTTTGCCTGCATCCTGAAGGACTTCTCTGTCATCTGCCATCAGAAATAAATCCAGACGCTTTGACCAGTCCTCCATCGTCATTGGGATATGACGCTCTGCACGATCCTCTGCCAAATCCAAATAAGCTGATACAATACGTTCTAATGACCGCATTTCCTGTTCTGAAAGATAATTTTTCTCTATATTTACATCACTTTTTACTACTTTGCCTTCCGGAGCTGCTGCCCAAGTTTAATGCTTCTAATACGTTTCACACTTAACTCAAAACTTATAAAAACATCACCAGCCAACAAACTAGTGATGTCATATAATTACACTTTCTGTTTTGGCACAAACTCAATCTTGAGAACCATCCCCATACCATCTGCTAATCTTTTAAGCAAATTAACAGAAGGATTCCTTGTTCCATTCTCAAGTTTGCTGATATCTGCTTGATTAATACCAGTACGCTCTGCCAACTCCTTCTGCGTCATATTCTGAGAAGTACGAGCATCTACGATAGCCCTTATAACATCCATCTCTGGCTGGATTGCATCATATTCTTTTTTAAATTCTTCATCCTGTAACTGCTTAGAAAGCATATCATCAAATGTTCTCATCTTTCATCACCCTTTCCATGAAATCCTTTCTTCTATCCTTTGCAGTCTGTATCTCTTCTTTTGGAGTTTTCCGTGTCTTTTTAACAAAACCATTCGTCAGTATTATTTTTCCCTCATAATAGAAAAAATATAAGACTCTGGTGATATCACTTCCAAATTTACAACGCAATTCAAATATTCCATCATCTAAGTGCTTACTGTACGGTTCTCTAAGCATGTTCCCCTTCTCTTGAAGAATCCCCAATAATCCAAATATCTTAGCTCGCATCTTAGGACTAACAGAATCAAGAAATTGCTCTACTGGAACTTCACCATTTTCCTTTTCATATGCTATTAACTTAAATTCCGTCATATAATCTCCTTTGTATATATTATATGGCATATATGCCATAATGTCAATTATACATTTAAAGTATTCTTTTTTTAATTCCTCAATACGTCCTTAATATACTCCACCTTTTTTCAGACGCTTATCATCCATAGCCCAGCCTTTGATTGTGTAGTCCTTCACGATACCATTGTCTCACTTGCGAAATTGCACTGCACGCTCATTATTCACTTTAAAGCCGACTGCGATAATCATTTGAAGATAGGAATGTGTAACCTCTCGGCTCACTTGACGTGAACCTTCCTTTTGAACTATTAAGAATTTCTTAATAGTTCAATCGGGCTCCAATTCTGAATCGTCATAAACCTTCTTTATATGTTGATTAATCGCAGCCACACTTACTTACATCAAAAAGCAGCCTGCCAGCCCTACGGAATTCGATGAGTCTTTGGTAAAACGCTGGCTTAAGCAAATCACCGTCTGGGAAGACCACTTCACAGTGGAACTCAAGTCCGGACTAAAAATTGACATTGAAGGTTAATACCCATAGACGCAAAAGGCTCCTCACCACTGGTTTGATTCCGATAATGGGAAGCCTTTACTTATGCTAATTCTTTTATTGCATATATTGCGACAACAGATAATGGAATCGACATTATTGCAAAAGCAGCTGGCCATCCTGATAGGGATACAGATACACTACTTCTCTTTGCTAATTCTGATGCTACGTATGCCAAATTACCTACGTATGTATTATCCATATTTTACCTCACTCTCGTATAATAACCATTTTTCAATATAATCGTACCACCATTTACTGCTCCGCCTAGAGAACCTGCAGCCTTTTTTGTTGGATAACTTTGATTAGAATATAGCGAAATCAATGCAGTATACGCGTTAGCTATACTCAATGTACTACCAACCCTCTTAAATACTCGTAATATCATTTTGGTTAACCTCCTTTATTATCATCAATATTTTACTAATCGCATCTATGGCTTCTTCATCAGATCTTTCAAGCAATTTTGCGAACTTTGAAACAGCCTCCAGTCTATCTTCCATACGGAATTTATTTTCAGACGCATCAGGTGCTGCAATTTCTGCATATCTCAATAAGCGTTTTCCTACAAGACAATCATCATATCTACCATTACATTGTTTAAGTAAATATGTAGCAACACCTTTTAAATGAGGGCCTATTGCAAATGTGCTCACAATTTCTTCTGGAATTTTGACTTCTACTACCACCTTATCGTCACCATAAACCATTGGAGTCTGTATCTGCACACCGTATCTCGAATAAAGATTCAATGATGCACTCCTGACACCTTCTCTTATATCATGAATGGCATCAATGGCTTTTATTGTTAAATTAGCAAATTCAATTTGTATATTCTTGGAAATAAGCATATTATCACCTCTTTTCAGTACCCTTTATTATCGGTTCCTGTAATAATATTATAATATTGTATAATGGCTCAGTTGTCAAGACAAAAATTTGATATTTTTATAATGAACTGATATGTTGACGGGTTACATGGAAAAATGTGGTGTAGCATCTCCCAGATTTTTATGCCATGCGGCTGCTCTGGTTGCATCTAAAAGCATTACCGGATAATATACCTCAGCGGGAGGACGTTTGTTTCCAATGGACTGATGGCATCTTTCAAAATTATAGGTGTAGATATATCTTCCGATGACTTCTCTCGCTTCCTTGAGATTAGCATACTCCGTGAGGTATGCTTCCTCATACTTGAAACTGCGAAATCAGCGTTCAATCATGATATTATCTGCCTAGCGGCTTTTGCCATCCATGCTTTGCCGAATTCCATTGTCTCGAATAAATTCGATGTATTTGTCACTGGTAAACTGGCTGCCCTGATCCGAGTTGATGATTAACGGCTTGGCTACTTTAAGGGCTTTTTTACAGGCATTGATGACCATGGTGGTATCCAGAATATCATCAAGGTTGAATTATGCTCCTTTCTCCCAATATCTTGGTTTTATTAAATACTCCATTATAATACTCACCGCACGGTGTATCAGCCTCTATATTTCTACAGCTTTGACTGTTCCAAGGTGGCACAAACCACAGCTTTTCGTCTATTTCTGGTAATTGGTTTTGTCACCAACCAACTAACAAAATAACTAAACAGCATATTCACAACTTAGGAATAAAAAACATCACTACTTATTATCATGACAATTCTTTCCGTGCCTCATTATATTTTCTTGTATATGTCCCCTTCAGCCCTGGATCAATAAGTTTTCCGTGACAATTATTATAAATTGACGACTGTACCAGTAATTTTTTATTAGCCTGTTGCCAATTTACAAAAAATTTTGCGCTTTCTCTTCCATCAAATCCACTAATTTTTGAAAGATATTCTATAATTTGATCTATTGTCAAATCATTCATAATATATTCTAACAACTTGGTCGACTGTCTTGTTGCCGCATAATTCTGAATCCTTTCACCGGCATCTTTATATGCATCTACTTGAACTAACCATTGCATTAACTCTTTATTATCTTTCATATAGTTTTGCATATCTTCATAATCTTCCTGATTAAATATCTTTATATATACATTTTGTAACTGCTCTATCTTATTTTTTTCAAAAATAAATTCGTGGTTTCTCAATGTCTTAGAAATAACATATATTTCATATTCTTTTTTCTGATATAACTCTTCATTTATTATATCACTATACGAATATTTTTTATCTATAGCAATTATATTTTTTAATGTTTCATGACTTATCCTATCAAAATCATTAATTAATAAAACATATTTATCACAAAGAGAACTATCTTTTTTCAGACTACTATATAATTCTTTCTCCATTATAGGAACTGCTATATTCACAAAACGCATAAACTCCACAGCCTCACTCGGATATTCTTGTATTTGAAACAGATCATAAAATCTTTTATTCAATTCACTTTGACGTGCTTTTGCCATTCTCATATATGAGAACTTTTCTGGATTTAATAAATAGAAAAGGGTCTTTGCCATAGGCATTTCTAATGAACTTATATACATCATTATCTTATATGTCTCTGTTTGGTTTCTATATACATTACTAAAAAAATCTGCTATCATTTGCAGACTTTCTTCTTGAATATCCTGTAACGAAAATAAAAATATTGCATCTTGATAGTCTGCTATAAGAGCCAATTCCTCCTCATTAATAAATAAAAATGGGGACTTAAAAAGAAAACTATACTCTCTAATCCATTTCTTGTTTTCTAGAATCACTTTGCGTATTTTCATAAAGTTTTCATTTGCATTCTCTTCAATCCATCGGACGCTTTCTTGTATACCCTCTTTAATTACTAACTCCGAAAAATCAATCTGTGTAGGATCCACTATTATCTGATTGCAAACATAATCAACATAATATCTCGCATCATATAATTTTAGGCATAGTTTCTGTGATAGACCTTGAACCCAATTGATATCACTCAAAAGATTTATTTCTTCTGAAGTATGTGTTGAAATAGCTTCTAATAAATCCACATAAGATGAGCGTTCTATAAGTTCTCTCTTAATTGCATACCGGAATCTATCCAAAAATACTGTTGGTATATTATCACAATTTTTACAAAATGAACTCATATTATCAAACCATATTTCAATTCCCTGCCGTTTTTCCACTTCAAGATAAAATTTCACCACATCTTGATTTGTAAGATTTTCTTTTATAATTAACTCATGAATCGAAAAACAAATCTCTACATCAGCTGAAAGAGTGTCATAATTAATCAATTGCAATATAATAGTAGCATCATTAATTGCATCAACTTCCTCTTTTGAAAAAAAAGGATTATCGTTATCATATAGTTCAGAAAACATTAACACATCATTACTTATTTCAGTGCATAAACTCTCCCTTATATCACGCAAAATCGTTTTATCACTAATATTTTCGCATAACACTATTGAGAGTTTGTGGAGTAATGATTGTCGATTATTTACACCTTTACGATATGCAAAACACTTTCCTACATAGTAATTATATCTTTTAATATTATTTGAATCCCATGGTAAGCTTTCAATAATCTGAAATAATTTATTCTCAAACTCATTTGCCATTACTGCAAAACTCTCATCATATTCTATAGCAAACACAGGAAATTTCAAATCTAACATATTTAATTTTGTAAAAGCTTCTTTAATAGTCCGTTCATCTATTTGCTGTATAATTATTTTGTACTTTTCTTTATCCTTCGGGGGGTCGTTATAATATAATGAATTAAATACCAACATTTCATTCAAATCATAAAGATAGCTATCCTTTGGATAATTAAAAAAATATGTTCTATAATTTACATCAATTAACTTATTATCAATTAATGAAACTATTTCTTTCCAAAAATAAGTACTCACATTTTTCCATTCTTCTATCGGAATATCATTTTGGGTCAATTTTCCCTGGGTGTAATGGTTTATCAAACTCTCTATCATATTAGGAGTTAATTTATAAAAATCCTTTTGATATTCTGTCATCAAATAACTAATCACTGCACACTTTTCAAATGAAATTCCTTTTCCAGAAAATTTCGTAATCAAGCTTTCATATAAGGTTAATGCTAGATTCAGCCGATTCTTAACGGTCCTAATATCAATTTCCTTTCCTCGAATTAACCACTGCATTCCTTTGATACCTGCAATTGACACATTATCAGCATCTTCTAACATTACTAGTCCTAAATCAATTAATTTGTCTTTCAGTTCATATAACAAACCATTCAATATAGCATCATAATTGTCTATACTTACAACAGGCAAATTTAATATATAATCAAAAAATTTGTGATACAGTCCACTTTGCACTGTATCATTTAACATCGCTTCTGGCTTTATGCAAACTATAAATGTCACTTTATTCCGATGCAGACGTTTTTTTCTATTATAATCTGTCAAATAATATTTTCTTAATTCTTTCAGAAAATCAGTTACCACTTGTGGATTATCAGTTCTATCCAAATCCTCAATTACAAAGACATAGTGACGCCTATATCCCCTGTATAAAACCTCTTTTGCATAATAATCAATAATTATATTTTCATCATTCTCTCTTTTCCCCTCCGATTTGGCAGATGAAAAAATAAAATCCGATTTCCACAATACAATTCCCATAGTAATTATTCCAATACAATACGACACATATTCAATTACCTTGCAAAAGAGCATAGAACGGTTTAACACCTTTGGTAAATAAATACTAAATCTTCGAAAACCTTCCCCTATAACAAGAGCAATTATTGCAAATAAAGCCATAAAAGTTCGTATCGAACTACTACTTTGTATTGAAAACAAGCCATAATTTTTGCTTAATCGCTTGCTTAAATAACTTCCTTTATTGGCATTAATCTGATTGACCATATGATAAAGAAACACTTGGTGTATATCCTTAACCGTCTTTCTGCTTGAACTCTCACCATCTTCACCTTCTTGATTTAATACCTCCCACATATTAATTGTATATAAAAATTTTTTAGCTCTCCTTTTAATTTTTGCACGATATAACGACAAAAGACTGGACTTTCCTGTTCCAAAATCCGAAGTAACACCCACAATCTCAGCACCTTGTTTTATTGCCGTTTCTAAATTATTAACGTAGGTAGATACACCTATCCAATCATTCTGCATACTCTGAATAGGTTGATTTAAAATTACCTTCTTATATGTATCATTTCTTCTTTTTTTCATATGCATACCTCCAATTTACTGCTACCTTAAACTTATTTCTAAGACAAATAATCAAACAAACACTTAAAATAATTGGTATATTATCTATAAAATCTTATTTCTCAATTTCACTGTTTGAACTCATTATCACAATACTATTTATTATTTCAAGCTCTAATGAGCATTTTTCTTTGGTTGAATTCGCAAAAATCAGCAACATATCGTCCAACACACGGCCATTTGCATAAACAATCTAAAAGTTTTGGATAATTCACCTCTGTCCAAGATATAAATGCATGCAGTCAGTCCATCCTTGATATGCCGAATTAGTTGCCCAAACATTCACATCATAAATATGACCATCATTTATGCATCAGCCATATAGTCTCTCCTTTGCGTATGCAATCCTTCATATTCATGCAAAATTTATCTATACAAAATATCACTTTTCCCAACAAATGTTTCATAAATATACTCCACATCTACTTCTAGACCAGCTACTACATTTCATAGTAAAACACAGCGGCCTCCAATTTACTAGAACTGTATTTTTTAGCATATATGATTATTTAGCCACTATATATGTATAATATTTTTTACAAAATCTCCATATATAACACATCTATTTTTTCTTTAATCATTGAAATGTCCGTTTCACTTTGGTAATTATCATGTGCCATCTTGCTTAAATCGGAAATAGCTTTATGTAACTTATTTGACGCATTATATTTTGGAATCTTAACTCTCGGTCTAATTGGGAATGATCTCGAATCGGATGAATTCATCATATATTTATATACATAGTTTGAATTCAGTATTCCGCATATATAATGAGCCTCATCAAAAGTAATGAAATTTCCCTCCTCATCTTCACAAATCGAAACCGCATGGTTCTGAAAAAGAGGTCTTTTGACCCCACCCCACTTAGTGCTTACCTCTGAAACAACAGCAGCAGCCCATTTTGTATTATCTCTATAAACAACATAATTCGTTGCATAACTATACTCTCCAACTCTTGCCAATGCATAAAAATCAGCATTTCTATTTCCAATTATTTTTTCATTATACTCAGTTTAAGCCAAAATCTTTTTTTTATGTTTATTATAGTATTCTGCCAATTTAGGTGCAAGCACAGATAACCGGTTCATTTCTATTGGTACTCTAGGATTTTTTGCTTCATAAGGAAAAGGAACAATATACTTATTCCATTCAACATGAAATGGTGTAATATCTTTTCCTTTTATCATTGGATGGAGATACTTAGTTTCCAATAAAGTGTCCGTAACGGGTACTTTATATTTTGATTTCTCATTCTGCATATTTCGCAGGCAAGTACACTCACTAGTTCCTGGTAAAGAAGACAATTCAAACACCATTAATTCTTGAGGATAAAATTCTATACCCTCTCTTCCAATATAGGTAGCTTTTCCTGCTATTTTTAAGAATATTCTTGCATCTTCTCTTCTTTCAATAGTAGTAAAAAAATTCTTATTTTTATTACATGTTGCTAAATATTTTCGCTCCTTATCATAATACTTATTTACATCTAATTCCTCCAATCCATCAATACTTTTTCCCCTCTTTTTTATATACCAGTCACTAGGCACCCCCTCTATATAGTTTACTTCCTTAGAAGAAAGATAAAACGATAAAAACTTTTGTGTTACAGGCTTAAAGGGGTGTCCTGCCTTAGTCCAATTTGTAAATTTACAAAAATAAAGTCTACTTCCATCGTTTAAATAAAAATTCCTAAATCCTTCATATGACGGTTGAAAAACTAAGGGTTCTGGCATAAGGAATCCTAATACCCCTTCGTTCTTTAGCCAATTTTCTGCCGAAACATTAGCAATTAATGCACAAATATTCAAATTAATACCACCAGTCAACTTGTCCCCTGAAAATAAATGCCTTGAAATACATAACTTTTTTATTCTATCTCTATAACCGGAAGGTAAACTTTTCCAATCCACCCATGGTGGATTCCCAACAATTATGTCGAATTTTCCCAAATTAGCTGTTGACAAATAATTTGCTAATATTCTAGCCCAAATCCCATTCCAATTATTTCTTTCTAAATCAACTAAGTTTTCAGCTAAATCAAATATTTTTTCTTCTGTTTTTTCAGTTAATTCAGAGCTTTTTATTAACTTTCTAAACGTATCAAACACTCTATCAACATTTAAATTTTTTACCTGTCTTTCAACAACAATCATTTCTTGAGCTAATTTTGATGTATCATCAACTATACTCTTTGGAACTGTAATTTCAATATTCTTTTTTGTTGTTGTAATAACATAGTCCAAACATTTTATTCCATCATATTCAATTATATCTGGAACATATGAAGAATCCCCCAAATATACCGGAATATCAATTGGCTCATTGTCTTCTAACAAATGTGATATATTCAAAAAGTAGTTAACCCTTGCTGTTAAAACTGTAATAGGATTTAAGTCAACACCTTTTACTCGAGATAAAACTTCCTTCAGTTGCATTCTCTTCGGCAAATTTTTGACCTCTGATAAAATTTTATCTATCATCACATTCAAAAATGTACCACTTCCACAACAAGGATCCAGTCCCTTCCAGTTTTCTGTATTAGTTAACGACATAGCCTCCTCAACAACATTTTCAGCCAACCACTTGCGAGTATAATATTCACCAAGAGAATGTCTTACAGCCGCAGGAACCATAGCCTCATATAATCGCTTAAAGAAGTCTTGCGACTTATGAGTATTGTTCAGTACTGCTTTATCAGAATATCTGCTCAATATCTCAAATATCTTTTTGATACATTCAGATATTGATTCATTCCATTGGTTTTCAACACAATACCAAGAGAAAAAATCTCCTTCCAGTAAATTCGTGATTCCATATTCCCTAAAAACTGCGCCTTCTTCCAACCTCGAAAATTGTACTCTCAAAGCCTCTGAATCTTGATTAATTGACTCTCCAAAAGAGATTAATGACTTGTTAAATCTAACCTGACTAACAACTTTAAATGCTATTGATTTCACTATAATTGCATATGCCGTTTGAAGTGCATATAAAGATAAATACTCATCATCTTTATCTGAAAATTTATAGCCTAACAAATTTTCTAAAGATTTTTTTCTATCAATTATTGCTTGCTGCTTTGAGATATCATCATGCGCCAAATTAAACAACTGTTTCCATTCTATAAACAACATCTTTGTCTTTGGTTTAATATTGTCAATTAAAACAGTATACAAACACTTCACGAGTTCATAAGCAACTCCATCATTTATAGGTGGGTTACAAAAACTATCTACTAAATTACTTGCGTTAAAAGCAATAAGCTTTAATGCAAGTATATTCTGAATAATTCTATCCAAGGCAAACTCATTAATTTCGAGAAAATCTTCCTTTTGTATTTCGCCATTAATAAGTGTTACAAAACAACCTTCTACACCATTTGTAACATATCCCTCAATAATTTCATTATCCTCATCACTTAGTCCCAAAAGATACTCGCTAATCTGATTAATAGCTTTAGCTTTGTTCTGTGGATTAGATAGCGTTGTAGGCTGTTTAAATTCAATTACAAGACTGGCAATTGCAGTATCCGCTCTTCCTTTAGATTTCCCCCTAGATACATGTCTTTCTGTATTAGTATTAATTGATTTTTCCTTTATCGGATTATATATAAATCCCAATGGTTCAAACATTTCTTTGAAAAAAGCAAAAAGTTCACAATCAAATCTGCTCTCAATTGTTGCCTCATTTGGAGCAACTCTTGAAGCATTTTTTATATCCTGTGCCATCTTTTTTAGTTTTCTCCTGTATTCATCAGATTTAATAATTGCTATATAATCCATTCTATTTACCATCAGTTACTCCTTCTTCTTTTTCAACTACTAATTTTCACTCATCCCCAAATATTAAACAAGTCTACTTGCACCTACTACACACTCTTCAATCGCAATCAAAATCATCCTATCCTTTAAGGTACAATATTCCATTAAAGTATTTCACCTCACTAAATTTTTAAAACGTATAATAAATATGTTAATTATACCCCTCCTATGAAAATAACACAAGAAAAATGTTTCTATAGTTTTTCTACATTGTTTGGCATATGGCATTAGATTCACCACCCTACACCCCCAGCAAAATCAGCAATTTACTTGTCCAAGCTCATCATTGTAGGAATTTTCTTAATATATCTATAATATGTACTCTTACTCATGCCAAGCTGTTTCATCAATTCAAATGGACATATTACACCTAACACCACTTCTAAATTACTCTAACATTTTTGTCAACTCGTCTACTGCGGAACACTCAGTATCATTATATACTACATCCCCTGATATTTTGTTGATACAAAAAGGATTCCACTCTATATTCTCAAACTTTCCAACTAATTCGTGTATATCTCCCAATTGCTTTTTTATTGCTGAGTACTCATTTCCTTTAATCAAACCTTTAAGAAAAAAATTAGGAACATTTTCTTTTAATGCAACATACATCTCTTTCACTTGCGAAACAAAAGTATTTACTACAGAAACAATTTCCAGCATCTCTTTCGGCATTCCATTTAAGGAAATATCTTCCATCTCATGATCACATATGCGATTAAAAGATTTTTTCAAATAATATGAATTTGACATCGTATCAATAATATCTGCAAGCATTGGGCTAACATTGGAAAAATTTTTATTATCAATTTCATTCTCGATATTTTCTCCCATTTTACCTATACGCTCAAAAGTAGTCGAAATCTGTTGCATCAAAATATTAATATAATCAACCTCCATATCTAGATTATAGGTAAAATCATTTTCTGTAAGCCGTCTTCTTCCTAGTTCATAATTCTCTGTTCCAATTTCTATTTCATAGCATTCTATTTCCTTTTCTTTACATACATCCCATAATAATTGCTTACAAATAGGATCTATATTCATACCAAAAGTAATAGACTTAACAAATGGCAAATCAATAAATAACGGTGTATTTTCTTCACCTACATTGATTATTCTCCATTCTTTTTCATAATTCCAACAAACATTTTTTGCTAGTAAATATGACAAGATTGCTCCCATATTAGGTTCACATGATTTAACACTTGCTTTTGAACCTAAACTAAAACCTTTCACTCCTAAATCTTGCAATGATAACGTAGGTCTTTCTGTAGTATATTCAGCCGGATATATAAAACCTATAGCATCTTTAATTTGATTGAAATCATACTCTATACATATTCCAGCATAGGAATTCGCATAATGTGACCACATTAACTGATTATTCCATCCGCTCACACTAAAACAAGAAACAGTCAATTTTGCCAAAAAACTTCTTAAAACTGGTATATATATGTTATCTTTAATTTCTATCGCTTTCTTATATAATTCATCCAAAATCTTGTCTAATTTAAGCATGTCCGACAAGTTTTCTTCTGTAATTTCTACCTTTTTCATTTTGCTTACAATCAATAAAAATGCTGCAAATATCTCTTTCGACAAAGTATTTTTTATATCTTCCGGACTCTTTGCATATAAAGTATTTAGATTTTGTTGAATAAAGATAATAATTGGTATTTTAGTTTGATGCATAATTACTCGCCTTGAAAAAAGATACTTTTTCATAGCATTAAGCATACATATAAATTCTGCCAATTTCCCTATAGACTTATATTTTAGCAACTGAGAAATAATTATTTTAAGATTATCATCTTTAATATCCAGTTGCTCAACAAGCATAGAAATACAATTTTCATACATCTTTTCAGATGAATATCCTATCATAGAGTCGAATGGATCATTCATGTTCAATGGTGTCTGAGCATATACAACTCCATGTCTAATATTTTCTATGTCGTATATTGTTGCAACATCTCTTCTACATGGACGATATTGATAAAATAGTCCACCAGCTTTAGCTATTCCTTGCTTCATATCCTCAAATTTGGGTTCTGTATTTTCCAAATCGAAACCTCCTTCAAAATCTTATATGTACCATTGTATTGGTAATCTTAACGTGTAATTGAAATCTTCTTTATCATACAAAACACACTGTTATTTCAATTTTCTATGCTTATAGGCAACAGTTTGTATGCAAAATGTTGCATTTCAAAACGGAAGGAATGGTTTTATTTCCTGTTGTCCCTTCCTACTTTTAAAATTTCATCAAAATAGATATCAGATTCACATCTACGATTTTTTCCATATTGACATTGCCATTCGCAATCAATACACGTCCACCACCAGAAACAGAATCCGCCTGCAAATTATCAAATTCCAATTTTGAAAAACTGAACTCTGTACCTAAGACACGATAATACCAACAGTTAGATTCAGTGATAATTTCACACGAACGCTCAATTATATGCATCGGCACATTTCTCATAGTTGCAATCTTACATGCATTCCACAAAATCAATTCTCCATATGATGACTCTACATTTTTCTTAATCTGATCTATATTTAATCCGTATTGAAGCATATATGGCAAGTAGAACTGTACATTTTCCTTGTCCCAATAACTTCCTACATTCCAACAGATAACTACATCAAATTGAATATTCTTTAACACTCCTAAGTAGAATTCTTTAGTAACAACATCCGTTTCGATAAAACATACATCCGCATCCGGCATCCTTCCTACCGAATAGCCTTTTTGCTGTATTAATTCTGTTGCTTTTTTAATACATTCATTATTCTTCTCAAGTGCAATTACCTTGTGACCGTTTTCTAATAATACCAACGTGCTATATCCAGTGCCAGAACCAACTTCCAAAATAATGTTATAATTTTCTATCTTCTTCTGCATCCAGTTATAATATTTTTTGTCATAAAAATATTTTGAACTTACTTCCCACTGCTCAGCATACTCCCTTTTTTTATCCATATTTTCCCTTCTTTCTCTTTTACCCATAAGTATCCTTGTGCCCAAATGTATAACTCCCATTCCCCAAAAGCCTATCCCCTAGGGTAAATCTCCACTTATATCATCGCTCTTCGGAAATAGACCCCCCTCCATTTTCTCCAAAAATTGCTGTATCCTTTACCCCTTTCCCTTCTGCAAACAAGTCACACTCTCCACGTGCCCCCCCTGCGGAAACATATCGCAAGCCCGAACCTTCTTCAACTCATACCCCTTCTCCCCCAGTACCTTCACATCGCGGGCGAGTGTCGCCGGGTCGCAGCTGACATAAACAATCTTTTCGGGGTTCATCGTGACAATGGTATCCAAAAGTTTCGCATCGCACCCTTTACGCGGCGGGTCGACGACAACGACGTCGGCGAGCGCGCCATTTGTGTCTTCTTTTGACGGCGTGCGGCGCTTAGCGACCATATCCGTTACGACGTCTTCTGCTGCGCCACAGTAAAATGACGTATTGGAGATACCGTTCAATGCTGCGTTTTTCTTGGCATTTTCGATGGCTTCCGGAACGATTTCAACGCCGGTTACCTGACCGTTTGGTACTGCTTTTGCGAGAAAAAGAGAAATGGTTCCGATGCCGCAGTAGAGGTCCCAGACACGCTCATCCCCCTGCAAATCAGTGAAATCGAGTGCTGTCTGATACAGTTTTTCGGTTTGAACCGGATTGACCTGATAAAAGGACTGTGGCGAAATCTGGTAGCGGATGCCGCCGATTTTGTCCTCGATGGCAGGGCTGCCCCACAAAAGTTTTGTGGAAGGACCGAGAATTACATTTGTTTTCTTTGTGTTGAGGTTGAGGCAGATACTTGTCATTCCCTCAATCGTTCGAAGACGTGTAATGAATTCTGCGGCGTGCGGCAGCTCATTTCCATTTATAACAAGACACACCATAATCTGTCCGGTGTGGTAGCCGCGGCGCACGTAAATATGGCGCACGAGTCCCTTGTGGCTTTCCTCACGGTAGGCAGAAATACCATACGCACGCAGAAAATCCATTACGGTTTCGACAACTTCATTGATTACCGGGTGCTGAATGGCACATGACGAAGCAGGGATTAAGCGGTGGCTCCGTCCGGCAAAAAAGCCAGTCTGCGGGATTCCATTTTCATCTTCACGAACCGGAAACTGCGCTTTGTTGCGGTAATGCCACGGAGATTCATTTTCGCCCGTCATTCCTAAAATCGGAAGCCATGTGACAGAAGATAAATCCACACCGCCGAGTCTTTCCAGACAATCTTTTACTTTCTTTTCCTTGAAGGCAAGCTGGCCTTCGTAGGAAAAATGCTGCAGCGTACAGCCGCCACACAAAGATGCAGAAGGGCACGACGGCGTCATACGCTCCTTTGACGGCTCTAAAATTTCAACCAAGCGCGCAAAGCCATAATTTTTATTTAATTTCATCAGGTGCACCAAAACCTTTTCGCCCGGAAGCACACCCTTTACAAAAAGGGCATAGCCATCTACATGACCGATACCCTCTCCGTCTTTTCCTAAATCTTCAATCGTAATGACAATTTCATCATTTTTCTTAAACTGCAATTTCTTCTTTTCCAAGTCCATTACTCCTCTGAAGTTTTTCTCAAATTGCTCTCAAACATGCGGTTGAAACCAAGCCATCCCATGTTGTCGCCTGCCTGAGTAAATACTTCCGTCAAAGTCTGCAATTTCGCGTCGGCGTTATCCGCCATATGTAACGCCATTGCCTCCATAATCGCCGGTACTTTCGGCGAACCAAATTCCATCTTGCCATGATGCGCAAGAATACAATGAACGAGTTCATTTTTCAATTTTGGCGGGAAATTAGGAATCTGTGCTGCCGCATTTTCCATGCAGCGTGCGCCAATGTAAATGTGACCGAGAAGCTGGCCGTCATCCGTGTAGTCATTCATTGGAAAATCCGAAATTTCCTGAATTTTTCCCATGTCGTGGAACAACGCCGCTGTGATGAGCAAATCTCTGTGAATCATTGGATAATGCTCCGCAAAATACTGGCACATGTCCGTGACACTGAGCGTATGCTCCAAAAGTCCGCCCATGAAGCCATGATGAACACTCTTCGCTGCCGAATGTTTCTTAAATGCATCGACAAACTCTTTATTTTCCACAAAATACATTTCCAAAATTTTTCGCAGATATTTGTTCTGCACACTTGCGACATATTTCAAAATGCGGCTAAACATTTCTCCAACATCTTTTTTCGTGCAAGGCACATAATCCGTCGGGTCATATTCGCCCTCGTCGCTGATGCGGACGCGGGAAATGTTCATCTGCAAATTTCCCTGAAAACTCGTTACCATTCCTTCGCAGTGAATGTAATCCATCGCCTCAAAATTGGCAATACCATTGTTCAGCTCCCAGATTTTTCCGTCTGCGGTTCCCGTTTTATCCTGTAAGGTCAGGGAATAATACGTTTTTCCTGCCTTTGTTTTCAAAATCTGTTTCTGTTTGCACAAATACGTGCCAACAAACTTTTCACCTTCGCGGTAATCCTTCAAATAATTCATTTTTTTATCTCCATTTCATATTAGTATCTTTTTTTCACAGCCGTAAATGGTCCGTAGATTTTTTTGCCATTTATCTTTTTATAAGCACGCACCATAAAGCCGTATTTCATGCCGTGAACAAGCATGCCGCGCTTGTAGCTGCGCCCTTTTTGCGTTTTCGCTCTGCTGTACTTTGTCTTAATACCTTTTACAAACACTTTCGTATAAACCTGATAACCGGAAACACTTTTTGTTTTCTTCCAGGTTACCACAATTTTTCTTCCTCTTTTTTTCGCCTTAAGCCCTTTAATTTTCCCCGGCACCAATTTTACCGATGCCGTTTTTGCCTCTGTCTGCACCTGTGTCGTACCATCCGCACGTGTACGGAACACGCAGACCTGATAAATGTAAGTTTTTCCTGCTTTCACCGACTTGTCCACATACGTTTTATTTCCCGGCGTACCATCCGAAATCCGCGCAATTTCTGCAAAATCACTTTTCTCGCTTTTTCTAAAAATGACGGCACCCTGTGCCTCTCCGCTCTGCGTCCATGTAATTGTAACCTGTTTTAACGAAGACGCTTTTTTCGTCGCCATGATGATCGCCGCACCAAGCGGAGTTTCTGCCGGTGTTTCAATTGTCACGCCAGAACCCGAAGCCGCCGTTGGCTCGTCGGCGGACACGTTTACATTTGGTCCTATTATCATTCCAAAAATTCCTGCCACTAAAAAAGGCACCCCCACAAATTGCATCCATTTTTTCAAAAATGTTCCCTCCTTAACTTCAGCTCTTTTGACTCTAAGAACATATAACTTATGTTATCCGGATTGCTAACTTTTCGACCCTGATACCATAATAATAGAAAAGGAGGGAACAAGCAAGGTGTTTTTCACCAAGTTCAGTTAATCAAACAATGAAATTCCAAAACGGATTCGTCTGAAAAACTTGTAAAACAGGACAGCAATCAGCGACAATACCATGTATAAACAACTAAGTACACCACAAGCGCCTCCGATAAAAATAACTACATTCAAAAAAATTGTTCCCAACATAATCATTTTCCTCCATATTTAATTTTCGACATAACAAGCCCGTCCTTTTGCCAAAAATCAAAGACATGACATGACAAAATAGCAGATTTACAGCAAAAGAACAAACCATCTTTATTCAATTATCCAATATGGAAGGTGCGTTTTTTTCCGTCCGTCCGAAAGAGCCATCGTAAAATGCGCAGGCGGCTGCCTGTGTCGTGTCCTTTCGCATAGAGATGTAATAAGAGTGCTGTTAATACAGCGAGAAATATAAGAGAACCAAAACCGGTTAAAACAAGCGGTGTTCTCGATAAATATCCGGTATTTCTTGCAGTGCTGCGAAGCAGACAGACAATTGGCGTCTGCTCTGAAAAACGCTCGCCGCGGATGGCATATTTAATCCCGGAGCCATCAATCCGCGCATCCGAAGAAATCGTATTCGAACAACCCTGCGAAATGACTGTGCGGTCAGGCACATGATCAAAAAGGACGCCGCATACGAGAATGACAAATATGAAACTTGCAATCATTTTTCTTCGTGTTTGTGTATTCATGACTCTATTGTAAAACAACTGGTGGAATTATTCAAGATGGAGTTTTGGGGGTTATTTGGGTTCCGTGATTTAGGAGAAAAGCTTTGCGTCTCGTGGGCACTCTCGTTAATTGAGTGCGTAGCAGTATGGGCACTGAAACTACCAGTGCCACATACCGACGCACTCAAAACCCACTCGTCACAAAGTTTTTCTCCTAAATTACTGCAATCCAAATGAAATCCGCAGCAAACACTTAACCCAAGTCACTGCCCCTCCCCCCATAAACAACCGTTTCCCTCGAAAAGCACAAAAAGAGTTGCATGCTTTTTCAGCAAAAACAACCATTAAGGCAAAAATTTGCGGAAAACGTTGCATTTACCTCGTAATTTTCCTTGATAAGGTCGAATTTCAGGGCAAAAACGCATCAAAATGCAACCCTATAACGCTAATCACAGAAAAAGAGTTGCCTAGCCCCCATAAAGCCACGTCGCCTCGCCCAAACGCACACACCGCAAACCAATCCCCAAAACAAACTCCCCTTCATCCATCAGAACCGTTGCCAAGTTTTTAGGATTCCAGTAAATTACCAGAAAAAGTGGTGGCTCTAGTGGGTTTTGAGTGCGTCGGTATGAGATGCCTGTACATGCGTTAGCATAGGCATCCATACCGCTACGCACTCAACGAGTGAAAACGCCCACTAGAGCCACCACTTTTCCTAGTAATTTACGGAACTAAAAACGCAACGCTCCCTTTACAAACAGAAACCAAATATTGTACAATAGCAATGCAGGAAAGCAAACCACACAGCCCCTGCTTCACTACACGAAGGGAGTTTTTATTGTGAATAAAAAAGTATTACAAACACTTGAATATTATAAAATTATTGACATGCTTCTTGAGGAGGCAGACACACCGCTTGCCAAGGAAAGCATACGCCACCTTCTGCCTTCTTCAAAGCGGGAGGAAATCATTAGCTGGCAGACTGAAACTTCGCACGCACTCATGCGTCTTTTAAAACAGGGACGGCTGCCATTTCACGGGCTAACGGATATTCGTCCAAGTCTGGTGCCGCTGGAAAAAGGCGGCGTGCTCGGCATGGGTGAACTTCTTGACATCGCCCGGTGTTTGGAGATTGCCAAAGATGCCATCGCTTATGATGCCAAGTTTGAAGATTTGAAAGATGCACTTTCCGGACGCTTTTGTGCACTTATGGATTTGCCGGATTTGCGTCTGGAAATCAACCGCTGCATTTTGAGCCCGGAAGAAATGGCAGATGATGCGAGTTCCGAATTGAGACGAATTCGCCGTGCCATGAAAACCACGAACGATAAAGTGCGCGAGCAATTGACGGCAACTATGAATCTATCCGGCTCCATGCTGCGTGACAACATCGTAACCATGCGAAACGGCAGGTATTGTCTGCCGGTTAAGCAGGAATATAAATCTACTTTTCCGGGTATGATTCATGACCAGAGTTCGACCGGCTCGACCTTTTTCATTGAGCCGATGGCAATTGTGCAGTTAAACAATGAGTTGGCGGAACTGGGTATGAAAGAGCAGGAAGAAATTGAAAAAATACTGGCGTTGTTAAGCGCTCTTGCAGCGCCTTACGCCGAAGATTTACAGCGAAATGTGTTGCTGCTTGCGGAACTTGACTTTATCTTTGCAAAGGCAAAACTTTCTAAAAAAATGCAGGGAAGCGAACCACTTTTTGACCAGGATTACATCCATATTAAAAAGGGACGTCACCCGCTGATTCCAAAAGATAAAGTCGTACCGATTGATGTCACACTCGGAAAAACTTATGATTTACTGATTATCACCGGACCAAATACCGGTGGTAAAACAGTATCGTTAAAAACGGTTGGATTATTTACTCTGATGGGACAGGCCGGTCTGCATATTCCGGCATATGACCACTCGCATCTGCGCGTATACGAAGAAGTTTACGCCGATATCGGCGATGAGCAGAGTATTGAGCAGAGTCTGAGTACATTCTCCTCCCACATGGTAAACACCGTTTATATTTTGAAACGCGCAAACAAAAAGACACTGGCACTCTTTGATGAGCTTGGCGCCGGAACCGACCCAACGGAAGGTGCCGCACTCGCGATTGCGATTTTAGATAATCTGCATAACCGAAATGTAACCGCTATGGCTACGACGCACTACAGCGAATTAAAAATTTATGCCCTGTCCACCGATGGTGTTGAAAACGCCTCATGTGAATTTGACGTAGAATCTTTGCAGCCGACTTACCGGCTGTTAGTCGGCGTTCCGGGAAAAAGTAATGCGTTTGCAATATCTGGAAAATTAGGACTTCCAAAAGAAATTATTGATGAAGCAGGCAAACTTGTCGACTCCGACAGCCGCAGTTTTGAAGATGTTGTCACAGGTCTTGAGGATGCCAGAACCGCCGCTGAAAAAGAGCGTGAGAAAGCGAAAAAAATCCGCGAAGAAGCAGAGCATTTCCGTGATAAAATGAAAGCGAAAAACGAGCGGATTGATGCCGCCAAGGATAAAATTTTACGCCGCGCAAACGAAGAGGCCCACGAGATTATCCAGAAGGCAAAGGACACTGCCGACGAATCCATCCGCAAGTACAACAAGTGGATGAAAGGTTCCGGCATGACAAAAGAAATGGAAAAAGAGCGTGCAAACCTGCGCAAAGCGCTCAACGAAACTGAAAGCGAACTGACGATAGAGGGAACCAAAAAGGCACCAAAGAAAGCACCGGACAAATTGCAGATTGGTGACATTGTTATGGTTCATTCGATGGGTATTAAAGGAACCGTGAGCACGCTTCCAAACAGCAAAGGAAAATGTTTTGTCCAAATGGGCATTTTGCGCTCGGAAGTTTCCGTAAGCGACCTAGAACTTTTGGAGCAGGAAACCAAAGCTGCCAAAAAAGAAGCATCCATTACCCATGCAAGAAACATGAAAATGGCAAAGGCTATGACTATTTCACCGGAAATCAATTTAATCGGAAAAACGGTGGACGAAGCCCTTTTTCTGCTTGACAAATATTTAGATGACGCCTACCTTGCCAAACTCCATCAGGTAACCATCATCCACGGAGTCGGCACCGGTGCCCTGCGAAACGCTGTCCAAAACCACTGCAAAAAAAGCAAGTACGTCAAAAGTTACCGCATGGGAGAATACGGGGAAGGCGGATATGGTGTAACCGTAGTTGAATTTAAGTGATAAAAGACACATAAATCCAAACAGAAGAAAGAGGAATCATTTATGGAAAAAAGAAAAATTTTAATCGTCGATGACGATGCCAATATTGCAGAGTTAATCGCACTGTATTTAACAAAAGAATGTTTTCAATGTGAAATTGCAGAAGATGGCGAAACCGCTTTGGAAAAGCACCAAAGTTTTCAGCCGGACTTAATTTTACTCGACATCATGCTGCCCGGTATTGACGGCTATGACGTACTGCGCGAGATTCGCAAGCAGTATACGACACCGGTTATTATGCTGTCTGCTAAGGGAGAAACTTTCGATAAAGTATTAGGACTTGAGCTTGGCGCGGATGACTACATCATCAAACCGTTTGAACCAAAAGAAGTTGTAGCTCGCGTGAAGGCCGTTTTACGCCGGTTCGACAACCAGCAGGCAAGAGTGGCTTCCGCTGCCAAAGATACCCCAAAAGATGTCGTAACTTACGATGGCCTTGTTATCAGCCTTGCAAACTATTCCGTAACAGACCACGAAAAAACAATCGAAATGCCGCCAAAAGAACTGGAACTGTTATACTTCCTTGCTTCTCACCCGAATCAAGTATTTACAAGAGAGCAACTTTTAGACCAAATCTGGGGGTATGAATACATTGGCGAAACCCGAACCGTGGATGTTCATATCAAACGAATCCGCGAGAAATTAACCGAGAACCCGGCATGGTCTCTTACAACTGTATGGGGCATTGGCTACAAATTTGAAGTAAACGCATAGGAGACTTCGTATGAAAAAATACTTAAAGACGACCCTCGGTCGAAAGTTATTAGCATTTTATCTCGTCCTGTTTGCCATCACTTTTTACCTGATAACAACCGTTGGACGCGACTATATTTCGGAGCGTGTTGAGTCCGAAAGCATTAGTAATCTCCGCAGTGTCGGAATCACGCTGCTTGGCTCGCACATCAATGAACAGCGCTATACAAAAACGACCATTTTATCGTTACGGGACCAGTTGAAAATGGCGTCCGAAGCCGCTGAAGCAGAAATCTTAATTGTGTGCAGCGATGGCGATGTAATTCTCAACACAGACACCGAGAAAACGTATAATATCTATCAGGGAAGTTCCTCTTTCCTTCATGAAGACGTGATTAAAGACACGACACTCAGCGGTCTCTTGTCCGAGAATTCAACCTGTGTCATTCTGCCAATGGAACAGAGTGCCTACTTAAACGGCTACCTTGTTCTCGCACAGCCGAACCAGTTTATCAACAATCGTGCCATATATTACACCAATATATTAACAACCTTTTTCTATCTGATTATGGCAATTGTCGGTTTTGTGTTCCTGCTCATTTACGTTTTCAATGTACGCCCTTTGCACAAACTGCGTAAAGGTGCCAGCCAATTCTCGATTAACCACGAAAATCCGCCGATTCTCATTAAATCTCAAGACGAATACGGCGAATTGGCAAAAACACTGAATGTTATCGGAGCAGAACTCAGTAAATTTGATGAGTACCAGCGAAAATTTATTTCCAACATTTCGCACGATTTCCGCTCCCCTTTAACAAGTATTCAGGGTTATGTTCAGGCGATGAAAGATGGCGTGATTCCGGCGGATAATCAGGAAAAATATTTAGATATTATTTTGTATGAAACCGAACGGCTGACAAAATTAACGTCAAATTTAATTGATATGAACAACTACGACCGCGACAATATTATGCTTGAGCAGGAATCATTCGACATTCACAAAGCAGTCAAAATGACCTGCGAAAGCCTGGAAGGAACAGCTTCCAATAAGCAAATCACCTTCACTTACAATCTCTGTGAGCCGGAAGAACTTCTCGTTTACGCCGATAAGCAAAAGATTTTACAGGTTCTTAGAAATCTCTGTGATAACGCAATTAAGTTCAGCCACGAAGAATCGGAAATCTGCCTGCATACCTTTACTAAAGGGGAAAAAGTTTTTATTTCGATAAAGGATTCCGGCATCGGGATTCCGCGTGAGGACCTAAATCTGATTTGGGACCGTTTTTACAAAACCGATTTATCCCGTGGCAAAGACAAATTAGGCTCCGGACTGGGGCTTGCCATCTGCCGGGAAATCATAAACGCCCACAAGCAGACAATTGACGTTGTCAGCACTGTAGGCGTTGGTTCTGAATTTGTATTTACTTTACCAAAAGCATAATAAAAGGGGATTATTCCTCGGATGGGGAGTCAGTCGGCTCAGTATCCGGCTGCACCTCATCACTGTTTACATGAAGCTCCGTTATTACAACGGAGTCATTTTTTATCTGGCACACAAGTTTGCGGCTGCCATCTCCCATTGTAAAGGATTTTGTACTGCTCTTAATCTTACCGGTATCATACGATACTACCGCATCTACCCATTCACCGGTGAAAATCTTTGACGAATCCAATGCCTGAAACTCTTTTGCACTGGAAACCGTCACACCAAGTCCTTTAATACTTAATGGGAAGCGGATATAGGAAGAAAGTTTTTTCAAACTTCCGTCTGCCACCGCATACTGAATATCCTGCGCTGCCTGACGATATGCCTCTACACTTTCATTGTTGCTTGTGTTGTCAGCATTGTCGGTTGGCTCTGCGTCATTATTATCTGTATTCTTGTCGCTATTATTTTCCGAATCCGAGCTACTATTATCTCCCTTGTCATCATGGGCAGCATCCAGGGAAATACGGATTACACTAATGAGTCCGCTGAGCATATTTTCCGTATTTTCACCGGACCAGTCTTTAATCAAAAGGGATATGGCAACCTTGCGTTTCACAAAGTAGAATAAGGATTCATCCTTCTTATTCTGATACCACGTTATGGTTAATCCATTCACTTCAATGTCCTGCATTTTTTCAAAGCCATCGAGTACACCGGATGGACAGCCATCAACTCCGGCATATCCGACAATCCGCTGATTTTCCAACTCCGAAAGTTCATCATAATGGAAACTAAATGATTCAAAATCATCCACTACCTTGTAAATCACTTTTCTTGCCGGATCCTCAACAGTCACGCGGAATCCGTACATATCATAAATCTTGCGGAGCACACGTCTGCGCTCCTTATCATCGGACTCGCTTTCCTTACCACTCCAGCCAACCGCATTGCTTGCGATATGCTTTTCATCCTTTTTCACCTTAGCATCGGTATCTTTGTCCGGTTTGTTTTCCTCTTTGGTTCCCGAAACAATTTTCTTTGCTTTATCGGTACTGCACGCCGTACTCATCTTCACAGCAAATGTGCAGGATTCCTTCTGCCATGTCATAGCATCACATTTTTCATCACCATACATGGTTACTTCCGAATCATCCACCGTCTCCTTCTTCAGTTCATTTTTCTCCGTAAACTGACTAATTACATCCGGTGCATTTTCTTCCTCTTTGTACTCAAAGAGAATCTTGTCTTTTTTCTTTTTATTCCGATACGTTATTTTTACGTGCTTTGCTTTTTTCTTGACTTCAACCTTTTTTACACGATATGATTTGGAAACATTACCAAGTTTATACGTGCGGCAGTCCGTCTCTTTAGCAATTGCCTCAATGGAATCTAATTCCTGCCACTCTTCTTCATCACTGCTTGCTACAATTTCACCCTGCTTTGGCTGTTTCTTTAATTTGCCTCCAAAAAATCCTTTTGATACAACGGCAGTAATGGCAACAACAAGTACCGCAACGGCAGCCGCCATTCCTTTTTGACGAGCGGAGAAACGTGGTCTTTTCTTAAATTCGTCCATCGAAATCACTTTTTCTTCCGACTCTTCACAGGCTTTTTTCACATTGGCAAGTATTCGCTTTTTATCGCTGTCACTAAGGGAAATTTTTTCCATTGCTTCTTTATATTCCTGCTGCATGACCATCATCTCCTTTCATCTGCTGAGGAAGCATCCTCGCTAGTTTCTCCCGCCCGCGTTTCAAAAGAGACCGTATCGTAGTCTCTTTCTTCTCTAATATCTCTGCAATTTCCTTAACGGAGTACTCTTCGTAATAATACAAATGGATGGCACTCCGGTACTTTTCGGGCAATTGTGATATGATTTGCAAAATATCGCTTTCTTCTTTTTGCTCCTGCTTCTCATCTGCCACATCGTACCCTTCCGGTATTGCCACCTCCCTCTGTCTGGACGCCGATTTTAACTTGTCCTTGCACAAATTCGACGCTACCTTTAGAAGCCACGCTTTTTCATGACTCTCATCTTCAAATACTCCTGCTGACTGCATAAGGCGAATCAGCACCTCCTGAACAATATCTTC
This sequence comes from Clostridium sp. AF37-5, assembly GCF_003477605.1. Taxonomy (GTDB): domain Bacteria; phylum Bacillota; class Clostridia; order Lachnospirales; family Lachnospiraceae; genus Eubacterium_F. The sequence goes on from NZ_QUDR01000015.1 coordinate 47,348, forward strand.
CGCATCCTCCCTGCTTTTCATGTAGGAATAGGCTAACCGCAATATATCATTGCCAAATAAGTCCAGGGCTTTTTCCACCGCGTCCGATGGATTGGCTGCCACATCTATCATTGTTTTTTCCCCTTTCTACCTACATAACGATTCAACATTTGAAAAAGTTGCAAAAAAAGAGAACTTTTTCAAAAAGTTCCCTTTGCAGTTTCCTATACCGTGCCATCTTTCCAATGAGAATGATGAAGATGCCCCATCGGATTGAGTTCCGGAAAGCCCTGCTGCCTGAGTGCTTCGTACAAAACAATTGCAACAGAATTACCAAGATTGAGTGAACGAATCTCGCCATACATCGGAATCCGAATTGTCGTTTCCTCATTCTCCACCAGAATCTCCTCCGGGATTCCGGCACTTTCTTTGCCAAACATAATATAGCAGTCTTCTTCAAATGAAACATCGCTGTAAATATGCTTTGCTTTTGTCGTTGCCATGTAAATTTTGGCGCCCGGATTTTTCTCTAAAAAATCCGGATAACTGTCATAAATTGTGTAATCCAATTTATCCCAGTAATCAAGTCCTGCTCTTTTGACCTGCTTTTCATTAATCTGAAAGCCCATCGGCTCAATCAGATGAAGTCTGGCACCGGCTGCCACGCAGGTTCTTCCTATATTCCCGGTATTCGCAGGGATTTCCGGTTCCAATAATACAATATTTAACATATTAATCTTCCTGTCTGAGTGCAAGGAACAAATCAATACTTCCACTGCCGTCTGCAAATACCATCGGCACGCACAAAGTCTTAGCAAAATTATTCGTAAAACTTACTTCACCGTGAGATAATGTCGGCGGTGTAATATCAATTCCAACACCGTTTGATGAGAATACGATTGCCGCATTTCCCATAATCATGTTTCCCAACTCACCAATTGCACTGGACGCGAAATCATCAATCGTCTTTACTTCCATCATACACATCTTAGAAGCAATCGCACATGCAGTTTCTTCTGTCATTCCAATCAGTACCTGTCCACGCATTTCCCCGGTTACGCCGATAATAATGACCCAATTATCATGGTCAAATTTTGCTTCCTTCAGTATCGGCTTTTGTATTGCAACATCGACAAAGCACATGTCCTGCAATACCTTTTTCGCCGCCATCAAAAAAGGATTGATATGTTCCGCATTTAAAGTAGCCATATTCTCTCTCCTCTGCACAATCTTATCTCAATAATAGCATAATTACGAAATAGTGTCTATAAAATTCTGAATTTTAACCAGTGCCTTCTTTAAGTCTTCAATGGAATATGCATAGGAAATTCGCAGAAAACCTTCCCCGCATGTGCCAAATGCAGACCCCGGCACTACCGCAACGTGTTCTTTTTCGAGAAGTGTTTTAGCAAACTCCTCGCTCGTCATGCCAAAACGGCTGATGTTTGGGAATACATAAAATGCGCCCATCGGCTCAAAACACGGCATGCCCATTTCACGCAGTTCTTTCACTAAAAAGCGGCGTCTTTCATCGTAACTCTCACGCATTTTCGCCACATCTTCATCGCCATTTCTCAATGCTTCAATCGCTGCATACTGACTCGTTGTCGGTGCACTCATAATAAGATATTGATGTACCTTTATCATCTGTTTTATAATTTCTTTTGGTCCGACCGCATAACCAAGACGCCACCCGGTCATCGCATAGGATTTCGAAAATCCGTTAATTACAACACTTCTTTCCTTCATCCCAGGAATTGCCGCAATCGACACATGGTTGCCCTGATAGCTTAATTCCGAATAAATTTCATCGGACAGAACAAACAAATCGTGTTCCTTAATTACATCCGCAACAATCTGTAATTCCTCGTGCGTCATAATCGCACCGGTCGGGTTGTTTGGAAATGGCAGAACAACCATCTTTGTTTTATCCGTTATCGCTGACAACAATTTCTGTTTTGTCAGTTTAAATTCATCCTTTTCTTCTAATGCAAGTCTTACCGGCACGCCCCCTGCCATCGTAATACATGGCACATAAGACACAAAACAAGGCTCCGGAACGATAACCTCGTCCCCCGGATCAAGCATCGTGCGGAAAGCAATATCAATTGCCTCACTGCCGCCGACCGTAATAATCACCTCATCCGAATCATATGAAAGTGCGAAACGGCGTTTCAAATAAGTGCATACTTCTTTGCGCAGAGGCAAAAGCCCTGCATTGGATGTATAAAACGTGCGCCCCTTTTCCAGCGAGTAAATACCCTCCTCGCGAATATGCCACGGTGTATCAAAATCCGGCTCTCCTACGCCAAGCGATATGACATTATCCATCGTGCTTGCCACATCAAAAAACCGGCGGATTCCGGATGGTTCCATCTCCGTTACCATTTTAGACAATGGGTTTCTCATGGAGTAATCAACTGCCTTTCATCACCTCGTTCCTCTGCTACGAGAGAAAGTCCGTGTTCTTTATATTTTTTCAAAACAAAATGTGTTGCCGTACTCATAACCGATTCCATCGGTGCCAGCTTCGTCGCGACAAACCACGCAACCTCTTTCATTGTTTTTCCAACGATAATAACGGTCAAATCAAATCCGCTTCCACTCATCAGATATAGGCTTTCTACCTCATCAAACTGGTAAATGCGCTCCGCGACCTTATCAAATCCGCGGCCGCGCTCCGGTGCAACCGTAACTTCAATCAGCGCTGTCACATGCTCACAGCTGGTCTTGTCCCAGTTAATCAAAGTCGGATAGCCGCAGATAATTCCCTGCTCTTCCATCGCATTCATTTCTTTTTCAATTTCTTCCGGAGATGCCGCTAACATAGCTGCTAAATCTTCCGTCGAAAGTTTTCCGTTTTTCGCAATGTTTCGTAAGATTTTTTCCTGCATTTCTTCCTGCATCATATCCTCCAATTCTGCGGTCAATCAAACGCGCGGTATAATTCATCCGCCTTAGGCGGCTCTAAAAAACGTTTTTCACCATCATTGAAAATAACACGGTCATTTCCCTCTACTGCCTTGCCAATGACCGCCGCATGAATACCTTCTTTCGCAAGAGCATCCACAAGCTGGCTTCCGTGGTCGGTGCCAATAAGCATCGAGCCGCTGGAAATCAACTGATACGGATTCAAATTAAAAAATTCACAAATTTCAATTGTCTCCTGACGAATCGGTATTTTCTTCAAATCGACACACAGGCCCACACCGGATGCTTCTGCCATCTCCCAAAGGGCCCCAAAAATTCCACCCTCCGTCACATCGTGCATGGCTGAAACACCAACCTGCATCGCAACACGACTGTCCTTTACGACACTTAAAAGCGAAGCGAATTTTTGAGATTCATCCACAATCGAAACCGGTAGACGTTTTTTCAATTCTTTCTCAAATTCTGTCGCAATAATGGAAGTTCCCTCTAATCCAATCCATTTGGTGACAACTAAATCCTGTCCCGGTTTTAATCCTTTGGTCGTAACTAGTTTATCCTTTGCAATTCGCCCAATGCCGGTAACCGACACAAGTGTCTGGTTTACAACTGCCGACACCTCAGTGTGTCCACCTAGAATTTCCACATCATATTCTGCAGTTAATTGACTCACATCGTCCATAATCTGCTTTAATTCGCCTTCTTCACTATTTGGCGGCATAATAATTGTAAGTAAAATACCTACCAATTCCGCACCGGAACTTGCAATGTCATTTGCCGTAATATGAAATGCAATTGTGCCAATCTCTTTTGCTGACGCCGTAATCGGATCCGTCGACAATACAAGCGCATTCTCCGTTGGTGCCAATACCGCACAGTCCTCACCGACACCGGCATGAACTAAAACTTCCGGTCTTTTCACCGTCAATTTTTTGAATACTGAACGCTTTAATACGTTTTCTGGTACTTTTCCTATTTCCATTGTTCTCTCCTATCCCCACAAGAAAAGCCCTACTGTGCCTCCGTGGTCGGTTCTGCGGCTGCCGGCACCGCTGTTTCCTGCGGTTTTACCGTTGCCTTTGGTTTCGCTGTCTTCTTTGGTTTTGCCGTTGCCTTCGGCTCTTTCGTTGCTTTCTTTGTTGTCTGTGGTTTTGCCGATGCTGCAGGTGTACCCTCTGCTGCCCCTTTGGTTACATAGCGCGGCACCGCCTGATAGGTACTGGAATTTATCTGTGTCTTTTTCGTTTTACCATTTTCCTTGACAATCTTCCAAAGCACCGCCTTATACCCAACATGCGCCTCCTGTGTCACTTTCGTATAGGAAGCAGGTTTCGTCTTATCATATGTGATTTTATCAGCCCCCGGCTGCATCGTCTGGGTCGTCTCGGACTCAAATGTTACCTCTCTGTCATCACTTCGGGTTTCTTCCCCGTAAATATTAAAATAAATGGTTCCCGAATACACACCGCCTTCAATATAAATCGGCACCTCCGTGTCGTTACGAAATTTGAAATCTTTGTAGTCACCGGCAATCGCCGCATCCATCGATGGTTTTACATAGCTGACTACCATCGAATGAGGGCTTCTCTCAACGACTTCCAATTCAGCCTTTAACACCGCGTTATAAAGTGTTGTTGACACCTGACATACACCGCCGCCAATGGAATCTACCACTTCACCATTACTGTAAGATGGTGCCGCATAATATCCATTTTCCTCGGTCAATGGAGAAATCGTATCATGCACGGAAAATGTTTCTCCCGGGTAAATAACATGGTCGTTAATCAATCTTGCCGCATTGGAAAGATTTTTCGAACGGCTTACATTTCCGGCATTAAAATTCGTCTGAAAAGAACCGATTTTGTCTTTACAGCGTGACGCCAAATCTTTCGTCACCGTCGGTTCCTGAATCGTAACATCTGCTTTGACACGTATGGCATCGCCGCTTTTTGCCTGTTCCACTGCCTTCTTAATCTGGGCCGCCGTACTGTCAACATCGATGGTAGAACCCTCTTTTGCATCGGTGTAAACAAACGTACCGTTTTCCCGTTTTACTTTGGCATTTTTTGCTTTCGCACATTTCTTTTTGCACTTCTTATTAACAAAGGTGCGGATTTTTTTCTCTTTTGCATCATATTTCAGTTTATATACAAGTGGAGTTGTAGCAATCTCCCGGATTTTTGCATAATTGGTAAACGGATTCCCGTCCTTGCCAACCTGCATTGCTTTCGCAATCACATCACCAACTTCACAGTTGTAGCCTAACTGTTCAAGCGTTGCCGAGACCGTCTTTCCATTCACATCCACCTCCACGGTGCGCTGCAAATATTCATCCCGGTACTGCGCAACAGCTGTTCTTGCCTCATCTTCCGACATACCGCCCACATTCACGGTTTCCACGAATACACCATTGCAAATGAGACCTCGCGCCGGCTTTACCGTCTGATAAGCCGCATAAATATACGCCACAATCAATAGCAGCATCAAAAAAATAACTAAAAAGGCAGGACCTTTTCTTGCTTTATTCATGTTGTCTCTCCTCACCTAAAATTTTAACAATACTTGCGATTTTTTTTTACTTGTATTACACTGTAATCATCACATGCCGGCTAATAATCCAATTAACATGGCAAATATGATGATACCGCAGATAATACCTGCAACAAGACGCTGTTTTTTACGATTTAACATATATATCCCCCTTTCTGAAAGGAACTAATGATTATGAATTTTATACCTGTTTTCTTAATATGTTTTGTCATTTTTGTGCTTTGGATGTTCTATGAACAGCGCAAAAGCCAAAACAAAGATAAAGAAGCTTCGGACGCATTCTGGGAACGGGAGCGCATGGCTAACCAGACAAGGAAAAAAGATATTTCCCATCTTCCCATTCTCCATGTGGAAGAATCGGAACTTCCTGTGTTTACCACAGAAAATGAGTCCGTACTATATTATATCGACCATATCCGGAAAATAATCAAGAGTCCTATGCTCGATTTATCCGAATATTCGAATACAGATTTAAAATTAGCATATGGCGTAGGAAATTTCAAGGTTTTATGCGAATATGATGAAAATTTTAATCATTTTCTCCTCGCATTGACCAATCTGGCACGTGCCTGCACCGAAGCCGATCTTTATTCGGAGGCGGAGCAGACGTTTTTGCTTGCCTTCCACTACGGCTCACAAAAAATGACCGATTACACCAGTCTTGCCGACATATATCTGCATTTGGAAGAACCGGAAAAAATCAGTGCACTCATCCGCAATGTCGAGGATGGCTCCCTGCCACATAAAGAGGCACTGATTCAGGCATTGGAGCAGAAACTCATGGCGTACCGGTAAATTCATCCATTGTTAAAATCCGTTCGGCTGCTGCATAGTTGAGCGGATTTCGGTTTTTATAGTCAAAGAGAATATAATAAGGTTCCTTTTTCTGCAGGGTACCATCTTTTAAAAGTCTCTGAATATCTACCGTATATTCTCCTAAATAAACCATATGATATAACTGTCTGGTTACATATCCCTCATAACCGGGCAGATAACGGTGTGTTTCGCACTCCCTGTCAAAGAAGGCGCGAATCTCTCGTTTTTGCGTTTCTGAATCCGGCTTTACAAAAGTCGGTTTTTCTTTTGCAAAATCTCTGCGGTACCAGTCGTAGGTAATGATCTCCTGCCAGTTTCCGGCGTCTGTTTCCGGCACATGTTTCTTTCCAAAGGCATACAGCACTTCATATCGCTCTCTCCGGTTGATTTTACGCTCAAACAAATGCTTTTCTTCGTACTCCTTCGCCAACTCCTCATACAGACAGTATGCGTCCTTAAAAAGGCGTTCCAAATAAATCATCGATGCAGTAAACTGGAAACTGTTGTAATACACCTCTACCATTTCTTCTACGCCTTTTAAAGAAAGAACATCCTCATAGGAAAGCCATTTGGTCGAAAAGATTTCATACGGCGGCAGGCTGCTCGCCTGAATCTCGTAATCGTTACGCTTTTCATTCATAAAGGAACCATCTAAGACTTTCAAAAATCCTAATTGGAACTGGTCCGGTTTCATCGCATATACATCGCAGAACGATTTCTTAAAAGTATTGAAATCCTCATACGGCAGTCCCGCAATTAAATCAAGATGCTGGTGGATGTTTCCGCGCGCATGAATTCTTGCTACATTTTTTTGCAGCAAATCCCAGTCAGCGGTACGTCTGATTGCCTTTAAGGTATCCGGATTTGTCGACTGCACGCCAATCTCAAACTGCACAAGTCCCGGACGGAATGTATCAAAGAGCAGAAAATCTTCTTCATGCAGCAAATCGCCCCCGATTTCAAAATGAAAATTTGTCACACCATTATCATGCTCACCAATATACTTCCATATGCGGTAGGCATACGCGTGGTTGCAGTTAAAGGTGCGGTCCACAAATTTCACCTGCGGCACCTTGTTTTCAAGAAAGAAATCAAGCTCTCTCTCTGTCTTTTCCGGGCTTTTTATCCGCACAGATTTCTCAATGGAGGATAAACAATAACTGCACGAAAACGGACATCCTCTCATGCTTTCATAGTAAATAATGCGGTTTTTCAGTGTTTCCATGTCATCATAAGGATACACTAAATCATCCATATCTAATCCCTGTCTTGGTTTAGTACGGTGCAATCCACCGATACCTCGGTATACTATCCCGTCTATGGATGAAATTTCTCTGTCACCATCCACCAAGTATGCCATAAATTCCTGAAAGGTCCGCTCGCCCTCGCCAACCATAACAAGGTCTGCGTATTCGTATTTTGCAAGCACTTCCTCCGGATGATAACTTACTTCCGGTCCGCCAAAGAATAAAAACAGATTTGGCAGCACTTTTTTCAAATCTCCGGCTAACCCCATCACATATTCAATGTTCCAAAGATAACAAGAAAATCCAACCGCCTCCGGTTTCCTGCGGTAAATGTCCTGAAAAATTTCCTCTCTTCTGTGATTGATTGTGTACTCCGCAATTTCTACATCCTTCCGGTACTTCCCTGCATTTGCCTGCAGTGAGCGGACCGCCAGCGTCGTGTGGATGTATTTTGCATTGATTCCAACTAATAAAACCATATTTTACAGCCTCCTGACTTCTCCTATATAAAAAAAAGCGAGTGAATCCTCGCAAAATGTAAAAAAAGAAGCGGGTGATGGGAATCGAACCCACGTATCTAGCTTGGAAGGCTAGTGTTCTACCATTGAACTACACCCGCATCTGTTGCTATGAAGTTTTCAACGTGATTTATATTAGCAGATATTTGGGGATGTGTCAAGTGAGTTTTTTTCAGTTTTCCGTAATCTACAAGAAAAAATTCACTGGCAGTGGGCGCTCCCGCTCAGACAAATGCGCAGGGGTATGGGCATGCAAAATACGCATGCCTCATACCCGCGCATCTGTACCCACTCCCAGCGAATTTTTTCTTGATAGATTACTGGAATTCTGAAAAAGACCATCCCTAATTAACATGCTGAAAACTTTCGTATCAAATGCCAAATATTCAAAACTTTGGATTTCTCGTTTACATCTTGCCGGACCTCCTTGTCATTCTAGCACGGGTTCACATGAACCATAATATGTTTTACCTTTGAAAACTCTGTTTCCACCGAGTCATGCACGGATTCCGCAATCGCATGCGCCTCCCACAAAGTTAAATTACCATCCACACGAATTTCAATATCAACATATATTTTATTGCCAAATGTCCGCGTCCTAAGCAAATCCACACCGTGTACATTTTCATTTTTCATGACACACTCATACATTTCGTGTTCCGTCTCGTCGTCACACGCTTTATCTACCATTTTATTTATCGCATCCTTGAAAATGTCAATTGCCGCTTTTTCGATAAAAATACAGATAACAAGGCTCGCAATTGCATCCAAAATCGGATAACCCATTCTGGCTCCTGCAATACCAACAAGTGCGCCAATCGACGACAACGCATCCGAGCGGTGGTGCCATGCATCCGCCATAAGTGCCCCGGAATCAATCTTTTTTGCCCCTGCTCTTGTGTACCAGAACATCGCCTCTTTTACGGCAATCGAAACAACCGCCGCAACAAGGGCAAGTATACCGGGAACCGCAAGTGCAGAATCATCCTGTACCGTGATTTTTTCTACCGCTGACCAGCCGATAAAAAGACCGGTAGCTGCAAGAATCGTTGCCAAAAGAATCGCCGCCACGCACTCCATGCGTTCATGTCCATATGGGTGCTCTTTGTCCGACTCTTTTCCTGATAGCCGAATTCCAATAATCACAACAATTGTACTAAACACATCCGATGCTGAATGAATCGCATCACTAATCATTGCACCCGAATTCGCCACAATTCCTGCCAACGCCTTAAACAGTGACAGTAAAATATTGCCCACAATACTAACCATCGATATTTTCATTGCTGTTTTCTGTTCCATTTCAAATCCCCCTACATAGAGAGCGTTTTCCACAACACCGCTCCATTTTTACCAATCTCAACTTTTACCTTTCCATTTTCAACACGGCACATTCTCGCTGCCATGTCAAAACCTTCTTCACAGGTATACATCATGCACGCCATCCGGCTGCCATTCGCCACACCAAGACGCCATACATCTACTTCCACTTCGCATTCTTCGCCTTCCACCTGAACAAGAACAAAAGCTTGTTCCTTTTCACTGAATCTTCCGTATCCAATGAGATTATTCTCTGCATGAAGATACAACAAACTTCCGGTAGAAAACACTTCGTAATCTTTATGAATTCGAATCATCTCCTTGTGGAAACGAATCAACTCATGATCTTCTTTGCCCCACGGATAAGAACGTCTGTTATCCGGGTCTGTCCAGCCGCACACACCAGCCTCATCACCGTAGTAAATCGTCGGAGCACCGACCCATGTCATCTGCATCAGTACCGCCTGGCGCATAACCGCCAGATTTACGCCGTAGTTCGCTGCCTGAGGACCGGTAAACGCGGTTCTTCCAACCACATGATTCGTACGGGTTAAAAAGCGGGAATGGTCGTGATTCGACAGCTCATTCATCGCTACCAAAGCACTTGGCGTCGTAAATCTTGCCCCATAATCAGTCATCGAGCCAAAGAAAGCCGCCGCATTCCCACGCAAATCACTGCGACGCGCATCGCTGTGTTTCTCCATACCGGTCAAAAACCAACTGATTGGCTCCATAAAAGCATCATAGTTCATCACCGTATCCCACTGGGTTCCATCTAACCATGCAGAAGGGTCTCCATAATGCTCCGCAAGAATAATTGCCTCCGGATTTTCTCTCTTCACCGCCTCACGGAATCCTTTCCAGAATTTGTGGTTGTACTCCGGTGTGTGTCCCAAATCAGCCGCCACATCCAGACGCCATCCATCAATGCAATACGGTGCAGCCACCCATTTTCTCGCAACTCCGTGAATGTATTGTTCTAAGCGCTCCGATCCCTCGTAATTTAGTTTTGGCAGAGTATCATTGCCCCACCACGAATCGTAATGCGTATTGTCCGGCCAGCTTCCATCCGGGTAAAAATAGAAGAAGTCGTGATATGGACTGTCTTCCTGCAAAAAAGCACCTTTTTCATAAGACTCATCTTTATCGTAAATCTTCTCGCGGTCAAGCCACTTGTTAAAGGAACCACAGTGGTTAAATACACCATCCAGAATCACTTTCATGCCACGACGGTGTACTTCTTCGACAAATTTTGCAAAGAATGCATTACTCGCCTCTAAATTTTTCATATTAACAACGCGCTTAATGTATTTTGTAGCATGTGCATTTTCCTTGTCGTCTGCCGCCAGCACGTCACCGCCATCCTCGACAATTACGCCGTAATGGGGATCAATATAATCATAGTCCTGCGTATCATATTTATGATTTGAAGGCGATACAAAAATCGGATTCAAATACAAAACTTCCACGCCAAGATCCTGCAAATAGTCCAGTTTATCCATGACACCCTGCAAATCGCCGCCATAAAACTCACGCACGCCCATCGATGCCGGCATTTTATTCCAGTCACGCACCTGCGTCACATGCTCATCAATATATGTATATTCATCGTCAACAACATCATTTGTCTTATCCCCATTATAAAAACGATCCACAAAAATCTGGTACATCACGGCACCTTTTGCCCAGTCCGGTGTATGAAATCCCGGAATCAGACAGAAATTGAAATATGGATTGACATCTGAAACCACTCCTTGACGGTTGCAAATCAACGTCTCTTTCGCCGTTTCTACCCTAAAGTAATAACTTATCGGATGATCTTCCAATAGAAATGATACGGCATAAATATCAAAATACTCCGTTGACTTTTCTAAATGCATAATATAAGGCACTTCATCCACCATTGCCTTCACATATTCTGCCTCATCTTTCCCAACGCGGCACCGAATCGTAACGGTCTCATACACACGCGGTTCACATGGCGAAACAAAATCAGCCGTACCATCACTAAATATTGCTTTCTTATTAAGGGTTCCGTCAGCCATTGCTTTGTCCTCCGAACATAATTATTTCTATTTGTAAAAATTCACGGCTAAAAAGCCGTGAATCCTTGTTTTAGATAAGTCAAAAGGACAGCTTACGATGCTGTCCTTTTGGGAGAAGGTATTTTTGTTACTTATGGGGTGTAGCAAAAACTATATAATGTATTGGGGTTTACGCGTATTACTATAACACGTTACCAAAAAACAGTGTGCACAAAGTTTACATTTTTTCCACCATTCTTTTGTTAGTTTTGCCCAATACTTTTCTCCCATTTGCACATTTGCACAAAGAATCTTTACATTTCTTCGATTGTCTCGTCATTCTGCTCAAAGAGAGCTTCAAACTCCTGCTGCCCGATTCTCTCTTTTTCAATCAGAAGCTCTGCCAATTTATCCAAAACCTTGCGGTTTTCTTTCAAAATCTTAGTAGCCTTCTCACGGCAGCTCTCGATAATTCGTTTTACTTCCTGGTCAATCACAGCAGCGGTTCCTTCACTAAAGTTCTTTGCGTGCCCAATCTCACGGCCGATAAAGACTTCATCATCTGACGTGCTGTAGTTAATCATACCAAGTTCATCCGAGAAACCATACTTTGTAACCATATCGCGAGCGCGCTCCGTTGCCTGACGGATATCCTGCACAGCCCCCGTTGTCACATCATCAAAGACAAGACTTTCTGCGATACGCCCGCCAAGACATACAACAATATCCTGCAACATCTTACCTTTGGTCAGATACATCTCATCTTTTTCCGGCAATGGCATCGTATAACCACCGGCACCCTGTCCGGTCGGAATTACAGAAACCGTATAAACCGGTCCGACATCCGGCAAAACATGAAACAAAATTGCGTGTCCGGCTTCGTGATATGCCGTAACCCGTTTATCCTTTTCAGAAATAATACGGCTCTTTTTCTCTGCACCAATTCCCACTTTGATAAAGGACTTGCGAATATCTTCGTCCATCAAATACGGGCGGTTTTCTCTTGCGGCACAAATGGCAGCCTCGTTCAAAAGATTTTCCAAATCCGCACCGGCAAATCCTGCCGTTGTACGTGCGATTTCTTCCAAATTCACATCATCCGATAACGGTTTATTTTTCGCATGGACTTTTAAAATTTCCTCACGGCCTCTCACATCCGGAAGACCCACGTGGATTCTGCGGTCAAAACGTCCCGGCCTGAGAATTGCCGGATCCAGAATATCTACACGGTTGGTTGCCGCCATCACGATAATTCCCTCATTGATTCCAAAGCCGTCCATTTCAACAAGCATCTGATTTAACGTCTGCTCACGCTCATCATGTCCGCCGCCAAGACCGCTTCCTCGTCTTCTTGCCACGGCATCAATCTCATCAATAAAAACAATACACGGTGCATTTTTCTTTGCTTCCGCAAACAAGTCACGGACACGGGAAGCACCGACGCCGACAAACATTTCCACAAAATCAGAACCGGAAATACTAAAGAACGGAACACCCGCTTCACCGGCAACTGCTTTGGCAAGCAATGTCTTACCGGTTCCCGGAGGGCCCACCATAATCACGCCTTTCGGGATTCTGGCACCTAAATTCGTATATTTCTGCGGTGCCTCCAAAAAGTCTACAATTTCTTCTAACTGTTCTTTTTCCTCGACCAGACCGGCAACATCTGCAAATGTCTTTGATTTTTCATCCGGTGCGGTCATTCTCGCACGGCTCTTTCCAAAATTCATCATTTTGGCATTTCCGCCGCCTCCGCCCTGCGCCTGGCTCGTCATCATTGTAAACAAAACAAAAATCAGGACGAATCCTATTGCATATGGCAAAATCTCCAAATACCACGGTGTTGTCTCAACATCCGAGACAACTACATTTGTAAAATGTGCATCGTCTAATTTTTCAATAACTACATTCACATCCGGTGCATAGAAAGAATGTTTTTTACTGTCTTTCATTGTCACACGGATTTCACCGGTCGGAACCTGCTCATTTTGTCCCACCACAACGGACTGTATTTTATGATTCGACAAATCGTCCTTAAACTGTGTATAAGTATAATTCTCCTCTGTCCATCCGGACATAAAATCGCTCGAAATCATGGCAATCAAAATTATTGCCGCCATCGCGACAAAAAAGCCATAACCTTTCCATTTTCTCATCGGATTAATCCTCCTTTATTTTCAGCTCTCCGATATAAGGCAAATTGCGGTATTTCTGGGCATAATCAAGTCCAAATCCAACCACAAATAAATCATCAATTTCAAAACCGGTATACGCCACATCCACTTCTGATACGCGACATGCCGGTTTATCTAAAAGCGTACAAATGCGCAAACTTTTCGGTCCACGTTTTTCTAACATATGGGCAAGATACGAAAGTGTGCGTCCGCTGTCCACAATATCTTCAATAATCAGCACTTCACGGTTTTCCAAACTCATAATCAAATCCTGACTAATCGTAATACTTCCGCTGCTGGTCATACCATTTCCATAACTTGATACACTCATAAAATCAATCGTAACCGGCACTGTAATATATTTTGCCAGTTCGCAGGTAAAAAATACACTTCCTTTCAAAATGCAAATCAAATGAAGTGTTTTTCCTTCGTAATCACGGTTAATCTGCTCAGCAAGTTCCTTCACTCTTGCTACAATTTCATCTTCTTTAATCAAGACGTTGATTTCTTCTTTCATGACGTATCCTTTCTTTGGTCACAACCAAAACATATTTTGTATTTTGATTTATTTTGCAGGCTGCACTGATTCGATTTGGAATCGCCCATATCACATGGGCGCCATCCGCCAGCACAAGCTGCCTGTCCCGACGCTCTTTCGCAATCTTTTCGTCCATATAGTAGCGGGATAATTTCTTTTTATGCCCCTTGTCATCAAGCACAAAAAAATCTCCCGGTCTCGGATTGCGAATCGTCAGTTTACTATTTATCTTATCATAATCAAACCATTTCGTATAGTCTTTTTGTGGAATTTCTGAATCCAGTTTTTCACGTGCCACCACCTCAAAACGAAAGCGGTAATACACACCATCCATTTCCACTATATTCCCGGATGCCATGTCGCATTCCACACAAACGTTTTCCTGCTTTTTTTGCTTATTTTTCGTAAGCCTGAAATACTCATAATCACAGACGACAAAATAGCCGCCGGGCAGAGAAAACGTGCCGTTTCCTTTCTCTGCAATTTTTTCATATAATGCCTCATAATGCGCTCTCGTGACATCTTTTACGCCAGAGATTCCCTGCTCTAAAAAGAGCGACAAAATCTCCTTTTGCAAAACCTCCGGAAGTCCCCGGCACACATCCCGCCTTAACAGAACTTCTTTTCCCTCATGGAAAATTACATGTTCCGCCTCGCACTCTGCCTGCTCGCGGATATACTTACGCCACTTGCCAATGTCATCCGCCGCATCCGCAATATGCCTTACCGCACCCGGATTTAAGTTCTCTTTTAACAGTGGCAGTAACCCCTTCCGAATCCAGTTTCTCTGATACGCTGTATCCTGATTCGTAATATCCTCCCGCCACGGTATCTTTTTCTCCTCTAAAAACGCAAGAATGTCTCCCTTTTCGGCAAACAGAAGCGGTCGTATAATAAAATCTCTTTTCGGCAACATCGCCGCCAAGCCTCTGGCAGAACTCCCACGTATCAGCCGAAACAAAAATGTCTCTGCCTGATCCTCTTTGTGGTGCGCCACTGCAATACAGTCCGCATTTTTTTCCCTGCGCAATTTTTCAAACTGCTCATAGCGGCATGCACGTCCAGCCTCCTCCTCACTCATCCCCCACTTTTTTGCATACGCCGGTACATCTTCGAAAACCTCAAAACACGGAAGTTCCCACTTGTCTGAAAGCTCTCTCACAAATTGTGCGTCCCGGTCGGCATCGTCTCCCCGGATGCCATGTTTGACATGCAGAACGAATAGAGACAAATTCATTTCTTTCCGTAAACTATTTAATAAATACAAAAGGCATACCGAATCAGCGCCACCCGACACCCCCACAATAATCTTGTCGCCCGGTGAAAACAAGTGGTGCGTTTCGCTATATCGAATCATTTCTTCTCTCACGGCTTCATCCTCCGCATTTATTGTAACGGTTTTCGTTTTTTTCGTCAAACTTTATTCCAAATTCCGGCCACCAAAACGCTCATGTCGTCAGACGCCTCTTTTGTACTGTGTGCCAGTGTGTTCATCAAAATCTGGTTTGCCATGTCATTCGCATTTTTGCAGTAAAGCCTGTCAATGAGTGTCGCCATCTCCTCCTGACTGTCGCTCTCTATATTTCTCTCATAAAAACTGTCAAGCACGCCGTCCGAAACCATAATAACCATATCGCCTTCCTGCAATTGTACGACGGCAACATCCGGCTCCGCCTGCAAATCCACACCGACCGGAAGCGCACTGGAAGCAATCATCTCCACTCCGCCTTCCCGCTTTACAAAAGTAGTTGCCGCTCCATTTTTCATAATTTCACAAATGCCGGTATGAAGGTTAATCGCCGCCATATCAAGTGTTGCAAATGATTTTCCCTCATAATTTGCAACAAACAGCGTATTCAAAAGCCTGAGTGCCGATTTTTTTTCAAACCCCGCCTCCATCAGATATTCCAGTGCCTCAATTAGATTGCTGCTGTCGCGGTCCGCCATTTCACCACTTCCCATGCCGTCCGTTAAAACCATGAGAAGCTCACCGGTTCCCGAAAGTTCCAAAAACGAATAATTGTCACCAGACACACTCTCACCGCTTTTGGCAACTCTGGCAAGCCCCGTAAGCGCCTTATATACTGTGTCCTGTCTGAAAAACATCGTATCCGTTGTGGAAGAAAGCACATTTCTTGTCTCTCTTGCCGGACACATCATAATGCCTGTCGCACGGTACAGCGCCTGAGCAACATCGGTCTTTGTCAAACAATGATTGCCATGGCAGGCACCGGTAAACATTACTTCCAGATATCCGCCCCTTTTTTTCACCGATAAACGTGCTACCTTGATACCCTCTTTTTTTAATTCTTCTAAAATTCTTCGTTTTCGCTCTTTGGGAAGTTCCTCTGTCTCGCCCAAATTGATGGTAAACGATTTTAACGCCACTGCAATTTCTTTCATCTGCTCTGCCATCACGCGGCGGTTTTCTGACATCCGGTTATGCCAACCAAGTCTCACATTTTCCCCGGCAATCCTCTCCTCGACCTGATGCACATACTCATCTAGATGCATACAGCGTCTTTGAAAATCCGGACTAATCTGTGACATCGTTACACTTCCGTCCTGCCCCACCTGCCACAAAATCTGTCGCAGACTTTCATTGGTCTCCTCATAATGGCGGTTCCAGCAATATTTACAATTGATACATTCGTTGCACGTATCACGAGATAACTGTGCAAAAATATCCTCTAGCCGCTCTTCCGACAACCCTTTTTCTTCCATCTCATTTTCAAAACTCTTGGACAGCCGGCGAAAGGCATCTGAAAAGTCTTCCAGCTGATGGTTGGCAAGTGCGCGTACATCCTCTTTGGCAAAAGAATCCTCTTCCCGTTCGGGTATGTCTTCTTCCACGCAGTGAATGACCCGCCTTGGAATGGCAAAGAACAAAATAACCGCCGACAGCATTGCCCGCAGTTCAATAATGCCATACAAGTCCTTTAATGAATACACAGCAAGCAGCACACCGACAAGAAGATACAGCCCGCCACTTACAAAACGTCCCATTTTACGCAGCGTCCCCGCACACACACCGAGCAGACAGCATATGCCGACAACCACCATATTTTCCCCGGTAAGTGCCAGTAAAATTCCTCCCGCCGCCCCGGCAATGGCGCCGGTCGATGCCCCATACCGGTATCCCATAAACAAAATCATGAAATACGAAAGTGTTCCGGAAATGGAAAAAATCATATCCGCCTGCCTCGGCAGCCCATACAGCGCTGTCACCGCAAGGATAAGAAGGCTAATCAATTCCTCATTGTTAAATAATTGATTCCACTCTTCATACAAAATAAAATGCACACCCCATTGATACACATTGGCAAGCGCAAATACCATGACACTCTCAAGGATACTGAGCCAGAATACTTCCCATGTATTTACGGCAAGAATACTGTTCAAAATACCTGCCGCCATATTTAAACCGCCTGTAAGAAGTGCTAAATACACCGCCTGTCCGGTATGGCTTGTCCACTTTTCCTGTATTTTTTCGAGTGACAGAACAAGCAGAAAGAGCGTGAGATACTTAATAAGCGAAAGTCCTTCTGTGCTGCTAAACATGCCTGCCAAAACAAAAAGAGCCAAAAGTTTCCTGCCCTTTCGCTCCGCTGCCACCGCAGCAAACAATGCCACACCAAAAGGATTAATTCCATACAGCCACACGCGCCCGGTCAAAAATCCTGCCACTAACAACAACAAATATCGCTTGTCAAAACATATTTTTTGTTTCTTGTCTTTCAAAATCCGTGCCCCCTTGTCTTTCTCTAAACACTCTCAGTATAAAGAGAGCATACAGAGAAAAATGTCAAAATCGGAAGGGCATTTTCAAGAAATTTTCGACAAAAAAAGACCACCGCCTAAGCAATGGTCTTCGTTCTTATTCTGCCTTAAACACAATTTCATTATCATATACCAGTCCAAATTTTTCACGCGCTACATCTTCCACATACTGGTCTGTTTTACGATACTCTTTTTGTTCTTTAATCTGTTCCTGTTCTTTTTTCAAACTCTTTTTCTTATCTTTTAAGTTCTGCTGCTCTGTCGCAAGTTTCTGACAGTTTGCACGCAGTGAATAACCATGAACCGCTAATGTGCCAACAAACAAGGCTGCCACCAGCATAACCAGATAAATCCCGGTGCGGTTTCTTCTTTTTCTTCTTCTCACGGCTCCATCCCCTCGACATTATTCTACAATTGTATTTTCTATACTTGTAGTACTAACAAATCCATTATAGACGCTGACTTTCACGATTTCAAGTGTTTTTTCTGTATTCCTTTTATTTTTTTAAAAATCCAAACATATGGTCGAAAAATAAGTCTAAAAAATTCATAAATTACTCTTTGTACATGCGTTTTTACCAAGGTTCGGTATAAAAAAACACCCAAAGTCAAAGCAATTACAAAAAAACTGCGGAGCAAACCGTGATTGAGCGTAAAAATCATGGGGAATACAAAGAAAGCTGCCAATAACCAGAACAGCCAGTCTTCAATCAGAATCCACACTCTGCCATGTTTCACTTTCATGCGGAACGCTCGTATAAAATCATACAAAAACATTAAGAAAACACCCTCCACAAAGGAGGCGGCAACATACATAAGCTGCCCCTGTATCATTTCCATCAGCCAAACAAACGGCTAAGAACACCCCCTGCCGTCTTTTCCTTTCTCGACTCATGATAGATAATCTCACAAATCCTTCCTTCCAATTCCACCTCGCCCTTTTCGAGTGTAAGACGCTTTACATGCAAATCCTCACCCGCAAAGCGCACAGCACCTTCTACGGTCTCAAGTTCAATTTCTTTATTGTCAAAAGAAACCACTTCCGTAATTCCGGTCAAATCCACGTGGTTACGATTCTGCATCTCCAATTTATGTGCCGTCACCGGCCGGGAAGATTCCTGCAACATAATAAAAGCCCCCTGGCATCATATCTATCTCACTATATGCTGTCACAGGGGGTTTTATTACACGTATCGGTAAAGTTCTTTGGCTTCATCCTTTTTGTATGTTTCGTTTATGCTCAATACTTCTACTTTTGTATTCCGGTTTCCGAACTGAATCTCGATGATGTCACCGGGCTTAACATTTAAAGATGCTTTTGCCACCTTATCATTCACTAAAATTCGTCCGGCGTCGCACGCCTCATTCGCCACCGTACGGCGTTTAATCAGGCGGGATACCTTTAAGTACTTATCCAGTCTCATAAAAAATCTCCCTTCTTCTGTCAAGTCCTGCCTCACACGGTTTCATCCGTCATTAGGCAAAGCATAACAAAGAGCACTCTGCTATATGCGATAGCAAAGTGCTCCAAAAATCCATAATAACAATCGCAAGATTATGCGTTCACAGCGTCCTTCAAACCTCTGCCGGCTTTGAATTTAGGAGCTTTAGAAGCAGGAATGCTCATCGGCTGTTTTGTCAATGGGTTGATACCTTCTCTTGCTGCTCTCTCAGCAACTTCGAAAGAACCGAAACCAACCAACTGTACTTTTTCACCTTTTTTCAATTCATCTGTAACAACATCTACGAATGCTTTCAATGCACTCTCAGCGTCTTTCTTAGACAATTCTGCTTTCTCAGCCATAGCTGCTACTAATTCAGTCTTATTCATGGATTATATCCTCCTCAATAAATTATTTGCTAGATTTGTACAACCTATACATCTATATATAACCTTTTTGGTAGTAATTGTCAAGGTTTTTCTGCGTTATCACCTTAAAATTTTGCCTATCAGGGTTCCATCTGCCGTCCTAAAAAGTTTGCCCCGCAAATCGCCATTTTTTGCTCAAAGTCGCCAAATATGCGTTCTGTGTCGCGAGACAGTAAAAGCACCATTCCGATAGCGTCACCTTCTGCTAAAATCGTTGCCGCTGCTTCGGAAAATACTTCTGTCTCGTCCTCTGTTACCTGGCTAAAGTCCGGTTCGGCATCCGTTGCCAGAATCGTCCGTCTGTCCTCAATTGCTTCCAACAATTCACGGTGAATGGATTTTCCGGCATAGTCCTTTTTTCCCGGTCCTGCCACCGCCACAATCCGGTCTCTGTCTGTCACACACACGGTGCATTTCGCCACCTGCGCAACCGCCTCCACATATTCTTTGGCAAATGCGGCAAGTTCTCCTATGGGTGAATACTTCTTTAATACAATGCCTCCTTCGCGGTTTGTAAATATTTCAAGCGGTTCACCCTCGCGAATTCTAAGTGTTCTCCGGATTTCTTTTGGCACGACCACACGTCCTAAATCATCGATTCTTCGTACAATTCCTGTTGCCTTCATAAAAAATTTTCCTCCTGTTTTCTACATGCTTTTCCATATTTATACTGTATGGGTAGTATGTGGAAAACAGAGGAAATTATGCATTTTTTGAGATCAATCGTCCACATCGAGTTCCTTTCGGATACTCTGCATACGTAAATCCAATGCGGCACTCACTTCCGCGCATTGCCTTAACTCATTGCGCAGCGTCTCGTTATTCTGTCCTTTTTTATAATAAATACGGTGTTCTAAACTTGCCCAGAAATCCATGGCAATTGTACGGAACTGTACTTCCGCTTTCATCATTCGTTTTTCGTTATGCAAAAAGATAGGAATTTCCACAATCAAATGAAGGCTCCTATACCCGTTTGGTTTTGGGTTTTTGATGTAATCCTTTTTCTCAATCAAACGAATATCATCCTGAGCCAAAAAACATTCACTAATCTCATAAATATCTTCCGGAAATGCACAGATAACGCGCACTCCGGCTATATCATGCAATTTTTGTTCAATCATTTCCGCAGAAAACGGAATCTTTTTGCGGTGAAGTTTTTCAATGATACTCTCCGGCGATTTGAGTCTTGTTTTTATCGTCTCAATCGGGTTTCTGTCATAGCGGAGACTAAATTCGGTATTGAGCACTTTAAATTTGGTCTCTACTTCCATAATGGCACACCGATAGTACGCCATCAATGTCTGAAACGCCTCGCCTTCTTCTAAAATCTGCTCAACCTGCTCATTCTGCATTAAGTTCTGCAGAAAAGCCTCGTCGAGCATCGCACCTTTTTTCTTTTCGTCTTTTTCCATCTACATCACTCATCCGTTCCGAGGTATTCGCGGACAATTTTGCCATAACGCATCTGATCCGCATACTGTAAAAGATGGTTTACTCTCTTTTTACTGCTCTTTTTGTAGTTTTCAACTACAAGTTCTACGGTTTCTTTTCCGATTTCTTTCTCCAGACGAATGCAGTCACATACACTGCGGTCTACATCGTAAATGCGGATATTTCCGCCACCTGTTTTGACATTCAAAACATCATTTTCAAATGTTGTAACAGAGAAATAGTGACGGGATACCGGAAAGTTTAACTTCATATTTCCGCGGTCGGTACGAGCTGTTGCCACATACAAAGCTTCCGGCTCTTCCTTAATCAGTCCGTGATAATAGCATGCGCTCAAGGAGCAGATAACTGCCTTTTTGTTTGTCATACAGGCTTCTAACATTTTGTAATGTTTTGGTTTTTTTCTGCCACTCATTAAGTTCCAGTAATTACCGTGAGACACTTTTTCAATCTTGCCTTCCTGCAGCATCGTACGAATCTGAATCGTCGTAATTTTGTTGTTAAGCAATGTACGTGTCGGCAGATAACCATTTCCCTCCTCAAATAATTCACACACTTTATCATACGTTTTTTTCAGCATGTTCTTGTCCTCCTTATAATACCATGATATACATATAATATAGTTTTCGCATCGGCTTTGCATCACGATACGCTTTCGCGCGGATTTCGTGATAAACCCGTTTGAACTCTCTTAATTGGTCTTCCGTAATCGTGTCCGGACCAAATCTTGCGTGGAAAATCAAAGTCACAAATTCAAGCACATCCTCAAAAGGAAGTTCCATCTCCCTACTGATTTCCCTGCTAAACTGCGCCATCGACTGTCCGCGGTAAGCAAGCTTGTAGCGGTGGAATACCGGGAGCAAATGCAGATATACCATACGAATCCGCCTTTTTGCTTTCTTCTGCTTCATATTCTTTCTAAACATGTAAGCTCGTATCCTCCGCTGTGCTTCCATTGCCGCAGCAATGAGCAGTAACACAATCACAATATCTAAAATCACAAACCATATCCGTCCTTTGGATGTGCCGTTTGCATTTCCACTGTCACCGGATTTTTTGTCGTTTTGCTTGATATCATCAAATACCATGCTCTCTTCCGGTTCCTGTGTCACCGAAGGGGTCGGTGTTGCAACATTCGGAGCGTCTTCCTGTGATGGATTTTCGGAATCTGTCTGTGCTCCGTTCGAAGTCTGGTTCGGATTGGTGTTTTCATTGGAAGAATCACTTCCTGTCATATCATCCTCACCTTTGCCCGGCGTCACTTCAACGGTTACAAATCCATATTTTTCATCAAAGACTTCAACCCATGCATGAGCGTCTTCATCCGGCACTTCAAGTTCTTTACCTTTTTTGACAACTGCCAGTTCATCTTTACTGACATACATACCCTCGACGTAACGTGCCGGGATTCCCATACTGCGTAACAGCATAACGGCTGCCGTCGCATAATAGGTACAATATCCTTTTTTATTTTCCTTTAAAAAGTATTCAATGGATTCCTTACCGGAAGGAGTTTTGCCCGGCGATAAGGAATACGTCGTATCTTTTGTAATATAACTCTTTGCTTCAAGAATAATGTCAGACGTCTTCGTCAAACCGGCAGATTTGCAATCTTTTTTAAAATCTTCACAAACCGATTTCATGGAATCCGGAATCTGCAAATAATATTTTTTTGCAAAATCACTTAAATTCCTCCGCTCAACCTCATTTGAACTCCAAAAGTCGGCTGTTGCCATACGGGATTCACCAAGTAAAACATCCGTGCGCAAAATTGCAGGATAGTGCAAATAATATTCTACCGAGTAATCAATTCCCGGTTTATCCACCGTTGAGCGTCCGTTTGTAAGGCTCTTATATGCCCCGGCCGGAAGGCATGGCACCAAAAAGTTGCCATATCCAAACGCAAGATTGCGAATCCTTAATGTTCCAGTCTTCCAAACCTCTTCTTCGCCACTCCGCTCCTCGTCACCCAGTTCATTTCTTAACTGCGTATGCCAGTTTTCTGTTGTGACGCCGGTCGCATCGAGCGCCTTCCAGTCTTTTTTAAAGTTTTCATCCGAGCGAATGGATGACCACTTGTTATTCTCATAGACATCACCGACATAGCCTTTGAGATAAAGTCCATGGTCGGAATTGATGTCTCCGGATATTTTCAGCATTGTTTCACCGGTATAACTGACTTCGCTTTTCTTTCCGATTTTACCATAGGAAATCGCATCCCCGTTAAAGTATGCTTTCAGCCAGGTCATTATATCCTCACCGTCCCATGTCGAAAGTGCCACCAGACTGTTCTTTGCCTGAGACAACTTATCCACATTCCTGTCGTATCTCGAAGGCGGAATAAATAAATAAAAAATGCCACCGCAAACCAAACAGGTTGTCATCAATATCATTGCCAGTTTCTGGCGCATCCTTCGGTCTGTGGCATCGGTTCGCAAATGTCTCGTTCCGATAATCGTTACCGCCACAATCAAATAGGTGAAAAAATATAAATAACGTCCGATTCTTCCCGCCACAAGCGGCAGAACAACAAACGGTATCGTACCTGCCAAAAAGACCACAGAACGTCTTCTGCGGTAGAAAAATGCACTAATCAGTGCCACAAAATACACACCAATCAAAATCAACAAAAGCGTCGTACAGAATTTTGCGCTTGCGCTCTCCGTATCCGCATAGGACAACAAAGATACATTCGTGCCGGTATAGTTCATAAATTCTTTCAAAAAACTATTTGCCGCACTCACAATTCCCTTTAGCAGTGCGCCCTTAAATCGAATCACTAATGCCAAAAAGAACATCGTAATGCCGATTAAGCCGTAAAGTTTTCCCTTGCGGAATGTCTCCAGCACTGTAAATAGTCCATAAAATACAATCGAGGCGGCAAACAGTAAGAGTAAACACAATTTACCGTCATAAATCATATCCAGACTCGACGCCGTACACATCAGCGCAGAATATACACCAAGAAATACGAGCATAATCTGGCTGAATTCCAATATGAAATTAATCAGTTTATTATTCCTGATCCTCAATTACGTCACCTCGTAAGTCCATTACTTCCAATCGGTCGCGCACCAGATTCCCGGAATCCAAGGATTCATGGTCAGCCACTGTCAGATACAGTGCCGATTCTAAAAGTCTGCCTTTGCCCCAGTCGACGTAAGCCTCCATCAGCTCACTCTCCTCGGTCGTTGTTTTACTGCGGAATAATTCCTGAAACATCCAGTACAGTTCTTCCTCCTGCTCTACCGAATATTCCTGAATCACACCATTTACCTTGTCGTACCAAATATATGCCTGTGGGATTCCACTTTCAATCATAAACATCGCAATGGAATACACACCCTGAATCAACCGGTTGATTTTATCATTTCTTTCCTGCTTTGTACCGGTCGCACATAAATCAATAAAAATATGAATTTCTTTCATCAGAGGAAGGCTTCCCTCTTTCACCATCAAATCACCGGTTTTACTACTTAACTTCCAGTGAATTCTCTGAATCTTATCTCCGTCTGCATACTCACGGATGTCAAAAATTTCAGAGGGATCATCTCCCTTTTTATAAGTGGAAAAACGGTCACTGTCCGCACTCGTCTCGTTGTACCATTTGTCTTTTCCAAGATACATCTCTTTCGTCGGCGGCAGGACGAGAACATCCTGCGTCTCAAAATGTTTCCCGATTGTCCACGCAAATATATTCAAATAATCATAGATTCGTACCTTCTCTACCGTGATGGAAACATTTCCACAGTTGTCCATAACAACCGGGATTCTACGGTCTCTCTTTTTCCCGGTATCCACGGAAAAACGAATTTTCATCTTCCCTTTATCGCCGGAAAACGGATTTTCATAACGAACCTTGGCAATTCCTTTCGTCACCGGAAGCAGATGGCTTTTGTTTTCTACCGACAGCGTAATGGCTGCTCTCGCCGGCTTATCAATGGCATCTTTTTCTGCCAGCGGATTTTTTGAATCGACTGACACGCTGACTCTCTTTCGCAAAACAAGCAGAAAAAGAAACATGCAGACCGGTATCGTCACCATCAGCCCCATCAGTGCCATCGCACCAAATTCCAAGTACATAATGGAAATGAAAACACTCACAAAGAAAAGGAAAATGTATAGGATAGTTCCTAATGTCATAATTTCCTCCTTCCGAATCGTATCACTTGTTACTTATAATTTAGGGACCTGAATCTTCCCTACAATTTCCTCAACGACATCTTCTTCTGTCGTGTGGCTCATACGCGCCTTACCGTTTAACAAAAGGCGGTGGGCAAGCACTGCTTTAGAAACACGTTTGATATCCTCCGGCAAAACGAAGGTACGTCCCTGAACGAACGCATGCGCCTTTGACATATCCATAAGGGCAAGCGTTCCACGCGGACTCACACCGAGCGTAATCATGGAATGATTTCTCGTTGCATCCACAATCTTCGATAAATAAGTAAGCACTTTATCATCGACATAAATCTGTTTTACCTGATCCTGCATTTCAAGCAGTTCCCGTTTTGAAATGATTTCCTGGATAAAATCAAGCGGGTTAATGTCCTGACGCTCTTTAATCAGACGAACTTCTTCTTCCATCGTCGGATATCCCATCGAAATACGAATCATAAAACGGTCAAGCTGGGATTCCGGCAGCATCTGTGTTCCGGCAGAACCAACCGGGTTCTGTGTTGCCACTACGATAAACGGATTTGGCAGCTGGCGTGTCACACCATCGACCGTTACCTGTCCCTCTTCCATGACCTCCAAAAGAGCAGACTGTGTTTTCGTTGAGGTACGGTTAATCTCATCCGCAAGCAGAAGGTTACACAAAATCGCACCCGGCTTGTACTGAAACTCACCATCGGCACCAATCATATTAAAACCGACTACATCACTCGGAAGTACGTCCGGTGTAAACTGCAGACGGCGCTCTGTCAATTCCATCGCACGGGAAAAAGCAACCGCCAGTGTTGTTTTACCAACCCCCGGAACATCCTCTACGAGAATATGTCCCTTGGCTAACATCGCTGTCATCACGAGCTCAATTGCTTCGTCCTTACCACGAATTACTTTACCAACCTCATTCAGAATCTCTTGTACTTTATCGTTCACTTATGATTCTCCTTTCTCACTCATCGGATAATAGCAGAAAACGCCGGATACCCTCGGCGTTCCCTCTTCTATCGTCTTTCTTATGAAACTTTCATTTTAAATTTCCTTACGGCACGTTCATCTTCCGCATCTATTTTTTCCATGTGACCGCCAAGCCCACGGATTTTTTCTGCAAAATTTTCATACCCACGCTCAATATATTGAATATCGTCCACATAAGTATATCCTTCTGCAACAAGTCCTGCCATCACAAGTGCTGCACCCGCACGCAAATCCGGTGCACTCACACGCGCTCCGGTAAATCCTTCCACACCGGTTACAAAAGCGGCATTTCCCTCTACGGAAATATTCGCTCCCATACGGCGCAGTTCGCTGATATACTTAAACCGCGTCTCAAAAATTGTCTCTGTGACAATACTGGTTCCCTCAGACAGAGCAAGCAGCGTTGTAATCTGTGGCTGCATATCCGTCGGGAATCCCGGATACGGCATCGTCTTAACATTTGCATAAGACAAACGATGGTCAGCATAGACACGAACACAGTCATCAAACTCTTCAACTATTGCACCAATCTCAACTAATTTTGCGGTAATTGCTTCCAAATGCTTCGGAATGACGTTTTTAATCATCACATCACCGCCGGTTGCCGCTACGGCAAGCATATATGTTCCGGCTTCAATTTGATCCGGAATAATCGAATACTCCGCTCCGTGCAATGCTTCTACCCCACGGATTCGGATAGCATCGGTTCCGGCACCTTTGATGTTTGCTCCCATACTATTTAAGAAGTTTGCCACATCAACGATATGGGGTTCTTTCGCCGGATTCTCAATAATTGTCTTTCCTTCTGCCATACATGCCGCCATCATAATATTAATGGTCGCACCGACACTCGGACAATCAAGGTAAATATGCGTACCAACAAGATTTTCCGCCTGAGCGTCAATTTTACCATGGTGGATACTTACCTTAGCACCAAGCTGCTCAAAGCCCTTAATATGCTGGTCAATCGGACGGCTACCAATCTGGCATCCTCCCGGCAGCGCAACTAAAGCTTTTTTATATTTTCCAAGCAAAGCTCCTACTAAATAGTAAGAACCGCGAATTTTACGAATTGCATCCTCATCAATACTTACATCATTAATACAGGCACCATTAATACGGACCGTATGAGAATCTATACGCTCCACAATCGCACCTATACTTTCTATTGCATCCAGCAAAACCCGGACGTCATCAACGTCCGGTAAATTATCAATTGTAACTGGCTCATCCGCCATAATAGCCGCCACGATAATACCCAGCGCTGCATTTTTCGCACCGCCAATGGTAACTTCCCCTGAAAGTGGCGTTCCACCTTTTATAATGTACTGTTTCATCGCAACCTCCACTGATTGAAACATTTTATTTTACTAGTATAACACACTTTTGACATTTGTAAAACAGAAAATCATTTTTTTACGGAATAGCCAAATTTCCCAATTTTCTCACCAAGGACAAAATACTCGCCATGGGAATATGTCACAAGTCCGGTCTGATTGAGTTCAAATTTTCCGTTTTCGTTCATGTATTTCTCACTAATCATGACATCTTCTATTTTTGCCAAAAACATATTGTGGCTGCCAAGCGGAATCTCTTTCTGCACACGGCACTCTAAATTCACCGGGCTTTCGGCAATAACCGGTGCATAGGTAAGTTTTTCACCGGGCATTGCCGTCAAGTTCATCTCTTTGAACTTATCCACAGCCCGTCCGGACTTCACACCGCACCAGTCGGTCGCATAAGTAAGTTCCTTTGTCGTAAGATTTATTACAAACTCACCGGTCTCCCGAATCATCGAATAGGAATATCTCTCCGGGCGCACCGAAATCGACACCATCGCAGGGTCGGAGCAGATTGTGCCCGCCCACGCAATCGTAATAATATTTTTCTCTCCATTTTTATTGCCGCAGCTCACCATCACCGCCGGCACCGGGTAAAGCATGTTGCCCGGTTTCCATACTTGTTTTTCGTCCATAACGGCGCCTCCTCACATACGCACTTTATATACGAGTTTTTCTGCCAAATCCGGGTAGATATCTAAAAAGCAGTCCATCTCGTCAAATGGTCCGGCTAACATGACAACGACTTTTTCGTCCTCCTGCTCCATCACTGATTTTAATTTTTCTACAGATTCTTTCGTCAATTCAGCGGCGTCCGTCACTAACATACAGCCACCGGCAATTTTACCTGCCTGTTCCGACAAATCAATCTGATTTAATTTTTCAGCCGTAATTTTCACAATGCTCCGCACGGAAACATAGCCTACTTTGTTCAGTTCTTTCGCCACGCGCTTTGCGACCGCAAGCACAATGCGCTCCTCGCCGCCAGCAAATACAAAATGAGGCATCTTATCTCCATAACGGACGTGGTTCATCGCACTTTTCAGCGTGCGGTATAAAATTCCATGGTCGGAAATATCTTCTTCTTTTTCCTCAAGCAGTTCTTCTACATTTTCCGGTTTTTGAAGTGGCTTTTCTTTTTTTCGTTTTGCCACAACTTTAACTTCACCCACAGATTCTATTAAAGGAGCCTCCGGATCCAAGACTTCCTCTTCCTCCTCCGATTCAGTCTCCGGTTCCCGCACAATTTCCCCATAAGACTCCGAAGCCTCATCCACATCTTCATTTTCCTGCGGCTCTTCTTCTATTTCTTCGGTTTCCGAAGACTCATATTCTTCTCTTCGCTCCGGCATTTCCTTTTCAATCGTCTCTTCCAGTTCCTCCGGTTCTGCAACCGCCGGGTTTTCACAATGCTCCAATAACTGCATTGCCCGGTCCACAATTTTACCCTCGCCAAACCAAAGTTTCAAATCTTTACATTCCTGAATACATTTGTCAATCTGCCCGGTCTTTTCATACAAACAAGCAAGTCGAAAGCCCCACTCTTCGGTATATTCTTCCTTCTTTAATTCCTCCAGAATCTGAATCAGACGCTCCGGCGGCTCTCCCTCTGCTTTTGCTAAAAGATAACGGAGTTCAAAAGTATCTAACGTAATCGGACCTGCCACTTCATAGGCAAAATACAGTTCTCTCGCTTCTTCCATGTCCCCCATGCGAATTGTCAAACGCAGCAGACGATTTAACATATAACGGGAATGGGTACGGTGGTAAATATGATAAAAAATTTCTTTCTTTTTATCCATCCGCTCTGCCTTCTCATACAATTCGGCATAACGATACAAATCATCTAATGAGCCAACTTCTTCTAAAGGAATCGCATCAATTAGTTCGAGTGCTTTTGTGTATTTATTGTCATCAATCAACTGGCGTATTACCTTGCACTGACGCACATTCTCTCGTTTTCTACTCATTTTTATGCTCCTTGTAAATCTAACACAAAACGTCTGGTCTGCTCTACTTCTTCCGGCAAATCCATACCTGCTTTTTCAAAGCGGTGCAGTACCTGATTAATCTCTTTTTCCCGTTTTCCTTTTTCAATCATATAACGGCGTGCCGCATCCCGATACGCATTCTGTGCAAGCAGCCCCTCCGCAATCTGCGGAGCCAGCGGACAATAGGTAAATAGAATTTCACGCGCCACACGATTCAGTTTCATGGCGCCGGTCGCCTCACGCAGCACCCAGTCTGCATAATCTTTTGCAAACACATCCTTGTGACGGTTTCCGCACTGTGTAAGCTGCGCCTTTACTTTTTCACGTTTTTCCGGTGATAAGTCATTGTTCTTTTTGAAGAACTGCAAATAATCCGTATACTCTGCGGTAAGCGATGGATAGCGGTAATTGTTCCACTGCGCTCCCATTTCCGTACGGCATTTTTCCCAACGGAAATAAGCAAGCATTTTCAAAAGCTCTGCCTCTAAATTCTGCTCCATAAATGATGGCAGAAGAATTCTTCCGTGTGTCTCTTTTTTACGTCCTTCAATATCCTGCCACATCAAACCTTTGCGCCCATATACCGGGAATATAATAAATTCCGGCGTGTAACGCCCCGTCACGGTAAAACGATTAAGTCCAACTTCTTCATATGCCACCATACGCTCGCGGTAGAAAATGGAATAATCAATTTTTTCCACGCGGTTTACAATTTTATTAATAATAGCAGACGTTACTACTGCACTTTCCAATTTTGTATAAATGCCCTCTGAACACATAACCGGTACAAATGTAGAAATATTTCCACTCAGAATACGGTCGGCATAACTAAGCAGATTTTCCACTTCAAAATGAAGGCGTTTGGCCGCGTCGTGAAACGCATCATCGCCCTCGGTTTTTGTCAGTTTTTTCTCATGCACTTGCTTGCGAATTGTCTCTTCATAATCCGTATCAAACTCATCTTTTGATGGATTTTTTCTTCCCTCATAAATTTCACGCAGCCACTCGCTCATTGTATAAACGCGGCAGGTAGTTTCTTCTTCTCTCGAATCCGGCAGTGTCAAAAGAGTGCGGAGTTCTTCCTCCGTCAAAAGTTCTTCGCTGACATAGCCATATCGCAAAAATAATTTCACTGCAAGCGGCGGATTTGCATCCTGAAAACTTTTTTTGCAGGCACGCTCATAGATTTCAAAGAAATATTTCACTAATTCTTTGCGAAGCGCCGTTGCTTCCGGCGTTCTTGCAAACTTGTCCACACACGCCAAAAATGCTTCAACAGCCGATGCAAATTTTTCAGCCGTCTCATCAGAAACTTCTGCGTAATCGAGAATCTGCTGTACCGAATGGTCTAACACTTTTAAATCTTCCTGGTCAAACGCATCTAAGCTTCCGGTATCGTCTGACAACAACGCAAAATAGGTTTCTTCCATGCGCTGTCTGTCAAGATGAAGATTTACACCGGCGTACTCCAATAACAAAGTTTCAGTATTATTAATCTGCTCCAAAATATGGTCAAGCATAACGCTTAATTCGCTGTCATTTTGTCCGGATCGTCTTACGCCGAGCGCCATACGCCCTACCAGCGAAAACAGATTTTTTTCATCCGTAATCATAATACGGAAATATCGTGTCAGCCAATCGCTGTAGTAACGGCATCCCGCTACTAACTGTGGAAGCACCGCACACTGTTCCTCAAACTGTTTCTGCGCCACATAAGCACTGGCGCCATAATAATTTTTCTGTGCTTCAATTGGAATTTTACTGCACTGAATAAAATACGTGATTTTTTCCGGCAACGAATAATTCTCCATCCGCTGGTTTAAAAGACGTTCCATCGCCGCAATTTTTTCCGCCGTCAGACCCGCACCTTCCGCAAGTTTTTGATAACGTGAATAGGTCTGATGCACAAACTCAGCCACCTTCTCCGTCTCAGTTTTCAATTTTCCAAACACACGGAACACATCATGATAAAAGAAATTCAGCGAAGTCACTAAAAGTCCCCGGTACTGTGGCTTCTGCTCCAGCAAAAGAGCTGCCTGCTTTTCATTTTCCATCGGCAACCCAAACAAAACCAAATCATCAAGTGCAACATAAGTAAAGGAATGTTCCTTTTTCCAAACATCGCACATTCCCAAAAAATTTCCTGAGCCGATTGTCATCCGGACGCCCTCGCCCTGTACAATCACTCGTCCCTTAAGTATCAATGCCGTCGACTGCAACGGCTGTCCTTTTTCAAATATAACCGTTCCTTTTGTAATGGAACTGTTTCCATTCAAGACCAAACTCTCTGCCATATGTAACAACTCCTCGCAAAAAAGCTGTATAATATAAAATCCGTGCATCCCATGTCGAATCAAAATCAGAAGACGTTACCAAAGCAGTTAGCTAGGCTCAGGCACCCTCGCGTCACACAGGAAGGATTGCTTAGTGCTGCTTCATTCCTGACCTGACACGGTTCACAAGTTCCTGTTGCGCAAGACCCAAGTGTCAACGCCACTTACTTTGGGCAGCTCTCCGTCAAAAGACCCTCGATGGGACAACACCCCTGCTATAGCGGATTGCAGGTACAGGGCACCGCTATCTCCCCGGCTGCACGGAAATTTGAAACGGTCTGCCTCCCAATAGGGGAAACAAATCCGTTATAAACAATATCATAATAATTATATCTGTTTTTTCACGGTATGTCAAATACCATTACGCTTTTTTCTTTTTTCGCAGTTCTCTGAAAAAACTCGTCATCAATCCACTGCATTCCTCCGCAAGTACACCTTTTGTTATCTCCACCTGATGGTTCAATCCATCCTGCTGCAAAAGATTCAAAACGGAGCCTGCACATCCGGCTTTTGGATTCATGCTGCCAATCACCACGCGCGGAATCCGTGCCTGCACAATCGCTCCGGCACACATCGGACACGGCTCTAATGTAACATACATCGTACAGTCTTCAAGCCGCCAGTCGCCAAGCACCTTACTCGCTTTATTAATGGCTAGAATTTCCGCATGAGCAAGCGTATTTTTCTTCATATTTCTTTTATTATATCCTCTGGCAATGATTTTATCCTCATGCACAATCACACAGCCAATCGGCGTTTCCAGTTTGTCATACGCCTGTTTCGCCTGTTTCACTGCCTGTTTCATAAACGACTCATCGCTTGTCATCGTGATTCCTCCTGATCCCGGCAAAGTTTCCTCTAACACTGGCAGCCGCACATCGCACCGCCGCATTTTCTAAGTGCAGTCATGCGCCTGCACTGCTCCCCTGCCTGACATTCATAAAAGCACGGCAATTGTCCTGCCCAGTAAGCGCCATTTCTGCCAATTCCGATTCCTACCACAGCATCCGCGTGGGCAATTGTCTCATCGTCCGGCAAAAACAAGTTACAGACGGTAGTTCCGTTTTTGTCAAAAGTGACCCATCCGCAGGAGAAACACTGCCACTCTCTGCCTGTGCAGTAAACGGCACATACCGGACATTCCTCCGGTAAATCCTGTATGTCCAAAAAAATCGTCAGCGTTAATACCTGTTTTCTCCGCTCTGCTTTTACATAACCGGCTGTCACAGAGCAATCCGGATTTTCTTCCCGTTTTCTCACATAAAACACTTTCCGCATATAGTCCGACATAATCACTGCCTCCCAGTCATTTTTTACACTATATGCTTGTTTCATTATGCGTATTACTTTTCGTTTCCGACTGCTAACACACTGTCGTAGCACGCCTTTTTCTTGTGACTTTCATCGAACAAAAGCGGGTAACTGTCTTCGCCTTTAAAGGATGTCAGCCACGTTACATCATCCGAAAGCCCCCAGAATGTAACGCTCGTCACATTCGCCTTTCCTTCGCGGTCCGCTTTCACAATCGTCTCAAAAAATTCTTTATAACGGTCTGCCAGTTTTTTCAAGCCTTCCTCCGAATCATCGGTATTATGCATATCCACTTCGGTAAATTGAATCTCCAAGTCACCAATCTCACTGTACTTTTGCATCGCGTCAGAAATCATGCCGGTATCCGGATAATTCATATCCCAGTGACTCTGGAATCCCACACCGTCAATCAATTTCTTATCATACAATTTTTTCACAAGTTCTGCAATGGTACTTACTTTGCTTGGCATATACTCATTGTAGTCATTATAAAATAATTTCACATCTTTATCTGCGTATTTTCTAGCAAATGTAAACGCATCCTCAATGTATGATTCATCGCCGTAAATTTCATACCACAAACTGGAAGTGCGGTATCCGCCGCCGTCGTCACACGCTTCATTTACCACATCCCACGCATAGACAACGCCCGGATATTTTTCCTGGCAGAAACTCAGAACTTTTTTGATGTAACTTTCCATTCTTTTTTTCATCGTTTCTCTATTCACTTTGGCATTTCCTGCATCGTATTTTTCACAGAAAAACCATTCCGGCGTCTGATTGTGCCAGACAAGGCAATGACCGCGAAGCACAAGCCCGTTGTCTTTTGCCAGTGAAAGGCACTCCTCCAAATTTTCCTCATTAATCGCCGGCATGCCGTCTTTGCTGTTTTCCGACGCCCGCTGGTCTAAAATTGCCTCCGGCTTCATGCCATTTTCCATCGTAATACTGTTGAAATTTTCAAGAATGATTTTCTTTGTCTCCTCGTCCTTCAACTGATACGGATTAATTGCAACCCCAACTTTAAAATCCTTTTTAAATGCGTCCTTCAAATTTTTTGCCTCTTCTTTCTGTTCAATTTTTGAACTTTGTTCCGGTGTTGTCTCCACGGCTTTTTTCTCCGCCGGAGCACCACAACCGGTTACCAGTAACATAGCCGCGAACACTGCCGCTGCTAATCTGCCTGCTTTTTTCATCCTGCTTTTCCTTTCTTTGCTGCTTTGCTATATTAAAATCCTTTTACCGCACCCCTACTTACTCAATATGAAAATTATATTTTAGATTGGGGGCTGTGTCAAATGTTCGTTGAAGTTTTTTGAGTTTCCGTAAATAAGCAAGAATAGTTTGCGAAGAGTGGGCGCTTTCGCTAAACAAACGCGTAGGGGTATAATTTTTCAATTCACCAAATAATTGAGAGCAGCTTTTGTAAAATAGACCTGCGGTTCCGTTGCAACTCTTTTCCCTTGATTTGTCCCATAGGGTTGCATTTATCAAGTTTCATCTGAAGAAATTAGCCGTCAAAGGCAACTCTTTCGGTCCGCTTCCGCCTTTTAGGTTGCAATTTCTTCATAAATCTTCTTGATTAGATTTGTATGCGACGCAAAAAGGCAACCCTATAAAGCAAATTAAGGGAAAAGAGTTGTTTTGAAAACACAAGAGGCTGCTCGTTTCTTGCTAGTTGACATCAAGTGCTCGTATCTTTTTGGTATCCAGTAATTCAGCAGAAATGCTTTGTGGCTCGTGGGTTTTGAGTACGTCGGTATGAGGCACTGGTAGTTTCAGTGCCCATACCGCTACTCACTCAACGAGCGGGAGCACCCACGAGACACAAGCATTTCCGCTGAATTACGGAAAGCCCCAAAAAGTACCAACGAACACTTCCCCCAAAACTGTTTCTATCCCGACATTGACTTTTGATACAATACCTATTAAAATTGTTCTTATGAAAATTGCAACGGAGATTTGATAACATGCAAGGCTCCGGATTGGAGGAAGAAATGAAGAAGATTATTTTGACAGGAGACCGTCCTACCGGCAAACTTCACGTCGGTCACTATGTAGGCTCCTTGAAACGCCGTGTGGAATTACAGAATTCCGGCGAATATGATGATATTTACATTATGATTGCAGATGCACAGGCTTTAACGGATAATGCAGATAACCCGGAAAAAGTTCGTAAAAACATTTCGGAAGTTGCTCTGGATTATTTGTCCTGTGGACTTGACCCGGAGAAATCGAACCTCTTCGTTCAGTCGTATGTCTCCGAACTTACAGAACTTACTTTTTATTACAGCAACTTAGTTACAGTTTCAAGATTGAAACGAAATCCTACGGTCAAATCAGAAATTCAGATGCGTGGCTTTAATGCAAGTATTCCGGTTGGTTTCTTTACTTACCCAATCAGCCAGGCCGCTGACATCACCGCCTTTAAAGCAACGACCGTACCGGTTGGCGAAGATCAGCTGCCAATGCTTGAGCAGGCACGTGAAATTGTCCGCAGTTTTAACACTACTTACGATGAGGTTTTGGTTGAGCCGAAAGCACTTTTGCCGGAAAATGAAATTTGCAGCCGTCTGCCGGGTACCGACGGCAAGGCAAAAATGAGCAAATCCCTTGGCAACTGTATTTATCTGTCCGATGAGCCGGAAGATATCCGCAAAAAAATCATGAGTATGTACACCGATCCGGACCACATCCGCATTGAAGATCCGGGAAAATTGGAAGGGAACACGGTATTTACTTATTTGGATGCTTTCTGCAAGGATGAATTGTTTGCAGAATACCTGCCGGATTACAGTTGTTTACAAGAATTGAAAGACCACTACACTCGTGGAGGTCTGGGTGACGTGAAGGTTAAGAAATTTTTGTACTCTGTTATTATGGAGGAACTTTCTCCAATTCAGGCAAGAAGAAAAGAACTTGAAAAAGATATTCCGGCCGTTATGGAAATTTTGCACAAAGGAAGTATTAAGGCTAAAGAAGTCGCTGCCGGTACTTTGAGTGAAGTAAAACATGCAATGAAAATTGATTACTTTGATTAATGTTTCCTGCATAACGAATAAAACAAAAGGAGCAGTTATCCATGTCTCTTACGTGTAAACACGGTGGTACATGGAGAGCTGCTCCTTTTTATTTTGAATCTTTTCTTATTTCTTAAATTCGTTTTATCTGGTTTGCAACTGTCGGTGCAACAACTGCTGCAATCGCAATTTTAATCAAATCGCCCGGAATAAATGGAATTACACAAAGCGCCATTGCTGCGCCAAGTCCTGTTCCTGTCGAATAGCAGAACCACATCGTACCAAATGCATATGCAATCGCGGTACCAATAAGCATTCCTACAACGCAGAAAACAATATTTACAATCTTCTTATCCTTCTTAACCTGCATCAAAAGACCACATACAATTGCCATGAAAATAAATCCAATTAAGTAACCGCCAGTAGGACCGGCAACTTTACCAACGCCGCCTTCAAATCCGGAGAATACCGGAAGTCCAACCAGGCCAAGCAGCAAGTATACAATGTACGTGATGGTTGCCCGCTGCCATCCAAGCACATACAAACTAAAATAAATCACGAGGTTTGTCAGCGAAATCGGCACCGGACCAATCGGCACAGCAAGCGGTGCAAGTACACAGGTAAGCGCTGCAAATAACGCCATTAACACCATATCTTTCAGGTTAAAAAAGTTTTTTTCTTTCATTGTTATAATCCGCCTTTCTGCTTCGCGAAAGTCACCAATAGAATCATGAA
>NZ_QUDR01000016.1 GCF_003477605.1 Clostridium sp. AF37-5
GGACAGTCCCTTTGTTTTACAGCATTTTATTTTGCTTATAACATTCAAATAAATAGGATGGATTTTCATAATAAACGCTGCTATTATAATCGTCAATTTTATTACTTAAAAACGAACGATAAACCTGAACCAATGCATCTACAACATCGATTTTTTCATCTTCTGCCACTTGTTTGATTAAGCGCTTGTACACTTTTCCAATATCCCAATATGTAGGAATTGAATATTGGCACTCACCTACGTTGTCAAAATCACCCTGCTCAATTTTGGCTTCTTTAATAAAATCATCTGCTACTCTGGAAATATTGTCACAGTGATATACATCCGCTAAGTCGTAAATTTTTTGAATTCTCTCTTTGCCTAATTGGTTCACAACATCCACACGTTTATTCTTTGTTTTACGAGCAATATAATCAATCAAACTACATGTATACATTATCTTTTTTCGGTTCTCTGCCTTCACCAATCATTTATAATACCTCCTCAAAGTTTCGATATTCTAAACACTTCAAAGCCTCTTCCGAACAAAAAGCAATTTGATGTGTTGGATACTTAAATTTAGCCAATACCCAAAATTGTTCCCTCGTAATTACCCCATCCATATAATCTGAAATAAAATTGTAAATTTGGTCATCTGCCATTGCCCCAATAACAATATCATAATCGTGCATTTTCCCGCTGCGGCATGCCACTATAAAATCAAGCCATTTTTCTGACATTTCTTCAAATTCCAGAATATTTAACTTAGGATTTAAACAAACATCATAGGTAGACACAATTTTAGTATCGTACCGCTTTGCCCACCTTTGCGCCTGTTCTTTAATGATAGTACAATAAAATCCATTACCAAAGTCTTTCGTATTTCTTCCTATACGAATTTCCGGTTCTTTTACTGGCTGATATCCACCATGATAAACTGTCATTTTTGCCATATCATAACTACCTCCTGCCTTTTTATAATACACCAGTTAGAAGATAGGTTTCAATCTTTATTTTTTCATCCTATTCTCACTTTTACATTTTTACATTTCCGAAACACCTTTTTATAATATGATTTTAGGTGTCTATTTACATAAACGGTGACTTTAGACTGCAAATCAAGGGCATCACAATTCACAAATTTAACTTTATTTTTCCCCGGTATATAAAATTTCCTCAGGTACCCTTCTCTCACCGGCAGATAATTTCCATTTACATACCTCACATTTTTAGATAACGTAAATTTGTTAATATAGGAAGTACACCAGTATGTCTTTTTCGTAATCTTCTTAATACTTTTTGGTAATACCGGGTCTTTTGATTTATTTGCGTAATACAGTAATTCGCCTGTTTTTTTCAAATAAACGAATCCATTGTCTGCCCCAAATACTTTATTCTTTTTGTGGATAAACACTTTTATGCCACGAGCCAGCGCACCGATGTTATTTGTAACTTTATGGCTCTCCGAATTAACAATTTGTCTCACTTTTGCATCTATAGTTATTGATTTTACTTTACCATAAATCAAATAAAGACTTTTACCATTTTTAGAATAAATTACATTCTTTTTAGCTTTAAATGTTTTATTCTCGGCAGCAATATTTACTTTTTGTAACTGATTGTCTTTGTAAAACACATTATGCTCCAATGTTGTTACAGACTGTGGCAAACTTACACGCTTAAGATTTTTCATGTGCGCAAATGTATTTTGACCAATAACTTTCACTCCCTCAGGTACAACAATTTTTGTAATATTTCTACCATCACGATAAGCCGGCGCACTCATTTTATCTTCCTCATAAGGAAATCTCTCAAAAATACTGCAATAATCCGCGTTAAAATCATATGCACCTATCTTTGTAACTTTAATACCATTTATTTCAGATGGAATTCTCACCTCAACCGTATCTGCCGAAATCTTTATTCCGTTAATCCAAAATGCCTTTTTATCATTTGATAAAAAACCTGTATAATCTCCGCATTTCCAAACTTCATGACCCCATCCTCGAAATGTTTTTATTTTGTCCCATTCTTCTTTTTTCAGTTTATCTCCTGCATCAGTCAATTCACCTAAAGACCTCATTTCAACGGACTGCGTCTCCTGCGCAAATACTTGCGCTCCCGGCATGATAACTGACACCACCAAAACCATAGTTACTAATGTTCTAATTATTCTTTTTTTCATAGTTATAGTCCCCCCTCACAGTAAATTCGTTGCCTCTTTGTAAATAATACGATTGAGACAGCAAATAAGTTGCATAACACATTTACTAAAATTCATCAAACAATACTATAAGTAAAACCTTTACTTACCGCATACGACTGCATAAATGGATTCTTTTTTCCCTGCAAAATAAAATTTGTACAATTCTTAAACGGCTCCCACTTACCATCATAAGAATCATTTTCACTTCCTATTGCCGGATTCACCACAACATCAGGTAATACCACAGTCAAATTGCGGCACTCATAAAAATCCTACCCCATTATACTATCTTTTGCATACACAACCTTTTTCAGGTAACGACAATTAGCAAAACACAAGCCGCCGCCATTTACACCAGCCGGAAATTCGTAAGAATCCTCCTGCTTCGCTGCCGGATAGCATTTCATATATGTTTTTTCTTTATCTTTATAATAAAGAACATCATTTACTGCATAATATCCGATTTCCTTTTTATCTGCCTTAAACTGTTTTAAACTTGTACAGCCGATAAAAGGAGTGTTAATTTGTTCCACCTTATCTCCAAGTGTCACCTTTTGAAGTTTCGTACTGTAAGCAAACGCATACAACCCAACATTAGAAATATTCTTTGCAAGCTCCACACTTCTTAAACCAGACGCAAAAAATGCCCCGTCTGAAATATAAAATAATTTTTTACCGTATGAAATCTTCTGCAAATATTTAGCATACTCAAAAGCCGCCTCGCCAATCTGCGTTGTCTTTCCCTGAATCGTATAAGACTTCTGAGTTCGCCCTGCCGGATAAACCAAAAGCGTCTTCTTGTTTTTTGTATACAAAACACCTTTAGCAGAGCAAAAATATTTATTTCCCTTTGCCACTTTGATATTTTTTAACTTACCGCATCCGGTAAATGGTGTAGAAAATATATTCTTTTTCTTAACGATATTTCCCCATGCATAATCTGCCTGTTTTTTTTCGATTGTTTTCAAGTACTTTGGTAATACAACCGTTTGAACCTTCGATGATTTCTTCCATACATTGGCACCGAGTGATGTCACTTTTTTCCCTGCAATCTTGTTCGGAATCACAATTCGTTTCTGATTCTTACTGCATGAAACGATTTTAACCTGATTTTTTGTTATCTTGTAGGTAAAACCATTTTTTGTCTTTGCACCTGCCATTGTGCCGGCAGATGCAAGGGACAGCGTTAATAATAATGCTGTAAATACTGTTATTTGGATTATCTTTCTTTTTTTCATATTTTTCTCCTCCCTTGCGTTATCCCTATTTATTTTTTCCGAAATCATATTTCCATTCCGGATGCTTTTTATTGTAAATCACTCCGCCTTTTACCACCAGTTTTTTGTTACCCTTTTCAAGTTTTATCTCTGTCAGCGACTTCCAATTTTTCATATAGTACACAGATGTAAATTTCTTTGGCACATAAAGTTTTTTCATAAAAATGTTATCCGGCACATAATCCATTGTTTTCACAGTCTTTGGGATTCTAAAACTTGTGTTCTTTTTACCCATTGGATACTCAAGCAATGTAGTCATTTTCTTATTGTATAAAACTCCATTCTTTGAGGCAAGCACCTTATTCTTTTTAGAAACACTTATTTTCTCAAGTTTTTCCGCATTTGCAAAACTTACATTCTTTGATTTTATGTTTTTTGAAATAGTCACAGATTTAAGATTGTGAACATTCTCAAAGGCGTAATATCCAATCTTTCTGCATTTTGCCGGAATTTTATAGTTTTTCCCCGGTCTGTTTGCCAAGTACATAACTAATTTCTTTCCATCTTTTGAAAAAATAACGTCATTCGACACCCTATAATACTTGTTATTTTTCGAAATGGAAACCTTCTTTAATTTAGGAAAACACTGATTTAATTTTTCTTCAATGCAATTGCCCCAATCATGTGAATATGGCTTTACAAAATCGGAAGAAAACTCAATTTTTTCAATACCCGTTTTATCTGCTGATTTCAAATAATCCTGACCTGTAATTTTATCATCCAGTTTGTCTCCTGTATCCGGCTTTGTCTTAAACGCAACATACTTGACTCCCTTTGCAAATTTCAAAACCTTTGCATTTTTAAACTGCGCGAGTTTTCGCATATCTACTGTTACACACTGTAATTCCGCAGTATTGCCTGAATTTGCTTTTCCCTCAATAACAACCGTACTCTGCCCCTTATAATCACTGTCGTTACTTCCCGTATATGTAAATTCAGCGCTTGTATTCTCCTGTGCAAAAGCTCGCGCTCCCGGCATGATAACCGACACCGCCAAACCAAAAGTTACTAATGTTCTAATTATTTTTTTCATACTTAGACCTCCTATTTGTAATTTATTCACTGCCTCTATGTAAACAATACGATTTAGGCAGCGAATAAGTTGCATTTTTTATTATTCGGACAACACTTCTCCGTCTTTTATCTCAATCACCCTCTGGCATCTGGCAGCCACACCATTATCATGCGTGACTATGATAACCGTATGCCCATTTTTATTTAACTCCTCAAACACATCCATGATGTCATCCGATGTATTGCTATCGAGTGCCCCTGTAGGCTCATCTGCCAAAATATACTCCGGAGAATTAATAAGGGCTCTGGCAATCGCTACTCTTTGTTTCTGCCCGCCGGACAATTGATTGACCCGTTTATCTTTCAATTCCGCGATGTTTACCTTTTCCAAAACATCCATAATCTTTTTACCTTGCTCTCTTTTTTTCACCTTACCAAAAATAAGCGGAACCAGAAGATTTTCCTGCACGGTATATTCCTCTATCAAAGCGAAATCCTGCATAACCATTCCAATACTTTTATTTCGAAACTCCGCCAATTGTTTTTCCGACATCTGTCCCACATCTTGGTTTCCAACGTGGTAACTGCCGCTCTCAAAACTATCAATCCCTGCCAAAACATGCAGCAAAGTGGATTTACCGGCACCGGATTTTCCAATAACCGCTACCAGTTCTCCATCCTGAACCTGAAAATCAATTCCTTTTAAAGCCTTATATTCATTTCCTTTTCCTTTATTATATATTTTCACTAAATTCTTAATCGAAATCATTTTATTCTCCTTTCCTATCCCGAAAAACTTCAACCGGCTGCTTTCTGCATAAAATAATATATGGAACAATCCAATGCACAAAACATAACACCACCAGCATAACCACTATAGAAACAACTGTTATCCAGTCCAACTTAATCAGTAAATATTCTGTCAAATTTAATTTTTGAACCGTTGCAAACAAAACAAAAAACATTACCACGGAGAAAAATGCGGTTAAAAAACTTTGTATTACCGAGAAAGATACACATCGTCTCCACGGAAGCCCAAGCAGACTAAATATCGCATTGTGATATAAATCATCTGACATATTTAGGGCGCATACATTAACAATACTAATAATCGTGATAATCAGCACACATATCAACACCGGCAAATACATCATTGATTCTTTTTGCAAATGATGTTTTGTATTTTTCATAAACTCTTGTAACGAGCTGTCAATCGTAGTTCCATCATTTCCCGTCCCCAGAGTTCTTTTCAAAGCATGACTATTAGAACTCATTTCGTATTTTGTTATATCATCCTGATACACGATAAAATGATCCTGATTAAATGTATAGGTAACACCATTTTCTTTTGCCTTCTGTTCCCCGATCAAAATCAGAACACTCTTCTCCTGCTCATAGCGGTATGTGGAATAAATATCTCTGTAATCGTTCTGCAAAACTTGCCCCTGACCAAAATCATGCCCAATTACATTTGTTCCTTCTTCCATGACGCCAACAACTTCCGCTTTTATGTTCTTTGTTTTTCCGCTTTCATCGATTTGTTGAAAGTTCAACACACTCCCTGTTCTCCACCCATATGAATTTTCCGAAATCACGACCGGCAGAACACCTTTTTTATCGTCCGCATCCGTCAGCCACTTTCCCTCTGATAAATCGGGTGCATAATCATTTAAAACATCTTCCGGATAAACAGCCGTAATCATATCCGCATTTTCACCTTGATTAGCTAACGTGGTACTCCCCCACGAATAAACGGATTCAACCTTTTTCATGCCGTTTGCTATATCCTTTGCATTTACTCCATGATAACCAAAAGATGTTACATAAATTCCTTTTTTATCCGCCATGTGCTGTACCGGTTTATATGCCCTGAATATTGTCGCCAACATGGTAACTGACACACACAATACAAGCAGCAGCACGGAAATCTGTATAACAACAAAAACATTTCTTTTCCAATGCTTGATATATTCACCAATTGCTAATATTCCCATTATAATTCCCCCCTTTTAAAATCCAGGATACTTTTTCTGGTAATAGAAAATGACAAAGCATACCCAATAAGCAATACGACAAAAAGAAAAATTCCTATAATCGTGCCGTATTCTTTTATGCCGTATATTCGGTCCACATACTTAAACCAAGTAAGCATTTGTGGGAAAACCACAAACCGAAACAAGCCTGTTGCCACAATTACAACGCATAACATATTACATAAAATTTCAGTAAAAAATAACATCCGGGCACGTTTCTTGCTGCAGCCACATAATAAAAAAACAGCAAGTTTCTTTCGTCTTTTCTTAAAAATAAAACGATAAATCATATACATATTAACGCCTGCTAAAATTGCGAGTAACGCACTAACCACAAGCATCGAATACTCTTGTCTTAAATCCGCATTATTCGAGACATAAAATTCTGCCGGTTTACAGCCATACGATAAAAGCAAATCACGGAATGTTTCATACTGAGCTCGTGTCGGCAATTGAGCCAACCCAAAGTTTAATCGTATCCATACACAATTCTTAGGAAACGCAGTAAATGGAATTTCATACTCGCCCGGATCATTTATATCATCTTTGCCAATAATATCAAATGTTTCCTCTCCTAAAACAATCGTATCTCCTACATCTTTTTTATCTTCTCCATTGATTACAACAACTTTATTTTTATTTCTGTAGTCTTTATCTTCATAATAGCTTCCCTGTAATCCGTACTTCATATTTTCATAGACCGAATCACTATAACCATATTTACCATTTTTATATTGAGCACGATCTAAAAATGACTTTTTCCCATCTTTGCTTTCCGCTTCCACATAAAAATAATCAATCGGTATTTCTTCTTCTACCATGGTCATAAAAATCTTATTTATATCATCACTCGTTATTTTTTGATTATCAATTGTCGCCTCTAAAGACTTCGAGTCATGGTTATCGCATAACTCATACAAATTATTTTGAAAAACTCCAAAAAC
Organism: Clostridium sp. AF37-5; assembly: GCF_003477605.1. Taxonomy (GTDB): domain Bacteria; phylum Bacillota; class Clostridia; order Lachnospirales; family Lachnospiraceae; genus Eubacterium_F. The sequence continues at coordinate 7,454 of NZ_QUDR01000016.1, forward strand.
AAAAAAGATGCTAAGCAGCGCAAAAATCTGTGAAATCAGCAAAATAACAAAAAGCGCTGTATGCCTTTTCATCAAATCCGTTACATTCTTAAAAACCATTTATGCTCCCTCCTTTGGTTTTCCGTACGCATACTTAATTTTATGCTTTTTTGCCCATTTTTCTGCGTAAGAGTGTTTTTTTACATAAAGAGTAACTTTATCTTTGCAATCTCTGAACTCGTACTCGTCTAGTTTCTTTACACTGTCAGGAATTATAACCGTCTTTAAATTCGGACATGACACAAAACCATATTCAATCGTTTCAATTCCCTCTTCAATTTCTACATATGTAAGATAATTGGAAAATGTCCCCTCACTGCATGTAACATCCAACGACCGAACTTTCTCTCCTTCATAGACAGCCGGAACAACCAGTTTACTCTTTTTCTTTAATTCCGTATCCGAGAAAATACTTAAACGCCCTTCAATAACGGACCATCTGTCTGCCTCAACTTTTTTGTTTCCAGGCGCATCATTCTCCACTTCTGTCACAGTATTCTTTTGAGCATTCTGCAAGTTCTGAGCACCACCTGAAAAATCAATAAGAAACAGGCAGCCAATTCCCAGTATCAACGTGATAACAACAAAGATTATTATGATTCGTGAACTTCTAGCCATATATAATTCCTCCCTATAAAATATGTTTCAGAATAAAAACGCTTGCTTTTTGCAATATTTGTAACGGTAGTACTTGCTGTATTACCATTTCCTTCTGCTTCCATTTTCGCAATAGTTTTTGATTTTGTGTATGTGTAATTCTTTTCGGTATTCCGCTACCATATGAAAAGAACGCTTTTTTCAATCATTACTCTGTAAATCATATCTGAATACATTCTGTCACCTCCCTTACACTCTTATCATAGCATATAACCCTTCGCAAAAACCAAAACCGGCACGAATGGTCATTTTTCATCCTTGAACGGTCAAAATCTTCTCCGTTTGAAGTATCTATTTACTATAACGTTCCAAACGGAGAAAATCTGACAAAATATTCGATTTATTTTTCACCAAGAAGTTTTTTCATTTTATCCGGCATTGCCGGCTGATGCAAAACAAATCTGCAAGCAGTACTGGATGAGATTACTCCTGCAATTAAAGCAAGAGAAGCAAGATGATTTAAGAATTTTTTGCCGAAACCTTTTTTTCTCATAACTTTCGCCTCCCTTCTTTCCTATCATAACATAGAATCATCCTCAAAAACCAAAATCGGCGCGAACGGTCATTTTTCGTCCCTAAACGGTCAAATTTTTAATTTTTTATGCAATTCTATAAGAATTGTGGCACTAAAATACACTAAAATAAGCCAGATTTCCAACAAATACTCACTCATTTTCATAAACAAAAAAGCCATAAAAAGCGCACCGAGCAATAAAATAATTACTTTGGAATATGTTTGACACCGTTTTTTCTGATTTCCTATAAATGGTTTATTCTTACATTCAACAGGAGCAATTATCCACAATAAGACTTCTAGAATAATAAAACTAAAGCTAACAATCCATACCGATATCCCTGTGAGATAAAAAGGAAGCAAAACACAGCCAAAAAGAACGCTTAGCGACAATACAAAACAAGCCCCTGCCGTTTTGGCATGACACCCACCTAATACACTTCTCCCCGGAATTACAACCATTAAAAACAATAGTGTCATCGGCAATTTATGAAAAAGCACGCCAATTAGAATAGAAAATATAATATTACCCGCCATTTCAAATAAAGCATTCAAAGAATATTGATATAACTCATATTCATCCACTGCTATAACATAATTTTTCTGCATAACATCGGCAAAATATTCACTTGGCTTCATTTTCTTCCTCCCCTTCGCTTACATACGGAATCAAAATCATATTTTCAAATTCTTCTTGTTTCTTATTATACTCTGCACAACCACCATATTGTTCCACCACAGATGTAACATTCTGCAATCCAAGCCCATGAAACCATGGATTCTTTTTCTTATGCCTTTCTTTGCTAACAGGATTTTTTGTATAAATCAAAAATTCATCTTCAGTCGTTTCAATTCGTATATATACATTCGCATTTTTCTGTTCTTTTACCGCCTCTGAAATATTATCTGCCAAATTACCAAGCACCGTAACCAAATCATAATCGTCCAACATAATTTTTGCTGAATCCACGTGCAATTCCAAGACAAGAATATTACCCTGCTCATCCAATTGATTTTTTAAATTACTCAAGATAGAATCAATTACCACGTTGCCGCAATTAACAACATGGAAATTTTTATACATAGCATCCTCAATACGTGCAATATAGTCCAATGCATCCTCCCATTTTTTTGCTTCAAGCAATGCTCCGACCTGACGCAAATGCTTATTCACATCATGCATAAGTTTATTTCCCTGCTTAAATGATTGTGATAGTTTCTCATAATTTTCTCTTTGATTTCGAATCTGTTCTCCCAACATTTCATCACGTGCCTCATTGGCAGCAAAACTAGCCAGCAAATATAGCAAATAATAGGCAATTATATTTAGCGCTAATATTGCCAGAAGTGAAAAACTGAGAGCAATCCCCTGTCCATTCGCCAAGCCATAAACAACAAACAAACTCATAAATGGAACCAGCGAAAAATAAAGCAAAAATCGCGTCGGCATAATTTCTTGTTGTTTTCGAATTGTCAATACCAAAATAATAAACACAAAGAAAAATAGTTTTGAAATAACTAATTCGACCGATTGCGCTTCAAATTCCCCTTCTGGGAGCATTCCCGGAATCAACTGGCCGATAAAAACCGCAACAAGTTCAGACACCATAGCTAAAACCTGCGTAAATATTACATGAAAAATATGGCTTCCAAGCTTTCCCTCAAAAGCACAGGAAAGAAAAAACAGCGACAGAAGACTGGCTATTACTACTCCTATCTGTAAATGATAAACGGACAAAAAGTATGAAATAACAAACCAAATTGCAGACACCACACCAATTGAAACATAAGTACCCCGTGCCCATTTCTTTTTAAAAATTCCACAAAAATAAATTGCTATCACTAACGTATCAAAAATTCCGGCTAACGCAAACATTAATTCACTCATTCTCATCTCTCCAGTATCGCATATCTCATAAACTGCTGTTTCAACTCTTTTTCTTTCCGTCTGCTAATCGGAACCAAATTCCCATTGGATAAAACCAAATCATTTTTCTGAATTCTCCGAATATGTTTCATATTTACCAGATAGGAACGATGTGTCCGCATAAAATGCTGTTCCAGCAACTGATTTTCAATTGCACTCAATACCCCTTTTGCCACTACACATTTATCCTCCAAATACACCAGAAATTGTTTGGAACTTTTCTCTTTTTCAATATAATAAATTTCGTTTGTAAAAAAGACAACATTATCCTCATCTATTTTTAATACTACACGATTTTTATCATCTTTTTCCAAGTATTTTCTAGCTGCATTAAACTTTCTTTCAAACTCATCAAATTGAACCGGTTTAATCATATATTGAAATGCCCTTACATCAAAACTATTTTGCATATACTTCGGATAGTTTGTCAAAAACAAAATCAAACAGTCACTATGATAATTCTGCCGGATTTCTTTTGCCAGATCCAAGCCGCTTTTCTCATCCATATCCATATCCAAATACACCAAATCAAATGGATTTTTTTCACTTTGAAACCTTTCCAGCATAAAATTTCCCGACAAAAAATATTCAACATTTAATTTAATATCCTGACGCATTTCAATATTCGTAAACATCGTTTTGTATAATTCCAACTGCTGCTTTTCATCATCACAGCATGCAATTCTTATTTTCATTTCTCCGCTCCTCTCCTTTACTATCTGTAAGCAAACCAAGTATAACACAAAATAACCGCTCACGCACAAAATTGGCATGAACGGTCATTTTTTGTCCCTGAACGGTCAAAATCCTATCTCACAACCCCACTCTCGGTCGGTCCAAAGTAAGATTCTTTGACATCTCCCTCATGACTAAGCACAAGTTTCTGCAAAACCAGACCGGATTCCATACAATAGATATGAATTGTATGTACGCCCTTATCCAATGTTACCTTCGTTTCTCCATAGTGGCAGTTATTTAAAACACCCTCTGCCCAGTCTCTGGCACGGCTGTGGCCGCCACCAATGTTATAATGCTCATCAAGAACAGTCTTAACTTCACTCGCACTGCCGTCATCAAAAGAAACGGCATACCGCATATTGCGTCCATCTTCCAAGCTGTTCGTCGGTGCTGTAATCACACGCAGTGTGTACTCACCGCCCTCACGAATCAAAACGGAATACGAAAGACTTGGTCCCTCGCCCGGTTTGTCAAAGTTTGTTCCCATCGGATACACTTTCATAGAAGAAAGGGTTTTACCATATTCTTTCAGGCATTTCCATTCCTTGCCATCCTTTGATTCATTCGCTGCAAAATGTTCTGCCTCCATCGAGACAATACCATCGCGCTCTACAAATGTCATCGATGGCAGCTTCTCCGTTACTACAACTGCTTTAACTTTTACTTTCACTTCACAGCCTGCTGCCTGAACAAGGATTTCAGACTCTTTTGTCCCGGTAAGTTTTGAGAAGTCAACGGACACCTCAAAATTACGGACAGACTGTGGACCACAGGATAATTCACGAATCGAAACAAAATCATCCTCGCATGTAAGTGTCACATCAAGCAAAGCATCTTTGGCATTTGCAGCCTGAAGCAGATATGTTTCTTCACCAACAGAAGTAAACTCAGGAAGAGAAACCTCCCCTTCCGATACAAAGCAATCGGAATCGGCTGCATGAACAAGCAGCTTATTCTCATCCGATACAGCTCCCTGAACGGTCTCCGGGTACTTCCAGTCCTCATCATTCCAATGCGTAAAACCGATGTGTGCCGAAAGCATCATGCCATCCCATTTGCCATCTGCCATTTCTTTATTATAATAATTTGTCAGTTCTTCATCATATGTAATGCATTGTTTTACTTTTTCTGCATAATCTTTTGCTGCTGCCACACCATACTTCGCATAAAATTGATTCTTCGCTGCATACAGATTCATCAACTGAACATTTGCCCCTGCAACTGCCGGATAATAAACAAGTCCATAATAACTTGCCTTTGCTTCTTCCGGAAGTTTGCCATCAATGTCGTCTGCCATCTTTTTAATGCGGTGGCAGAGATGAATCATTTTACTGCTTTCACCGTAGTGTGTCACATGATAGGTATCCGGATATGTTACTTCCGGACGGCGGTTACCATGCATTCTTGTATATGCTTTCAAAACAGAAACAATTTCTTCTTTGACATCGTCATCTTCTACAACGCCGCCAAACTGCTCTTCTACCCAGCCGCGGATGAAATCATCGGTTTCATTTGGATGATTGATTCCCATTCCCTCATAATCATAAGCAAGTGCCATGTAGTAGGAAAGAGGAAGTTCCTGCGGACGGATATCTCCGACATTGACAATCCACAAATCTTTAATACCGTACTCATATGCCATGGTAAGCTGCTCCCATACTTTTGGAAGCGGTGTCGAATTAACCCATTCATAGGAAACCGGCGAACCATGATAATCAAAATGATAATACAGACCAAAACCGGCTTTTCTGTCGCGGTTTTCCTTGGTTGGCAGTGTACGCACATTTCCAAAGTTATCGTCCGACAAAAGAAGAATCGTGTCATCAAGTGCAGCCCAGTCTTTTAAACCTTCTACGCCATCGCCACCGTAATAATAATCTTCTACCTCTTTGTAAAGGGCAAGCATCTTTGGCATGTCACCGCAGCCTTTTGCCTTAATAATCTCTAACTGGTCTGCAATAATCTTGCGAAGCAGTTCCACATTTTCCTGAATCGAGGAACCTTCCGGAAGCATTGTCGTATCACGCTCACCACGCATACCAATCGTAATCATATGTTTAAAGTCTTTGTTTCTCTCTACGCCATCTTCCCAGTAACGGTACAAGCCTTCGCCATTGGTATAATAATTCCAGTCTTTTCCATAACCGACATTATTCGTATCGGTCTTTACTTTATCCCATTCTTCACTGGAGCGCATCAAAGGTTCATGATGAGAATTTCCAATCGTGATACCAAGGTCTGTCGCTAATTTTACATTTGCCAGTGGATCCTCTTTGCTTCCATCCAAGCACAAAGAAGCAGACCACATCGCCGGCCAGAAATAATTGCCCTTTAAACGGAGCAAAAGGTCAAATACCCGGTCATAAAATTTCACATTAAAATCACCAAACGTATTCATGACAAAGTTGCCGAGAGACGGCCACTCATCATTCATAAAGAATCCACGGAATTTAACCGAAGGCTCTTTTGAGGTAAATTCGATGCTCTCATCCCAAACAATTTCTGCCTGTTTGCGCGGAATAGCATCTCCCCAGTACACCCATGGCGACACACCAATTTTTTCAGAAATGTGATACATACCATGCAGGGTTGCCACAGTCTCTGTTCCGGCAATCACCAGTTTATCGCCGTCCACAAGACAAAGAGCATAACTCTCCCGTTTTCCGTCTAATTGAGAAACATTCAGTTTCCCATTTGCAATCATTTCATCAATCACCGGATTTTTTCCAATGGTACCCGGAATTATCGAATATCCCTCCGGCATCGCATCACAAATTTTCGGCGCCACACCCGTGACAAGTTCAATATCTTTCTGAATTTTTTCTGCCACGTGGGAAAGTCCCGCAAAATCATCCGCCTCTTTTGCAATGTAAAGGCTCGCAGCCTGTGTTCCTTTTACCAATTCAAACATAAAACTGTTTCCTTTCTTATTTTAAGTCAAAGCCAAAATAATTTACTGCATTGTAATATGAAATATTTTTCACGATTTCTCCTAAGAGGTCATAATCCTCCGGATACTCGCCATTTTCCACAAGATTTCCGATATAATTACATAAAATACGACGGAAATACTCATGACGTGGATAAGAAATAAAACTTCTCGAATCCGTCAGCATACCAACAAAATTGCCAAGAAGGCTTAAAGAAGCCAGTGATTTCATATGCTCTTCCATACCGTATTTGTGGTCATTGAACCACCAGGCAGCACCCTGCTGGATTTTGCCGCGCACGCCATCTCCCTGGAAACATCCAATCATCGTTCCAATCAATGCATTGTCGGTTGGATTTAAGGAGTAAATAATCGTTTTTGGAAGATTTCCCTCGCGGTTTAAGGCATTCATAAAATCTGCAACTTCAGCAACAAATCCTTTTGGATTAATGCAGTCGATTCCGGCGTTGGCACCGGCGCTCTTAAATACCAGTTCATTATTCTCGCGCTTTGCACCATAGTGAAGCTGCATAACCCAGTTTCTCTTTTTGTACTCAGCACCTAAAAACAGCATGCACATTGTGCGGTACTGTTTTAATTCCTCTTCGGTCAAAGTCTCACCGGCAAGACTTTTCTTTACCAGTGCATTTTCTTCTTCCTCACTAAGCGGACAAAACTCTGCATAATCCAAACCGTGGTCAGAAACTACACAGCCTCTCTCTGCGAAATAATCCAAACGTTTAACAAGTGCTTCTTTGAGCGTTGTAAAATCCGTAATGGTAACGCCGCTTACTTCACCAAGTTTCTGAATGTAAGAAACAAATCCTTCTTTTTCCGGACTCATCGCAAGATCCGGACGCCATGCCGGAAGAACCTGCACATCAAAATCCGAATCTGCGGCAATCTGCTCATGGTAATGCAAATCGTCAATCGGATCATCAGTTGTACAAACAAGTGTGACTCCTGACATACGAATCAGATTTTTTGCGGACATCTCCGGCTTTTGCAAAATTTCATTGCATTTATCGTAAATTTCTTTCCAATTCTTCTCAGATAAAGTCTCATTTATGCCGAAATATCTTTGTAGTTCCAAGTGACACCAATGATACATCGGATTACCAATGCAGTTTGGCAGGGCTTTTGCAAAAGCATGGAACTTTTCTTCATCGGAGGCATCCCCTGTGATGAAGCGTTCATCGACACCATTCGAGCGCATGACGCGCCACTTATAATGGTCAGCTCCTAACCAAAGTTCTGTCATATTTTTAAAATGTATATCATCTGCAATTTCCTTTGGAACAAGGTGACAATGATAATCTAACACCGGCACCTGTTTTGCATAATCATGATACAGTTTTTTTGCCGTATCTGTTTGTAGTAAAAAATCGCTATCCATAAATGGTTTCATGGTCTTTCCTCCTAAATATTGCGTTACCATTTATTTTAGCATATAATCGTATTAGGGTCAAAAGGTAATACACCAAAAACCAAAGAAATTGAAAGGAGAACGCTATGCCAATTATCAGTAATTCCATTCAGAACAATGGTGGTTCCTCGCAGGGAATCCGTTCCCAGACAAGAACCTACCGCTCCGGAAATTCCACACTGCACCTGCGTGAGGGGCAGACACTGCGGGGTGTCATTAGTGATATCCACGGAAATGACATTACCCTTTCCATGGAAGACGGATCATCCTTTACCGGCCAGCTTCCCGATGCCAATCAGTATTCCATCGGACAAAAGGCTGCTTTTCTGATTACCGGTCTTGAAAATAACACCATTTACATGAAAGCGACTACAGGAGCTTATTTGTTAAATATGGAAGATACCATTGCCCAGGCACTTGAGGAAGCGCTGCTTCCACGCTCTCCGCGTAATCTGGATGTGGTGCGCAGTCTTCTTAGCAATAGCCAGTCCATCAGCCGTGAAAACATTATGGCATCGATTCAGTTGTGTGCCCAGTACCCGGAAGCCGACGTCCACTCCGTCATCACGATGAAATGTCTGGGACTGCCAATGACAAACGAGTCCGTTCTCCAGTTTGAGAACTATCAGAACCAGACACACCAGTTATTATATAAAATGGATGCGCTCACCGATTCGATTGGTGATATGCTTCACGCAATCGGCAGTCAGGTTCCTGCATTGGCAAAAGAAACTGCTTCCGCTCTCTTAGACTTAGCGTTAGAGGGTGTGACCGTGCCGAAAATGACTGAGCAGGCAAACGAGACCGCTGCCGTATCCGCCGAGGAAAATTCAGAAGCACCTATCCCGGAAACCGGTGAAGAAGCTGCAAACACCATGGGAAATCCCGTTCAAGATGGCAGCAATGGCACAGCGGGCGCAGAAACTTCCACCCCTTTTTCGCGGGTAAAAAATCTGATTAATAATTTGACCGAATCCGTGGGATCAAAAAACACGCCGGAACCGGAAAATCCCACTTTTTCCAAAGAAGAAGTAGGTGCCTATCTCCCGGAGGAAGAACGCGCAGCAGTCCACGAGCAGTTACGTGACCTTCCTTTTTCCGAAGCCGCAAAAAAACAGCTTGCCGATGGTACACTTTCGGTCAGCCGTTTTCTAACCGAGATAAAACAAATGCTTCCTAACCTCACCGATGGGCAGGCAGGAAAACTTATATCCTCGGACGCCTTTCGAAAACTTGTTAAGGGACAGTTTCTTTCCAACTGGACGATTTCGCCAAAACAGCTAAAAGAGCCCGGTGCGCTCACGGAAACATATGAGAAAATGGCAAAAGAGTGGGAAACGCTCTCTCATTTCAGTCAAACCGTGTTAGGCAAAGATGTCTTTAGCAAACTTTCATCTTCTGCCTCCGATATGACAGAAAACCTAAACTTTATGAAAACGCTAAATGAGACATTTCCTTATATTCAGCTTCCGATTAAACTGCAAAATCAGAATGCACATGCAGATTTGTATGTGATGACACGCAAGGAAGCCTTGAAAAAGAACCCGGATAGCTTAAAAGTTCTTCTCCATCTCGACATGGAGCACCTTGGCACCTTAGATATCCGAATTGCTAAAGAAAACACTACGGTTTCGTTAAACTTTTTTGTTTCTGAAAAAGATACACTTCATTTATTCGAGCGCAATGTAGAACTTTTGCAGGATGCCATTAACGCACAGGGTTATGCCTGCACCTCCGAACTTTCGCTCAAAGAAAAAGAAGTCGATATTGTCAATGATTTTCTGGCAACAAACAAGGCACCAATCGGTGATATGAAACGATACAATTTTGACCTGCGGGCGTAATCAGTCCGCAGGCTTTTTCTTTTCTCTTGCAGAAATCAGGATACAGGCAGCAATCACAAACACAAGTGCCGCGGCACCGAAAATTCCGGTATCCATCCAATGCGACAAATCAATTTTATCACTTTTTCCAAAGACCGCCAAAAGAGCAAGAACAATTCCCATCAGCCCCTCTCCCGCAATCAGACCGGAGCAAAATAAAATTCCTCCTTCGTCATCTTTCTTTTTCCCAGATGAAACATAACGCAAAATTCCTCCCACCAAAATCGAAGCCGATAATTCAAACGGCAGATACAGTCCAATTGCCACCGGAAGAACCGGAACGCCCATAAATTCAACCGCCACGCCGATAAAAACGCCAATAAAAATCAGTGTCCACGGAAGATTTCCCTCCATGACACCCTCGGTAATCATTTTCATAAGAGTTGCCTGCGGTGCCGCTAACGCCTCACTGCCAAACTGCCACGCATGATTTAAAAGCATCATCACACCGCCGATTGTAACCGCTGACACAGCCACGCCAATCAACTCGCCAATTTGCTGGCGTCTCGGGGTTGCCCCCAGTAAAAAACCTGTTTTTAAATCCTGCGAGGTATCACCAGCAAGAGCCGCCACAATGCAGATTACCGAGGCAATCGAAATTGCTGCTATCATCCCCGGCATTCCGATGGTATTTGTCGCCTTTAACCATGCCGTCACGAGTAATAAAGTAGCAATCGTCATACCGGAAACCGGATTGTTACTGCTGCCCACCAGTCCGACCATGCGCGAAGATACGGTTGCAAAGAAAAAGCCAAATAAAATGACAAGCCATGCCCCGGAAAACGAAATCGGAAGTGCCGGAACAAGCCAGATGAGTAATGCAAACAGAACAATTCCTCCAATGACAACCCGAATATCTAAATCTCTCTCCGTGCGCTTTTCGCTTTTTTCTTTACCACTCCGTGCTGCCTTCACCGCTTCATAAAAAGTGGAAAATAAAAGTGGCAGAGTTTTCACCAGACTAATAATGCCTCCTGCCGCCACAGCTCCCGCTCCAATATATCGGATATAAGAGCTCCAGATAGCACTTGCCCCGCCCTCGTTATAAAGAGTGGCGATTGGCACCGTACCGGGATACAAAATACTTTCACCGCCAAAAGACACAATTGCCGGAATCAAAACAAACCAGCCAAGAACCGCTCCCGCAAACATATACGAGGCAATTCGGATTCCACAAATATATCCCACTCCCATAAGTGCGGGATATACCTGTACGGAAAACAATGTTTTTAAGGAATTAACGGGCACCATAACCGCTCCCGGAATTACCTTCATCCCATCGACAATATACTTAACCAGAGCAGCAATACCCATGCCAAAGAAAACAGTTTTTGCGCCGCTTCCACCCTCTTCACCGGCTAGCAGCACATCCGCACACGCCGTTCCTTCCGGATATGGAAGCACCCCATGTTCTTTTACAATTAATGCTTTGCGCAGCGGAACCATAAAAAGCACGCCAAGAACGCCTCCACACAAAGCAAGTGCTGTGATGGTAAACAAATCCGGCGTCTCCGCCTTCCCTTCTTCTGCCCACAAAAATAACGCAGGCAGCGTAAAAATGGCACCTGCCGCTAATGACTCTCCTGCCGAGCCAATTGTCTGCACCAGATTACTTTCTAAGATAGAATTGCGGCGCAGCAAACCGCGCAGAATCCCCATTGATACAACCGCCGCCGGAATTGACGCTGACACCGTCATTCCCACACGAAGTCCAAGGTATGCATTTGCCGCACCAAAAACAACGGCTAACAAAACACCAACAATCACAGCGGTTATGCTAAATTCTTTCATCTCTTTTTCCGCCGGAACAAAGGGCTTAAACTCTTCTTTTTCCTTTTCCAAAGCTATGCCTCCAGTACTTGTTTTCTTGTTAGCATACCCAAATTACTAATGTTTCTATTCCTGACGGCAAAAAAACTGCTGCCATAGTATTTTTTTCTAAGACAGCAGTTTTACATATTACAGTTTTAAATTTTTCCTGATTTTACTTAGAACAAATTCGAGAAGAAGTCAGCAATTGCCTTTCCTATCATGACAAAGAAATCACAGATTTTCGCCCAGATTCCTTTGGCATCATCCAAATCAATTCCCATGTCTTTAATTTTATCATAGACATTCTGCGCCTGATTCTGAATTTTACCAAGGTCTAAATCCAGTCCGCCAATCTTTTTCATCAACGAAACCATCTTGGTTTTCATCTCATCATCAATGGAAACATTCAATTCTTTTTCTGCTTCATTAATTGCGTCTTTTATTTCATCTTCCGATGTCAAATCGCCGCTGACTACTTTGTCTTTCAAAAGTGCCACAAACTGAGCAGCCTTTTCCTTACCGATGTCGTTTGCCAGCTCACTCGTTGCTACCAGCTCATTGGTCGCTGCATCGGAACTCGCCTCATCGACTCCTTCGCCGGTCATTTCACCGTAAGCCTTCATCGCACCAACCAAAGCAGCTGTACCGGAAATCGGAAATGGTCCGGCAACCGTCACTTTGGCATCCGAAATTCCGGCGGTCACAAGGGCATTCGTATACATTTCCTTGCTGCAGAAAGAAATATTATGTGTCTCTACCTCGATTCCGCTGCCGGCATCTGCCTCTTCAATCATAACCGACGATAACGCTCTCGTTCCAATTACTTTGGAAGCAAGATATTCATCCAGATACTGATGCTCTTCCTTGTTTGTCACTGTGATTGTCTGATAATCTGCGAGTTCTTCATTTGTAATTCCAAACTGCTTCATTACCTGCGCTTTTTCTTTCGTTGATAAATCTGCACCAAATGCGAGAAATGGTTTTACCGACACCGAATCGGCAAACGTATATTTTCCCGGCACAAGGCACAAAACTAATGCAAGGGCACTAACCAGTGCCAAACGAATGGATTGTTTCATCGTATCACCTATCTTCCTTTCCCCGGTCTGCTTTTTACAAAGCTTTAATTCGCTCCAATGCTTTTTTCGTATTTTCAGCTGAACCAAAAGCAGTCAGTCTGAAATATCCTTCTCCACTTGGTCCGAATCCGGAACCAGGTGTTCCTACTACATTTGCTTTCTCCAACAGCATATCAAAGAAATCCCATGATTTCATGCCATCCGGTGTCTGAAGCCAGATATATGGGGCATTTACACCGCCAAATACAGTATATCCCATACCGGAAAGTGCGTTTCTGATTTCTTTGGCATTATTCATATAATAAGCAATCTGCTCTTTTGTCTGTGCTTTGCCTGCTTCGCTGTACACTGCTTCACCGGCACGCTGAATGATGTATGGTGCACCATTGAATTTTGTTCCATGGCGTCTTGCCCAAAGGCTGTTAAGCATCGTTCCATTGCTGTCAACAAGCTGTTTTGGCACAATTGTAAATCCAAGACGGGTTCCGGTAAATCCGGCATTTTTTGAGAAACTTCTCATCTCAATCGCACAGGTTTTTGCGCCGTCACACTCATAAATGCTGTGTGGCACATCCGTTTCAGAAATGTATGCTTCATAGGCAGCGTCATAAATGATAACTGCTTTCTTTTCGTTTGCATAATCAACCCACTTCTGAAGCTGCTCTTTTGTCAGCGTCGTACCGGTTGGGTTGTTCGGGCAGCAGATATAAATAATATCCGGTGTCTTCTCCGGAAGTTCCGGCACAAAATTATTTTCTGCCGTACATGGCATATAAATTACATTTGACCAGCACTCTTTATCTTTCAGATATTCTCCGGTCTTTCCTGACATTGCATTACTGTCAACATAAACCGGGTAAACCGGGTCTGTAACGGCAATTACATTGTCCTGAGAAAATATATCAACAATGTTTCCGGAATCACTTTTTGCACCATCGCTGACAAAAATCTCATCAAGTGCAATGTCAACACCGCGGGATTTGTAATCGTTATCAGCAATTGCACGGCGCAGAAATTCATATCCAAGATCCGGTGCATAGCCGTGGAATGTTTCTGCTTTGCTCATCTCATCTACCGCACTATGAAGAGCATCGATTACCGCCGGTGCCAAAGGCTGTGTTACATCGCCGATTCCTAAACTAATGACTTCTTTGTCGGGATTCGCTTCCTTGTAAGCGGCTACTTTTTTTCCAATCGTAGAAAAAAGATAACTGCCCGGCAGCTTTAAATAGTTATCATTTACTTTAAACATTTTTATGCCTCCTGTCTGTAGTTATGTCATTGACATTTTACACGAAAACGCCTGCTAATGCAAGCGCGGGAGAGTGTAAGTTTGCGTCAAGTGGGTGTTGGCACTTTTTTGTTTTCCGTAATTCCGTAGAAAAGCTTTGCGTCTCGTGGGCACTCCCGTTTGTTGAGTGCGTAGCGGTATGGGCACTGAAACTACCAGCGTCACATACCGACGTACTCAAACCCACGAGTCACAAAGTTTTTCTACGGAATTACTGGAATCCAAATAAATTGGCAATACACATTGATACAAACTTATATTTTCTGCTCTTAATTGGTCGCAACCGTTCCATTCACATTTATATAAAGTTACCGCCTAACTATCATCACAAATATTTCTCCCCCCTATTGCCACTATGAAACAAAAAAATCCAACGGGGTATGAGACTATAACGCGAAGCGTTATCCCGTCTCGTAACCCGTTGGATTCCTTTTTGTAATCTTTATAAATCTACAGCACCTGTAGAACCGTTTTTCAAGCCTTCATTTACTACATAATAAGCTTTTCCTTCTTCCGGTTTTACATACAATTTTGCTCTTTTAATAGATGTAATTTTCTTTCCTTCTGCTTCCCATGCTGCCACAACTTTTTCCATAATTTCCTGCTGGGAAAATTCCTGTCCGTAAATCTGAACAAAAACTTCTGAGTCAACAGTAGCTGCTGTCTTGCGAATCGTAGCTTTACTTGTTTTTCTCGGTTTTCTTGTTGTCTTTCTGACCGTCTTTGCAGCCGTTGTTTTTGCTACTGGTTTTTCTTCCTTAGCAACCGGCTTTACTGCTTCTTTTTTCGGCTCTTCTTTTGCAGGAGCTGCTGTTGTTTTTACTGCCGGTTTCACAGCTGGCTTTGCTGCAGTTTTTGCTGTTGTTGTTTTTGATACTTTGTTTGCCTTGTTCGTAGTCATCTGAATCCCTCCATTACTTCTGATAAAACATTGTATCATAATATGTAAAATATTATACATGTTTTATTAATTCTTTACAATTGCTATTATGACTAAAAAAAAGCTGTTTGTCAAATAAATACATACACTTTCACCAAAAACTCTTTACTTTTTTTCTTCTATCACGTAAAATAAGGATAAATACTAGCGCAATGGATATAATAAATGCGTAAGAAAGGAAGGATATTAAAATGAAAAAATTTGTAAAATTCCTCCTTGGTCTGACTGCAGTTGCAGCAGCAGTAGGTGGTATATTGTATTTCTTGAAAAATGTTCTGATGAAAGATTATCTGGATGATTACGATGACGACGATTTTGACAATGACCTTTATGATGAGGACGATGATGACCGCGACTACGTGACACTCTCACCGGATGAAGAATCAGAAGAAGCAGACGATACATTAGTTCCTGATGACATGGAAGAAGAATAAAAATTCATCATAACACAAAGAACTCATAAACCAGATGGTCTATGAGTTCTTTTTCTATACCATACCAATTATCGTGAAAGGCGTTTTGTCATACTATACAAGTGCTCGTCAATATCTTTTGTCATCTGCAATGCATAGTCAATATCAAAATCAGTAAATTCGCCATTTTTATATGCAACTACACGATTTGTTTGACCTTTCAATAAAAGATCAACAGCTCTTGCTCCCATTGCTGATGCGTATACACGGTCACGACAAGAAGGATTTCCGCCACGCTGGATATGCCCAATCACCGTTGCACGCGTCTCAATGCCGGTTGCAGCTTCAATTCGTTTTGCCATTTCATGAGAATGACCAACACCTTCTGCATTTACAATAATATGATGTTTCTTTCCGATACGACGCTTTGACATAATCTTTTTAATAATTTCCTCTTCATCGTTTTCCTCAGCACGCTCCGGAATCAAAACATACTCGGAACCGTTGGAAATACCACACCATAATGCAATGTGTCCGGCCGTTCTTCCCATTACCTCAATGATACTGCATCGCTCATGGGAAGCGGAAGTATCACGAACCTTATCAATGGCTTCCATTGCCGTGTTGCAGGCAGTATCAAATCCAATCGTGTATTCGGTGCAGGCAATATCCAAGTCAATGGTTCCCGGGATACCAATTGTGTTAATTCCATTTGCAGAAAGTTTCTGAGCTCCACGGAAAGAACCGTCACCACCGATTACAACCATACCATCAATGCCATGTTTGCGGCAGATGTCAGCAGCTTTCTGCTGGCCTTCCGGTGTCATCATCTCTTTACAGCGGGAAGTAAATAAAATTGTGCCGCCACGCTGAACGATATCAGTAACGCTCATCGTGTCCATATCAATAATATCCTCTTCCAAAAGTCCTGCATATCCACGACGGACACCCTTTACTTTCAGACCACTGGAAATACCGGCTCTGACTACTGCACGAATCGCAGCATTCATTCCCGGTGCATCGCCACCACTTGTTAATACACCAATTGTCGTTACCTTTTTCGCCATAATCCGATTTCCTCCAATTTTATGTTTTATCTGTTTCATTTATCATTTCTCATACATGTATATTTTACTATGCCCGGAATTTTTTTTCAATACTCTTTTCCGTGACTTTCACATTATCCTCGCCAAATTTAGTATACAATTCCGACAGCAATTCTTTGCATACTTTCGTGCACCGGCTCTTTGGCAAAAGTTTTCTCGCACGGTCTTTCGACAAATAAATATAAACATTTTCCGTGCCATCGTAATTTCCAAGAATGGCAAATAAAGTCTGCTCTGCTTCTTCATAATCCGCACGTGTTGGAAATTGAATCCACAGTTCTTTTTCCACGGCATCAAATGGCACAACACCGGAGCAAATAAGTTTCGCAGGCTTGTCCTCTTCAACAGTCACACGGCCTTGAATAAATACTTTTGCATCTTCCTCTAAAAGTGTGCGGTATTTTTCATAATCGCGTGGAAAGACAATGACTTCTACCGTTCCATACAAATCTTCTACCGTAAGAAATGCCATCATGTTATTCGTACGGGTTGCTTTTACCGTTCGTCCGGTAATCATACCGCCGATAACCGCTCTCTCCTGGTCTTTCACTTTCGGCTCCGTCTCGCCGTCAACCACTTCGAAGTCAGCCGTCGTACGTGTAATATTTTTCTCTAATGTTGCCACATATTCTTCCAGCGGATGGCCACTGATATACACACCCAGCACTTCTTTTTCAAAACCTAAAATTTCTTCTTTTTCGTATTCACCTACATCCGGCATTTTTACTTCTAACTCTTTTTGTTCCTCCGGACTGGCAAAATCAAACAAGGACATCTGACCGGAAAGCGTTCCTTTCTTCTCCTGATTTACACCATCCATAATGCTGATGTAAGAATACATTTTCTGCTTTCTGGTCCCCGGCAGGCTGTCAAGTGCGCCCGACTTAATAAAACTTTCAACAGTTCGTTTATTCACCGATTTTCCAGATAAACGCATGCAGAAGTCTTTCAACGAGCGGTATCTGCCGCCAAGCTTGCGCTCTGCGACAATTTCATCAATAACCGGTCTGCCGACTCCCTTGATAGCAGCAAGTCCATAGCGGATATTTCCTTCATACGGCGTAAAACGATACTCTCCCTCGTTGATATCCGGTGGCAGAATTTCAATTCCCATTTTACGGCAGTTCATAATGTACTCCGTAATTTTCCCGGTATGCTCCATAAAAGAAGTCATCAACGCCGCCATAAAATCAACCGGATAATGACATTTTAGATACGCTGTCTGATATGAAACGACAGCGTAAGCCGCCGCATGCGATTTGTTAAACGCATATTTCGCAAAATCGGTCATATCATCAAATATTTTAATTGCCACTTCTTCCGGGATTCCTCGCTTAATGCAGCCTTCCACGCCAATTTCTTCATTGCCATAGATGAAATAATTCTTTTCTTTCTCCATGACATCTGCTTTTTTCTTAGACATGGCGCGGCGCACCTGGTCGCTTCGCCCATAACTGTACCCGGCCAGATCACGCACAATCTGCATAACCTGCTCCTGATAGACAATACAGCCATAGGTCGGTGCTAAAATCGGCTCTAGTTCCTTGCAGTCATACTGAATATTATCCTGATTATTTTTTCCCTCTATATATTTCGGAATAAAATCCATCGGTCCCGGACGATATAAAGAAATTCCGGCGATAATATCTTCCATGCTGTGCGGCTTTAACTCTTTCATGAAGTTTTTCATCCCCGCACTTTCTAACTGGAACACGCCTTCTGTGTGTCCGGAACTTATCATATCAAATACTTCTTTATCATTATAGTCAATGTCGTGTACATCAAACGCACCATGAATCGCATTCTGGATTACCGTCAGCGTACGAAGTCCCAGAAAATCCATTTTCAAAAGACCTAATTCCTCTAACGTTACCATCGTGTACTGCGTCGTAATGTTGCCATCCGAAGCCCTTGATAGCGGAACGAATTCATCGACCGGTTTTGGACTGATTACAACACCCGCCGCATGAACAGAAGTATGTCTGGGAAGTCCCTCTAAACGCATTGCCATATCAATCAGTTTCTTCGCTGAATCATCCGTTTCATACATCGTGCGCAGTTCCGGATTCATTTTCATCGCTTTTGCAATCGTAATACCAAGCTCCATTGGAATCGCCTTTGCCACACTATCTACATATGCATACGGAAGGTCTAACACACGTCCGACATCGCGGATTACCATACGCGCTGACATCGTACCAAATGTTACAATCTGCACCACGTGGTCGGCTCCGTATTTTCTCGTTACATAATCAATAACTTCCTGACGTCTTTCATAGCAGAAGTCAATATCAATATCCGGCATCGTCACACGTTCCGGATTTAGAAAACGCTCAAACAAAAGGTTATATTTAATCGGATCAATCAAATCCGTAATATTCAAAGAATATGCCACCAAAGAGCCGGCTGCAGAACCACGTCCCGGACCTACCGGAATTCCATGGTCTTTCGCATATTTAATAAAATCCCAAACAATCAAAAAGTAATCAACAAATCCCATCGTAGAAATGGTATCAAGCTCATAATTTAACCGCTCTTCCAACTGCTCTGCCTGCTCCTTTGGATAACGTTTATAAAGCCCCTCTTTGCAGAGTTTTCGCAGATAGCTTTCAGAAGTCTCTCCCTCCGGCACATCAAAGTGCGGCAGTTTATAATCACCAAACTCAATTTCAACATGACATCTCTCGGCGATTTTATGAGTGTTTTCAAGCGCCTCTTTGGCATACGGAAATAATGCCTCCATCTCCTCAGCAGATTTCAAATAATACTGTCCGCCCTCGTAGCGCATACGGTCGGTATCACTGACTTTCTTTCCGGTCTGAATGCATAAAAGAATGTCGTGTGCTTCTGCATCCGAATCGTAAATGTAGTGGACGTCGTTCGTCGCCACCAAATCAATCCCTGTCTCCTGATGCAGACGAAGCAGTCCCTGATTGACCGTCTTCTGATCCGGAATACCATGATCCTGAAGTTCTAAAAAGAAATTATTTTCACCAAAAATCCCCTGTAACCGGTACGCTTCCTGCTTTGCCTCTTCATACAGCCCACGGCGTAGAAAACTTGGAATTGAACCTGCGAGGCATGCACTCAGCGCAATAATTCCCTCATGATATTTTTCTAACACATCATAATCCACTCGTGGCTTATAATAAAATTCTTCTGTAAAACCACGGGAAACAATTTTAACAAGATTTGCATATCCTATATCATTCTCTGCTAAAAGCACCAGGTGATGATAACGGCTTTCTTTTGCATTTCCTGCTTCCCTGTCAAAGCGTGAACCGGGTGCCACATAAATTTCACATCCCAAAACCGGATTAATTCCTGCTGCTTTTGCCGCACGGTAAAAATCAACCACGCCATACATCACGCCATGGTCGGTAATTGCCAGACTGTCCATTCCCAATTCTTTGGCACGACTCACAAGCTCCTTGATTTTACTGGAGCCATCTAACAAACTATATTCCGTATGTACATGCAAATGCGTAAATTCCATGGTATCCCCCATTCACTAAAATAAAAAGGCCGCTATACAAACCGTAACATCCCGGTTCGGACAGTAGCCTGTAACCATTACTATTTCTTATCTGCTAATTTCCGGTCAGGTAATTCTCCATCTCTTTCATAGCAGTCTCTTCGTCTTCCCCATCAATAAGAAGCTCCAGCTTTTGTCCCTTTGCGAGTCCCAGTGTCATCATGCCCATAATACTTTTTGCATTTACTGTCATAGTATCACGATGGATTTCAATGTTACTCACATACTGGCTTGCTAATTGAACCAGCATAGCAATTGGTCTTGCTCCATCCTCGCCTAAACTGACGTCAATGTTCTTCCTTATCATGTTTTCCTCCTTGTAATCGCAGTCCTTGTGCTATCTCACTTAATTTGCGCAATCGGTGGTTCACCCCGGATTTTCCAATTGGCGGTTCTAACATCTGTCCCAATTCTTTCAGCGAAACATCCGGATTCTCCAAACGTAATTTCGCAATCTGCGACAAATTCTCAGATAAATTACCAAAGCCTATCGTATCATGAATATAACGGATGTCTTCCGTCTGTCTTGCTGCTGCCGAAACCGTCTTCTTAATGTTTGCGGTCTCACAATTTACCTGACGGTTAATGGAATTTCGCATTTCTTTCAAAATGCGAACATTTTCAAATTCCATCAGTGCCTTGTGCGCACCGACAACATTCAAAAAATCAACAATCGCCGCTCCTTCTTTCATGTATACGACAAAATTATGCTTTCTTTCTATCGTTTTTGCCTCAATTCCAAAAATACCCATAATCTCCAAAATCCGAGCAGCATGTTCTCTATCTCCAGCTGCGATTTCCAAATGATACCCACTGTTTGGGTCGGTAACGGAACCACTTGTCAAAAAGACTCCCCTTAAAAAAGCCCGGTTGCAACAGGCTTTTTGTCCAATACACTCCACCGAAAATGGCGAATATTCCTGCACTCGAATTGCTTTCATAAAGTCCCTTGCATCTTCATCTTCCAATAGAAAAAGTGAATATTGATGATGTCCGCTTACGGACACATCCGGCACAATATGAAAGACTCTCTTAACTAACATATAGCATTTCTTCGCAACTGTCAAGTTTTCTGTCACAAACTTAACCTGACATTCACCTTCTTCATTCATGTAAATCTGCCCACACACGGCAAAAAACGCCGCCAGTTCTGCTAACTGGCAA
This sequence comes from Clostridium sp. AF37-5, assembly GCF_003477605.1. Taxonomy (GTDB): domain Bacteria; phylum Bacillota; class Clostridia; order Lachnospirales; family Lachnospiraceae; genus Eubacterium_F. The sequence goes on from NZ_QUDR01000016.1 coordinate 28,907, forward strand.
TGTCTGGCTTTTCCCATTTGCCCAAGCAGTTCTTCTTTTACTTTTCCTGCGAACGACATATATATCTTAACCGGTCCTTCTCTATATCTCTATGCTCTTTTTTGCAGCCATATTCCGTGTTTGCATACTCCTCATACATCGCATTGGTTAATGTCACGGAACGATGCTTGCCGCCCGTACAGCCAATTGCAATCACCAACTGCGTTTTTCCCTCCGCAATGTAGTTTGGAATCAGAAAATCAAGCATATCTTTCATTTTGTTTCTAAACTCAACTGCCTTTGGTGAACTCATAACATAATCGTATACCGGCTTGTCATCTCCGGTAAGTGGTTTTAATTCATCCACATAAAAAGGGTTCGGTAAAAATCTCACGTCAAAAACCAAATCGGCATCCGAAGGAATTCCATACTTAAATCCAAAAGAAACAAATGTGAGATAAAAGTTGCAAAAATCCTCATGCTCCACAAAAATGCGGTCAATCTCCTGTTTCAATTCACGTATCAAAAGTGTCGTTGTATCAATGATGTAGTCCGCCCTTTTTTTCAGTTCGGAAAGAAGTGCTCTCTCATCTTCAATTGCTTTATCCATGCGGCCGCCCTGTGCCAGCGGATGCATTCTTCTTGTCTCTTTATAGCGCTTTACAAGAACTGACGTTGACGCTTCCAAAAATAAAATTTCCAGCGTATAACCTCTGCTTTTTAAATCATCCAGTACATGAGCGGCTTCTTTTAACGAACGATATCCGCCACGGATGTCAATGCCAAGTGCCACCCGCTCAATTTCCTCGCTGGAATCCTCCGTCAATTGAATCAACGTAGGCAGTAAAGACAACGGCAGGTTATCCACACAGAAATATCCATCATCTTCTAATATTTTCATTACGGAACTCTTTCCGGAGCCACTCATCCCGGTTACTATGACAAATCTCATGCAAAGTTCCCCCTTTTCTTATTATTCAAAACCAATCATGCGGACTTCCGGCTCTAACTTAACGCCAAATTCATCCATCACACGATTCTGCACATCACTTATTAACTGCGCCACATCTTTGGCAGTCGCCTCACCGCGGTTTACCACAAAGCCGCAATGCTTTTCGGAAACCTGCGCGTCACCCACACGGTATCCCCTAAGTCCTGCATCTTCAATCAGTTTTCCGGCAAAATATCCCTCCGGACGTTTAAATGTGCTGCCTGCACTCGGGTACTCTAACGGCTGTTTTTCGCGGCGTCTTTTATTTAACTCTTTGATTTCTTCCTGAATTTCTGCCGGATTTCCCTTTTCAAAAGAAAATGTTGCCTCTAAAACCAAATAGCCTTTTTGAAGAATCACACTGTTTCGATAGGAAAGCTGCAATGCCTCTTTATCTAAGACAATTCTTTCACCCTCTTTAGTCAATATTTTGGCACTTACAATACAATCTTTGATTTCTCCACCATAGGCACCGGCATTCATCGCAACACCTCCGCCTAATGTTCCCGGAATTCCTCCGGCAAAGGCAAACCCCTTTAACCCTTTTGAAGCCAATCGAGATGCCATATAAGCTAACGAAACACCAGCCTGTGCCGTCACAACACCATCATCTGAGATTTCTATTTTTTCCAATCCCTTTCCAATTTCAATGATAACACCATCAAAACCGTCATCGGAAAAGAGCATATTACTTCCCTTTCCAATCACATAGTAAGAAAGTCCTTTTTCTTTTGCAAAATCCAGTGCCTCAATAATTTCTTCTTCTCGCTCCGGTATGAAATAGTACGCTGCCGGTCCGCCAATCCGAAATGTCGTATGAGTCCGCAGCGGTTCCTGTTCCAGTCGAATCATTTTTCTCTCCTTCTATTTAAAAAGCACCATTCGCACAGCACCATAAATGCCGGCATCATTGCCAAGTTCTGCCAAGTGGAAACTCTTGTTTTTCAAGGCAAACATGGAATTTTCATTATAATATTTTTCTACTACATCTAAAAGAATCTGTCCTGCTGCTGATACCCCGCCGCCGATAACAAAGGCTTCCGGATCTACCACATGAGCAACATTACTTAATGCAACGCCTAAATATCTGCCAAATTTCTCAACCACTTCCATGCAGTAAGCATCGCCCTCTTTGGCACCATCAAAAACAGCTTTTGCCGTAACTTTTTTATCTGCTAAGTAAGAACCTTCCGGTACATTTTCTTTTGCCATATTCACAATTCCGGTTGCCGAAGCATACTGTTCCAAACAGCCTTTGTTTCCGCATCCGCAGACACGAGTTTCATCCATATTAACTTTCATATGACCGATTTCTCCACCGGCACCTTTACAGCCGGTCAAAATTTTTCCCTGTAAAATGACACCGCCGCCAACGCCGGTACCAAGTGTCACCATGACAATACTGTCATAGCCTCTGCCACCGCCTTTCCACATCTCGCCAAGCGCAGCTACATTCGCATCGTTTCCAACTTTTACATTGCCAACGCCGGTTAAACTTGCCAGTTTGTTAGAAACCGAGAATACATCCCATCCCAGATTGGCACATTTTAATACTGTTCCGTCAGCAGTAACCGGTCCCGGAATACCAACACCGATTCCTTTGATATTCCCCTCAAAGGTTTCTCTTTTTTCTTCGATACTATCTACAATATCTGACAGAATATACTTTCCATTATTTTTTCGTCTCGTCGGAATTTCCCATTTATCCAAAAGTTCTCCGGTATCTGAGAACATTCCCATCTTTACGGTCGTTCCTCCCACATCAACCCCAACATAATACTGTGCCATATCATCCGTCCTTTCTATGCCTTACCAAAGTTATTACTCGTCACACGGTTGTACAATTCTCTCGCTGCATTATATCCCATCTTCTTCTGTCGGTAATTAACCGCCGCCGACTCGCAGATAATGGCTACATTTCGTCCCGGTCGAATCGGAATCGAATGACAGACTACTTTATTTCCAAGGTATTCAATGTACTGCTCTTCCAATCCCATGCGGTCATATTCCTGCTCCTTGTTCCACTCTTCCAACTGAATGACAAGGTCAATCGACTGTGTGTTTTTTACACTTTCTACACCAAAGAGTGTCTTGGCATCAATAATTCCAATGCCTCGCAGTTCAATGAAATGTCTTGTTATATCCGGAGCTGAACCAATCAGCGTCTCATCACTTACTTTTTTGATTTCTACCACATCATCTGAAACCAATCGGTGTCCTCTGTGAATCAATTCCAGCGCAACCTCACTTTTACCGATACCGCTCTCACCGGTAATCAGTACGCCCTCGCCGTAAATGTCAACAAGCACGCCATGAATACTGATTCTAGGTGCCAGTTCTACTTTCAGCCATCTCGTAACCTCAGCGGAAAATGCAGAAGTGTCAGCGTGCGACTGTAAAATCGGAATCTCATATTCGTTCGCCAACTGCAAAAACTCTTCCGGCACCGGCAAATCACGGCAAAAAACAATGCCCGGAACTTTGTAAGAGAGAATTCGTTTCATCTGCTTAAGACTTTCCTCAATTCCCTGCTTTTCCATATACGTATGTTCTACCTGACCGATAATCTGGATTCGGTGATGGTCAAAATAATCAAAAAAACCCGCAAGCTGTAACGCCGGACGGTTTACGTCTGACTGCGTAATTTCAATCGCCGAAATATCAACATCCGGTGTAAGATTTTTAACTTTCATTTTCTGGATAAATTTTTCTAAAGACACTGTATACATGGCAGTACTTCCTTCCCTGATATTCTATTGTGATGATACCATATTGGGGGGCGTTTTTCAACGGTAGTTTGTGGGAAGTGTTCGTTGCTAGTTTTTTAGGTTCCGTAATTTATCAAGAAAAGTTTGTGTTTCGTGGGTGCTCTCGCTAAACAAACGCGTAGGGGTATCGGCATGCCAACTACGCATGCCAGATACCCACGTGTTTGTACCCACTCTCCACAAATCTTTTCTTGATAAATTACTGGAATACTAAAAAGACTAGTAACGAACACTTCGCATATTTCTGCGGTGAGATTTTTGTTTTTTGGGGAGGTGAAGAGGTACATACTTTCTAGACAACTCTTTTCACCTAATTTTACCTAAATGGTTGCATTTTCACCTGATTATCTGACTTTATTCGGACAAATCACACGAAAAACACAACCCTTTCTTCTCATTTCCTGCTTTTAGGTTGCTTGCAGATGCATCTTTTCAAAATTCATGCAACTCTTTTATCTTTTTATAAAGGTTAAGGTTGCATAAGGCTCTGCCCTCATCAAAAAAAGCCTTCAAATGGCCAATTTTTAACAATTAACAGCTTGGAAGGCTTTTGGAGTTTCAGTAAATCATCAAGAAAAGATTTGTGGAGAGTGGGTTTTGAGTACGTCGGTATGTGGCACTGGTAGTTTCAGTGCCCATACCGCTACGCACTCAATGAGCGCAAGCGCCCACGAAACGCAAACTTTTCTTGATGACTTACAAAGCCAAAATCCGCCCACTGCTCATCCTTCGGTACTTTTTGCGATTACCTCATCCACACTTACAACCTCCGGTGCTTCAAGTGATGTTTCTTTTGCATCCGCGGCTTCTATAGGGTCTTCCAATTCTTTTTTCTCCTCATCGTCCCACAACGAATCATACTTTTTCCGTTCTTTAAGCTTTGCCATCATCTGTGCGTTTTTCGCCATCTGATACAAATCACTGTCGAATTCCATAAGTTTTTTCTCGTCCGAGCCGGGAACGATATCCCCGTGGAACATGCGCATTGCCACCGCAAGAATTTTACCCATTTCCTTATAATAATCCCCTTCTGCTTCGGCATTTTGCTTTGCGCTTACCATCTCACGCTCAGCATCCCATTTGTCCATAAACTGGTGAATGAAATCATCATAAATCTTCTGCTGGTCTTTCACCGCATTGTACTGGAGTTCCAAAACCGCTGCCTGTTCCCCAAACAGTTTGTCTCCTTCGGGAACACGCTTTATCAATTCCTTCGTCTCATTTAGTTTTTTAGACAATTCAAACGCCGTTGAATTGTACTGCTTATGTACTGCACTGAATTTATTCCGCAGTTCTCCTAACGTCGTCATGCAAACACCTCCTTGTGTTCTTTTCGCAAATCCATTTACAACATATCTGTAAGTATATTATCGGCAGTTTTCCCTCATAATATTACAACTTGACAAATCTGCCCCTTTCGTACTAGAGTAAGCATAGAAATATTTTTATTAAGGAGAAATTAAAATGAGTGAAGAATGTACGCACGACTGCTCCACCTGTAGCAGCAATTGCGGTTCAAAAGACCCAAAAAGTCTCTTAGTAGCACCACATCCAAATAGCAAAATCGGCAAGGTTATCGGTGTCGTCAGCGGAAAGGGCGGCGTAGGAAAATCAATGGTTACCGATTTGCTTGCGGTTGAATTTGCGCGTCGTGGATACCACTGCGGTATTTTGGATGCCGATATTACCGGTCCTTCGATTCCGAAGGCATTTGGTATCACCGAAAAAGCGCAGGGAAATGAAACAACGATTTTCCCTGTAAAATCAAAAAAATACGGCGTGGATATTATGTCCATTAATGTTCTTTTGGAAAATGAAAGTGACCCGGTTGTATGGCGTGGTCCGGTGATTGGCGGAACGGTTCGCCAGTTCTGGTCTGACACCCTTTGGGATAATGTCGATTATCTGTTTGTCGATATGCCGCCCGGAACCGGTGATGTTGCACTTACCGTATTCCAGAACATTCCGATTGATGGCATTGTCGTTGTTACAAGTCCGCAGGATTTGGTTTCTATGATTGTTGGTAAAGCAATGAAAATGGCTTCTCTTATGAATATTCCGGTTCTTGGTCTTGTGGAAAATATGAGCTATGCACTCTGCCCTGACTGCGGTAAGAAAATTCATGTATTTGGCGAGAGCCACATCAGTGAAATTGCTGAAGAATACCATGTACCGGTACTCGCCCAGATGCCAATTAACCCGTCACTTGCTTCTGCCTGCGACAACGGCACGGTAGAGGATTTGGATTGCTCCTATCTGGAGGATGCTGCGCTTGTTATTGAAAGAGGTCAGAGATAGTGGATACAAAAGTCTGTTATTTATTTGGGGCAGGGGAACAATCCCCCTGCCATATCGAATTAGGAAAAGATGATTTGGTCATCGCTGTTGATGGCGGCTTTGACTATTTAGAAAAAATCGGGCTGCGTGCCGACTATGTGATTGGTGACTTTGATTCCGTTTCGGCATCCAGCCATCTGCCATCCGACTGCATCCGACACCCAAAAGAAAAAGATGATACGGACATGATGCTTGCCGCACGACTTGGTTTGGAAAAAGGATACACAAATTTTGAAATTTATGGCGGTTTAGGCGGCCGCTTAGACCACACATTAGCTAATATTCAGACGCTTACATTCTTAAACCGGCATAATGCCGTCGGAACCTTAATTGGAGATGACTATGCACTAAAAGTTGTCACAAACGGCGTCATTACATTCGGAAAAGATTTACCGGAAAATACCACCGGAAATATATGTTCCGTCTTTTCTTTGAGCGACGTGAGCACAAATGTCACCATTCAGGGATTTCATTATGAAGTAGAAGGGGCGACCCTCACAAATTCATTCCCTCTTGGTGTCAGCAATGAGTTTACCGGCAGAAAGGGAAGCATCAGCGTGTCAAATGGCACATTAGCTGTTTTGTGGAATCGCCCTTAAATTTTCTATTTATATTTCTATTTTATTGAATCAAGTCCGAGTTTTACGGCAATCATTTTGTCAATCGGACAGGTACTCTGACCCTTGCCATCCGTTCCTTCCAGATACGTGGTGGCAGCGGATTCAAATATCATATACACTTCATCTCCCACAACTTCTACTTCCTCTACCATTGGCGGCAGTGCTACGGCAAGTTCTAACTCGCCAAGCATCGTATCATCGGTCGCATCTGCACGGTTATACACCTGTAATTCGGATAAAAATCTCTTCTTTGTACTGTTTCTTCCATAGGAACAGCTAAAGATTGTACGGTCTCCGGAAAATGTAATTCCCTGCACATAATTCGGTGTGCTGCGGTACAACACATTGCCACGGACATCCAAAATAATTTTTCCTGTCAAAATCTGCTCTGTCGGCTCCGCACCTTCGTTTTCTGCTGGAATTGTACGGTGAATTTCCAGCGTTACTGCAGTTCCTTTCGTACATTTTTCCAGTAATTCCGAAAGCTGTTTTGCACTTGTAATCAGCTCATTATTAACCGAGTAAATAACATCGCCTTTTTTCAGCTTTTCTTTTGCTGTAGCAGAGCTTCCTTTTTCCGCAAGTAAAACAGAGGAAGAAGAGTACACTGTTGCAACCTGAACACTTGTCTTTGCCTCATTTTCTGCGGTTGCTTCTGTCTGTACTTCTTTTGTCTGGATTCCCAGATAATCCTCTTCGGCAGGATTCGTAACAATACGAACCTGATTTAATTCGTTTGTCTTTGCATCGTACTCATATGCATACATACGCGGTGCACTGGTATCATTTTCCTCTACTTCTTCGTCCGAATCTTCATCCTCCGAAGTGTCACCGGCAACCGGTGCCACACTAAACTGTGCCACCCACAGATAACCGTCCTTTTTATTGTAGGAAATCGTCGATGGTTTTGTTGGAATCTGATGCAGTTCCACTTTACCGGATGATGTATATTCTTTTTTGCCTGTCGCATATTTCACCAAATCCGACAATGTAATGCGCTCAAGTGAATACATTCCTGTCGTTTTATCTTTGTTTGAGTGGCAGACCCAGATGTTTTTATTTTTCTCATCATAAGTAATTCCACCCACGTGGCTCTTCTGGTCTTTTAAAACTAGCGTCTTTAAAAATTCGCCCGTCTTGTTGTTGTAAACGAAAATGCAGCTGTTGTGCAAATCATCCATACAGTATGCTGTCGTAAGCATATAATTTCCTGCCATGCAGACACCCTGCGGACAGAGATTGTTACACTGAATATAATTTTTTGTCCAGTCCTCATCAGCAGTCGGTGCAAGCCCTGGCATCTGATACTTATCCACAATTGTCCATTTTAAATCTGTCAGTTTTTTATAATTAGTAAATCCCGGAGACAGTGGACTCTTCGACGGATAGCTGTATTTATTAATACTGTCATAGGTACTGAAAACACGTACCGGTTTTTTGTTAATCGTAACGGTAACGGAAGTCGAAGCTGCCTTATAATTTGTTGTTGCTGGCACACTCATGGTTACCTTTGTCGAAACTTTCTTAATCGTATCTTTTGTCTGCTTGGACAATGTTTTACATGTCTTATCAAACGTTTTAACAATCGTAACCTTACCGGCTTTCGTGACTTTGATCACATCGGCTGTCGCACAGGCATATGTTACCGTTCCACCGCCTTTCGATGGTTTAGCTACAATCGAAAATGAACCATCTCCTTCAACGGCTGAATATGCTGCTTTGTCCGGTACTAGCAGACGACTTGCTTTTTTTATCTTAAAAGTTTTGCTTTTGCTGCCCTTATATTTGGCTTTTTTCCCTTTTTTAGCCTTCTTAGCTTTAATTGTAACTTTCGCCGTTCCGGCATTTTTATTTTTTGTATACTTGACCGTATAATCCCTGTTTTTTTTCAGTTTTTTCTTGCCAAGTTTTACGGTAACAGCTGGTTTTTTGGCTTTTCCATTATATGTATAACTGCTCTTTGCCAAAGTAATCTTTGCTTTTTTCAATGACTTTGGCTTCGTCTTTTTCTTTGCCTGAACATTCATCCCACCAATTAATACAGTGGAAAAAAGTAACAGCGCTAACAATAGTATTCTTTTTTTACACTTCATATTTTACGCTTCCTTCCTAAAAAAATGTAACTGTCCTTTACCGAACAGTTACATTTAATCATGCAATCGTGGCAAAACATAGGCATCCTTACTTCAAATTTACCCACATCGTCGGACGTATGCAGGCACCATTTTCGTCCACCGGGAAACCATAGGTAATAATATCCCCCAGTGCAGAAACATACGTCGTTGCCGTGGCATCTTTGCCCGGTGTACGCAGCCGCATTGTCTTTGCCTTTGCTTTCAGTTTCTTCTTATATTTGGCAAACTCCGGCTCATTCATCAAAAACACTTTATCTTGCGTATTCTTGCCACCGTCCGTCCCAAACTCTTCATTTGCAACATTTTCAACATTTGTAGTCAAAATCATCGCCAATTCCCCTGGTGTAAATTTACCGTCCTCAAGGAATTCACCATTCAGATACTTTCGCAGTGCACAACTCTCCCATGTAACCTTTTCTGATTTATCATGGTATGGATGTTTATTATCTGCCATATATTTTGTAAGCAGAGCTTTACCATCTGTACGCTCCAAAACCATCCAGTCACAAGTTCCAAACTTCACAACACCACCAATTTTCACTTTTTCGATGGCTTTTTTCTCAAGCAAAACAATCTGATTTTTACAATCTTTATAATCGCCCAGTTTTTCGTATGTGGACGATGCCCATTTATCAAAACCAACTTTTGCAGAAAGTCCGGCTAACTGATAACGGGTTGCCGGAACATTATAGCAGACAATCATTGCAACAATAACCGCAAGAACAATCCATTTTACAATTCCTTTTTTCTTGTTGTCATCTTCTTCCTGCTTTTTCACTGTTGTCGTAACAGTTCGTGAAATTACTTCTTTTTCTGCCGGCAGTTTCTTTTTCCATTCTTTTGCAAGAGCTGCACACTCTTCACTTAACGCAGCACATTCCTCGCATCCTTCAAATGGAGTTTCTTTGCCTAACGCATCCATCTGTGCAAAATCTTTTGTAAGGCGCACATAGATACGATAAACATCTTCATCTACTAAAAGGCATCTTGTCGCTCTCTTTAATGTCTTTAACTGGACAAACCGTTCCGCCGGCGTCAGTTCAATGACCTCTTTTTTCTTTTTCTTTTTATCTCCCTTTGCCATGCACTGGAATCCTCCTTTGTCTCTTATGCGGGCTGTATTGGTAGTATAACATAGATTGTGCTTAATTATCAACTTTTTGACATCTTTTGTTCGTCATACGAAAAAGAAGAAACTATCATTCGCATGAACATTACTGTTTTCCGATTTGTAGTTTCTTCTTTTCTTGTTCCAATATTTATTCACAAAGAATTATTTTTTCTTCTTAGAATAAGTGACTGCTTTCTGCTCTTTTTCTCCCTTTCCGGAAAGAACATACCACAATGGTGATGCTACACATACGGATGAATAACATCCGGAAATAATACCTACAATCAACGGAATTGCAAACTGACGTACAGAATCCACACCGAATACAGCTAACACAAATACCATGATAAAGGTAGTTACCGAAGTATTAATGGAACGAGACAATGTCTCTGTAATACTCTTGTTGATAATTTCTGCAAGACTTGTTCTTGATGTAGCCTTAGCTTTATTCTCGCGAATACGGTCAAATACTACGATGGTATCGTTGATGGAATATCCGACAATCGTAAGCATACATGCAATAAAGGTACTTCCGACCGGAATAAACGCGCTTGCCACTACATAAACAGTCAGCACAGCAATTACATCATGAATAAGTGCCAAAACAGCACTGATACCGGTTGAAAGTTTACGGAAGCGAATCCAGATATAAAGCAACATACAAAGTGTCGCAATCAGAGTTGCTACAGCTGCATCCACTTTCATTTCATCACTGACAGAACCACTGATGAACTCGGACTCAATTTTGGTAGATTCATCCACGCCAAATGTTTTCGCCATCGTTGCTTTCAATTCTTCCGACTTCTGCTCACTGAGTTCCTCAGTACGAACAACAATCTTTGTATTATCAGCAACCGAAATTTCAACACTCTTACCGCTTCCAATAACAGATTTTGCAGTATCTTCTGCTTTCTGTTTATCTTCATCGGTTACAGTCTTAGATAAGTCAACAGATGTTGAGTTACCACCGGCAAAATCTAAACTATAGTTAAATAATGGACCACCGGAAGCAGCACGGACAACAAGTCCTGCCACACAGATTACAACAACAGCTCCGGAAATAACAACATATTTCTTCCAGTTACCAATAAAGTTAATTGTCTTACGCTCTTTCTGAATACCATACATTGAAGTATTTGTCATACCCAGTGCACAGAATGCTTTCATCAAAAGTTTTGTAATAAACAAAGCAGTAAACATAGACAACACAATACCAATACCAAGTGTCATCGCAAAACCTTTTACCGTACCGGAACCCTTGAGATACAGTACCAAAGCAGCAATCAAAGTTGTCACGTTACCATCGACAATGGCGGACATTGCTTTGGAAAATCCATTATCAATCGCAGACGCTACCGTCTTGCCGGTTGCCAATTCCTCGCGGATACGTGTAAATATAATACAGTTTGCATCCACCGCCATACCAATACTCAGGATAATACCCGCAATACCGGGCAGGGTCAATGTTACATTCAAACCATTCAGTGCAAGCAGCATAGCACCTACATAGAAAATCAATGCAATGCTGGCTGCCACACCGGAGATGCGGTACATAACAATCATGAAAATGATTACGAGAATCAAACCAACAACGCCGGCAAACAAACTGGATTTCAATGCCTGACTTCCCAGTGTTGCTCCTACTACGTTACCATGAATATTTTCAAGTTCCAACGGAAGAGCACCGATACGTACGGTAGAAGCAAGCTGCTCTGCGGACTCAGAAGTAAAGCTTCCCGAAATCCAGCACTCACCGCCGGAAATCTCTTCTTTCAGGTTTGGTGCAGAAACTAACTTCTCATCATATACGATGGCAAGCTGCTCACCAACATGCTCTCCGGTAATCTTAGCAAATTTCTTAATTCCTTTGCCTGCGAACTTAATAGAAACACCATATTCAGTCTTTCCGGTGCCTTCCTGCTGTCTGCTGCCGGAAGTTGCCTCACCAATCATGTCACCGGTCAAAAGGACTTTCGATTTGTCGTAAACGACTTTATCACCTTCGTTTGGTGTGCCGCCTTTTTCAGTCTTCAGATCTGAATACAAAATGAAATAAAGCGCTCCAGCTTTACCAAGTTCCTTCAAAACCTCTTCTGAATCACTGGCACCCGGAATATCGATTGTGACACGGTCACTACCTTCCTGATATACTGCAGCTTCCGTGCTCTCTAATGTTTCCACACGTTTCTGCATCTTGTAAATCGTGTCTGCCATGTCTTTATCGGTTGGCTGTTCACCGGTTCTCTTACCGGTACTATCAGTCTTGTAAGCCTGATATGTGACACTCACGCCACCTTCCAAATCCAATCCAAGACGAATGTTCTTTGCGCTTCCTCTGTGTGCGCCACCAATTCCCCTTGCTGCTACAAACGCAAACGCTGCAATCAGCACAAGAACCAGTAAGACCTGTAAAACGCCCTTTACTTTACTGTTCATGTTACTTATCTCCTTTACTATAAATCCTTACCAGGGTCTCTTACTGTAAAAATCCCCCTTATCGAGCACTGCTCGAGATTAGATTATATCACAAAACAATTGGTTCTTCAAGTATAAAACAAAAGCGGCTCGCGCCCTCTTCTCTTTGCTCCAAGCCTTGCCCCATTCGCCCTAGCGGGCTCATGGACGGCTCGCGCCCTCTTCTCTTTGCTCCAAGCCCTGCCCCATTCGCCCTGACGGGCTCATGGACGGCTCGCACCCTCTTCTCTTTGCTCCAAGCCTTGCTCCATTCGCCCTAGCGGGCTCATGGACGGCTCGCGCCGTATATAAAAATAAAAACAGCCCTTCATTTGTGAGTGAACTCACAATGAAGGGCTGTTTTTATTTTTATGCATGGCTTGGAGCTTAGCCAAAGTATCTCTTTAACAATCCCTCGAATGCTTTGCCATGTCTTGCTTCGTCTTTTGCCATTTCATGAACAGTGTCATGGATAGCGTCTAAGTCTGCTGCTTTGGCACGTTTTGCAAGGTCGAATTTGCCCGCTGTTGCACCATTTTCAGCGTCAACACGCATCTGCAGGTTTTTCTTTGTGGAATCAGTTACTACTTCACCAAGAAGTTCTGCGAATTTTGCAGCATGCTCTGCTTCTTCCCAAGCTGCTTTTTCATAGTAAAGACCTACTTCCGGATAGCCTTCACGATGAGCCACTCTTGCCATAGCAAGATACATTCCTACTTCTGAACATTCTCCTTCAAAGTTTGCACGAAGATCAGCTACGATGTCTTCGCTGACACCCTTAGCAACTCCTACTACATGTTCTGCTGCCCATTCTCTTTCGCCAGTCTGCTCTTTGAATTTTTCTGCCGGTGCCTTGCAAACCGGGCACTGCTCCGGTGCACTGTCTCCTTCGTGAACATATCCACATACGCTGCATACAAATTTCTTCATACTAATACACTCTCCTTTTGATAAATTAGTTTAACCACTTTTGTGATTTATAAACATTTTTTACAGATGCCGTAAAAATAGATTTCATGTCCTTCTATTTTTCCGGGAAACTCGTCATCCATCTTGGTATCCAATTCAAAATCCCAGTCGGCTTCCAAATCGATTACCTGTCTGCAACGACGACAAATAAAATGATTGTGTGGGGTGGTCGTTGCATCAAAATGCTCTACCCCGTCACCACAGTTCAATCGCAAAATCTCACCACAGTCTGCTAATAAGTTTAAATTTCGGTATACCGTTCCTAAACTTATCTTAGGAAATTCTTCTCTGATTTTCTGATATACCTGCTCCGCAGTCGGATGAGACTTTGTTGAACGCAGATAGACTAACACAGCTTCCCGCTGCCTGCTATACTTGAGTCCAGCCATATCTCACGCTCCTTTTTGATAATAGTAACTGTTACTGTTATCACTATATATCATTTATCTTTGCTTGTCAATACTTTTTCTCAATAAATTTTATTTTTTTCACATTCGACATTTTTCTACATAATATATAGTAAAAACAAAAAAGGAGTTTCTATGAATCTTTCAAAGAAACCATTAGCAATGGCATATGTCCCATGGCAGACTTTTGAAAATGTCATGGAGGGCGAATGTGCCTTAAGACACGGCACCATTTTCGAAGATTTAGTTTTTCCGTTTGTTGGTGCACAGGCTGCCTGCCAGGCAGACCGCAGTCAAAACCACTCCCATTCCGGTTCTTGTGGCTGCCATAACCGACAGCCCTATATGCAAAACAACTCCTGTGGAAGGCGAGGTGTTTATTGATGAATCAAAACAGACATTCAAAGCATCAGAAAATGACCGCTGTACGTGAGGCCGGATTCTGCATGATTGACGCCGGTATGTATCTGGATACTCATCCTTGCGATGGCAAGGCAATGGATTATTTCAACCGTTACCAGCAGATGTACAAAGAAGCCGTCTGCGATTACGAAAAACACTGCGGACCGTTATTTTTAACCGGTATTGATACAAACGATGGCTGGACCTGGACCGATGAACCGTGGCCATGGGAAGGGGGGTGCAGCTGATGTGGACGTATGAACGACGACTGGAATACCCAGTCAATATCAAAACGCCGAATGCAAAATTGGCAAAAGTAATAATCAGTCAGCTGGGTGGACCGTAGTGCTGAGAGTTATAAAAAGATTTTTTCACTTTAGATTGTCCTTAAAATAACATAGAATTCACTGAAAGTAAAGGGATTTCAGACTTTTAAATTTCTTTCACCTTTTTCAAACTAATCCATTGCCATTTGTCATTCTTTTTGTTCAACAAACGCCCCCAGGCACCAACCACCTTAGAAATCTTGACAACCTCTCCCGGATTTATGCTGCCAATTTTATTTGTAGGTTTTACACCCTTAGATGAGCGGATAGCTGCTGCCTTTGTTACTTTGGCTCTGTACTGATAATTATACATAATTTTGTTGTAAAGATGCTTCCATTTCAAGTTACCTTTACCGACCATTGGCTCTGGACACGCTTTGCCGTTGACGTCCCAATGTCTAATGATAGTTTTTGCATTCGGACATCTCTTCTGAATATACAACACCAGCTCACGAATAGCAAGCATCTGTTCCCAACTTACACCTTTTTTGCAATCACATAATTCAATGGACACACTGTTATCATTCGTGCACTTCTTATAATACGATGCAGCCCCGTTCTTACGAGTAAAGAAGTGACCAACCGCCCAGGCAGTATATTCCATTGGCACGGACTCCCAAATCTCAGATTTTTTATCTACAAAGAAATGCGCACCTGCTTCCCTCGTGTTGCCAGTAGCGTAGAAATCAGCATTATTCTTTGCTGTATCCCCTTTGTTCCCGGTGAAATGAATTACAATGTACTTTATGTCCTTTAAACTCCTTTTGCTCCCATAACTGATTGATTTTGCTCTTCTTTTTTTAATCTCCATTCGTTTCACCTTCCTTATCTGCTTTCTGTTGCAATACCTCAATGGACTTTGTAATTACCGACGGAAGTTTAATTCCCATCAACCCCGCCTTCTCTACAACGGAAATTAATTCATTTGTTATAAACGCTATGACTACAGCATCTCGAAAATAATCGGTTCCAATTACCAAATCAACGCGATGTGCCACAAGAACAAATACAAACGACATTCCTTTTCGGCATAATCCTTTCCAGCAGGCACGAGATTCCAGTTTTCCCGTTGATGTCTTATTGCTCTTCTTAAACACACCCGCCACAAGCAATCCTGATACATAATCCACTGTCATAAAAATGAGAAGCGTTGTCATTCCGGAAGTCCATCCTCCAAAAAACGTTGCCACGCTACTTCCAATCAACCCGCAAATCGTACAAATCATCTGTTTCATTCTATAAGTCCCCCTTTGTTTTTTTCTCAGTATAGCAAAGGAACTAGAAGTTTTACCCCCTAGTTCCCATGCGAACCACCTATTCCTCATTCCATTTTTTAAACGTATCGCTTGTATAGATGCATTTACCCTTTATTTTGAGCTTATACAGTTTCTGCATAATAAGCTGTTTCTCATGCGTATTTTTAGCACTTCGAAACTTGTCTTTATACTCAGAGGATAATTTCGATCGAATGGACGCAAATGCTTTCTTCTCTTTCTTACTGGCACTAAGTTCATGCTTTTCATCGTCCTTTTCAATTTTCGTCATTGCTTCCTCGTACATCTGTTGTAATATTTCTTCGTAACCTTTTCCCTCCTCAATGGCAGCAACCAAATCATCGCTCTTGTAAAAAGAAAGATAATCATGTGCATCCTTTGCACCGGATTCCGTTTTGTCCTGCATCTTATTTAATGCACTGTTGGTAGCCGCTACAATCTCATAATGATTAAATCCCATTTTTATAAGTTTGTTATAACATTCCATATAACCATTATGATTTTTTGCAAGACGATACTGTGCCGCTTGCTTTACTAAATCATTTCGACTTGCCAGCTGGTCCTTTACCGCTGTTTCCACATCACCTTCACCTTTCTTCCCATTTTGTTTCATCTTCTCACGGTATTGAGCAGCCGTCTTTTTGTCATCATCCATAAGTGCATCATAAATTTTCTTTCCATACACATTCGCTTTCGGCTCCTCTTTGTCCGTCGAAAACGAAAACAAGCCTTCCCCGGATGTCACATCCTCAACATTCTTCCAAATACCAACCGCTACATTTTTTACGTTGTCAACCGGAATACCGCACATTTTCGCCACTACTCCAGCCGCATCAAAAAATGCATTCTTTATCGCATCCTTTCCATTCTCAGCCTCCTCGTCTGAATCGCTGAATGCATCAATTACTCCATTCCCCATTTTCACGATTGATTCACATAAAGAAGATATCTCACTAAACAGGGATACTTCAATTCCATAATACTTTTCCTTTGTAATTGCCGAATAGACAAGGTTATACAATTCATTACCGCCTATAAAACTACCGGACAACGAACCCAACACCCCATTCATCCACTCAGACATAACACTCTCCGTTGTTAGTTCATTTTCATCATCACGATAAGGATTTACCTTATGCAAAAGACCTCTTGCCAAAAATGTCATCGTAGAAAGCACTGCTGCCGATACCAGCTGACTGGATACTGCCCAAGCGAATTCCTTTCTTGCCTGTTTCTTCTGCTCCTTGGTTCCATTTTGGTTTTTCGCATGCAGATTGCATGCTGCATCATATAAAATACCGCCATTTTGCATACGCTGTGTCATAAACATAAACATGACTTTTTTAATTTTACTTGGATCACGCAAATAATCCGGTCGCTGCATAACCGTATAATTTGGCTGTGTGTCTTCCACGCATCGATTAAACACTTCTGCCACTTGTCGATAATACGCATCGGTTTCCTTTTTCAAATCCTTATAATTTGCATCCACATAATATTGTGACGCATACCAAAGTCTGCCAACCGTAGCAACATCAACCTTTTGTATCATGTTCTTTACTTCTTTTACCACCGGCATACGATTGGTAAGGCTATTCAAATTATCAATATCAGCCATTTCCTGTGTTGAATTTCCTTTATTTCGATACCATAAAAGTGGCGTATATTTTGCAATCAGTTCTCGGTCAGCACTACTAATCGGAAGTCCGTGTTTACCTCCCTTTGCAAGAGCTTTCATCACCGGCTCCCAGCCAAGGGTGGCAACTGCTGTCGGATAAGATGCCGCCTGTTTCATAATAACCGACCAGTTCCCGGTCAGAACAGAACCCGCAAAATTTCCACGGAGCATATCAAAGACCGTTGATTCCCCGGTTCTCGCATTTTGCAAATCCGAAATCAGGTTATCAATATAATTAGACGCCATCCTGCCCCACACATCCTGCATTGCCTTATGAACCGTATCGTCTTGTACTAATACCGATTTAGTGGATACATCTTCACTGTCTACATCTGTTACCTTCCACGTAGACCCATTATATACCTTGTTAAAATTCCTGATTGGAATGGCAAGACCACCAAACTCTGAGGTAATCTTCAATGACCTCTGTGCTGTATCAATGATACTTTCCAATACCAATGGTTTTGTCGATTGTACACGCTCCTTCAAAAAGCCGGCACCTTCCAAAGTTTTATCCATTTTCAAACCGGTAATATCCGCAGCAACATAATTTTGGTCAACCGAAATCGGATAATAATTCTTCTCGTTTGCCTTTTTAAACCCATACAATTCCATCGAGGTCTCATTAATTACACGCCCCGTATACTCATGAAATAACTTTTTAAAAGCACGAAGAACTTTCTTCTCTTCCGGCGACATGGCATCTTCCATCGCCTGAATCTTTGCGGACGTTACTCCTACAGCCTTTTTCGTTTTGTCATAGGCACCCTTTTTATCTCCCTTTAAATATAATTCCATGTTCGGCATCGTAACACCGCCATAAATCATATGTCGCAAGTTGTCCTTATTCATTCCATGCATAACAAGAGCCATACGCATTCCTTTCGTCACTTGTACCTTCTTGCCATCCTCATAAACAAGACCGGTGTCAACCATCCCCTGCTTCTTATCAAAAGTTTTCATCAATTTTACGACATTTTCGTCCTCCATCACATCCGCAAGAATAGCTTCACCATCTTGCTGGATTTTCAGCATTTTTCGCTGTCCTTCATTTAACTCACGCCATTCCTGCATAAACTCTCCATCCGCATATCCGGTAATCCGACGGAATGCTCGATAAGAGTTTAAAGATTTCAAAGTAAACTCCGGAAATTTTCTCAAAACTTTATGTGTACTCATAAAGGAACTTACTCCTTTTGCCGAACGCACCTCATGAATGACTCGTTCTGCTGCCTTTCTGGCATTTGTTTCCCCTTCTTTGCGAATCAGCTCAGTTGCCCTTCGAATCGTTTTATACACCATTTTCATCGCATCATATACTTCATCCAAATCCGCAGATGATAAATCATAAATGCTGTTTCCATTATTCTTAAACCTATTTGCAATACGCTGTAATTCATAGTCAATATCCTCATCATATTCCGATGCAAAATTGTAATCCGGATCATTTTTCATTTTCTCAAAATACTGCCTTGCATCATCTAACGCATTATATAATTGCGTTCCTTCTTTCGCACCCAAATTGACAGCCTCGCACACATCAATTACAGACCGAACCAAATCTTGTGGCACATACATCCCCTCTTTTGGTTTCATCAGCATTTGTCTCATCTGCTTATGCAAACGACGAATCTTATTCTTTGCTTCTGTCTGTTTTTTCTGCTCAGATAAATTCTTACGGTACTGACGATTCTCAATCTTCATTTCCGCAATCTTTTTATCCTGTCCTTTTTTTAATCTCTCGATGTACCTTTTTTGCTTTTCAATCTCATGCTGATACTTACGAATCAGTTCTCCGTTTTGTGTCGTCTCAATCACATTTGCATAATCATGTATCTTAGCATACGCCTCTCGGATTCTCTGATTCTTGTTTTTTATCTGGTCATTCATACTCACCTTTAATCCTTCAAGGAATTGCTTTTCACATTCCTTGCGATAATCCTGGAGCATGGCAAGATACACTCGGTTTGCTTCCTTCCACTCACGCTCTACGGCGGCATCCGCCTTATCCTTAAACGTTTGTCTCTGTGGTATCATACTCATTTCCTTGTAAATATTTAAGGCAAGGTCATAAGATGCCTGCTCAATATCTTCCCCATAAGCATTTCGATAAGTTGGTCGCAATCCGTCCAATACCGTCATTACCTCTGCTATCATATCACCGTCATTGGTATCCGCCTTAAATAACTCCGGATACTTCTCGCTTAACTCTCCCCAGACCTGATCAAGAGTCGTCCCCTCCGAAACAATTCTAAGCCGTCCGAAATTACTCTTGCGAAACTCTCCCATACTTCCATACATGTAATTTACTTCACTTTTCTGGGCTTCCGACAACGCAAGTTTTGTTTTACGGAAATACTCTCGTAAATCTTTGTACTCGTTATACAATGTCATATCTTTTGCTGTGCTTTTTTCAAGGACACCTCGTGCAATCTCAGAAGTAATCTTTAATGCCTCTTTATAATCCGCACCCTCTTCATTCATATAAGCATACAGTTTTGTCAGGTTATCCCGAAATGTTTCTGCATCAAAGGACGAATGATATTTTTTCAATATTTTTTTACATACTGCCTCTACACGTGCCGGTTCCGGAATGGTTTTCTTTCCCGGCTTAAATTCACTCTGAAGCATCTCCACAACTTTCTTTAATTGCTCATTTTCTTCTACCAGACTTTCCTCTGTTGTCATAGTTTCTGCCAATGAATGACGCAGTTTTTCTGCACGCTCTGATACATGAAGGGAATATTTTTCGCCTTCACCGGATATAATGTTCTTGACAATCTCTTTGTATCGTGCTAGATTGTTACTATAATCCTGATGAAGTAAGCCCCCATGGGATTGGCCCATGGGCCACACTGCTTCATCAGGATTTACTTTTATTATCCGGTTTTCTTTACGAGCACTTTCAACATAATTCTGTATTGATTTCTTCCCATACAAACTGAGCATAACATTAGCAATCGTATGTTCACCTTTAACACGTCCACTACCATTGGGTTTAATTGCTGCAATAACAACATTTCCCTGATTGTCCTTTACATTTGTTACCAAAATTACATCCGCATTATTTTCATTTGTATTTGATTTTATAATCATTGCTGGTGTTTCTAATTGCTTCTGTAGTTTTGTAAATAATCCTTTTCCCAAACCATGATAATTTGTTTTTGGTTTAAAACGATTTTCTTTTTTTGCCTCTTCTTGCGTTTTTATTGTCGAATACACATGTTGGTTCGTCATAAGCATTGGAAGATCATTCCAGCCTAGTTCCTTCAACGCTTTTGTTGTTTCTCCCAGATAAACATGCGTGTAATCTTTTGGTACGGTATCATTTAGCACATCATCTATCTGCTTATCTAGATCAACACTAATAGAGTAGCGAATGTCCTTGTTTTCTCCACTATTGGCTTCTCTACTATTTTCTGCACGTTTCGATACACGAGTGGAATATTTTTCACCTTCACCAGATATAATGTTCTTGACAATCTCTTTGTATCGTGCTAGATTGTCCTTATAATCCTGATGAAGTATGTTCCCTCGGAATTGGACCGTTGGACCCACTGCTTTATCAGGATTTACTTTTATGATACGGTTCTCCCTTCCAGCTTTTTCGACATAATTATGCAGAGACTCTTTTCCATACATGCTTAACATAATATTAGCATCTAGCGTTGCTGTTTTCTTTCTTCCTACCCCATTTGGTTTAACTGCTGCAATGACAACATTTCCATTCTTATCAACAACAGAAGATACCATTACCAAATCTGCATTATTTTCTTTGTTATTGGATTTAATTATCATCCATGGGCTTTCAATGTCTTCCAATACATGCATAAACTTTTCTTTGCCTAAATTATGATAATTTCTTATTTTCTTATATCTTGCACCCTTATCTTCCTTCCCATTAATCACACTATACACGTGTTGGTTTGTCATAAGCATCGGAAGGTCATTCCAGCCTAATTCTTTCAAGGCTTTCGTTGTTTCTCCCAAATATACATGCGTATAATCTTTTGGTACGGTATCATTTAGCACATCATCTATCTGCTTATCCAGATCAACACTAATAGAGTAGCGAATGTCCTTGTTTTCCTTTGTTGGTTTTTCATTTGTCATTTTACTATCTTTGTTCTTGACATTCCCCACAATGTTGGTTAGAATTTCTTCAAGAGATGGATTGTTGCTAGGGTTGCTTATAACTTTGTTATAGGTCCTAGTCTTGAACAACAATTCATCTCTTTTTATGGTTGCTACTTCATGCATATAAAATCTTTGCTTCGCATTTTCCCTACGCAATACAACAGCCATTATATATTTGCCACATATTTTTTCCTGACTTCCAACAATTTCTATTGGTGCCGCAATTACAACTCTCGCATGACCTTTTCCTTTATAGTTACTGCTATAATTCACTATTTTCCCGTTCTTAATAATATCAGGAATTGCTTTAAAGGAAATTGCCTTCGCACGACCAATCCCATGTGATATATCATCTTTTACTCCTTTGCGGCTTAACTCAACATCCCCTAACATTTCATTATAAACATTATTGCCGATATCATCGAAAAATTCTGCAACTTGGTCAACAAGTTTTATTTTCCCCTTTGAAAATTCCGTTTCTTTCACATTACTCACCGTCGGCATATTTGCAACATCTTTTAGGTTCGTTTTAATATCATCTTGTATTGTATCCGGAATTACCTTGACCGAATACTTCCCTCTTTTCTCTTTTTCTTCACCCTTATTATTACTATCCAATTTCTTGTAGTTCTCCCCCGCTTTATCCACGGCATCCATGAACATCTGCTGAATCTTTTCCTTCTGTTCCACGTTGAGTTCTGCTGCCAGTCTGGCCGCTTTTGTCATAGGAGTATCATCAATATATTTTTTTATCTTTTCAAATACATGCTTTACCAAATCTGCGATTTTCTGAAATACATTTTTCTTTGCATTCACATCCAGCTTCGCATCTTTCATTACCCAGTCAATAAAGTTTTTTGCCCCGGCTTCATCATAAAACACACCACTGACAGCATCGTTGATTAACTCTCCTGCAGCATCCTCATAACTTTTTTCACCTTCCACCTGCTCATAGGCTCTTTGATAAGATTCAATTAAGGCGTGGATATCCTCTGCTCCATGTTTCTCTACCAGGTAATTAAGCATCACTCCCATTAATTTCTGATACTCTTTTTCCGACATTACCGATGCAAATTCCAAAGATTCATGTATCACTACACCAAATTTATTTTCTGCATCTTCCGCAAATGCCATCTGTCCTCTATCCATATTCAATAAACCATTTACCGTATCTGCATCTTTATCTGTGAGGGTATTTAAATCCAATACATCCAATCCGGTTTTCTTTGCCAATTCTTTTTTCACGCGAACAAAGCTATCCTTATCCTCCGAAGCATAGCGGTAATCTTCATATTCACCTTTTCCTTTTTTTTGCGCCGGTGCAACTTTGTTTTCTGCCTCTGCTGCCTTTGCGTTTTCTCCATGTACCTTTCCTAATTCATACACAAGACGCATTGCTCCCTTGTCACTCATTATACGAAATGACTTAGACGCCTGCATCATTTTATCAAAACTGATACTTCCCAATCTTCCCATACGATATGCCATACGGAAATTATTTGCATAAACACCGGCATTATCCTTACCATTGTAATAATCCACAAGTGCCGTTGCCGCAGCCGCATTATCCATCTTTGATGCAATGTTAAACAAATTCTGTGTACCTTCATCCTGAAAAGACAAGTCTGCAAGATTTACTACCTCACCATCCGTAGTCTCTACTGTAGCCGATTCTTTCCCAATTTCCCGAAATCCTTTTACCTTTACTTGTTCGTCAGATGCCGTAAATGCCGCATTCTCTGTCTTTCTAAAATTAGCATTCGTAACATTTTCTGACGGTGCATCATTCTGCTTTGTCTTTTCCGGCTGTAGTTCTTGTACCTCAACCGGTCGCTGATTCCGTTCCATTCCCTCGTCAAGATTCACACGATCGAATGTAGTATCTATATTAGCAGTAGCATCTTCCTCCTGCTTCGACACAGACTCCTTCTGCATCATCTCGCTTTTCTGATTCAGAGATACTGTCCTTTTCATTGCATTTGAAACAGAGGCATCCATAATGTCATACAATGCCTGCCGCTCGGATTCGAATTTTGCATATTTACTCTTTTTAGCTAACTCCTGTGCTTTCTCGCGTGCCATCTGGTCGATTTCTACTCCCAGACTATCCGGCACACCACGAATGGCATCTTCATACGCCCTTGCAAGTTCTCCGCTCGTTCTTGCTTCTGTAAAATTATTTTCAGCATTTTCCATGATGTCTACTGAAATTTTACCGTATTTTTCCGTATCATCTTTTGCCTTCTCGTAAGTGTCCATACCTCTTTTTGCAGCATATGCAAGTAAATCTGTGCCTTCATTTCCCTCTGTAATCGATGTCCCATTCTTTTTCACTAATGACTCATACTGTGCTTTCGAATACACATTTGCATAGGTACCAAAAAGACCACCTGAAAAAGCCCCTGCTGCCGTGTCCTCTGCTACTTGTATCAAGAAGTCTTTCCGTGCATTTTTCTTTGCCTCATCCTTTGACATTCCCTGCTGGATATAATTTTTAACATTTTCATTATACTCACTTTTACTTCCATTAACTGCACGGTCGACAAATGCATTTGCAAAGTCCGAAGCAAGTTCTTCTGATCCTTCTACCGCCCCCTGTTTTACAAGATTCTTTGCAAAATCGCGAAACTGTTTTGGATTTGTTGTTTTTAACGCCTCAAAACTATCCAGTGAAAACTTTTCGCTTGCCCACTCTGCCAAACCGGCTCCCAATCCGGTAATCAAAGACTGTCCGGCACTTCCTGTTCTCTCATAGGTGTCCATGTACGATTGATTTGCCGCATTTGCTCCCATCAACGCACTAGCTGCCCCACCTGCTAGCTTGGTTCCCTTAACCCCTTTCGTCACAAGAATATCCGCAGCAGAATCAACCGTGGACATTCCAGCATTGTAAACAAATTTACCGATATCATTATCGATGCCTTCTGACACGGTCTGTCTTACATTATTCGTATAAGAACTGTATGGATGGCTGGCATGATTAATGGGATAAGACTTATCCGATGACAGGTTTTTAACCGCATGATTTACATCCTCTGCAAGTTCCAACGGTGAAAGCAAGTTTGACCCCACACTTAACGCACTAGATACTACCGGATGTTCGTCTGCTATTTTTCTTGTCCCTTCATCCCATGCCTCCTGTTCTTTATTATCTGTGTTAATGTTCTCGCTGTCGATAATGTAATCTACATCAATTCCTTTTTCCTTTAATTCCTTCAACTTAGGAAATTTCTCATATGCTTGTGACAAATAATCCGGATTACTGCTTACTTCCAGCTTGTCCTGTATCGTCGGAACTAAATGATTTTTATCTGCACTGTATTTTCTTTTCTCTACCCACACATAATCTGCTGCCTTTTTTACTAACTGCTTATCGGTATCCCCCAACTTATCGTATTCATGCTCCAGCTCTACACGTGGTTGATTACTCTCCAGTTCTTTCATATACTCAACATTATCCTGGTACTTATTCCACAAACTGGTGTATTCCTTGTAATCTTCCCACGATACACCTTTTTTTCCTAACTTTTCCTCAAAATCTTTTGGCTGAACTTTTTCCCATTCTCCCGAAAATCCCCGTTTAAACAAACCACTATCTGCGATTCTGGACTTAAACAAGTCTTTATTTTCCTTTACATTTGCAAGCGCAGTTTGAATTTCATCATAGTTCATTTGTGATGGATTTCTGTATGTATTACCAGATGAAGTCCGAAATAACTGGTTTGTCTTTTCCGCATTATTATTGCGAACATTACTTCCATTTGTACTCTGCTGTTCTCTCTGCTTTCTTCTCTGCTGTTCCTGTTTTTCCCTTTGTTCCCGTCTCGGAATTTCCGACAGCATATTATTTTCTGCCTTTGCTGCATTGCGAATCAGCGTATTGGTTCTCTTATACTTTTCGCTGTTCTTTTGCGTTCTTTCTTTAATTTCTACTGCTTTCTCTGCCAATCGGCGATAGCGGGATTCTGACTGATTCGTATAGTCGGTATCCGAATACTTTTTATCCTCACCATAATAAGAATCAGCCTTTGCTCTGGTCTCACTTGCTATTTTTTGTCCCTGCATATCTCTTTCATACAACTTGTCCTGACTCTCAAAATAATTTGATATAATACTCCCGGAACCGGATGCATGATTATTCTGTTTCTTTTTCTTATTTGCCATAATATATATTCTCCTTACTTTTTCTTTTTGCTTTTCTTTGAGGACTGTTTCTTTTTGTTTTTATTCACCTGTTTTTCCAAATAGTCATTGTAAGAGCCTACTGTCTGTAACTCCCTGCTGCTAGGCAGATTTCGCATAAAATCAACATAGGATAATGTAGTCTTCGCATCTGCTCCGGCCGCCACTGCACTGTCATAGGTTGGATATTTGCTTAACCCTCTCGTAGTAGTTCCATCAGAGGTTATATATGTCGGTAAATCTTTTGCTGTATATCCCAATAAAACACTCCATACATAATTGCTTTGATCAGCAGATAACACGCCACTCTTTTCCATATTGTTCAAATATTCTGCGATACCCTGCGTGTCATTGTTCTTAGCCAATTCCTTAACCTTCGACTTAATATCCGTTGGAATCTTAATCCCACCGGTTGAAGATGCCCCTTTGCCCGACGCACTTCGTTTACTAGCGGATGCAGCAGCGGCCTTAGCTTTTTTTGATAACTGGTAATCCTTATTCTGCCAGTAATTGGATGCGTTCTGCTGCTGTCTCCACTGGCTGTTGCCATTTTGCTGTTCATACTTCCACTGCTGATTAGATACATTCGCAGTATAGTTGTTAAAATCGTTATTATATGCCGCATCATATCGATTCGCATAATAGTTTCTGTCATCCTGCCAATCGCCAACCTTGTCCCGATACTTCGCATAATCACTTTCGTCAAGTCCCTGATACATGGACAAGTCGGATCTCTGATTATCCAAATCCGTCTGATAACGGTTGTACGCTGCCTCGTACAAACTAGGAATTATATTATTCAAGGCTGACATGTTTTCCTGATACGCAAGGTTGCCGGCCGTAGCCGCATAAGAGTTTCCATATCCTCCGGACAACGCGGCCGCCTGCGCCGTTGCATTCTGCATCCCTAACTGTGCCTGCCTCTGATACTGGTCCTTATAATTCTGATACAAAGCATCCTTTGTATAGTCATAGGAAAAACCTTTGCGATTTGCAATCGCATCCGCCAATCCGGTTATCTGTGTTCCATACTTACTGGTATAAGCTGCCGGCCTTGCCTTCTCCGTCTTTTGCAACGTACTCTTTGCGGCGTTTACTGCTTTCGATGGCGTATAAGACTTTATTGTCGGTGTCTTCACAGTTGTTGCTTTGGTG
This sequence comes from Clostridium sp. AF37-5, assembly GCF_003477605.1. Lineage (GTDB taxonomy): Bacteria > Bacillota > Clostridia > Lachnospirales > Lachnospiraceae > Eubacterium_F. The sequence goes on from NZ_QUDR01000016.1 coordinate 55,832, forward strand.
ATTGTTATTTTACTGCTACTGCTCTTCTTTTTCGCCATAATCCTCATCCTCCTCTTCTATGATGGGTTCCTCTACCACCGGTTCCGAACCCCATATTGCAAACACGGCATTTACCACATTTTCTGTCTGCTCCTTCAACAATTCTTCTCTTCCGGATACGGAATTGAGATAGGTTCGTCTATGATTCTCTCCAACCTGAGATTTCACTTCTCCATCAATTAGTACCTTTCTTGTTAAGATGCTCACACTCTCTGTCGACAACATATCTACCGTTTTTTCTTCGTTAATTTCCATTTCAATTCCTCCTCGTTAAGCCTTTCTATACCAACCGTATACATACCAATCGCTATATGTTTTTCCGGACGCGTATGCCCCATTCTGGACATAATATGAACCACTGCCGCTAATTAGATTAAATGGTGAATTAGTTCCATTGCCACTCGACACAATTCCAATCGGATAGACATTTGATGGACGACTATGGTCAGGTTCATATGGCAGTCCGCTTATATGATGACAAGCATAACTACTTGTTGTTAATATCATTGCCTCTATAAATACAATGTCTCCCAGTCTATAATAATTTCCCGTAGCCGCTGCAATTGACGTTTTAATCTCATTACTTGCTGTATTAAACAGTCTAGGAGTCCATGTTCCTTTTTCGTATTTTGCTGTGTATTTTGTATAATTACTTGAATCCAGCAGCGTCTTCCATGTGTCCCAAGTTCCACTTGACATGGCTCTATGCTGCAATATTCCATTATTAAGCATGGCCAGTTGTGAATCCCAACCACTCGTATTATCCCAATTCATTTGCAGTATCTTTGCATCACCCCCGGGCTTTCCCGTTGTCATCTTAGAACTGGCAACAAATGCTTCTACTGCTCCCATCCTATCGGATGTACTCGATTTATCTGCAGATGCCGGACGCGTTGCAATATAATTAAGCAATGTGCTTATTCCTGCCGGCCCCATTGGTCCTTGCGCCCCAGTATCTCCTTTTGGTCCCTGAACACCTTGAATCCCTTGTGGTCCAGTTTCTCCCTGTGGTCCTTGTGGCCCTTCCGGTCCCGTTGCTCCGGTGTCTCCTTTGGGTCCTTGTGGTCCCGTTGCTCCGGTATCTCCTTTAAGGCCTTGTGGTCCCTGTGCTCCGGTGTCCCCCTTCGCACCAGTATCACCCTTTTCCCCTTGTTCTCCCTGCGGTCCCGTTGCTCCAGTATCTCCTTTAGGTCCTTGCGCCCCGGTATCTCCTTTCTCTCCTTTAAGACCTTGCGGCCCCTTAAAATTTCCAATCAAAAATTTTGCCATTGTATCACTTCCTATCTATTCATCCGGTAATATTAAATAAATGTCTCCAGTAGAATCTATTTCAAATTGAGGCGGTGTCTCATCATCTGTAGTAACCGCATATAGGTTTCCGTCAGCGTCTCCCATCAGATAAAAGAATCCATTAATTGGATTGATTACACCACTGTCACCTCTCTCGCCTTTATCTCCTTTATCTCCTTTTGGACCTCGAATTCCTTGTGGACCTTCTGGTCCGATTTCACCAGTTGCACCTCTCGGTCCTTGTAAACCTTGTGGTCCGGTTTCTCCGGGTACCCCCTGCAATCCTTGTACCCCGGTTTCTCCAGTATCTCCTTTGTCTCCTTTTACTCCCTGTTCCCCTTTTGGACCAGGCAGCCCTTGTGTCCCCTGTGGTCCACGCACTCCCTGAATTCCCTTTTCACCTTGCACACCTTGAATTCCTTGTGGACCTTCTGGTCCAATTTTTCCTTCCGGTCCAGTCAGCCCCTGCACACCCTGCGGTCCGCAATCACCCTTCTCTCCCTTTTCTCCTTGCACACCGTCTTTTCCTACATCGCCTTTCTCTCCCTTTTCTCCATCTGCGCCTTTGTCACCTTTGTCACCTTTGTCACCCTTCTCTCCCTTATCACCCTTCTCTCCTTTTTCTCCCCGTAACCCGCCGCTCTCTAACTGTTGCTTTAACTTGTCTGCAATCTCTTTTGCTTCCTTTGCCATCTTTACAGTTTCCTGCACTTGACTAAATTTCTTTTCTGTCTCCGATGTCATATTATCGGTCTCTATATTGTTCAATACATAACTTAGATTTTCTATCAAACGAATGATCCAGGAATTTAATTTCTGAATGTTTTTTTCGTCAATTCCATCCAGTTGTATTGGATCAAACTGTAACGTAGCCATTAGTATCCCCCCTGTTCTAAAACTTTAGAAATGCTATAAATTCTTGCATCTCCCTTACCTCTTAACCGTATCCTCATATGGTCGCATCGAATCGGGAATATCGGCACCTCAAAACTTCGCATCGTTACAAAAGAAGGTGTGTCTCTACGACTCTCTTCATATTTAGACTCCATATGTGCAGCCTCCTCCCATACTCCACAAGAATCATACATTACATCTACATCTAATTCTGAATCTAACGGCAAAGACAACCTCAAACATATTTTTGATATATACTTGTTATTGGGATAGCTTATCCCTATCAAGCCGGTTTCCGCACTCCACTCAAGTATTGTTTCCAGTCCTTCCTCTGTCGTGTAATCCCTTGATGTAATCTCCATTACTTTTCTATCATTCATATAAAGCAAAGACCCATCCAGGTTTACGAATTTATCCATACTGCATAAAGATTTCTCATCCTCTTTGTGCCACATTCCTTTGCTCGAATCATACACAAGTGTCTCGTAACGAGTCGTGCGTATATTTTTCCCGTGCATATAGTATTTTGCCCCCAGTGCGCCTGCCCTTACCTTTTCGTAGCGTTCTCCACCTAATGCTGCACTAATTGATACCGGAGTACTTCCGTCATACGCACACACATCCTCGCGTGATTTGTAATACAATATTTCATTCACAAGCACCAGACTTTCCGAACATCCCTTTTGCACACCACGGCATCGCTGCGTATTAATCTGATAATTTGCCGGATAAGAACCGTATACCTTATGAATACAATCCTCTTTGAAAAACAAAACTTGTCCGCCGTATGCTGTACATCCGGTAAATTCTCCATCACTGCCGACCGTTGCCGCATATGAATCTGCCGCAGTACCCAGATAAGAATACCAATTTGTCATATCTCCCTGCTTACAGCAGTAAATTTCATGTTTCTCCGAAGAACACCCCCATATACGGTTGTCACTTTCACACACATAATCCATATCCGGAACACTACGTTTCAATGTAATTACTCCAGTTTGTGTCGTATTATTGGTAAGCAGAGCCGTTACAATGATGAAATCATCCTTTTTATCCCAGATTGCCATATCCTGATTAAACGTATCAGCAATGCTTCCCGTCACACCATCAATCTTCACTACGTCATATTTTTCAAACGGCTTCCCTATGCCCGGATTTGATATTTTGGTATAGCTTGTAGCCACTGCCGTCCACTGGTTCTCGGATTCATTCCACAACTTCAATGCATTTGGTGTTGTCCCAGTATCCATCCAGTAAATGGCACCATTAGAGCATGTAGTTATCTTTGTCCAGGTAGTCGTATACTTTTTAATCACATGCGGTGTCGATGATGTATCCAGCCACAAATCATCTGCCTTCGGTGATTGAGGTGACGCTGCTCCGATAGACGGTGCCTTTGTAATAGGGGTAATATCTGCCCCATCCAGCGTACACATGGAAAATGTTACCGTTCCTGCCGTTGCCTTTGATGCCTCCATATCTTTAAGCGTCTTGTCATTTGTATTAAATATCTTTTTGTCCGGCCAAATAGCCACATACGCCCCCATACCACACATTACTTTGGGATTTTTCGCAAGCTGACCAATAATCTGCCAATCGTTCATTTCTTTGTCTGTATATACTAAGTTGCCATCCTCCACAAGCAAAATTCCGTTTTTCGCATACATTCCATAGATTTCTCCGGTACGAAACAACATTCTTCTCTTTCTTCTGGGTGCCAGTGCCGGGTAATAATCGGATGTCATGTTCTTCTCCATATAAAATTCATTTTCCCCACAATTCATGGTATGGTTGTACCCGCCAAAAGCAGATATCATATCCCTTGTTGTTTCCATTTCTGTAGCTGGTGTTATTGTCAAGGTTACACCCCCGTTCTTTTTGGCTGCATTGGCATATGATTCCGAATATACCAGTTCTTAAAATCCTGATACCCATTACTGAATACCGCAATCTGGTTATTGTACATTCCCATATCACGGTTATAAAAATCGATTTGAGCCATCAAATAATCAACGTACACTTTCGCGTAGGTATCCGGTATTAATAGGTCTTCATTCATATGTTCTTCATCATATCCATCAAATACAACGTCCACATTTTCTTCATACCTGCTAATTACCTCATCATAAACTTGTCCATCAAGCATCGATAACCATTCAATTTTTTCCATGTCCGAAAATCGGTTTGGTCTTAACCGGTCTGCTTTTTCAATTGCTTCCTGCACTCTCAACTTTCTCACCTCAACCTAAAAAAAGCGGGGAAGGTCACTGCTTCCCCGCAACTTTCCTCTTATCAGGGGAACTAATTGCTTTCATTTTTGGCTACTAACTCAGAAATCTTTGTTTCTGTCTCCTCGTCTGCTTTTTCAGAATTACGCAATACCTCAGCCACATAATATGGCACCTCAACTTCCACTCCGCGCTGAATGCGGAATGTAGTTCCATTTACAACTACGGTAACGTCTTCCGAATATTTATCCTTGTCTTTAAACAATTTAATCTTAACCAAACGCGTAATATCGTCCTTTTTTGCTGTTGCCATGATTCTTCCTCCTTTTTCAAATGGGTTCCCCTCGAAAAGAGAACCCATCCTCTTAGTTTGCTGTTACTGTGCCGGCTTTAAAACCACACGACTCAATACGAATCATGTACTGTTCCACCAGACGCTCTGCCGTCTTAATAGCTTTCCAGCCAACCGTTGAACGCTGATTCAACGGGTCTTCTCCCGAACCCAGCTGTTTGACAATATGCTGTAATCCGCCACCTTCTACTTCAGTTACACCGTAGGCGTGTGCTGCAATTACCATTGTGCAGTAAACCGCCAAACCTTCCGGACAGGTTTCGTCTTTCAGAATTTTGGCTTCTGAATTCTCTACGAAACGAATATTTCCAATGCGTCCGATTTCACCCTTCCACATCTTATCCGGTGTCGTGTACTTATTCCATTCCTCAAATCCCTTTGATGTTTTCACATCATAAGCAGCGTTCGGATGAATAACACATACAAAGGCATCCTCTATTGTTTCCGCGTTTACACTTCCAAGATAGGCTGCTGCCTGCAAAAAGATATCTACATTCAATTTGCAGGTTCCATCCAATGTCTTTCTTGTAAGGACCTCTGTGCCGTCCGATTTAGGTGCATACATTACATTGGTGCCACCGCTAATTACATCACGCGTAATGGTATCTAACGTACGTCCAGCCTGCGAACCACTTAACTTTGTAGCCTGCACCACATTGTTATCAATTGCTGTGAGTTCCAGCACATCCGTAAGAGTGATATAATCACCGTACTGCTGTACCTCGGATTTAACCGTGGTCACCTTCATCTTACTACCATCCGGCGTTACGCCTTCCACCAAAGGGGTGGTGTTTTTCGGTAACGAATCATACTTTCTAAATTCGATTACCTTACCACCGTTTTTTGGAATTGGATATTTATCACCAAACTGGTCAAACACCAATTTTGGCTCTGCCATCGTAATCAGAGATTTTTCATAAAACTCTTTCATCTCGGCAGTCATTCCCGAGTCGCCTGTTGTATTTGGATTTAAATTCCCTGCAAACATCTGTAAAGACATTCGTTTTGCCAATTTTCTTGCTTTGTTCATTTTGCTTACCTCCATTCTGCACATCGGTCAGAATGTAATTTTCTCACCGCGTGCGGCTCTTTTTGATAACTCATCGATATCTTTTGCTGTCAACTTGCTTATGTCAATTTTCTGTTCTACCGGCTTTGAAGAAGTATTCGTTCCATTCTCAGCCGGACGCAAACCTTTCGCGCGAATACCATCCGTCACGCGCTCCGCTGTTTTAGCTGATGCCATCTGCATAGCTCCTCGCATGATTTCTTCATGATGCGCTACTTCGTACGCCGTTCTTACATCAATGCCATTCTGCAGCAACTGCAGGAAGTCTTTATTCTCAACCTCCTCATCAAAGCTAAAATTCGGATAAATTTCCTTTAATGCGTCTGCCTCTGACATCCACTTGCTATACGTTTCATCTGCCTGACGAATTCTCTGCGTTTCCTCAGCCGCTCGTCTGAATTCTTCATTCTGTTTTTCCAAACGATAGAATTCACGATACTGTTCCGTGGACATTCCCTTTGCCATGGCACGCTCTTCGAACATGGAATCATCCTCTTCCAATGCCCTTAACATGTCATCCGCATCTGCGGTCTTGTCCAATCCATAGCGCTGTGCCACAAAATCAAGGACTTTCTGCGATGATGATAACCGCTCTTCCATTTCCTTGGTCTGCTTAAATCTGTCGTTAATCACCTTCTGAACACTCTGGTTATATTCATCTTTGAACTCCCCTTTAATCATGTTCTTCCACTTGGTTCCTCTGTCCTCTGTACTTTCCTCACCGGTGTCTGTCTGTACCTGGACAGTCTGCTGGTCGTTCTGACCCTCTAAGCCAGTCTCAACTTCTGCGCCTCCTGCTTCTCCTGCGCCCTCTGCAAACAACTGCAAATAAATTTTGTTTTTCATAGGTTTCATTCCTCCATCGTCTTTCCGAAGTGTCGCTATCATCGTCTTTCCGAAGTGTCGTTTCCATCGTCTTTCCGAAGTGTCAGTGCTTTTCACACCACTACCTTATCATGGATTAAATTTGGTTTACCCCCAAACTCCCATGGTTTTTGAAATTAAAATTTTTATGTACTCCGGATACTGTTCTTCCAAATCCAGCAAAGCATCTACAAGCATGCCAAACACTATGTTCGCTCGTAACTTACTTCTGTATGTTGTATGAATCATAGCAAGTCCATTCTTTACTTCCACCTGCTGCCCCGGATACAATTTCTCATGATTTTCAATCTCACTTGCAAACATTCCTACAATCACGGATACCGCCGCACACACGATATCCTTTCCATGCTCCGCATAGCCTGCATGTCCTACCACATCTAATTCAAATGTTTCCTTTGCCCAATCAATCCGTATACTTAACATGTCAACTCTCCTATACACTTGCCATACTGTTTGCCTGTTCCTTTGCTCCATCTAAGCGCTCGCTCTTTGTCATTGCTCCACCTAGAGTATCATTTTTCATTGTCTGCTTCGAATCCTGTCCCGGTGGATTTGGGTCTCCACCATTTACAATCTCCTGCCCCTGTACGCCTACCATCTGCATAAGTTGCTGTACCTGCTGTTGCAATGCCATTAACTGTTGATACATCGTTCCGTTATTCTGTATTTTCATAATAATTTTTTCCTTACCTTCAAACTCCATCATATCAAGGCAGGCTAACGATGCATCGGCATTTCCCGGAGCAAAGAATCCTTTGTCGTAAAACTGAAGTGCAAGTTCATTCTGGGCCATTCGTGAGTAAGTTGACTTTTTCGCTGCGGAGACAGTTACATCAAAGATAGGCAGTCTATCTCCAACCTCCACTCCCATTTCGTCTCCCATATTCTGTGGAATCATCATCCCGTTATCAAATGTGGCGAATTGCTGTTCCCCCTTATCCCCTAAGATTCTAAATTTACGCGGTTCATCGTAAAACTGACGTATCAGTTCAATCACCATATAACATTCTTCCATGTAGGCGCGATAAGTTCCACGTATCATATCTCTGGATAACTTACTTCCCGCTTCCTGCAAAGCTGCAATTGCAGTTGCGGCCGTAACACCGCTTTGTGTACTTCCCTGAGAAAAATCACGATTACCGGAGGTTTCTTTCAATTCGTTTATCTTTTCCTCTTTCACATTGATACACTGGGTCGGTGGAACCACCTGCTGCATCGGCTGAATATCATCCGGATTTCCTGTGTAATGAACAATTTCTTTTGTCCAATCATTAAATTCCTCCTCATTGATGCCACCGGTATCTTTTGAAAGATATCTCGCTTTACTTGCTTTGATGGCAGAATCCAGGATAACCTGATCTAATTTATCAATGTAGAGCTGTGGATCTTTCATGATATCGATATAGCCAAATCCAGCCGGTGTTCCCTCTTCCGGAAACATTACGTCAAACACATATGGATACATTCCATGGTCGTAATATCCTCTTTCTACATACTCTGAGTCATTTTCCGATGCATATAATATTGTGTCATTCACAAATTTACAATAATGGAGAATATCCTTTGTTCCATTGTCTTTTTTGTAGTACCAGTCAACCACATACGATTTTTCAGACGTATCCACATTTTCTGCATTGATATATTTGGTTAATTCGATTTCCTTGCCTGATATATCTGCTTCTGGATATCGCTGTTTCAAAATTTCATTGTCAACAAGTTCGACATGAAACAAATTTGCTGATTCCTGAATCTTATTTATCCCCGGCTCCCAGAAAAGGTTAAGTATATCTGTCTTTGCAATATTAATATCACCGACACCATTATTCTTACGCGAATCCCACACAATCTTCTTTACACTTGCTCCCTGCTTCAACTTGTACCATGCACAATCGTTATATGTTTCTTCATACCGGTTATATTCAAGCACTACCGGCAATATAGACGTCAGTGTTCTTGCCGTTTGTTCATCCGATGATTCACGTGCCAACACAGTAGGTTCCGGGAAGTTGTCCATCATATCCGCATGCTTATTATTAATCGAATTGTGTAGCCATGCGGATACCGGCTCTGTCATCCCCTTAGACTTTTTCTTCTCCTCGGATTCAATAATTCGCCAATGTCGTAATTTCCACCATTCTTCATTGGCTCTAATTTTTCGGTCAAGCAAGTCTTTTCCCTCTTTGTATTTCTTTAGCGTTTCAACAGCTTTTCTCACATCGTCCTCGGTTAAATTTGTGAGTTTCTCTTTCTCATACTGTTTTCTCTCCTCTTGTGTATTTGGTTCCCCGGCACTCCCATCTAATTCCATCTGCGGTGTCGATTTTTCGACACTTTCATGGGTTTCTGAAATAGGTTCCTCCTGCTGCCCTTGTTTCTCTTTTCTTGGTTCTTCTACATCCTGCTTTTTCTTTTGATAGGCAAATAACTGTAATTTCATTCTTGTCCTCCTAAATCATATAAAATTCAAATCTCTTGGCATCTTCACTTTGCTGCTTACATCTCTGATTCAATGGATCATCACCAATATGGTCACGTTCCAGCACATTTTTACGCGGTGATATCGGATTATCCATGAGCACATAACGACACTCGTCATAAATATGGTCTTCCTGGGTTGTATCAATATCCTCAACATCACTTTCACTGTACACTAATGCAGGTATGGTCCGGATAAAATGCTTGCATGTGTTAAACACTTGAAACATCGTATCTCCCTCTTCGTCAAATGCCATCCGGTAATGATATTGCATCTTTCCGGCAAGTCTTGCATTATCGCCCGGACTAAAGAGAATGTTGTTTGGGTGTTTCTCCATCATTTCTGCAATGGATTCACCACGTGAGCAATCCCATATGGACGGGTCTGCGATACCTATTATCTTTCTGCCTTTGAGGTTTGGGTCCTCATTTTCAATTTCCCTAATGTGTTTTGCCTGCTGGGTTGGGTCTAACTCCAGTCCCACATTGGGTTCACCGGTGCACCCATAATACTCGCGGATTCGATAAATCTTTCCGTTTTCATCTGCCGCATACCATCCAACGCTAAAAGGTTTGGCGAACCCATAATCATATCCACGCCATATACGCCAATAGGATGGTATTCTGAACGGCTCTATAACGTGAGTCCATTTTCTGTCCTTATAGTGTTCCGGGTCATTTCTCCACTCTTTGAACACCTGACCGGAAAAGCTATCCCATGAGCCGTATAACAACGCCTTACGCTCTGCCTCCGGCAGCATGGCAAGATTGTCCAGATAATAGGGGTCGTTTTCCAGCAATTTCTTGTTATCAAATACCGATGATGGGATAAAGATTCTCTTTCGTTTCACCTGAATCTTTTTTCCGTCCGGATCAAGAATTGTCCGTTCTTCGGTAATCGGTGTTTCCGGCGGTGCCGCTGTAATAAACCGGTCTTTCACCCATGCATGGCCAACACCCCCCGGATTGGCAGTTGCTCTCATGTATACACGTGTTCCCGGTCCGCTTGGACGGTTACGTGAAAACATATATGAGTACTCTTCCCAAGTAAAATGCGTCAGCTCATCAAAACCGATGAAATCATACGCAAGTCCCTGATAATTTAATCTGTCTTTCGTATGCTGCATGGTTCCAAAGAAGATTTTCGCTCCAGACGGAAACGTCCATTTCTTATCAGTTACATTGTATTTCGCCTGCGGTACCACCGCTTTATACAATTCGTTGGAACGCAATATCAACTCTTGAAGTTGAGGATATGTCTTACGAAAGATGATACCTTTATAGTTTGGCACCTTAATCTGTCGCATTGCTTCACACAACATAGCATCCGATTTTCCTCCTCCTGCTGCCCCGCCATACAAACATTCATACTCCGGACGACACATAAAAGCACTCTGGCGTGGCTGTGGCGACCAAACAATTTTACTCATCCTCTGCCTCCTTAACCGGAGTAAGTATCATTACACCTACACCATCCTCTTCGGTCTCAATCTTGTTCTCAACTTTTTCCCGCCACTTATCCGGTTTGCGGTTCTTCAACCAAAACACTTGTGCTCCCAGTTCCGGCGGATAATAAACTTCCTGGTCTACCATCACTACCTCTTCACGCTCACACTTACGTTTTCCGTTTTCATAGTCCACTTTTTTCACCTTAAATGGCTTTTTCTCAATCCTGGTAAAACCAACCGCTTTTTTGAACAATTCATTCTCCACTTGTGCGTCTGAAACTTCCCTCCCTTTTTTTAGGCGTTCAGAAAGTTCAGAATGTTCTTGCATGTATTTGTATAATGTTGTTTTGCTAATCCCCAGTTTTTCGGCTATTTGCGACATTACAAGACCTTCTCTTGTCCATCCCTCAATCAATTCCAAATAGGGTTCAACTTTTACGCTATATTGACTTTTTGCCATATCTGATACCCCCTTTTGGTCAGAATAACAAAATCTTTGCTATCTTTCCCCCCTAGTTCCCATACAAAAAGGCACCTGCCATTGACAGATGCCTCTCTCTTCCGTTATTTTATTTTGTAAAATCCACTAATGTACCACGAAGCTGGGGTTGTTCCAGCGTTATAATCGTTATTATACAGCTCATTTTCTGTACCACTTTCACTTATTTTGTTTAACGAAGATACCTTAAAATTCTCCCCATTTATTACTGCTACCGGACATAACATGGTTGGTCTATCTGAATTCGGTGCAAATGGCAGTCCGCCTATTTTATAACAAGCATAATTACTTGATGTTATTATCATTCCCTCAATCCACACATAATCACCATGCCGGATATAAGAACCATATTGAGCTAATACTGTATTGGTTGGTGCAACTGTACTAGGTGTAACATATAGAACCGGCGTCCACGTTCCCCTCTGTTCTAATTCTTCCAATGCCGTTATACGACGATTAGTAGATAAGTCGCTCTCTATGTATTCCATATGCACTACTTCAACTACATCTTCCGCATTGCTCTCACATATCAATGCAGGCATTCCTTTTCCTGATTCAACTCTTAATATAACATCATTCTCCGCATTATCCACCGGATACAACCGCTCTACGGATACACCATAATCTTCGTTGACATCTTTCTGCACATGCCATACATAAACTTTCTGATTTGTCGTTGCATATATGGCATATTGTACTCCTTGATACGGATAACTGCTATCAATAAATGGTGCTAATGAGCTTGAACGGGTATCTCCTTTTTCTTGAATTTTGAAATAGCTGCTTTCTAAAACTTTTTCCACGCGCATGGTGCCGGCAAACTGCAATACCACTTGATTTTTCCACGTACTGCTTTGTCCTTCAAAAGCCCCCACTTTTGTATCTACCCAGCCTTGTCCGTCATAATACTGGAACAGTCCATCATGTATACGCAATCCATGTGCCCCGTCACCGGAATGTGTTTCATGCAAACAATGCTCATGCATGGTGTCATTTACAATTTCTTTGTAGTTTTCAACTGCTGCCTCGTATTCATTCATCTTTGCTACCATCTCATTCAATGTATCCTGCATTTTCTGATAAATCGAAAGATAATCCGAACCGCCTTGGCATCTTACGGATTCCTCAACTCGAACCACACAAGTATCTGTTGTTATCCTATCTGTCTTAGCTCCCGCATAACATCCAACAGTAAAATATTCCTGCATCATCACTTTGTATGGTACTTCACACTTACCATCTTCAATCAGAACCGGATAATTTTTTCCATTTGCCGTAAATACCGCTATTTGAATCAATCCATCCCATTCTGTTGGCAGGGAAAACTTTGCCTGCACATACTCTCTCGTATTTCCAACTAAATCCGAAATTGCTTCTGTACATTCAATATGCTGACCAGTTACTTCAAAACTTATCGTTCTCATCTTCTCAACTCCTTTTTCTTTTAAGCATATCAATCATTCCTTCTGATTTCTCCCCTAGTTCCCATAACTTTCATCCAGCATCTTACCATGTTTGCACCTTTCACAATTTTTATAGCAATGCTTTTCTTGAAAATCGAATTTGTCCTGTTCCGTCCGGAATCGTGTGCCGCATATAGTATGTTCTTCTAATCCCTCACACGTTATCATCTTTTCACTTTCCCGGATATAGTACGCACACTCTGTCCGGTATATTCCCGGACCATAGTATCCTGCCATTCACTCACTCCTGTCCTGCTGCCTTCATTCTGTTTTATCTCCCTCCTGCAAAAGCAAGAGGGAGACTTTTTTTACCATTTACCTTGAAATGTTCTTTCCAATATTGTTTTCTGTTCCATCAAATCTTCGTCCTTATCCCAACCTCTTGGAAGTAATCCGATTAACGATGTATTGTTTCGCCATAATAGTATTTTCCCAGACTCCTCTATCCTATATGGTCCTTCAATCTCCATGTCATCTGATGTTTTCGCACTTTCATCTATCATGTTGTACAATCCTTCATTGATTGGTGTCAATTCAGAGCCATTTGTTAGAAGTCTGCTAATTACCCCAAACTTCGGTTCCTCAATAAGAAGATTCGTTTCTTCCAGATATTCGTCCGGTTCTTTTTCGGCTAAAAGAATCTTCATCTCGTCTGGTACCAACTGCTGCCGTGATTCATTTTTATGTATTCGAACATATTCATCCCGTGGCAAATCTCCAATAAGTTCAACAAGAGCCGCTTTTTCAGCATTAGGAAAAAATTGCTCTTGAACGGCCACAAACCAATAGCCCCCAACAATGTAATACACTTTTGCCTTTTCACTGTGTCCGACACTCAAATTGTCATTTTTATAGGCTTCCTTTAAAAGTTTCTTAAATATACTCGTTTTAATAAACATAATCTATAACCTCCTTTATTCATCGATATAGGTTGCCGCCATGTCGGCAAGATGCAAATATACAGCCAATTTTGACCGTTTGTATGCCGCGTTTATATCCCGGCTTCCACCTCTAACCGCATCGTCAAAGGCTCCCATGTGCCACCGGATTGCGAGTATCTCCTCATCCGTCAAGTTCATAAACCGCTGGATGATAAAGATTGATTTTTCTCCATGCCCTGCTGGGAAAGCATTTTTGTTATACTCATATGTTTCTTTTCCATCTGTTTCCTGCTTTATGTAGTTGTCTAGTTTACATACATCATGAAGCAATCCGGCAATAGCAAGTGTTTCTTTCGTATAATCTCGTAGTATCTCTCTTCTCATCAGGCGATTCATGACATTTACCGAGTGTTCCACCAAACCACCTTCGTAACTTCCGTGATACTTTGTACTTGCCGGGGCTTCTAAGAATCCATTGTTGACAAGATAACTTAAAAGTTTATCTGCCCCTCTTCTTTTGATGTACTTTTTGTATAATTTTACAAATTCATTCTGCATTTTACCATCCTTTCTTAAATCTTCCAGAAGTAAGTTAATAACCCATGTTTTTTTTGCGCAATTACTCTAACAGACATATTAAAAATGAATTTTAACATGAGGAGGTGTGAAGCCATGAAACAAGCAATAAAAACTTGGCTTACAAAATCGGAAGATTTTTATTTTTTGCATATACGAAAATATGTAAAAAATCCAACAATTGAATGCATTACATATTTTTTATACGCATTAGCTACTACAAATCCATTTGTTGATATCCAAATTCAATGGGTTTTAACTTTAGTTATTAATCTTCCGTAATTTCTTTATTAGGTTACACGGTAACGAACAAAATTCGTTATCGTGTCAGACTGTAGACAAAGTGGTGCTAGGACTGTTGTCCTAGCACCATTTTTCTC
>NZ_QUDR01000017.1:0-18582 GCF_003477605.1 Clostridium sp. AF37-5
TTGGGAACACACCTGCATAGCAGGTGGTTTATTTTTATTGCCAATACAACAAAAAAACTGCCATCCACTCGGATGGCAGCCTTATTTTATTACTCTATTTTACAGAAGACTTTCATATAATTTTGTAATATCTTCTACACTTGTTTCTTTCGGATTTCCCGGACGGCACGCATCATCATAAGCCGATTGTGCGAGGAACGGAATGTCCTCTTTCTTTACAATTTCTTTCAAATCTGCCGGAATTCCAACATCCTGTGAAAGTTTTCTTACGGCATCAACAGCCGCTTTGCGATATTCTTCCTGTGACATATTTTCCGTGTCCTCAACGCCCATTGCTTTTGCAATATCACGATATTTTTCACCGGTTGCTTCTGCATTGTATTCCATAACGGTAGGCAGAATAATGGCATTGGCAATTCCGTGCGGTGTATCATATAAAGCACCAAGAGGATGCGCCATCGAGTGAACAATACCAAGTCCAACATTAGAAAATCCCATACCGGCAACATACTGTCCAAGTGCCATACCTTCTCTGCCCTCCGGTGTATTTTCCACTGCGCCACGCAGAGAACGTGAAATAATTTCGATTGCTTTCAAATGGAACATATCGGACAATTCCCATGCTCCTGCTGTAATATATCCTTCAATCGCATGTGTCAATGCATCCATTCCTGTTGCAGCTGTCAAGCCCTTTGGCATAGACGACATCATATCCGGATCAATAAATGCAACAACCGGAATATCATGCGGGTCTACACAAACCATTTTACGATTTTTCGCCGCATCGGTAATTACATAGTTAATCGTAACCTCGGCAGCCGTTCCCGCTGTCGTAGGTACTGCGAAAATCGGTACACTCTTATTCTTTGTATCTACCGCACCTTCAAGACTTATCACATCTTCATGCTCCGGGTTATTAATAATAATTCCAATTGCTTTTGCTGTATCCATCGAAGAACCACCGCCTATCGCAATCAAATAATCCGTTTTTGCATCCTTAAATGCCTGCACACCAGTCTGTACATTCTCAATGGTTGGATTTGGTTTAATATTTGAATATAACTCATACGCCATACCATTTTTATCCAGCACATCAAGCACCTTCTGTGTTACACCGAATTTTACCAAATCCGGGTCTGAACATACAAACGCTTTCTTGAAGCCGCGACTTCTCGTCTCCCTCGCAATTTCCGCAATTGCTCCTGCACCATGATATGATGTCTCATTCAATACAAATCTGTTTGCCATAGATTAAGTCCCCCTTTATTCTTTTGTTGAATTTGCACAAAAATAAGCAAATTCATTTCGTTTTATAGTGTATATTATACTAAGTTTTCCAGGAAATTCAAGGGGTGATTCGAATTTAATCTAAATATTGGCGGAATTTTTTTATTTTTTCTTCTCCTTCCCAGCTTGTTAATCTCTGTAAAATTTCCTGCTGTTTTTCTTCCATATATTCTTTCGTATAGGCACGCATATTCCCCAGCTGGCGTTTTGGAAATTTGACCTCTTCGCCTTCATCGCCAAGCACCATCTGATAGTAACCATAATGCTTCTGCATACCTTCTTTTAATTCATTCCAATGAAGGGCTGCCCGCTCATAATTTTCTTCACGCAAATCAGCATGAATCATATACATATAAATGTCACGAAAAAATCCACGGCAATATGGCAAAAGTTCCTTTTTCCTGCTAAATACATCCATAATATCAGTACTCCACCTGCCATACGCAACTGCCTCATCCGCAGACACTTCCCACGCAAGTGATTCCATAGCATAAAGATTTTCTTTATTTATCGCTCTTACAAAATTTTGAAGATTTTCGCAGACAACTTTCTTCATTTCATCCACGCCACCCTCAAAATCAGCAATTTGTGCCATAATACTTTCCTGCATACGATTCGATTTTACACTGGGAAGTGCTCTGACGTGGTCTTTGGCACTGACATAATTCCTGTCATGAATATACACCCACGCGACTGCATAATGTGCACGTTCCACCCATTCTGTTTTCTGACAAAACCGAATCACCTGAGCGGCGCACTGAATCGCCTTCTTGCGGTATTTGTCCCAAATGAATTCCTCCCCCTTAAAAGATCCTTTTTCATCTACATAACGGCTTAAATTAGCCACACGCTCAACCATGCAGGTTGCCAGAACAAAATCCGAAGGATTTACCTCAAGACGTCCAGCGATGTATTCACATTCTTTTTTCGCCGCATCCGCAGGTGTTTTTTCATCGCTTTCAATCTTCTCATACTCGCGTTTAATCTCCATATACATGGCATCTTCCTGCTTCATTTGGTCCATTCCAAATAAAGTATCCGTAGAAATCTGCAGCGCCTGTACTAACGGCACAATAAGCGATGTATCCGGCAGTCCTGCCTCTGATTCCCATCGACTTACCGCCTGGGCAGTCACTCCAATCTGCATTGCCAGTTCTTCCTGTGTCAATCCCATTCGTTTTCTGGCAATTCGAATATTGTTTCCTAGCATCATATTCAATTCCTCCTAATTTATCATTATTCGGTACCGTGATTTCACTATATCATTACGAAAAGAAGAAAACAATCAATGCATCCTTGAATTTATTTAAAGTCAGATTAAAAGGGTCCAAAACACTTTAGATTTCATAATCCCTCAATTTTTTCCTGCATTCCCGATATGTCTTGCAATATTTCTCTACTTCCTGCCAAAATTCTGCCGAATGGTTCATATGACGTCTGTGCGAAAGTTCATGAATAATGACATAATCCATAAGTTCTCGTGGCATATAATACAACTGATAATTAAAATTCACATTGCCTTTTGAGCTGCAGCTCCCCCACCTTGTCTTCTGATTGCGGATAGTGATTCTGCCAACGGTGACCTCCATAATTTTGCAAAAATGGTTTACTCTCTCTGTAAATTCTCCCAAGATACTTTTCCACTCTACATCCGAAATTTCATCAACGGCAGGTGCCCCAGTCAGTTTCTTGTTCAAATTTCTCTGCCGCATCTGTTTTACTTTTTCTTCAATCCAATAGGCATGCTCCCCAATCCATTCATCCAATTCTTTTTCGGAAAGCCACTGAGGCGCCCGCAGAATCACACTTTCATCCGCGCGCACCTCAAGTCCGATTGTTTTTCGATTGGAACGAATCACCTGTACTTTCATCCTATAAAAATCCTCAGTTTTTTACTTGCTCATCTTGACACGTTAAATCAAACCCGTGCTAAAATATCTCTCCGCACGGTCTGCGAGAACCGTTGCAATCACTTTATCTTTTCCGTATTTTTCTGCGATCTGCATTGCCGCAAACACATTTGCCCCGGATGAAGTTCCTACCAAAAGCCCCTGCTCTTTTGCAAGTTTTCTCGCTGTATTTATCGCATCCTCGTCCGATACCTCAACAACATCGGTAATCAAACCGGTGTCTAATACATCCGGAATAAATCCATCTCCAATTCCTTGTATCTGGTGGATTCCCGGTCCATCTCCGTGAAGTGCCGAAACTCCTTTTGGCTCTACCGCCACAATTTTCGTATCTGGATTTTGCTCAAGCAAATACTTGGCAATCCCCTGTAAGGTACCTCCGCTTCCCACACCGGAAACATAAATATCAATTTTCTTTCCCAGCTGCTCACTAAGTTCAACTGCCGTTTTCCGATAATGTGCTTCCGGATTTGCCGGATTCACAAACTGCTGTGGCATATAATATTTCTCAGGATTTGTACTTGCTATCTCATTTGCCTTATCCACTGCACCGCCAATACTAAGTTTCGGCTCTGTGAGGACAAGCTTGGCACCAAATGCCTGAATTACCTTTTTTCGCTCCTCACTCATATTTTCCGGCATCACAATAATAACCTCGTACCCTTTTCTCACTCCAACAAGAGCCAGACCAATTCCTGTGTTTCCACTCGTAGGTTCAATAATTGTCATCCCCGGTTTTAATTTTCCTTCCGCCTCTGCCGTCTCAATCATATTTTTTGCGATGCGGTCTTTAATACTTCCGCCGGGATTCAAAAACTCTGCCTTTGCAAATATATTGTAACCTGTGCTCTCCTGCAGGCACATAAGCGGTGTGTTTCCAATTAAATCAAGTACGTTATTATAATACATAAAATGACTTTGCCTCCTTAAATGAGTGACTTCTAAAAATCATATCATTTCTCCTTTATTCGCCACTATTGTATTTTTTCAGCACGACCTTCGATAAATCATTTAAATGAATCATATAGATATATCCTTTTCCTGCCATTTCTTTGTACGCAGGAATATATTCTTCCTTAACTCCGCGAACCAAAATCACATCATGAAACACCTGAAAATTGTCCACATAGGAACTAATGCCGGTTCCAAAATCAGCCAAAACCGTTGTCTCATTTGTCGTTTTGTCCACACACACTACGCGATTTCCTGCAATATAATATTGCTTGTTTCCTACGGTACTTCTTAAGTTGTAAGACGGACTGCAAAAAGATGACTCCGTTTTTTTATAAGCACCCAGTTTTTTGCCCTTTTTCGTCATATAACGAAGTGTTAATTTTCCTTTTTTGTTATAATAACTATAGACAAAATTTTTGCCATCGGTTCCCAGCTCATAAAGCCCGGAAACCGGCATTTTACAGACCTTCTTTATTTTTTTGCCGGAAAGGTTCATAACATAAATTCCCATATCTTTATCACTGTCGTATTCTTTGTTATAAGCAGTCTTAATAAAATATATTTTTTTACCAATCAAACCCGGATTTCTTCCCTTGGTAAGTAATTTTTTCGTTTTTTTCTTGCTGTCAATCCGGCATATATAACTATCCGATGCTCCTGTTCCACATACTAAATCATATGCTGCATAAATGGCATTGCCCTTCACATTCAAATTTTCAAAGGCATTCGTATCTCTCCCTTTGTTTTTGTAGGAAACAATTTTTGTAACCTTATTTGTTTTCTTATTTATCTTCATCAAATTCATGCGCAGACCGCCCATGGTATAACAATAATAAATATCATTTCCTTTTTGGCAAGCTGGTCCCGGAATGCGGAGCGTTTTCCCAGCAGCTTCTGCTTTAACCGGCAAGCAGAAAAATGCAGCCAGCATAATCAGAGCTACTAATAATCTTTTCATACTTTTTTCTCCAATCCATATAAAATTAGTCCCTCCTCGAACAAGGAACCTGTTTCTATTTTACCACGATAAATAATAAATGCAATTCAAAATCGTGAATCCTTACAAACATCATACCAACAAAGAATAATACTCCCATGGCCAGATCACACTGTCGAAACAATTCTCCATGTATTCCCAAATATCGTCATCTGCATAACCCATCATGCGAAATACAACACATACGCTTTTCTGTATTTTTTTATCCGTTAATTCTCCTTTTCGCTGCTGCAAAAATAATGCCTGTGACAACACAGCATATTCCATTGCCATCCATTCCAATTTCACAAGAATATCCAAAACCTGACCGGTTCCTGGCGTAATAATAGCTGATGAGATTTCTTCTGCAAAAAGATTCCGAAGCTCTTTTGCCCATTTCTTTATCTTGTGCTGATACGTCTTAAAACACTCGATTTCTTTACCATTAATCTTCTCTGCCTCCTCTGCCAGCGGCACCAGAAAATCTCCATAAATATTTTGTTCCCGATAAATCTGTGAAACATCCAAAAACAGCAAATTATATTCTTCCAGACGTTCTTCTGTTATTGTGTAATTTTCTCCAATTGCATCTTGAATTTTCCAAATATCTGTGGTGTTTTTGTAACTTTGGAATTCATCTTCAAGAACGCCCTTTTGTTCCAATTCGTATAAATCCAGCGCAATTAAAAAACAGATTTCCAGCGTGGTATTTAATTTAATTTCCCGCGTATTTACAATATCCAGAAACCAATCCCGGATTTCAAACAACACCGGATTTATCTCATAAATTTCTTCTGCTATTCCTTCCATTTGTTCCTCTTTTTTCTGAATCTGAAAACACTCCTGCTTCCATAACAAATCCAGTACAGCCGGGCATCCGGGCGTCAATGCACGCTCAACTCTCCCAACATACTCATGTTCTTCCCGCGGAAAAGTATGGCATGTTTCAGAAATTGCCCCCTCACCATCCCGCAATACAATTTTGCACAATTTCTTCTCATTCAGAAATGGACACATACCATCATTTTTCAATTCGATTATGCGCCCTTCTTCAACTTTCTTTACTTTCTCTTTCCATTCGTCATCCCACTTATGGAATGTTTCGTCATCCACCGCAATACGCCACTGCATGCAGCACGTCATTGGACATTTGGATGCCGTACACTGAAATTTGTCATAATAATCCGGCTGATATATTTTCATCTTACTCTTCCATTTCCTCCAAAGCGTCTAAGTAATCTTCTAACCATTCTCCCTGCAAATCGGCCTTGGTATCGTTTTCACCGTCATCGACTTCATTGCAAAACATCCCCGGCGGAAACAATCCTCCATCGAGCCCAATTACCGCTTCGTCCCCCTCATCAAGGTTTCTGCGATACATAATTTCATCTTCCATCATTATAATTCTTTCCGGAAAATCGCCAAAGTCATCCGGCTCGATTGTTTTTACCAAAACACTTACCATAGGAACATAGTCATCCGGTCGTTCCTCACATCCATAATCTTCTTCGTCAATACGAATGATTCTATATCTGGTTTCCTGCACCTTTTTGTCCTCTCTTGTCTGGTATTATTTGTTTATATTTTATTGAGTGCAAATATATATGTCAATGACTTTTCTTGCTTTCCTATTCGCATAAACCTATCCTTTTTTATAAATAACCTTCCGCAACGCCGGTCCGCAATACTCATGTGGAATAAGCTTAAATCCTTGTTTTATATAAAACTGTTCTTTGTCTGGCTCAGATATAAGTTGTACACTAACACGACTTCCAACACACATATTTTTCTCAATATGTTCCAAAAGCATATGTATAATTGTACTTCCAATTCCCATTCTTTGATATTCAGGCTTAACAACAATATCCATAATCATAAAATAAATACCATCACCGACAGCTCTCCCCATTCCAATGGGAACTTTGTTATCAAAAACAGTAACTGTATAATATGAATTTACCAAAGCAATTTCTGCCTGTTCCCTGCTCCAATTATTCCACTTAACTGACTTTCTTAATATGTAATATGTTTCATAATCAAGTTGATTTTCTTTAAATGCAAAGTTCATATCATCCCCCTCTCACTTCTTACCTTCGTGTGTACCCTGTCACCTTAACACTATAATTACAGTCCAAATATTCAAGTATCTTATTGTTACTTAAATCCAAACTGTAAAATATTATATAGATTCAATTACTAGTCGAAGCTATCAATCGATGGCAAACTACCATCATAAAACTTGGTAATTACATCGTTAAGTCCATCAAAAGCATCATAATAATTTGAAATAATTTCCTGAAAGTTTTTCTCTGCTATCTTGCCATCATAATCATGTGCTAATAAATTTCTTGTTTTTAGCATTTTTAACCATATATCATCACTAATTAATCCATTTGTAAATGCTGATTGTAAAACTTCTCTTGGAGACCCAATAGCAAAATCTGTTATTCCCAACTGTTTAACCAAAATATCCTTCATAACTTTCCAAGCCAAGTCAAATGTCAAATTATAATTTTGAATGGTCCCCTCTAAAACAAACTCCGCTGCTGGGTCTGCAGATTTACTCTTCTTTAAATTTCTTAGACTTCTGCAAAATGAACGATAGCGATTAAAATATTTTTCTTCCATAATTCTCTATATCCTCCAATAAATATTCATCATTTATTTCATTATAATAAAAAATATCAATTTTTCGCAAGGTATCTATCTGGCTAATCATCTGATTTAAAAGTTCACTATCCACATCACCGTATACGACAAAATCAATATCACTTCTAGCCGTGGCAGTTCCCGTTGCAAATGATCCAAATAAATCCAAATGTTCAGCCCCACATCGTTTACAAACAGACGCCACCCTTTCTATCAACTCATCTATTGGCATAACTTGCAGTCCAACATTACTTTTCAAATCAATCTGCACCTCCTTAACCTTGTTCCACTTAATATCATTTTCCCCACAATTATAACATCGGAGTGGTTCTTCGTAAAGTGATGCTTTCCTCCTCAATTATCAATTGTGCTAAATTTCATCAATATGTCCAAGCACCTCTTTACATATTTTTGTTCTCCAAAAAGCAAAAGAAATCAAGCCCTCTCTATCTTCCGAATTGCTCAATAAATACTCTTTATAACCATAGGTACTTCGAAGCAATTGAAACACATATACATATGGCATTGCATTTAAATCCTTGTCACTTAACGGAAAATACTCACAGTATGCTTTTACATAATGACGCAAATCCTGCAAATCAATTTTAGCATTGTTTCTTGAATTATGCGATGTCTGCACAAATGACCTCATTAATTCCCATACCACCGGCAGTTTTCTTGCCGATGTAAAGTCAATTACTGCCTTTATCCGATTATTTTCCCCAATAATCTGACATCCTTGATAGTCGCCGTGACTGGGACTATACGTTATTCCTTCAAAATATCTCCGAAATATATTTTGATTTTTCTGCAATACAGTACGCTTATATAATAAATCTTCTTTGATTTGTTTATATAAAGAATCTTCCCTATGCTGCTCCAATACTTCTAATATATTATCATATTTGGAAACAGCATCACCATTTACCCACACAGCATCCATATCAACAGGCAGTTCCATATCTTTTAATGCAATATGAATTTTGGCAAGCATAACCGCCATTTGCGGAAGCATTTCCTCCGGGAAATCATTGTACCCATAAGATTGTCCACTCATGTATTTTTGCAATACGAATCGATGTCCTTTGTATTTTACCATTTTTTCTCCCGAAACTGTTTCAATAAAATCTGTCGAAGGGATTCCGCAATTTTTCAATTTCTCCAATATTTTTGCTTCCCTGATAATATCGCAATCCTCAATATACGATTGGTATTCTTTCAAAAAATAAGTATTACTGCCATCATTAACAGTAAAACAATTTGCAGTTCCTATCGCAAGTTTTCTGTAAGAAGTACATGAAATATCCCAATTTGCTTTTAAAAGATTCGTCATATTTTCCCCATCCAAAACCGTCTCCTCTAGTGCCATGATGTCCCCTTTCTCTGTTAAAATAGTCATACTGATGTTCATAATCCCATCTTCTTACAAGATATATTCCATCTGTCTCTCTTTTGTTTTCAATCCCATTTTCTCATAAAATTTTTCTGCCGATGTATTTCCGGCCCACACATTGAGCGTTACCTCATAACAGCCAAGGCGCTTTGCCTCCATTTTTTATATCCACATTGTAACATAGGATATCCTTTCAAGCCAGTTTTTTCTCACTGCGGCATCTATTTATTTCCAGTAAATTATTGTAATTTTTATTTAAGTATACTATGAGATTCCTACGGGAAATTCAACGAAAATAGAAAGCCGTGAAGGGCAGCAAATGAAAGAATATAAAGTACGTTTCAAATCTTACAATGGTTTTTGCTAAAAAACAAGTCCCCTTCAGAGGACTCGATCTCTGAAGGGGACTTGTTGAATGATTATCCTTCAATTGCGATATAATTTTTACCGGCAACTGCTTTGTCTGTCTTTTTCGGAATCTTCAATTGCAAGATACCATTTTCATACTTCGCCGAAATCTCATCCTGGGTAATTCCCTCACCGATGTAAAAACTTCGGCTCATGCTGCCGGCATAACGTTCTTTACGAATGTACTTACCGGTCTTTTTATCTTTTTCATCTTTGTCCAAACCTTTTGCTGCCGAAATGGTAATATAACCATCATTCAGTTCAGCGGTTACTTCATCTTTCTTGAAGCCAGGCAGATCAATGTCAACCTCATACGCATCATCTGTCTCGCGGACATCTGTCTTCATCATGTTCTTTGCATGTTTTCCATAAAGAGGATCTTTCGCCGGAAACATAGCCTTCTCAAATTCCTTACCAAATGGAAAATCATCCATCCAATCATCAAACAAACTCTCTCCAAAAATACTAGGTCTTAACATAAGTCATTTCTCCTTTCCTTCTTGTAACAAGTGTCGGAAATATGGGTTCCTGCAAAACACCATAGGCACTTAGACTTTTGTATTATTAGCACCATCAGAGAAATCTGAAGTGTCGATTGTTAAATTTCGATTCGGATCCGGGTTCCTTTTCGTAACCCCTTTCCTTATCGTTAACTATGTTATATCACTAATTGTTAGCACTGTCAAGAGGCGAGTGCTAATTTTTTGTGTCCTTTTATAAATGCCGAAATTTCGTTGTGCTCACATTACATTACTTTCAAAGTAACCGATCTCTTGCAATATAGCATCTAGTATTTTTGCATTTTTAATCGAAAAATCAGCTGTCACAACAGGGGTCTCGCCTTCGATTATGCATCTTCCCAGCTGCTCTATTTCTAATTGATAATTATGTGGGCAGTATACATTTCGAATCTGCTCTTTTCCTTCAATAATCAACGTATAGGAAGCATTTCCCTCTTGGTTAAATTTCGTATCGGATTTGATGTCGCCTTTTGTTCCGTGAATATACAATCTATCATAACGATGCGGCTTATCTTTTTCAAAAATCATCCCGCATGTTATCGATGCACGTACATCATTTTCATAATTTAACAATGCAGCTGTATATATATCAACGCCATTTTCATCATACTGTGCCATTGCTTTTACCCGGGATGGCATATCTTCCAAAAGTTTTAACAGCATACTTGTATTATAACAGCCAAGATCATAAACTGCACCCCCATAATTTTCTTTGTGCAGACGAATGTTGCTCTTATCATAATATGAAGTCAAAAACTGAGATTCAATATAACGGATTTCTCCAATTGTTCCTTCTTCAATTTCTTTTTTAAGTGCTGTAACAAAAGGACTGTGAAGGTAGGCATATGCTTCCATTAAAAATACCCCCTTCTCTTTTGCTGCCTCAAAAAGTTCTACTGTTTGTTTGGGTGTCGGCGCCAATGGTTTTTCGCACAGCACATGCTTTCCTGCTGCAATAGCCTTTTTTACCCATTCATAATGAAGATTATTTGGAAGCGGAATATAAACTGCCTGCACTTTGGGGTCTGACAAAAGTGCTTCATACCCTTCGTATGCTTTTTCAAACCCAAACATATCTTTATAATCTTCTGCTTTTTTCAAGCTGCGCCCTGCAATTCCATACCGTTCACAATTTTCTGCCTTCTGCATTCCCGGTATGCTGCAATCTCTGGCAATTCCTGCTGTTCCTAAAACTCCCCATCTTATCTTTTCCATTTTTTTCCTCCTTGGCATTTCAATCCTGCTTTTTTCAGCCATTTTCGATAGCTTTTCATTTTTCCGGACGGCACATAAACCGATGCTTTTCTCGGAATTCCACGAAAAGCATTCTTCCCAATATTCTTTTTCTTGAGATACTTAAAGTATCTTGATTCATAGGCAGCTCCTTTATTCCCACGTCTTCCACACATCCGGCTGATATCCCAGTGTCGCCTGTCTGCCATTGCGAACGATCGGAATTTTTAAAATCTGCGGATTTTCAAGTATCTTATCCAATTTATCCTCTTCCGCAATATACGTCACCAATGCAAGAGCATCCCGGTCCTTACATTCTTTGTTAATCATGCCTTCCAGTCCGCCATTGACGGCTGCCACCGATCGGAATTCGCCTTTGCTTAGTGTCTTTTCCCACAGATCAATGTATTGAAACCGGATTCCACGTTCCTTGAAAAAACGCTGTGCTTTTTTTGTGTCGTTGTCTTTTTTTGCTGCCAAAGATTTGGATGTTCATACCTACCTCCTATATCGTATTATTTCACGATAACAATAACTGTCTTCGTTATTCCATAACACTTTACTTTTATTTTTGTCCGCCCCTTCTTCATGCCTTTTAGCATTCCCTTTTTGGTAACTGCTGCAATCTTTTTATTCGCGGAAGCAAACACAACTTTCGTTGTTGGACGGACTTTAACAATAATACGAGCCTTTTTTCCTTTTTTGACCTTTATCATCTTTTTCGCCACTTTAAATGTTGGTTTCTTTACAACAATCCTGCACGTGCTCTGATAACCATCTGCACTCGCAGTAATCAAAGCAGTTCCTGCTTTTTTTGCTGTTACCCGGCCATTTTCATCTACAACTGCCACTTTTTCATTGTCAGATGTATATTTCACTACACTTTCTGTATCAGCACTAAGCTGTATGATTTTTTTCCCTTTTGTATACAATGTGACAGATGTCTTGTTCAATGTAAATGCCCGCGGTTCACTAGTTGGCGGCAATGGTGTTACCGTTGGTGGCGTTGGAAGTATTACAGGTGTGGCATCGGGTGTTGAACTTGGTACTTCTGTCGCAGCCGGAGTTGGAACCGTCGGCGTCGGCACCTGCGTTGGTGTTGTTGTCGGCGCTACGGTTGGCGTTGCCGTCGGCGTTGGGGTCATGGTTGGGGTTACTGTCGGAATCGGCTGTTCTTCACCCACCAAAAGCACTCGCGATATACTCTTGCCGGTTTTCGAATGGGTCAGCGTCAATGTCAGTTCACCCTTACAGTTCTCCCAGTCGTATATACATACAATCACCTGATTATATTGGCTTTGCCCCTCGTTAATACACTCCTCATCCCAACTGCAGAAAGCCGCTTCCTCTAAATCAACCGCTTCCCCGTTTTCCTTCGTCAATGCCAAATCGTAATCATAAAAAAGTTCCTCAAACGTTGGCTTATAAACCGTACCATCTGCCTTTTTAAATTCAACCGGATAATAATATTCTTTTCCCTGCTGACTGATCACAGATTTTTTATCTGCATCTCCAATCCAATAAAAGTCATCTGCGTCCTCATTTTCCAGTTTTCCAATAATCCAGGAATATATTTCTTCGGTTTTCTTTTTATTTAATTGAAAATTTGTATACTGCGTGCCCTCAATTGAAAAATTCCCACTCGAAGAGGCCTTTGCCTGTATGTAACAATGATTCTCCACAAATCTCGCCATATATTCTGAGCCATTTACGTTTAATTTTGTTAGACCATAGACTTCTCCTTTTATCTCAAGTGTAGTATCATTTCCAACCAAAACGGAGCCACATGTTTGATCCTCGCCGGATACCGTTACACCGGTAAAATTGTTTGCAACACTCGGATTCGTTGACATTTGTCTGAGATCAAGCACCGCATTTTTCTCGCAAAAGACGTTATTTACGTTAAAATCCGCCTCCTTAGGAAGCGTGATCCGCGACTTTTCTGCCATCGTGAGATTATTGATACCGGAAAATGACAAGGTATCAATATGAGCTCCCGCTTTCACATTGACATTCAACTCACCTATCAGATCCGTCTTGTCAAAATCCGTTACATTACTATCTTTTCCCAGTGTAACATTTACATTTCCTGTCAATGTATGACCATCGGCACCCGCTGCATGAATCTCCGTGTCTACCAATTTGGAATCCAGTTCTATATCCACTTTGTCTTGTTCGGAATCGCGATAATAATCTCCTGCATAAATTGCAGCTATCTTAGTCTGGGATATGGGATTGACCACTTTAATCGTTGTGTGACTTCCCATCTTTCCTTCCTCTCCCTGGTACGCGCCACCGCTGATCAATGGCCTCACATCGTCCTGCAATGTACTGGTTCCTACTCTCGTATCTACCGCATCCAACACCAGCGTATGTCCCGCCGCATAAATTGTTGTCCCACGTGCATTCCCTGCCTGCGGCACCATTTGCAGCCACATATCACAAAACGTAACGTCCGCTCCCAGCTGAATCATACTGCGTATTTTCAAACCTGCTGACGTATCTGAACCAACAATCGTGATATCTTTATCAATAAATAATGGTTTCGGAGATCCGTCTTCGCACGTCTCGTATTTGGTGTAGGAGACTTCACCCACAAGTACAAGTGTCTGTCCCGTCTGAATCTGCTTCAAGGCCGTACGTATATTTTGATACGGTCTTTGGGCGGTTCCGTCACCTTCCGTAAGACTGCCTTCTCCATTTTCCACATAAACCTTAACTTCATCTGCTGCATCCGCCGCCTTAATGCCCATTGGAGCAGCTTGGTTCATAATTAACGCTAAAATCAATAATAATACACTTAATTTTTTTCTCATATCACACTTCCTTTTCTGGGGTTATAAGTTTACTTTGCTTCAATGTATCAATAAGACTTCCCACCTTGATTTTGGTATCAAGTTCTTCCTATATTTCTCGTTTGAGTGCCTCTTGCGGCGTTTCTCCCGGCTCAATTTTTCCACCGGGGAATTCCCAGCCGCCTTTCATATCTCCGTACCCTCTTTGGGTAGCAAAAAGTATTTCTTTTCCTTGTTCATCGACAGCTTCTATAACCGCCGCCACTACATGTATCGTCTTCATATCGTACCTCTATTCATTCACAAAATACTGATAAATATCTTCTCTCACCGGATGACTCATTTGAAGTTGAAAATTCATAATGGGAAGAAATCTTCCTTTGTCATCATACATTGTACTCTTTGCAATATCCTCTTTTTTGTGATACTTCACTATATCTTCGAATTCCAAGTTCTACTATATCTTTCATTTGCCGGATTCTGGGATACAAATTCCAGACAAGCTTCTTCCCTGTCCGTCATTTCTCCGCTATACTCCTTATCAATCATTTTCAAAAAATGATAATAATTTCCTGCGTATTGAATCAAAATGAATCGTACTTGCACCGGGAATAACGCGGCTGCCTTCCCTCAAATATCTTCGGATATTATCTTTATTGTAACTTCTGTCTCCGAATAGTGCAATTGGAATCATGAAATTATTTTTATAATTTCCAATAAAATCGAGAATTACAACATATTCCTTCCCCTCTGCTTTTCGGAGGCCACGCCCCAACTGCTGAATAAATACGATCGGCGATTGGGTTGGGCGAAGCATAATTACTTGATTTACTTCAACAATATCGGTTCCTTCCGAAAAAATATCAACGGTAATCAAATAATCAAGGTAGTCATCGTCTTCCGACTGCACATCCATCGTCAAGCGTTCAATCGCACGTGCTATTTTGCGTTTTTTTGTTTCGGCACTTAAAACTTTATACAAAGGAGCTGCCTTTTTCAATATTTATTTTTCCGAAAGTTTTTTTACGCTAACCTCACTGCAAAGATTCCACTTTGTTTTTTCGGATTCTCCTTAAAAATACGCAGCCTAACAAACATGCTGCAAATTCTGTAATCGGAAATGCCCACCAAATAAGTGACACCCCAGCCTGCCCATTTTTTACTAAAACAGAAAAAATTTCTGCTAACGGTAAAATAATAATCATCTGCCTGAGAAGTGAGATTACAAGCGATTCCATTCCCCCATCTAACGCCTGATAAATTCCCTGATATGCAACATTAATTCCCGCAAAAAGAAAACTGATGGAAATAATTCTCATGGCTCCAACAAAATACTCTCTGGATGATCCGGCATTAAACAAGGCAGCAAATTGTCCCGGAAAAACTTCTGTAATAAAAATCCCTAAAATCATCAAGCCAATCGAAAAAATAATACCATATTTCATTCCGTCCTGAATTCTTTTTTTACTTCGCATTCCATAAGCAAATGCAAGAATCGGCGTAATCGCATCCCTCAATCCAAAAGCAAGGAACAAAACAAATTGCTGCACTTTATAGAAAAGCCCATATGCAGTCTGTGCAGAAGCATCAAATTTCAATATCAGATTCATCACATATACCATAATGGACATAAGTGCCTGTGCAATAATCGCCGGAAGACCGATTGCATAAATTTCTTTTATAATTTTACCATCCGGCTTCATATACTTGAATCCATGTTCAAATTCTTTATTTAATTTGATATGAAAAACAAACAGCAGTACAGCCGAAGCAATCTGTCCAATTACCGTTGCATAAGCGGCTCCCTCCACACCCATTTTCGGGACCGGTCCAATGCCATAAATCATAATCGGGTCAAGAATGATATTGATTACCGCACCTGCCACCTGACCAATCGTAGAATACAGTGAGCGCCCCGTCGCCTGCAGTAATTTTTCAAACAAAGAAAAGAAAACAATTCCAAAAGAAAGCACGCAACAGATTTTAAGGTAACTGGTTCCCATAGAAAGCACTTCCGGATTCGCTGTCTGTGATGAAATATATGCATTCACACCAAAAATTCCAAACAAAAAACAAATCACATAAATAATCAAACCCAGAAACAAACTGTTTCCTGCAACCATTGCCGCCTTTTTAGAATCTCCCTGTCCAAGCGTTCTTGCAAGAAGCGCATTCGTTCCCACTCCGGTTCCAATTGCAATTGCAACCATAAGCATTTGCACCGGAAACACAAGTGTAAGCGCATTCAGCGCAGCCTCGCTCCCCTCCTTCATATTGCCAACAAAAGCACTGTCCACGATATTATAAACCGCCTGCAATGCCATCGATAAAATCATTGGAATCCCCATTTGAATCATAAGTTTATAAACCGGCATTTCCCTCATTTTGTTATTTTCAGTCATGTGAATCCTCCTTTTTTTCTGCAAAAAAATAGAGCAGCAAAACTGGATTTACGCAATTTTGCTACTCGTTCAATAAAGTATTATATTTGTAATTTTTTTAATTGTCAAATGTTTTTTACTGATTATTCCTTCAAAAGAATCTCCTTAATCTGCTCAAGATTTTCAGCAAAATAAATTCCCTGCTGCCTTTCCTCGGTTGATAAATCTTTCTCAATCATATGCCGAAGTAAATCCCTTAAACTGTCATAATAACCGTTAAGATTATAAAGAATACACGGAGCATCCAAATGTCCTAACGACACTTTCGACATAATTTCCGCGATTTCTTCCAATGTACCGGTACCACCAGGAAATGCGATAAAAGCATCCCCCAGTTCAATCATCTTCGCTTTTCGTTCCGACATGTCATTTGTCACAATTAGATTTGTAACATCTTCGTACAAAAAACCTGCATCAATAAAAAACTGTGGTTCCACACCGGTAACCTTCCCCCCTGCACGCAGCACACTTTCTGCAATCTCACCCATCAGCCCGGATTTAGAGCCTCCGTAAACAAGCGAATTTCCACTTTCTCCAATCCATGTACCAAGTTCTCTCACTGCATTAGCAAGTGTATTATCGTTCCCTTTACTGGCTCCAAGATATACGGTAATATTCATAACCTCTCCTTTCGCATAAGGCATCAATCCTTTAAACATCCGATTGGTACTATAAAGATACCATCTTCTCTTTTGTATGCAAACTCGCCTACACCTATAATTATCATTAAAAATGACGGTGCCAGCATTTTGGAAGTGTCAATTTTGTTAGATAACGCCTTTAAATTAGCTGCTCCCTCCTCAATAAGTTTTTGACCACCTAATTTTATTTCAGCCAATCCATATCGACCATTTTTAAGATGAATTACCGTGTCACATTCCAATCCTGATTTGTCTCTATAATGCAAGACACTGCCACCTATTTTTTCTGCATAAACGCGAAGATCCCTAACACACAATGTTTCAAATAACAATCCCATGGTATTTAAATCATTTATTAAGTCCTGCGGTCCAGCCCCCAACGCAGATACTGCAATTGAGGGATCCACAAAATATCTTGTATCCGATGAACGAATGGATGTTTTGGATCTTAAATTGGGATTCCAAGCTGGCATATCTTCAATCACAAAAATCTTTTTCAATGCATTTAAATATGACGCAATAGTATCCTCATTTAATGATTCTGTATCATTTGATACAATATCATTTTTCAACATTGTATTTGCAATTTGTGCACCTTGATTTCTTGCCAAAGACCTCAACAATCTCTTTACTCTTTCAGGATTTTTGCTCACGCCATCTGCCCTATTAATATCTGATTTTATAACAGCCTCATAATAATCCTCTGCTTGTGCTAATGCAATCTTTTCTCTCATTCCAACAGCATGAGGCCATCCCCCTCTGCAAATCAAAAATGCCAATTTATCTATATTTAAATTATTTTCTCCTTCTAGGCTGTCTGGTTTATCAAATAAATCTTTCAAACTCACTTGTCCCGTGGAATCGGCTGATTCGTATAATGACATCGGTCTCATTGTCAGCCATGTAAAACGTCCCGTCCCCGAATGTGTTATATCCTTTGAATCTACCGGCACTGCTGAGCCAGTCAGAATAAATTGCCCCTCCTCACCTCTTGTATCCACCTCGTACCTTGTAGCGTCCCACAGTTTTGGAGCAATTTGCCATTCATCAATCAATCTTGGAGTGTCACCTTTTAATAACCTTTCTGGAGCAATCTCAGACATCTGAATATTCGTTTCCCGTTTGCTCGGCTCATCCATTCTTAAGACACTACGAGCAATCTGCATTGCCGTCGTCGTTTTTCCGCACCATTTGGGTCCTTCAATAACAACTGCTCCTTTCGCCTCAAGCTTATCTTTTAATATTTCATCCACAATACGTGGTTTATATTCTCTCATAATTAGCCACCTCCAATAAAATTATATCATTTTTCGGCGTTTTGGCAATTTATTTTTCGGCGTTTTGGCAATTTATTTTTCGGCGTTTTGGCAATTT
>NZ_QUDR01000017.1:18592-64687 GCF_003477605.1 Clostridium sp. AF37-5
AATTTATTTTTCGGCGTTTTGGCATTTTTCTATTGTTTTTCCTCAAGTAAATCATCTTCAGTAATCTCACGTATCACTTTACATGGGGAACCTGCTGCAATCACTCCTGCAGGAATATCTTTTGTCACTACACTGCCTGCTCCAATAACACTTCCATCACCAATTGAAACACCGCCTACAACCGTCACGTTGGCACCGAGCCACACATTTTCTCCAAGCGTTATCGGCGCACTTGTCAACATGCGGTTTCTCTGAGACGGATGAATCGCATGTCCGGAACACGCCAGACACACACCGGGAGCAATAAATGCACCCGCTCCTATGTTGATTGGTGAAGTATCCAACATCACCACGTTGTAATTGATAACTGCAAGTCCATGAAAATGAATATTAAATCCATAATCGCACTTAAAACCATCCCCCGGAAATGCAAGCTTATTGTAAGTTCCAAACAACTGCCGCATAATACTTTCTTTTTCTTCCTGAGTATTATCCCCCAAAGAATTCAAACGCTTCAGCAAATCACTTGCTCTTTCCTTCAATTCCTTTGGATTATCAAATGGATTACAATAATATGGCTCCATCGATGTCATTCTCTCCATTGCCTGATTCACATATTCATCTTTTTCTTTACTATTCATCGTCTAAATCCTCCGAATTTTTATATCTATATTCTGCCATAGTTACACCTCATCATGCATCATGCATTCTAACGCCCTTGATGAAGCTAATGTATCTTCTCCCATTTTTAAAATATCCTCTCGATTTACCCACTTATAATCAACAGTTTCTCCTTCTTGCAAGACAATAGAATTTTTATCACATTTGGTAACACATAAGTATTCCACAAAAAGTGAATGGTAACCATCATGAACAACCCTTTTTAACTCTTTTAAGTCTGAACAAACAATTCCTGTCTCTTCTCTTAACTCTCTAATTGCACATTCTAACGGCGATTCTCCCTGTAATGCCGAGCCACCCGCTGTCAATTCCCATTTCCCACCAAATTGTTTCTTATAATCCCTCTGCATGAGTAAATATGTACCATCCGTATTTTTCACAATAATTTCCCCTACCAAATGATACACCCCATCTGGAATAACTTCTCCTCTTATAAGCGAACCATCGGCAATCTTATTAAAATATTTATCGTATGCATCCCATTTTTCAATCATAAATACCCTCTCCTTCTGTATAACTAAACTACACCTGATTCCCCCTCATTTTACCACAACACCAAACCTCATGAAAGTAACAAATGCAACGCTTTCGGCAAATTGTAGTTTACATGCCGATACCCCTGCGTGTTTGATAAGCGAAAGCGGCACAAGAGGTGCAAATTTATTTGAGACATTTTACGGAACTTCCAAAAAACCACCACCTATGCTATACTAATCTCAAGATGTTTTGGACGATTTTACAAGTAAAAGGAGGTATTTCATGAACCACGAAAACATCATTTCCAAACTCACTCTGGAAGAAAAAATTGCGATGATTCATGCCGCCGGACTTTTTCGTTCCGGCGCAGTAAAACGACTTAATATTCCTTCGCTTATTATGTCAGATGGGCCAAGCGGAGTGCGTCAGGAATTTGAAAATGACAGTTGGACGCCAATTGATGACACAACGGATTTCGTAAGCTGGCTGCCAAGTAATACATGTCTTTGCACCACGTGGAATCCTAATCTTGCTCGCAAATTTGGCGAAGTGTTAGGGGATGAGGCACGCGGACGAGGAAAAGATGTCATTTTGGCACCCGGCATCAACCTCAAACGAACTCCTCTGTGCGGAAGAAACTTTGAATATATGAGCGAGGACCCACACCTTACCGGACGTATGGCAGTTCCTTTGGTGCAGGGAATCCAGTCACAGGATGTAGCTGCTTGTGTGAAACATTTTGCCCTGAATAATCAGGAGTGTGACCGATTAAGTGTCGACACCAAAGTCGATGATAAAACACTTTTTGAATTATATCTGCCGGCATTTTATGATGCATTAATGGAAGGTGGCTCGTATAGTGTGATGGGTGCCTACAATAAGTATGATGGTGAATTCTGCTGTGAAAATGCAACGCTTTTAAAAACAATTCTACGTGATTTGTGGCACTATGATGGGGTTACAATTTCTGACTGGGGCGGCGTGCATAACACAGAAAAAACCGCTTTAAACGGGGTTGATATGGAAATGTCCGTCACACCGGATTTTGACGATTATAAGTTAGCAAATCCACTTCTTGAAAAAGTAAAATCTGGAGGAATCGACGAATCTGTAATTGACGAACGGATTGAGCGGATTTTAACAATGATGGAGCGAATTAAGCTCGGTGACAAAACTAGAAATAAAGGCTGCACAAACACAAAAGAACATCAGCAGACCATTCAGGAGATTGCGGAAGAGGGAATTGTCCTGTTAAAAAATGACACGGCACATCTCCCGCTTTCCAAGGAAACAAAGAAAATTCTTGTCCTCGGCGATAACGCCAAAAGAACACATGCTGCCGGCGGTGGAAGTGCGGAAATCAAAGCACTTTATGATATTTCGCCAATGCTTGGCATGCGTATGGTACTCGGCGGTGATGCACAGATTGACTGGCTGCCCGGTTATTACGTAGATAATGAAAAACATGTAGCCGGTGAAGTCGACTGGCAGGCAGAAAGTCTGGATGTAGATTATACAACAGACCGCGGAAAAGAACAGTTTGACAAAGAAATCCGCCCGATACGTGAGAAGTATCTGAAAGAGGCACTGGATGCCTGCCCGTCCTACGATGAAGTCATCTTTATCGGTGGATTAAACCATGCTTACGATGTGGAAGGATTTGACCGCCCGGACATGACACTTCCATATGGACAAAACGAAGTGATTGAGGCTTTGACAGAAAAATGTAAAAATCTCACCGTGGTACTGATCAACGGCGGTCCGGTTGAAATGCCATGGATTAATAAAGTAAACTCACTGATTCAGACAAGCTACTGTGGCATGCATGGCGGACTTGCTTTAGCACGAGTTCTCTTTGGCGAGGTAAATCCGTCCGGACACTTGGCAGAAACCTATCCGGTTCACCTTTGTGATACACCGACCGAAAAATTCAAATCCTATCCGGGCACAGTGGATAATTCCGGTCAGCGTCATGTGGAATACACGGAAAAATTAATGGTTGGCTACCGCTATTATGAAACCGAAGAAATTCCGGTTCTCTTCCCATTTGGATACGGTCTTAGTTACACAACCTTTGATTTGCATGATTTTTCCGTTGAAAAAACCGACGATGAAACTGTTTGCTGCCGCTGCCAGATTACAAACACTGGAAACAGAGCAGGTGCACAGACCATACAGCTCTATGTCGGCATTCCGGAAGAAGGGCAGCCAAAAAAACAATTGAGGGCATTTAAAAAGGTGGCACTCGCCCCACAGGAAACAAAACATGTTTCCCTCTGCCTTAGCAAAAAGGACTTTGCCACCTATAACTGTAAAAATCAAGCTTTTGTGATAAATGAGGGTACCTATTCCTTATGGATTGGCACTTCGGTAAAAGATATTTTCTTTCAATCCGAAGTCACCCTTTCCCAGAGCGGAATCGTAAAATAATCAACCGTTTCCGTTATCCAAAGTGCGCCTTGTCTGGTTTCACCGGTCTCGTCCATGACAGGGGCCACCAGATAGCGGTCACCAAGCATATATTGACGGTCTAAGAAACCACACACCGGGTCCCCTGGAAACTCTAACACCATTGCTCGCACAAGAGGAATTCCGGTGTCGTGGTTTTCTTTTGCCTTTTCCAGCAAATACGGCAAAAGTTTTTGTTTTACCAAAACGAAATGACGCAATACTTTTGTTGCCTCATCATCGTAAAGCCACGGCACACGATAAGAACCGCTTCCGTGAAGTCTTGAATGACTCGATCTTTCCTTTCTTACTTTTTCTTCTGCCTTGCCACAACATTTTTCATCATTTCCACCTTCGCTTTCTCCTGTGGACTCATGTTTCTAGTCAGAATTTCAAGCAAAACTTTCGATTCTTCCGGTGAAAAAGATAAATTATGGTTTTTCAGTTTCGTGGTTGCCGCCATCAAAAGCGGTGCGGCATCTTTCATACTTTTGCCCTGCATATTCTCAGCCAGTTCCTTCATCACCTGCAATTTTACCGGATGCATTGTTTTAAAAATGTCATACTCGTCAAACATCGATGTGCTCATTTTCTTCTTCCTCTCCCTCATTTTCCGCTTGTTCGGGCTGTTCCACAGAAGCTGCCTGCATCATTTCCATCATAGAAGAAATCATTTCAAAATCCTTTTG
The DNA here is from genome assembly GCF_003477605.1 of Clostridium sp. AF37-5. Taxonomy (GTDB): domain Bacteria; phylum Bacillota; class Clostridia; order Lachnospirales; family Lachnospiraceae; genus Eubacterium_F. The sequence goes on from NZ_QUDR01000017.1 coordinate 22,888, forward strand.
ACTCTCCTCCGGCATAAGCATCTTTAACATTTCAAATGGATTTTCCGTGCCCTCTGCCCCGGATGCCTCATTTGCCTTCTGCACCTCACGCATCATGCGAAACAAATCCATCATATGCCGCATCTGAAAAAAAGACATCACAGAATCCATCATCTTCCGCTCTCTGCCACAGGTCAAAGGATGAATTGCCTGAAGCAATCCCTCTACATCAATGAGCTCTCCCTCCGATACATCAAAAAATGGGATTGCCACCTTTAATACCTGTACACTTCTTGTATTATGCATTCGGCTATCCCATTTCATCATCTCAGACCCCGCCTTCAAACAAACGAACTACATTTCCTGTATATCCTATGCGCAAGATGCGAAGCCTATTCCTTTTTTCTATGGTCTGATTAATATTTCAGACGATCCGGCGTAATTCCAGTCAAAACATGTTCTAAATATTTTTCAGCCAGATATTTTGCCATCGGCAGATTCTGGTCTAAATAATTGCCACACGCCTCCGGTGCTGCACCCGGAATCTCGCCCTCAAAATGACAGACAAACTCAAACATTTCACGAAGCAGTGAGATAATATCTTCCGATTCATAGTCACCGGCAAGCAAAAGATAAAAACCGGTACGGCATCCCATCGGACCAAAATAAATAATCTTATCGCCCCATTCTTCATGATTCCGCAAAAAGGTTGCCCCCAGATGCTCTAACGTATGAATCTCAGCCGTATTCATCACCGGCTCAAAATTCGGTCTTGTCATACGAATATCAAATGTTGTTACCACATCATGTCCGGTACTGTCTTTTCTGCTTACATAAACTCCCGGCAGAAGTCTTTTGTGGTCCACGGTAAAACTCTTAATTGTTTCCATTGCAAAATGCCTCCTTTGCTGCAATTACTCATAATAAACGTCTGTTCGTTTGCTTGGAATCAACTGCTTCATCAAATGTAAAACACGGCTTGCCGCCCTGCCATCATCGATGGAATTATATTTTTTCTTGAACTTTTCATACCTCTGTGCATAAACCGAATAATCATACGAGTGGATATCCTCAATCAACTCATCCGTCGTTGTTGAAATCGGTCCCGGCATCTCTTTGCTGTAACTGAAATAAAATCCACGAAGTTCATTTTTGTATTTATAAAAATCGTAAGCAAAGAAAAACATCGGACGGTTCAAAATACTATAATCAAACATTACGGAAGAATAATCCGTAATTAGTATATCGGACACCAAAAACAACTCTGCAATATCGCGGCTCTGGTCAAAATGATAAATAAATCCCTCATACGGCGACCAGTCAATCGCATCCATAATCAGATAATGGTATTTGACAATCATAATGTACTCATCGCCCAGTTCTTTTTGCAGTTTTTCAAAAGAAATCTGTGGACGGAACTCGTATTTATCATCTTCCGAAAATTCGTCATCTCGCCAGGTTGGCGCATACAAAATAATCTTTTTATCCTCCGGAAGTCCCAGTTTTCTCTTAAAACTTCGGATTCCCTCTGTCGTATTCTCCCAGAACAATATATCATTTCTCGGATATCCGTATTCTAACATTTCTCGGTGGAAATCAAATGCCCGTCGAAATGTCTCCGAGGAAAACGGATTTTGGGATATCAAAAAATCCCATGTATGAACGTTTTTCGTAAAATGTTCTTTGTAGGAATCAATGTCGCTCTCACCCACCATAAATACATCTTCCATATCCAGTGCCAGTTTTTTGAGCGGTGTTCCGTGCCATGTCTGAATATAATAGGTTCCCTTGCGGCGCAGCAAAAACTCCGGCTGTCTCGTATCAAACACCCAAACTTTCGCCGTCGCCATGTAGTACAGATAGCGCAGACGCCCATAGCGGACCTGTCTGCTCATCCCCGGAATATTATACTTTTCATTCTCGTAAAACCAAATACAATCCCAATTCAAATCATATCCGTTTGCCATGAGATATTCGTAAATGTGTTTCGGATTTCCGGAATAACTTTTTCCAAGGCTGCTGTCAAAAACAATGCGATTTTGTTTTACCGGGCACAGATTGCACATTAAGTAATAAAACAAAACGACAATCTGTTTTACCAAATGATAAATTCCTTTACGCACGTTGTTCCTCCTTGTAGCTTACTTACTGCTCCGTATCCAATGTACCGTTTTCACGCTCGCCAAACACTTTTTCAATCACGCGCTCAGAAGCATGTCCATCATCCACGCTGCAAAATCTCTCGTAAAATTCTTCGTAGCGCTCTTTGTAAGTTTCCTCAATTGCATCCATATGATGTAAAGCATCGACAACGGCATCGTTGGTGCGGAGAATCGGACCCGGAAGTTCTTTCTCCATATCCATATACATGCCTCGGATTTCATCTGCATACTCATCAAAATCATATGCGTAGAACAAAATCGGACGCTTTAAGTTTGCAAAGTCAAAGAATACAGAAGAATAATCGGTAATACAAATATCCGATGCCAGATACAGACGAGACACATCTTCGTACTGGCTTCCGTTATAAACAAATCCTTCGTACTCGGTCAAGTCCAAAATATCGGCAATGTAGTAATGTGTACGCAAAAGTACAACACTGTCCTCACCAAATTCTTTTTGCAGTCTGCCTAAATCAAGAGCCAGCGTAAACTTATATTTACCACGGTCATAGAATTGGTTATCACGCCAGGTTGGCGCATACAAAATTACTCGTTTTCCTTCCGGAATACCAAGTTCTTTCTTCACTTCGGCAGCAATTTCTTCTTTGTTATCCGCATATAGAATATCATTTCTCGGATAACCATATTCCAAAATCTTATCTCTGTCATAAACAAATGCACGCTCAAACACATCCGTTGAAAAACGGTTGGCAGAAATCAAATAATTCCACTCGCGGCCGTGCTTATAAAACAGTGTCTTATGATTCTGGCTTGCAGATGTAATATCCTCCATATCAAATGCCAGTTTCTTAAGCGGTGTACCATGCCATGTTTCCAGGAAAACAACACCCGGACGCTTTTTATTCCAAGCAGGCTGACGCACGTTAAAAATACGATATCCACAACGGGATGCGTAATACACATAACGAAGACTATTCATCTTTACTCTCGTATGTTTTCCGGTTTTTGCAAGTGCTTCGGATTTGTTATTTAATACCCAAATATAACGGTACTTGTCCCCTCTGGTCTTTTGCAGATATTCATACAGGTATTTCGGGCTGTCGGAGTAACTCTTTCCGAAGAAACTCTCGATAAATACCCAGTCATGCCGCAATGGCATTTTCTTGAAAATGTGGCGTTCCAGCACACGATACCACTGAATACGGCTTCCAATCAAACCTTTTTTCTTTTTGCGCCACTTATTGAACTTCATAACCGGTTTTGCCATACGCAATTTCCCCTTGCGGGTAATTGACAACTGCAAACGCTGGAATATACCATACTCTTTAATTACATTCTTCCATTCCGGCATATTTGCCATTGCTTTCGCAAACTTCGGCGCATTTTCTCTCAAGATTCGTGCCGGATATTTACGCCAGAAGAAATTCATCAAATAATGGTCCAGTGCAAAACGAAGGTCTTTATCTTCCGGTTTAATAATATGCAAACATTTATCATAGGCATCCAAAAATTCACCGCTGCGGTGTCCACGCTTTTTCTGGCAGAGTGCCGGCAGATGAATCTGGTCGTTGCGGTGACGCCAGATATACAGACTGTCACCATCAACCCACATTTTACCTGCTGCCAGTTTCAACAATTTCACACAAAACGTCATATCACTGTAAAAACGTGTCGTTGTATCAAACGAAAGCTCATGCTCCATCACAAAATCCCTGCGGATTAAAAAGTGCTGCACCGAATACATTTCCACAAAACGGTCGCGGAGCGTCTGCCCTTCCAACGGTTTTACGCCCTCAATAAAAGTTTCCTGTTTTGCTTTTTCAAAATCAAAATTCACCGGTTTAAACCAAGAACTGTATTTATTACCGGTTGTCATAACTGCCTGTTTCTCTTCTGCCAAATCAAGCAGCCGTTTCAGTGCCCCATCCATCAGGTAATCGTCACAGTCAATGAAATAAACGTACTCTCCTGTCGCTTTCTCTAAACCGATGTTACGGCAGAAAGAAACACCAAACGGATATACCTGTCCGATTTTTTCTTCATACTCATCGAGCAAATCTTCCTCACTCGGATGCAGTTCTTTATCTGTGTAGAGGCTGATGGAATCTCCTTTTTTCTCCATTTCCCGGGCCTGCTCGCGGCGGCGTTCTGCGCTATCTAAGCGTTTCTCCACTCTCTCGTGGATTTTCTGCTCGCGCCACGCTGCTGCCGTCTCCTCATTAGCCCGAATGACGTCTTCCGGCAATTCATCCATTGCCAAAAATACTTTGACGTGCGGATTCTCTTTTACGGAATCCGGCACTTCATGACCGTCTTTATCATTGACAACAATAATTTCTAAGTCTTCTATCTTTTGTTCTTCGATACTCTGAACACATTCTTCCAAATATGCCTGTCCTTTGAAATAAGGAATTATGACACTTACCTTAGGCATTTTTTGCACCTCCAAATTATTTGCAATTACTTATTTTACAACGAAATTCAAAATACGTCCCGGTACATAAATTTCTTTTACAATCTGTTTACCGGCAAGTTTATCAGCAATCGCTTCCCGTCCGGCAGCCAACGCATCTTCTTTCGCTGCATCAATGGCAATTTTAACGGTCGCACGTACTTTACCGTTGACCTGTACACCAATTTCCTGTACAGCCTCTACCGTTTTTGCCTCATCAAATTCCGGCCAGCTTGTCTGGAACAAATAACCACCGTAATTTTTCTCAGCCCACAATTCCTCTGTAATATGTGGTGCAACCGGATTCAAAAGTACAAGAAGTGTCTTAAACTCGTCTCTTGTAACGGAACCTTTTTTGTAGAAGTCATTAATCAATGCCATCATGGCAGCAATTGCTGTATTGTACTTCAAGGTTTCAAAATCGTTACTTACTTTCTTAATGGTCTGATGCATTTTTGTCTCCAAGTCAGCGGAATAGCCTTCTTCATCTGTCACCATATCTTTTAACTTCCATACACGCTCTAAGAAACGGCGGCAGCCTTTTACTCCATCTTCTGACCATGCAGCAGCGGCATCAAACGCACCAATAAACATTTCGTAGGTGCGGAGTGTATCAGCACCGTATACATTTACAATATCATCCGGGTTTACAACATTACCACGGGATTTGCTCATCTTCTCGCCATTTTCACCAAGAATCATACCATGGGATGTTCTCCTCTGATATGGCTCTTTGGTCGGTACTACGCCCTGGTCATATAAGAACTTATGCCAGAAACGGGAATACAAAAGGTGAAGGGTCGTATGCTCCATACCACCATTGTACCAGTCAACCGGCAGCCAGTATTTGAGAGCCTCTTTGCTGGCAAGTGCTTCATCATTTGTTGGGTCAATATAACGCAGGAAGTACCACGAAGAACCAGCCCACTGAGGCATTGTATCTGTCTCACGCTCTGCTTTTCCGCCACAGCATGGACAAGTTGTCTCAACCCAGGAACGGATTTTGGAGATTGGAGATTCCCCGTTATCCGTTGGTTCATAGTTGTCTACCTCCGGCAGACGAAGCGGAAGTTCTTCTTCAGGAATCGGTACATAACCACATTTTTCACATTTTACAATCGGAATCGGCTCACCCCAGTAACGCTGTCTGGAAAATACCCAGTCACGCAGTTTGAAGTTTTTCTTTGCCGTTCCCACTTTCTTATCCTCTAACCAGGCAATAATTTCTTTCTTTGCCTCTTCTACAGATTTACCGGTTAAAAATCCGGAATTCACAAGAGTTCCCGTAGCAACATCCGTGAAGGCCTCTTTTTCCACGTCACCGCCTTCAATTACTTCATGAATCGGCAAATTGAATTTCTTGGCAAATTCCCAGTCACGGGTATCATGTGCCGGTACCGCCATAATCGCTCCTGTTCCGTAGCTCATCAATACATAATCGGATACCCAGATTGGAATTTCCTCACCATTTACCGGATTAATTGCCAAAAGTCCGTCAATTGCTACACCTGTTTTATCTTTTGCTAACTCGGTTCTCTCAAAATCGGATTTTCTTGCTGCCATCTCACGGTAGGCTACAATCTCATCCCAGTTTTTAATCTCATCTTTGTACTTATCCAGATATGGATGTTCCGGAGATACTACCATGTAAGTTACACCAAACAAAGTATCCGGACGTGTCGTGTAAATGCGGAGTTTTTCTTCTTTATCTTTAATCTGGAAGTCTACTTCTGCACCATGAGAACGTCCAATCCAGTTTTTCTGTGAAACTTTGACTCTCTCAATATAGTCAAGTCCATCCAAATCATCAATCAATTTATCTGCATATGCCGTGATTTTAAGCATCCACTGGCTCTTTACCTTACGGATAACCGGACTTCCACAGCGCTCACACACACCGTTTACAACTTCCTCATTGGCAAGACCGCATTTACAGGAAGTACACCAGTTAATCGGCATCTCTGTCTTGTAAGCAAGTCCTGCTTTGAATAATTTCAGGAAAATCCACTGGGTCCATTTGTAGTAATTTGGATCTGTTGTGTTAATTTCGCGATCCCAGTCAAAGGAATAGCCAAGTGCCTGAAGCTGTGCTTTAAATCTTGCAACATTCTTCTTCGTTACTTCCTTTGGATGTACTTTATTTTTAATTGCATAGTTTTCTGTCGGAAGACCAAACGCATCCCATCCCATCGGATAAAGTACGTTGTAGCCCTGCATTCTTCTTTTACGTGCTACGATATCAAGTGCCGTATACGGACGCGGATGTCCTACATGAAGTCCCTGTCCGGATGGATATGGAAATTCAACAAGGGCATAATATTTGGGCTTGCTGAAATCATTAGTTGCCTGAAAAGCTTTTTCGTCTTCCCAGACTTTCTGCCATTTTTTTTCAATTTCTTTTGGATTGTAACTCTGACTCATTTTTTTACCTCTTTTCTTATTGTCACTCATTTAATGCCGATTCCGGCGTTGATGTCGGTGTTGGTTCTGCCGTTTGTGACGGCGTTGGTGTAAGGGTCGGTGTTGGCGTCGGTGTAACTGCCGGTGTCGGTGTTGGCACAACAACCGGTTTCTTTTCCACCTGCTTCACTGTAATCTTACATACCTTTTTTATTTTACTGCCATCGGTTGTCTCCACAAAAATTTTACAAGTTCCCTTTTTCTTTGCTTTTACGACACCTTTTTGATTGACAGTTGCAATCTTTTTATTGGAAGAAGTGTATTTCATCTTCTTGATCATCGCTTTTTTCGGTAAAATCTTTTTTACCCGAATCGTAAACTTAGCATCCTTCTTTTTACCACCAATTTCCAATGTCTTTTTCGTAGTACTCAGCTTGATACTCTTTACCTTAATCAAATATGGATTATGAATATCCGGATCAGTCGGATCCCATCCCATATGCCCGGATAACTTCTGTGCCTTCGGCTTGCCAAGCGGTCCTGCCTTTGGCGAATTGTAAATTACTACTTTTGTGCCGGATGGGCAATTATCATAAATCCATTTGCTGTCTGCCACCGTCAATCGGATACATCCATGAGATGCCATCGTTCCCAACCGATTAAACTGAGCATAGGACTGTGTATTTTTCTTTGGCTGATAATACCATACCGAATGAAACAAAAAGCCTCCATAAATTCTTGTACAGTACTGACCGTAAGACGGTCCCAGCAGTGCATGCCACCGATATTTTTCTCTCAAAGAAAAAGTGCCGACCGGTGTCGCTTTTCCCGATGAACAGACAAATGCTTTATATGGTTTGTACTTTCCTTTTTTCGTATGACGGTATACCGTCACCGTATTCTTTAATTTGTTTACTTTTATCTTATATATGTTTTTCTTTGCTGCCGCATTTGTTGTCTGAAAATTCGCTGTCAATACTAAGAGAAACAACAAAACGAATAAGCTGATTTTCTTCTTCAAAACTACCTCCTATTTGTGTCAAAATGTACGCAAGCATACTATTTTATAATACCAACACTAAAATCCTTTGTCAAGGACTGTGATAGGAGAGTTTGTGGCAGTTTTTTAGGTTCCGTAATTCCGTAGAAAAGCTTTGCGTCTCGTGGGCACTCTCGTATAACAAACGCGTAAGGGTATGGGCATGCAAAATACGCAAGCCTCATACCCATGTGTTTGTACCCACGAGTCACAAAGTTTTTCTACGGAATTACTGGAATCCAAAGGAACTGGCAGCAAACATTTGCCACAAGCTCGTCATTCAAATATCTCCCCCTCAATGCTTTGGTTCATTTATCCGCGAGGTCTAGAGAATAATTCCGACTATCACCTCATACACTGTAACAATCATACTGAGGTCATGATGAATGGATTGGATTGAGTCGTTTTTACAGAACTATGGCATTTGGGCTATGTTTGTGCTGATTATGTTGGAATATGCCTGTTTTCCTGTTTCGAGTGAGATTATTCTGCCACTGGCGGGGGGTATGGCTGCCGGGCAGGGGTTGTTTTTTCCATATCTTGTCCTTTTGGCAACGGGAGCAGGACTGATTGGGGCACTGATTCCGTATGGCATTGGCAGGTTTGGCGGTTCTCCACTGTTGGAACGCATTATGAAACGCTTTTCTTCTATGGAGAAACCAATCCTAACCTCCTACCGTGTCTTTGGCAATCACGAAAAAAGTGCCGTTCTAGTCAGCCGCGTGATTCCTCTGTGCCGCACCTATATCGGCTTTGTCGCGGGTGCCATGGGACAGAATATCAGCCGTTATCTTTTGTATTCTGCCATCGGCATTGTTACATGGAACACGGTATTAACCGGTCTTGGTTATTATTTTTATCAATACAAAGATTTGTTCTTTCATTATTTTGATAAATACAAGCATGTTATTTTTTATACAGGTATTGTCCTATTAGTAATTTTCGCCCTCAATGCTATTAGAAAAAAACGGGCAGCACGCGAAACAAACCAAGAAGAATAAGAAGTATGCCACTGATTCCGTTTAGACGGCGCACGTGGTATATCCTCTGCCCGCCAATCCACAAAAAGGCTCCACATAAAAAAGCGGTACATACAGGAAATAACCAGATTATGGTTCCCTGACCGACCAGACTAAGTGCTGCACTCACCGAATCAAGCGCAAGGGCACTTCCCAACGCACTGCCTTCTTTTATATCAATGCTTCGGGAATTATCTTTGTCATACTGTACTTCCCCTTTGTTTTGCAACACACGGATGCACGTTTTTGCGCCAAGCAAAATCAAAATCCCACCGCCAATAAGGCGAAAACAAGGTTCCGGCAGCCCCGCAAGGCATGTCGAACCCGCAAAAAGTGCAACCGCTGTCAGCACGCCATTTAATAACGCAATAAATAATCGGATTCGTTTGGGTATGCAAATGCCCGACATTGCATATGCCATACCAATCCCCAGCGTGTCAAGGCTCACCGACAACGCCAATAAGCAAACAACAAACACAAGCTCCTCCTGCCACTTCCTTATTCTATTTTATGCAAATAAGGGAAAAGAGGAGAGTCCTTTCGACAAAAACAGTCAAATATTTTGGAGGTAAGTATGAACTGGTATCAAATGGAATCACAGGAAGTAATGGATAAACTCAACCGTTTCAAAGACCGGGGCTTATCCCAAAAAGAAGTTATCAAACGCCAGAGACATTATGGAAAAAATGAATTGCAAAGCGAAAAAGGTCCCGGATTTTTCCGTCAGTTTGCCGCGCAGTTTAAAGATTTTATGATTCTTACTTTACTGGCAGCTGCCGGCATTTCTTTTTTTGCTTCTTATGCACAGGGAGAAATGAATCTGACCGACCCTTTAATCATTCTGGCAATCGTTATCCTAAATGCTCTGCTTGGCATTTATCAGGAGAAAAAGGCAGAACATTCGCTGGCTCACCTTCGTTCTCTGCAAACACCACAATGTCAGGTACTAAGGGATGGAAAACGCCAGACCATATCTTCTCCGGAACTTGTGCCGGGGGATTTAGTCTATCTTGACACCGGCTGTCTTGTTCCCGCCGACGGCAGGCTTCTTCTTACGCACAATCTGTCTGCAAATGAATCTGCCCTTACCGGCGAAACAGGAAGCATCGAAAAAACTTCTGACTCACTGCATATGGAAAATCTCTCGCTTGGTGACCAGCTCAATATGGTATTTTCAGGTACAATGATTACGACCGGAAATGGACTGTTCTGCGTTACGGAAACCGGTATGAATACGCAAATTGGAAAAATTGCCGGTATGCTTTCCCATGAACAGGCACCGCAGACACCTCTTACCAAACGCCTCAATCACACAGGAAAAGTGCTTGGCATCCTGGCGCTGATTATCTGTGCGATTCTTTTTTTCCTGGGATTGCAGAAAAATCAGCCAGTTTTTGATATGTTTATGACTTCCGTCAGTCTTGGCGTCGCAGCCATTCCGGAAAGTCTGCCAGCCCTCGTTACCATTATGCTGAGTCTTGGCGTTGAGCGCATGGCAAAACAATGTGCCGTTATCCGCCATCTTCCTGCCGTGGAAACACTCGGCAGTGCCTCCGTTATCTGCTCGGATAAGACCGGCACGCTTACCCAGAATCGCATGACGGTTCGAAATGTATACAGTACCGAAAACGAAGAAACCTTGCTTCGTTATTTTCTGCTCTGCAACAACCAATCCGGTCCACTCGAACACGCACTGATTCATTACGGTGCATCAAGCGGACTTATTTATACGGAAGTACGAAAAGAATTTCCGGTTATTGAAGAAATCCCTTTTGACTCAATCCGCAAGCGGATGACAACGCTGCACCGGACACCCAATGGATATTTAGCAATAACTAAGGGAGCTCCTGAATTTATCCTTGCCAACTGTCACTCGTATCTCGATAAAGATGGCAGCACACGGCCACTGACACATACGATGCGGCATAGATTAAATGAACAAATTGAAAATTACACCGCCAATGCACTTCGCGTCATTGCTCTCGGTTTTTGTCTGCACAAAAGCCGCCCGGACAACAATTCCTTAGAATCCCATTTGGTTTTCCTTGGGATGGCAGGTCTGATTGACCCACCCCGCCCGGAAGCTTACGCCGCTGTTAAAAGCTGCCAGCACGCCGGAATCCGTCCGATTATGATTACCGGCGACCATAAAAACACCGCTGCGGCGATTGGCAAGGAACTTGGCATCTGCCAGACAAAAGACGAAGTCATTACGGGAGCCGACTTAGATGCCATCAGCGACCGTTCACTTCCGGCGGCGCTCAAAAAATATCATGTCTTTGCCCGTGTATCTCCAGCCCACAAAGTACGTCTCGTAAAAGGGTATCAGGCGATGGGAAATGTCGTTGCCATGACCGGTGACGGTGTCAATGATGCCCCTGCCCTAAAAGCAGCGGATATCGGCTGTGCCATGGGACGCACCGGAACCGATGTTGCCAAAAATGCATCTGACATTATCTTAATGGACGATAATTTTTCCACTATTGTAAGTGCCGTCCGGGAAGGGCGCGGTATTTACGATAACATAAAAAAAGCCATACATTTCCTCTTGTCTTGTAACATCGGGGAAATCATGACGATTTTTGTTGCTATCTTTTTCGGGCTGTCTGCACCACTTTTACCGGTACAACTGTTGTTTATTAATCTCGTGACGGATTCTTTTCCGGCACTATGCCTCGGTGTCGAGCCACCGGATCCGGACAGCATGAACCGTCCGCCATTATCGAAAAATGAAAGTATCTTTCACTTTGATACCGTCTTTCAGATGGTTTTAGAAGGTATGTTCATCGGCTCCTTAGCACTTTTTGCCTATACAAGCGGCAATTCCACCATGTGCTTTGCCGTACTTTCTTTATCGCAGTTAGTTCACTCGTTTAATATGAGAAGCGAGCACTCGCTGTTAGAGACGGGGATTCTTGGGAACAAAAAACTTTTATTTAGTGTATTGTTCTGCATTGTCCTGCAATGTCTGGTCATCTGTATGCCCGTTCTCCAGCCTATTTTCCATACGCAGTCACTTAATCTGCGCGAATGGGTTGTCGTAGGTATTTTATCTCTGATGCCGATTCCCCTCATGGAAATCAGCAAGCGGCTTCACGGATAAACTCACGGATTCGCTGAATGAGAATTTCTTTTACATCTTCCCCCGGATACTGTGTGGCGAGCATGTGTTTCATCAACATGCCGCCCGCTTTATTCGCGTGTCCGCCGCCAGCACCAATTCCACAGCTGACTTTTTCCGCCAAATCACTCGCCGGCAGATTTTTTTTCGCACTTCGTACCGACATTTTATATCCAATCGGCGTTTCATTATATACCACACAGCAGTCAACAGTTGCCACACAATTTACCATATCACTAATAACGCCAAGCAGATTTGGATCACATGGTTTTGTATGCAGCAGCGCAAAACGCTTTTCCTCATCATAGTAATAGTGAGACAACGCTTCTCCTGCTATTTCCAAATCCTGACGCTGTAAATTCGCATGAATCATTTCATCGAGACACTCTCTGTTAATCTGCAGAGAATCACGCATCTGTCTGTCTGCCGGATAATAAATTTCAGACAAACTGCTGGTATCACTATACAAACCATAATACAACGCCGTTGCCACCTGCCAGTTCGCATTCACCGGATACCCCGCCTCCAAAAGCAGTTCCCAGACCACGGTACAACAACTTCCGAATTCCGGGAAAATAAAACACCATTCATCCGTTTCTACACAAATCGGATGATGATCAACCATCGCCACTTTTTTCACCGGCATCGATGTAATATTACCTCCCTCATACTGGCAGTCCACGGTAATCAAAATGTCATGTTCCGGCATTTCATTCACATATCGAATCGGAATACCAAGGTGCTCCACCATCAATTTCAGCGATGGCTTTGTAATTTGATGTTCCCCTGCATAAATCAAATTTACCTTTTTACCCAGATTCATAAAATACGCATACAAACCAAACGCAGCCCCCATCGCGTCCGCATCCGGACTGTCATGGCACTGTATACAAATCGAATTGAATTCTGCAAATTGTTTGAGAAACATAAAACGCCTCGCCTCCCTCTCCTTTGTGGATTAAACTGTTTTTAGAATAGCAAAAAAAGGGGGAAGATTCAAGATTTTTATTATCTATATTTTTAGGAAACATCATCTGTCAATAGAGCCCCAAAAAAAGTTCATTCGTAAGAGACTATAAAGCAAAGCATTATCTTGTCTCAAACGAATGAACTCCTTTTTTAATTATAGATTAAGCGTCAACCATATACTCATGTGCCTCACCGTTTGTATCCGTTACTACAATCGTATGAGATACACCTTTCTTCACATACAGATTCAGTTTCCACTTATAGTTCGTAGTACCAGACTGTGCATTGATGTAAAAACTGCTGATTCCCTGGTCTACCCCATCAATCGTCACTGACTGAATACCGGAAAGTTTTGTTGTGTCAATCTCTGTACCAACATAAGTATCTTGGGTTTCCCATGTTGAGCCAAACATCGTCTTTCCACTGTTCGTACTATAGCAGGCACCACCGGTTACTGTCACTTTACAAATACTCTGGCTCTTTCCATCTCCAATTGCATAGGTACTGCCACCTGCGGAAATGATACCGCCATAGATTCCAATCTTCATCGTTTCAGCTGAGGCATCTGCAGTACCACCGCCACCAACTCCGGCTCCGTTACCGGAAGATGTGGCATAAATATTACCACCGTAGATGTAAATTTCTCCGCCACCTTTAGCGTACCTTGATTCACCGATTCCTGCAGCATTTCTTCCTGTATTGCAGGCTATAATCGTACCGCTCCTGATAATAATACGTCCTAATGTGCTAGATGTCTTACCATCTGATGCAGCACCAATTCCTGCCGATTCGTTACCGCCTAATGCCGTCAATTGGCCATCACCGGATATCGTCAGTTCACAACCGGACGGAACCTCGATTCCTGCATGATAGCCGGAACCGGTCAATGCGGATGTTCCAGCTAAGATAAGATTTACCTTAGCATCACCACTTAATTTAATTGGACTTGACTCACTCGATGTACAAACAAGATTATCTAACGTAATCGTATGAGTACCGCCCGTTACTAAAATATAATATGCTGTTGCCGATTGTGCTGTACTGGAAATCGTGTAATTTCCGGTAAATGCAGTTTCTTCTGCACTACCAATTGTATATCCGGTTGCACTGATTACAATACTTCCTTGCGCCAAATCCAATTCTTTTGTCTCTGCCGGTTCCGGTTCAGCCGTCGGCTCCGGAGTCGGTGTGGTAACCGGCGTAGGTGTTGGCGTAGCATCCGGATCAACGGTTGGAGTTGCCGTTGGAGTTGCCGTCGGAGTTGCCGTCGGAGTCGCCGTCGGAGTCGCAGTTGGTGCCACAGTCGGCGTTGCGGTCGGCTCTACAACTCCATTTGCCAGATTAATCAATGCCGTAAACGCTTTTTTCGGCAGATAATTTTCATCAAACAGTGATGGATAATAGGTACTTCCATTACTGTAAAAACTATTCAGCCAAGTATCCAAATCTGTCAGATTCCAGAATGTAACATTACTTACATTTACCGGAGCAGACGTATCATCCATTCGCTGTAATATAATATTCATGAACTTCTGGTATGCTGCTGCCAGTGTCTCATTACCCGCCTCTGAATTATCCTTACTTGCAAAATCAAGCTCAGTAATCTGCACCTCATAGCCATTTTGCTGGAATAATTTCAGTGCATTTTTAATATTATCACCATCTGCCACACCAAGATTAGTCTGATGTGCCTGCATGCCAAGACCATCAATATTTCCGGCATCTTTTGCATCTGCAAGATATTTCACAACTGCCTTCATCTGTCCCGGCGATGCCAGTCCGACAAAATCATTGTAGAACAATTTTGCCGATGAATTTGCTGCTTTTTCAGCTTCTCTCGCATATTCAAAAGACTTTGTAATATAAGTATTGTCGTCGTCTGTAAAAATAGCACCATACAAACTTGAACTTACTGTCCGTAATTTACAGCCATTGCTGTCAATTACCTCATTTACTACATCGTAAGCATATACAACGCCCGGATAATTAGTCTCTGCATAGGTAATAACCTGCTTAACATAACTTTCAATTCGAGCAAGCATCGTCTCTTTGTCAACAAGATTTGTAATGTTTTTCTTAGCTGTTCCCGTACCATCATACTCCGGTGTGTAATTCTTACAGAAATACCAATCCGGTGTCTGCGAATACCAGACAAGCGTATGGAAACGCACACTTAAATCATTTTCCTGAGCAAGCGATAAACATTTATCAATCACATCTGTATTAATAACCGGCATGCCATCTTCCGATGCTTTTGTTGCCTCTTCGTTCAAAAGATTCTCCGGTTTCAGCTCATCTGCAAATGTAACCGTACTGTAATGATGTTTAATAAATGATAAAATCTCCGGATTCTGCAAATTATAGCTGTAAACTGCACATCCCATCGGGAAGCGGTTTGCATATGCCTCTTTCAGACTTGGTGCAGCAAGAACTGCATCCATATCCAAATGCTTCTCCGTAATAGAAATATTGTCTACATAAAAATCATTTGAATAATTTGCCATTTCAAAATAAAGTGACAATTTACTTACATCACCCGGTGCCACAACCGTTGCGTCCACTTTTGTCCATGTACCATTCGGCACAACTACATTCTGCACGGTTGTATAAGCCATCGCTCCCGCATAGTCCATCGACTCCCACATGCAGTTTATCGTCTTGTTGCCACCCGTTGTCTGCTTTACATACGCCTCAATCTTATACGTTGTAAAATCAGTCACATTGTGAGTGATATCAATCATCGGTCCTGCCCAGTTTTTCACACGGTTGGAAACTTTCAAACAATAGTTGTCATTATAACCGCCCTCTACAACAGTCAGATCTTCTTCGCCCTGACGTCCGGTCACATATTGATTGGTACCGTCTTCAAAATCCAAAAGCAATGCTTTTGTCGGATCCTCTACCGGAATCGGGGTGCCCGGAACCTTCGTCGGTTCTGCTGTTGGTGTTGCAGTTGGCTCATCCGGGTCTGCCGTCGGTGTAACCGTAGGTCCTGCCGGCTCATTTGTTGCAGTCGCAGTGGGCTCCGCCGGCTCTGTCGTCGGTGTTACAGTTGGTGTCCCTGGCTTCTGCGTCGGGGTTGCAGTCGATGTGCCCGGTTTCTGCGTTGGGGTTGCAGTCGGTGTGCCCGGTTTCTGCGTCGGGGTTGCAGTCGGTGTGCCCGGTTTCTGCGTTGGGGTTGCAGTCGGTGTCACTGCCGGTTTCTGCGTTGGGGTTGCAGTCGGTGTGCCCGGTTTCTGCGTTGGGGTTGCAGTCGGTGTCACTGCCGGTTTCTGCGTCGGTGCTTTGGTTGGTACTTTTGTCGGTGCATTAGTCACAACTACTGTCTTTTTCTTTCTCACCGTAACCTTGCAGGTTTTCACATACTTCTTGCCCTGATAACGGAAACTTGCTGTAATCTTCGCTGTCCCCGCCTTTTTCGCTTTCACTTTTCCTTTCTTGGAAACTGTCGCAATTTTCTTGTTTTTGCTCTTCCATGTTACTTTTGTCTTCTTGCTTATATTTTTAACCTTAAGCGTTAAGGTTTTCCCCACAGTTATTACCGCTTTTTTCTTTGATAAAGCAGGCTTTTTCTTTGCTGCCTGAGTTGGCATAGAAAAAGAAAATACCATGCTTGCTGCTAACATCCATGCTAACAGCTTTTTACCATTCTTTTGCATACACAAACCTCCAATTCTATCCTTGAATTAATACTACTGATATTCTCTCATTTTAACATTTGGGAATCTATATTGCAATAACTAAAATCTTATCCTCTCATAAGCATTTCTTTAATGCAAACAGGGACCGGTCTGGCAAGAACCGGTCCCCAAAAGAGAAACAATTAGTTGTGACAATCTCCTATTTAATTTACGGCTCTGCAGCCACCTCATCCGGTGGTGCTCCACCTGGCTTTTTAACATCCTTTTTCTCTACTTTTTTCCCTTTGATTTTTGCTTTTGCAAAGAGTGCCTGTAATACAATAAAGAAGCAAAGCAGTGCGGAAAGTACAATTCGTACCCACCAGCTTGACAATGTACCCTGTGTTGTAATCAGACTGGTAATGGTTCCTTTAATCAGTACACCAAATGTTGTACCAACAACCGTTCCGACACCTCCCGAAAGAAGTGTTCCGCCGATTACTGCTGCCGAAATAGCATCCATTTCCAAACCTTTTGCCTGTTCTACAAATCCGGCACAACTGTTCAAGCAGAATAAGAATCCACCCAAGCCGGCCAAAAGACCATCTAAAATATAAGCTTCAAACTTCGTTCTTTTTACATTTAAGCCCATCATCAATGCACTCTGCTGGCTGCCGCCGATAGCAAATAATTTGCGTCCGAATTTTGTATAACGAAGCATAATAGCAATCAAAACAACCACAATTAGTGCAATCACAACCGATGGATATATATATGCCGGCCGGAATACCCCATGTTTATTATATGTTCCAATCGGCAGTTCAATCTGATATGTTGCCCATTTCTGAAACAAACCGTTTTTAATGGAAATCATATCTGTACTTATCATAGCCGTAAGTCCTCTTCCTAGAAACAAACCCGCCAGAGTAACGATAAACGGCTGAATTTCCAGGTAGGAAACTAAATAGCCTTGAAGCAAGCCAAACAGTAATCCAATACCAAGCGAAATCGCAAGAGCTGCATAAGGACTCATCCCCTTATTTTCCATAGCATAAGCACTCGCCATACAAACCAATGCGGTTACCGAACCAACCGAGATATCAATTCCTCCGGTAATCATAACGATTGTCATACCACAACCAATTACAATCAATCCGGCATTGTTAATAAACAAGTTGGTAAACATCTGCGGTTTTGCAAAACCTTTGTCTGCAAATACAATCATTCCTGCTACATACATTGCAATAAACAACACAATTGTAATAATGAAAAGAAATGTATTGCTGTTAAATCTTCTTGTCTTTGCCTTCAAAAATTCACCCATTACTGTTCACCTCCCTGTACTACTGCCTTTTTCGACTGTCTCTTCGCTTTGTAATTCTGCATTGCCTTTTTGTAAACCGGGCTCTGAAGAACTACGATAATGATAACAACGATTGCTTTATAAACCGGGAGCTGGTCAGACGGTACACTCATAGCATACAGCGTTGTTGTCAACGCCTGAATCGTATAAGCGCCAATTACTGACCCCATCAAACTAAATTTACCACCACTTAAGATGTTTCCACCTAACGCTACTGCTAAGATGGCATCCATCTCAAGATTCAGACCAATGTTGTTAGCATCTGCGGAATAAATTCGGCTCGAAGCAACAATTCCTGCAAGCCCTGCCAGGGCTCCGCAAATTACATAGGTGAGGAATTTAATTCTTGTAGAATTTAATCCAATCAAGCGGGATGCATGACTGTTAATTCCTACACTTTCAATATACATACCAAGTGCTGTCTTATTTAATACCAAATAGGCAACAACAACGGCTGCGACTGCAAAGATGACCGGTGTCGGAATTGGTCCGAGAAATCCACCCATTGCCTTGTAAGATTCCACACGGACATATGTAATCTGTCCTTGTGTAACCAACTGGGCAATACCGCGCCCTGCAGTAAACAAAATCAATGTAGCAACCATTGGCTGGATATTTAGTTTCGCAACCAAAAAACCATTAAACGCGCCGCACAAAGCAGCAACTAAAATTCCGGCAATCGCAGCAATGATAATCGGAGCAGCCAGTGTATTTGTACTTACTTCACCGCCGGACAAAATCTGACAGCAAACAGCAGCGGCAACCGCCATAACAGCACCAACACTGATATCCTGACCACCGGAAGCAGCTGTTACTAATGTCATACCAATGGCAAGTATAACAAGTTCAGAACCTCGGTTAATCACATCAATCAGCCATCCACTTAATTGTCCGTCCTTTAACGTTATATTAAAGAAATCCGGTGTTCGAATCACATTTACAAGCAATACGATAAACAAACACACAATCGGCATAAATAATCGCATTCCTGTTATTTTTTTAATTTTCTCAGCCATTATTCATCACCTCCCGCAATTGCTTTCATAATGGATTCTTGTGACAAATCCTCTTCTTCAATTTCGCCAACCTTTTTTCCGTCACGAAGAACTGCCATACGGCTGCAGGTTCGAAGCATCTCCTCAATCTCGGAGGATATAAAGGTGACTGCTTTTCCCTCATCCGCCAGTTGAAGTACTAATTTCTGAATTTCTGTCTTTGTTCCGATATCAATCCCTCGTGTCGGTTCATCCAAAATCAGGTAATCCGGATTCGTAAGCAGCCATCTGGCAATAATCACCTTCTGCTGGTTTCCGCCGGATAAGCTCTTAATCGGAGTTTCACGGCTTGCTGTTTTAATCTGCAACAAGTCAATGTATTTATCCGCAAATTCTTCCATCTGTTTGCGGGATAATAACTTAAACATTCCACGTTTTGCCTGAAGTGCCAATATAATATTTTCGCGAACAGACAAATCGGCAATGATTCCTTCCTTTTTTCTATCTTCCGGCAAATATGCCATGCCGGCTTTCATCGCATCCAATGGGGATGAGATTTTAGTATCTTTTCCTTTGACTTTCAGCACGCCGGAATCGGCTTTGTCAGCACCGTAAATGGCACGAACCATCTCTGAACGTCCGGATCCAAGAAGTCCTGTAAGTCCGATTACTTCTCCTTTGTTGATTGTCAAATCAAACGGTCGAATTGTACCTGCATGACCTAACCCTTTGGCCTCAATCAACGGTTCTAAATGTTTTTCATGCTTATATTCACCCTTGATATCTGCTAAGTCATCAAAATCTTTTCCCATCATTTTAGATACTAATTTTACACGTGGAAGTGATTCCACTTCATACTCACCAACCAATTCACCATTTCTCAGTACAGTGATTCGGTCACACACTTCATATACCTGTTCCAAAAAGTGTGTTACAAAAATAATTCCTACACCTTCTGCTCTCAATTTCCGCATCAGGACAAATAATTTCTGAACCTCGTCATCATCCAAAGAGGATGTCGGCTCATCCAAAATTAAAACTCGGCATTTCATATCCACAGCTCTGGCAATTGCTATCATTTGCTGAATTGCCAAGGAACACTCGTCCAAACTCTGAGTTGGTGCCACATGGATATCGAGATTCTTTAAAACCTCTGTCGACTTGCGATTCATCGTACGCCAGTCTATCATACCAAATCTTCTTGGCTCTCTGCCGATAAACAAGTTTTCTGCAACCGTAAGATTCGGACATAAATTTACTTCCTGGTATACGGTACTGATACCATTTTGTTGTGCTTCCTGCGGTGAATGATTCACTATTAATTCCGGTTTGTCTCCCGCTTTTTTTACCATGTAAATCTCACCCGTCTGAAAATCATGAACACCGGTTAACACTTTAATCAAGGTGGATTTACCTGCACCATTTTCCCCCATCAGGGCATGGATTTCTCCTTCCCGTAATGTAAAATCTACATTGGATAATGCCTTCACTCCGGGAAAAGTTTTGCTGATATTACTCATCTTTAATACAATATTCTCGCTCATCTTTCCCTCCATCTACCTGCATAACAGGATATTTTCTAATTGAGAGAGGAAGAAATCATTCCTCCTCTCTCACTCAATTTGTTACTGATTTTGTTTCATTTTTTTACATTGTGTTTGAATTAATACTTACGAGCGCCCATTACCTCATCTGTCACAACCGTTACCGGATACTCTTTTCCGTCAACAGTTACCGATTTTACAGTATCATCATGAGCAAACATTTCTTCATCTACGTAAGCTTTCTTCTCTGGTGTTTCTTTCTTCTCAAGCTGTTTGATGATTGCTTCTACACGTGGTCCATGAAGTGGGTTACACTCTGTATTCAAAGTGATTTCACCAGACTGAACTTTCTTCAAACCTTCTTTTGTACTATCGAAGGAGAATACCATCATGTCTTTGTCTGCACCAACTTCATAACCTGCTGCTTTGATTGCATCAATTGCACCAAATGCTTCGTTATCGTTCTCACAGTATACAACATTGATGTCTTTTTTGTACTTCTTCAAGAAGGACTGCATAACTTCCTGACCTTTTGCCTGTGTAAATTCACCGGTTGTTTTGTCAAGAAGGTTCCAGCCATTTGCAGCTACAGCATCATCCAGACCTTTGGTACGGCCAATCTGTGCCGATGCACCGATTGTACCCTGAATATTAACCAGTTTCATATCTTTCATGTTCTTTGCTTTCATGTAAGCATCCAAGTAAGCTGCTGCCTTTTTACCTTCCAGTTCGAAGTTAGAACCTACCCATGCAGTATACAAACTGTCATCTTTTACATCTACCATACGGTCAACAATGATAACTGGGATTCCTGCCTGTTTTGCCTCACCAAGAACGGCATCCCATCCGGTCTCAGTAACCGGTGCAAGTACGATGTAATCAACATCCTGCTGGATAAAGTTACGGATGGCTGAAATCTGGTTCTCCTGTTTCTGCTGTGCATCGTCAAAAATCAATTCATAACCATTGTCTTTGGTAAATGTTGATTTCATTGATTCTGAGTTTGCTGTACGCCAGTCAGATTCTGCACCTACCTGTGAAAATCCAACCGTAATTACATCGGAAGATCCTTCTTCTTTCGCTGTGTCATTTGTGGAAGCATCACCACCTCCACATGCAGTAAGGGAAAACGCCATTACTGCAGTAAGCATTCCTGCTACTACCTTTTTCATGAAATTTTTTCTCATAACTCAATTCCTCCTTTTCTGTATGAGTTCTCGTTTTTGTATCTCCATCATAATAAAAAATAACCAAAAGTCCAATGGATATTCTTTTGGTTATTTTGGATTTTTCTATTCTTTTTTTCATAAATGATTGAAAAAATTACGGCAAGGGTGATTTTTTTACGATTCCCATGGCAGCCACACCTCAACACATGTTCCTTCCTGCAATACGCTGTCGATGGAAAGTCCATATTCTTCTCCAAACTTCAACCGGATTCTTTCATTCACATTATACAAACCATAAAAATCATTGCTGTCTTCAATTTTCGTCGTCAAGCCGCCACGAACCTGATTCAACCGTTCTTTTGTCATACCAATTCCATTATCTTCCACCCGGATAACACATTTGTCTTTTTCCCTTCGTCCGGTAACTACTATCCTTCCCTTTCCTCTCTTATTCTTAATTCCATGATAAAGTGCATTTTCCACAAGTGGCTGTAACGTTATTTTGGGTATTTTGCAGTTAGCAATCTCCTCCGGTATATCCACATCATACGTTAAAATATCCTGATATCTTACCTGCTGAATCTGCAAATAACTTGTAATATGACGACATTCCCCTTCTAAAGACACAATGTCTTTTCCACTATTTAAGGAAGCACGGAAAAAATCAGACAACGTCTGTACCATACTAACAACCTGTTCTTTTTGACCTGCTTCGGCCAGCCAAACAATTGTATCCAGCGTATTGTATAAGAAATGAGGATTAATCTGCATCTGTAAGATTTCCAATTCAGCTTCTCGAAGTCTCATCTGTTCCAGCATCACATTATCAATCAGCGTCTTTATTTTTTCAATCATTACATTTAATGAATCCGCTAACAATTTTACATCCACACCATGTTCCATATGTGCCCGCACCTCAAGATTTCCATCGGCAACCTCTTTCGTAATACTACTCAGATAGCGAACCGGTTTAGAAATACTTCTCGGAATAATTGTAATCATCATCGTGGTAACCACAACAAGAAAAGCAGCAAGGAACAAACTTATAATAATCATATTTCGGGTGATGTGCTGCATATCCGAATAAATAAGTGCACTTTGTCTGTTTTCATTATAAAGCAGCTGCAGCATCTTATTTTGAATATTTGCGGTAACTAATTGTACGCCATTTTCCCACAAATCCCGATTTTCATCATATTTCCCTTCTTTTTGCATATTTTCCTGAATCGTTTTGGTATATTTTTCAAGCACTTGAAAATAACGTTCAATCTGGACAATACATTCCTTGTTTTCGCTATTTTCCGTCGTTGCCTTTACACGTCTGATAATATCCTTTGCATAACGGATATCTTGTTCCGGATTTTGATCCGTATAAGTACGGTTTCCGGTCGTAATCAAATATATTTTATAATCATAATTCTTTTTAAAATCCAAATTGAATTCACTGATAATGGCCGTATTCCTTACAACTTTATCATAACGGTTGGTTGCATCCAACGCACATACAAACCAAATCAGGACAAACAAAATCAGCGGCACTAAAAGAAGTACAAATGCCACTGAAATTTTTTTCTGAATCGAAAAATCACGATACTCATCTATTTTCTTCCTAAAAATACGAAAAAATAATTTTTTCATCCTTTTGCCCCTCCCTCTCGGTACTGTGTTGGGGTACATCCCTGATTTTTTTTAAATAAATGTGAAAAATAGTGTGGATCTTTATAACCAACTTTTTCACTTATTTCACTGCTCCGCATCGTTGTGCATTTCAAAAGTTCTTTGGCTTTATTCATACGTACATCCGTCAAATAACGGATAAAAGTATGTCCTGTCTTCTGGCTGAAAATCGCACTCAGATGATTTGGACTGACATTCACCTCTGCCGCAACGGTATTCAGTGACAAATCCTCATCACTGTAATTTTTGTCGATATATTTTTTCGCAAGCTCGACAATATCGCTGTTATGCTCTTTCGTGTGGCGGTCTCGTATCTCCATCACCTCACGGAACAAAGAAATCACATAAGAAATAGTTGTATCTAACTGCTGTAAAACCTGTTCCATCTGCACCGGGCTTTCAAACGGCTCCTTTCTGGAAAACTCCTCCGAATCTCCAAGCTGCTCCAAAAAATGGCTCGCCGCAACATACATATCCATCACAATATACTGGCGGAAAATCAATGAATTCTGACAGGCATCCCCTGCATTTTCAAGATATTCCTCTACAAAAATCGGAATTTCCTCCGAATCACCTCCACGCAAAAAAGCTTTAATCCGAGTCTTATCAAGTCCGCCAAAATTAATCTTTCCAACATGATACTCGCCATCGGCTCTTTCCATCAAAACCGGCTTTCTATCAATCTGCTCAAATCGCAGAATCTGATTCCCTTCCACCAGAAAACGATAAGCAAAGGCATGTGCTGCCGTCTCATACGCTTGTGAAATTTCCCGAATACGGCTCACCGGACTGCCCACACTTCCAAAATAGCCAATTTCCGGTTTTTCTGATAACATATTTTCTAAAAAATCTGCCAAATCCTTCGCATCTTCTTCCATCTTCTCTTTTGATTCTTCCATAAAGAGAATAATTTCGCCCTCCGGTTCTCTGTCAAAACACACCATATGTTCCGATTTGGAAGATATATAATTTTGCAATTTGTCATTCATTTCATTGACTGCTGCCGAATAAGAATCAAAAGTACTTCGTCCGATTTTCACAAGCATTATCTGATAATAGGACGCAGCCAACTCAATTCCAATACTGCGTGCTTTTTCCAGAAGCTCTGCCATAGAAAGTCTTCCCTCAATCAGATTGGAAAAAAAGAGGCTCTTAGCATGCTCTCTGCGTTCTTTCTCTCCGGCCTCGTCCTCTCTGTCACGCCTGCCCGCTTGTCTTTCTTCTGTAATTTTGTCTGCTGCACGTCTGACAACCTGTAGTAATTCATCACTGTTAATCGGTTTTAACAAATATTCTTCCACACCAATTTGAATGGCATCCTTTGCATATTCAAATTCTTCATGACCACTTAAAATCAAAATCTTTGTCTGTGGCAGTTCTTTTTTTACCAAACGGCTTAACTCCAATCCGTCCATAAAAGGCATGCATATATCTGTAATTACAATATCCGGATGCTTCTTTTTTATAAGAGGAAAGGCCAGTTCTCCATCACTGGCCTCTCCAACAAACGAGAGACCATAGGCCTCCCAATTCATATTCTTGATTCCCTCTCTGACAATAAATTCATCTTCGACAAGAAATACACTGATCATAAAAAAACGCCTTCTCCCTACTCGTTCTCCATTTTATAATTTCATTGAATCAACGGCTGTCCGCTCAATCGGAAGTCCTTCTTTGTAAATCCGGATAAATTCATCAAATCCTTTGACTCCTTCCGGATTCGGATTTAATTCACTGCCTTCCTGACCGGCAAACACCTCTTTATTCAAATAGTCACCAAGATTTTTTCCATCGTTATGAATCAAATAAGCAGCTAACACAGCAATGCCCCAGGCACCACCTTCACCGGCCGTTTCCATAACAGAAATTGGTGTATCTACAGCGTCTGCCAAAATCTGCTGACCGACACCTTTGGTTTTAAATAAACCGCCGTGGCCTAAAAGCTTATCTACTGCTACTTTTTCTTCTTTCAAAAGAAGGTCCATACCAATTTTCAAAGAAGCAAGTGCCGAATACAGATTCACACGCATAAAGTTAGCTAAATTAAATTTACTGTTTGGGGTGCGGACAAACAATGGACGTCCTTCTTCCATTTCCGTAATATTTTCACCGGAAATATAATTGTACGCCAACAGATTTCCACCGTTTGCATCGCCTTCCATCGCTTTTTTGTACAATGTGCCATACAACCGGTTCATATCGACATCCAGACCAAAACTCTCTGCAAATTCGCGGAAAATATTTACCCACGCATTCAAATCAGATGTACAGTTATTGCAGTGCACCATCGCAACCAAATCACCGGACGGTGTTGTAACCAAATCCAGTTCTTTGTAAACTTTACTCAATTCTTTTTCAAGAACTACCATAGAAAATACCGATGTACCGGCAGACACATTTCCTGTGCGCCGTGCAACAGAATTCGTTGCCACCATACCGGTTCCTGCATCTCCCTCCGGCGGACAAAGCGGAACTCCTGCCTCCAAATCACCGTCTGTATCAAGAAGTTTTGCGCCTTCTTGTGTAAGTGTTCCTGCATCCTCTCCGGCGGACAATACTTCCGGGAAAATGTCCATTAATTTCCATGGATATCCTTTGTCTGCAATCGCTTCATCAAACTGAGAAACCATTTTTGCATCGTATTTTCCTGTTTCAATATCAATCGGGAACATACCGGATGCATCCCCTACACCAAGCACTTTTTTGCCGGTCAGCATCCAGTGAATATAACCGGCTAATGTTGTCTGGAAGCAAATATCTTTTACGTGTTCTTCTCCATTTAAAATTGCCTGATACAAATGGGCAACACTCCATCTCTGCGGAATATTATACCGGAATAAATCTGTCAATTTTTCCGACGCTTCTTCGGTAATCGCATTGCGCCAGGTGCGGAATGGAACAAGAATTTTGTCATCCTTATCAAATGCCATATATCCGTGCATCATGGCACTAAATCCAATCGCAGCCAATTTGGTTACTTTCACACCGTATTTTTCCTGCACATCTTTTTTCATATCCTGATAGCAGTCCTGCAATCCCTTCCAAATAGCATCGATGCTGTAAGTCCAGACACCATCCACTAACTGATTTTCCCATTCATGGCTTCCGGATGCAATCGGATGATGTTTTCCATCAATCAAAACCGCCTTGATTCTGGTTGAACCAAATTCAATACCAAGTACCGCTTTTCCCTCTTCAATCTGCTTTTTTGTATCCATTCTAATATCCTCCATTTCTTTGTTTATTTCTCGCACATCTGTGCATAACGCCAGGAATCTTCACACATCCGTTTCAAATCGTACTGTGCTTCCCAGCCAAGTTCTTCTTTTGCCTTTTTCGGGTCTGCGTAGCAAGTGGCAATATCGCCGGCACGACGTGGCTTAATCGTATATGGAATTTTCACTCCATTTGCTGCCTCAAATGCCTTTACAATATCCAAAACACTGTAACCATTTCCCGTTCCTAAATTATAAATATTAACACCTTCTGCAGATACAGCCTTCTGAATCGCATTCACATGTCCTTTTGCCAAATCAACTACATGAATGTAATCGCGGACACCTGTTCCATCCGGTGTATCATAATCGTCACCAAACACACCAAGTTCCGGAAGTTTGCCAACTGCCACCTGCATAATGTACGGCATCAGATTATTCGGAATTCCATTCGGACTTTCCCCAAGCAAACCGCTCTCATGCGCTCCAATCGGATTAAAGTAACGTAAAAGAACAACGCTCCACTCATTGTCCGATGTATAAAAATCAGATAAAATCTGCTCTAACATCGACTTCGTCCATCCATACGGATTTGTACAGGTTCCTTTCGGGCACTTCTCCGTAATCGGAATCTGCGCCGGATCACCATAGACTGTTGCGGAAGAGCTGAAAATAATGCGCTTGCAGCCATATTCCTTCATTAATTCACAAAGATTTAATGTACCGGTGATATTATTCTGATAATACATCAGCGGTTTTGCCACTGACTCTCCAACCGCTTTTAAACCTGCAAAATGAATCACAGCATCCAGTTTATGCTCCTCAAAAATCGGACGCATACTCTCCTTGTCTAACATATCTGCTTTATAGAACGTAATTTTCTTTCCTGTGATTTTTTCAATTTTATCTACCACATCAATTTTTGAGTTATACAAATTATCAAAAACAACTACTTCATATCCCTTGTTTAAAAGCTCCACACACGTATGGGAACCAATGTAGCCGGTTCCGCCTGTTACTAAAATTTTCAAAATTGTTTCCTCCATTTCACTTAAATTTAGGTTCAAGCCTCACCCCTTTCGTGCAAACGCGATGCTTTGTTTCCTTTATCATAGGGGCTCGAATCGTTCGTTTTCTCTTGTTATTGTACCACAGGTCCATCACCAATTTCAACTACATAGAAGTCTGCGCTAAGCCCCGTTTTTTCTGTATAGATTCTTCCGGTTTCCTGAATAAATTCATCCACGAAATTCTCTTTTACAAGACTAATTGTTGAGCCGCCAAAACCGCCCCCGGTCATGCGCGAACCAAGAACCCCGTCCTGCTGCCAGGCTGCCTCTGTCAGCGCATCCATTTCATCTCCTGTGACTTCGTAATCTTCAGACAACGACTGATGGGAGGCTTTCATTAACTCGCCGAATGTTTTCAGTTCACCGTTTTTTAACGCCGCAGCCGCCTGCTTTGTTCTGGCATTTTCCGTGACCGCATGTTTCACACGCCGTTTTCTATCGTCATCTTTAACCGTCACCTGATACAGATTCCATGTTTTTTCATCCAAATCGCAAAGGGCATGAATTCCAATTGCCTGTGAAATTTCTTCCAGAGCAGTTTCACATTCTTCCCGTCTTTCATTATACTTTGACTCACCAAGTTTATGCTTTTTATTGCTGTTCGCAATAATTAATTTTACTCCGGACAGTGTAATAGGAATATACTCATAACCCAAAGTTTTCGTGTTTAATAAAATTGCATGGTCCTTTTTCCCCATCGCTACAGCAAACTGATCCATAATGCCACAATTTACGCCACAAAATTCATGCTCTGCCTGCTTCCCCATTAATGCAAGATCCACATTGGTCACATCAAAGCCATACAAGTCCTGCACAATAAATCCAATCAGCACTTCCAAAGATGCCGAGGAAGAAAGTCCTGCCCCACTTGGCAAGTCGCCAAACAACAGTAAATCCATGCCAAATGGCAGTACCATTTCTTTCTTTTCAAATGCCCACAAAACGCCTTTAATATAGTTCGTCCAATCGGATTCATTCACTACTTGATAATCCCCAATCGCAATCTCCTGAATCTCGTCTTCCATGTTCATGGAATAAACTTTTATTTTCTTGTCCGCACGTCTTCTCGCAACTCCATAAGTTCCAAGTGTCAGTGCACACGGCAGCACCAGTCCCCCACTGTAATCAATGTGCTCACCAATCAGATTCACTCGTCCCGGTGCAAAATATACTTTTGTACCATTGGTATCACCATAAATGTCCTGAAATTTCTCCAGTAATTTTTCCTTCATCATTTCTCTCCCTCTTTTTCATTAACTCCATTATAACAAACTCTCCCTATAAACGGTCAATGGATTATTATAAGGTAATGGTGGATTTTTTTATAGTTACGAAATCCGCAAACAAAAAAACCACACATCCGAATTTCTTTCAAATGCATGGCTCTTTCTCTTGTTCCAACTAGGCTTCTTCTGCTTTATCAACTTCTACAATCGCAGACTTCTGCATCGGAATACGACAGTTTTTGTTGCTTCCAAACTCAACGATAACCACTTCGTCTGTCATATCAATGACAACACCGTAAAAACCGCTGGTTGTAAGAATACTGTCACCAACTGCAACTGCATTTACCAATGCCTGATGCTCTTTTTCTTTCTTTTTCTGCGGACGAATCGCAATCAAATAGAATGCGCCAATAATTACCACATAAAGCAAAATAATTCCAATTCCCTGCATGAGTTAACCTCCTAAAATCATTCATCCAAACCGGCTTCCATACGTGCCAGCTTGTTCTTTTTATATTCAGAGAAAGTACCTGTTTCGATAGCTTCCCGAATTTCTTCCATCATTGTATTATAAAAATACAAATTATGCAAGACTAATAATCGCAGACCAAGCATTTCCTTTGCCTTCAAAAGATGCCTGATATACGCCCTGCTGTAGTGTCGGCAGGCAGGACATCCGCATCCGACCTCAATTGGACGGTCATCCAGTTCATACTTTTTATTCTGCAGATTCATCTTGCCATGGTTTGTGTAAGCATGTCCGTGTCGCCCATTTCTCGCCGGATATACACAGTCAAAGAAATCAACACCCCTCTCTACAGCTTCTAAAATATTCTGTGGTGTACCAACCCCCATCAGATAAATGGGTTTATCCTGTGGCAGTTCCGGCACCGTAACATCCAAAATGTGATACATCTGCTCATGCGTTTCACCGACTGCCAAACCACCAATCGCATAACCATCCAAATCCAGTTCGCGGATTGCTCTTGCGTGATTAATACGGATATCTTCAAAAGTTCCGCCCTGGTCAATACCAAAAAGCATCTGCTCCTTATTAATCGTATCCGGAAGTGCATTTAACCGCTCCATCTCTGCCTTACAACGGCGCAGCCACCGCGTCGTTCGGTCAACCGAATTCTGCATATATTCACGCGTAGCCGGATGCGGTGGACACTCATCAAATGCCATCGCAATCGTTGACGCGAGATTCGACTGAATCTGCATACTTTCCTCCGGTCCCATGAAAATTTTACGTCCATCAATATGTGAATTAAAATGCACGCCCTCTTCTTTGATTTTTCTAAGTCCGGCTAAGGAAAACACCTGAAATCCGCCCGAGTCTGTCAAAATCGGCTTGTCCCAATTCATAAACTTATGAAGACCACCTAATTTTTTTATCACGTCATCACCCGGTCTCACATGCAGATGATACGTATTTGACAATTCAACCTGCGTGTGGATATCATGTAAATCCATCGTAGAAACTGCACCCTTAATCGCAGCCACCGTTCCTACATTCATAAACACCGGCGTCTCAATTACGCCATGCGGTGTCGTGAAACGACCTCTGCGCGCACGCCCATCAGTCGCCAGCAATTCATATTTCTTCATTTACCGTGTCACTCCAAAACCAAGTATTGTAAATTTCTTCGCCTCGTCGCCTTCTTTCATGCGGAATACGATTTCGTGTTTTTTGCTCTCTTTTTCATCAATTAAAATCTGCGGATTACAGTGTGCCCATCCATTATCGAGTGGGTTAATCTGTTTTACCACATTGCCATCAACTAAAATATCAGCCGTACCAAATTCGGACGAACCGGAATCTTTGATGACCGCCACTAAATTTTTACAAGTAATCGTCATCCTAAATTCTGCCCCTGTTACAGAACCGTCATTCATCCAGTTGTCAGCAAACTCCGGTGAACCATTTAAATCCATATCACGCTCTACATACTGGATATCTGTATCTTTTGCATCATACCCATTCTGTACAATCACTGCAAAATCTTCTGCATTTGTGCGGTCAAAGCGAAGCAAATCCTTAAACTGTGTGCCATAAACCGGCTCTTTGTCAAGAGAAATATCCTGCTCTGCCATCTCCTCTTTGTCTACCTTTTCAAACAAATTTGCAATGCAGTCTGCCATAATGCGGTGTCCATCATTCGTTGGATGGTAAATATCATAGAAGAACTGTCTCTTTGTAATTACACGATTTTTTTCAAACTGCGGAACAACAGCATCTTTTACACTAACCATCGGCAGTTCATAGCGCTCACCAATTGGCTGCAATCGATTTTGCAGATTCCAGTCATTCATAAATACTGCAAAATTCAATAACACTGCCGGTGCATTTTCAGCTTGAAGAATTTTCATCACAAGACTCTCAAAACTAACACCCTGCGTCTCATCGCCCTCGTCATTTACCGCAAATTCAACCACTACCAAATCCGGCGTAATCTCACCATTTTTCGTAACATCTAAATCATAACGCACCATACCAAGTTCGGATGGAGTTCCACCGACACCGGCCTTTACATAGTGCATATTTTTTCCATCGCAAGGTGAAAACAACTTGCAAAACGCGTCATAAGAACGGTAAGCATAACACATCGTGTTGATTGGCTTTCCGCCGGCTCCCTGTGTAATCGAGCCTCCAATATAAGCAATCGTCACATCCTCGCCGCGTTTACATTTTTCGATTACCTTTTTCAGGCGATAATTGTTTCCTGTCGACACAAGCGAGTTTTCAATCATATCCTGATACTCCGGCGAATCAAAATTAACCGGCGGATCAACTTGAATTTCCGGCACTTCATAGCCATCATTTACATAAAATTTGACTGTCAAATCCATATTTTTATTTTCTTCCGGGAAAATAAAATTAAAGGAGCCGAAGCAGTCATCATCCTCATTTACCGGGTAGGCATCTACCGGAAGAACCATTTCTTCTCCCGTACATGGAATTGTCGCTTCCATCACAGTTCCTGTCGTGTATTTATCAGTTTTTCCATAACACTGGAACTGAAACTCGACTTCCTTTTCTTTATCTGCCGGGTCTTCCGCCTTAATACTGACACCAACACTGTGAACCAGTTTGCGGAATGTCTCCATCCTTGGGAGCATATCCAGCAATTCTTCATCAATATCTCCTGATGTAAATTTTACCTGATCTTTTAATCTTCCCTCTAAGTACACATAATCGCGAATTACGCCCTCCGGGTCTTTCGAACCGGAAATCGTCTTATCTAAAACAACATATAAACATGGTCTTTTTTCAACCGGATCCTTCGGTGCGGCAGGTCCTCTCATATTCTTACAACTCCTTTTTTCTCAAATCATTTTCAAATGCAAAAGTCCCCTTTTGCACGGCAATCGTTATCATTATAACGCATAATCGTCAAAAGGGGAACCCCATTATTACAATTCCTGTAACAAAGTCAAACAGCAAATATCCAGCATCAATATTACCTCCATTATATCTGATATACGAGGCTTATCGTTGTTCCTGCTCTTCAATTAACTCCTTATATTTTTTTAAACATTCATCTGCATTGGCACAAATCTTATTAAACACCTCTTTGCACATATCTATTTTCTCCTTTGTTACTCCACTAAAAACATTCTTTGCAAATTGTTTTTGTGTCCTTATGCCGCTTTGTACAATTGGTTCTGCCTTATCCAGTAAAGTAATCTTGATATACTTTTTATTACGAATGCTCTGCTCCCTTGCCCTATTAGCTTATTTTACTTGTTTTAAATGCTATCACCCGGTCAAGTTTTGCTTGACATTCATAAAAGGCCGGTGACTCATAAATCACATACGTGTAAGCTCCGTCAATCGCAATTCCTTCATTCATCGGAGGCATTTTAACGGTCTTTTTCTTTTTGTTTTTCTTAATCGACAGTTTGGTGTAATCCCATGTCGGCTGATACGTTTCTAACTGCGACATAAAACCTCTGCGTCCCTTTTTGGTCTGACAGGAGCGGGAAACAATCATTTTCCCTGATGTAGTAAACGCAACTCCCTGTGTCCGGTTCGGCATAAGAATCCGGTTTGTGTAAGTAAGAGATGGCGCTGCGGATTTATTCTGAATGGTATAACCGTACATATATTTTGAGGAGAATTCGCTGTACGCTGCTGCCCAGATTCGGTTATTGTAATAGGTAACGTAAGACATCGTTTCCGGCATTTTTACAACGGAAGCAAACCGGTAAATCTCGTAATACGGCCTGCCGGATAAAACTGCTGCCTGAACCTGATTAAACTTAAAACTCTGCAAATTTTTACCGTATGTCACCCAGACATTCTCGCCATCAAAGGTGATGCCGCCCACATGCCCGGTATGTGGCAGAACAATGGTCGTAATATACTTTCTTGTTGTTTTGTTCATCACATAAATAACCGATTCCTGTTTTTTCGTGTAATCATATGCAGAAATCAGCAGATAATTTCCGGCAAATGTCACACTCTGAGGGACCATACGTGTCGCATAAAAGCCCCCCACATTTGTTCCAACAAGTCCCGGAATCACATAACTCTTTGCATAAGAAACTCGTTTTTTGAAGGCTTTATATTTTTTATAAGCCGCTGATTTTTTAAACGCTTTTTTCGTTTTAAAAAACTTGGCTGATATACTCGTCGCTTTCACTTTTTTAGAAGCAGTTTTGATACTTTTTACCGTTGAAACCGAACTCATCGTAATCCCGGACACGGTTCGCACTGCTTCGATTTTTACATAGTATTTTGTATTCTTCTTTAATCCGTCTATGCCACGAATTTTCGACTCGTCTGCCGGCACTTTGACCGCTGCCTTGTAACCGGAAGTCGATTTTTTTGAATAATAAATATTAAAATAATCTGCTCCGGTTCCTTTGCTCCATTTGACCTTAATCCGCTTATCGCCGCCTTTAATTTTTGAAATACCTGGTATCGATGGTGCCGTACCAAACAATACTTCCTCTGACGGTTCGCCCGGATTATCCACATCACCGGCATACGCAACAATCGTAAAATAATAGTTCTTTCCAGCGGAAAGTCCTGTCACATCAAATGTCGTCTCTATCGTATTACCTGCCAAAATACTTTCTTTTGAAGTCGATTTACGGTAATAAATCTGATAACCGGTGGCTCCACTGACCGGCTCCCACGCAAGCGTTATCTTTGTCTTTACATTTTTTGTTGCAGTAATTTTTGTCACTTCACCAGGCTGCAGAGCCACAAGCAGGACTTCGGATTCTTTTCCATAATATCCATTTGCACCGGCACGAATTTTCACATATAGAATCTGTCCTTCTTTTAAATTTGTAAATTCGTAACTGGTTTTTGTCGTACTTTTCAAGAGTGAAAAACTACTCGTCTCTTTTGACGAAGTAAAAATTTCATACTCCTCACTTTCCGCCAGCGCATTCCACTCAATCACTGCTTTTTTCTTCGTTGTTTCTTTTCTTTTCAGTCCGGTCACCTGTCTCGGAACAATACGAACCGTATAGTTTATCGTCTTGTCCTGATAGGACAATTCTAATTGCTGCTCACCAATCTTCGTCGTATCGACAGCCGTCATCTTCTCCGGATGCACAAGCTGCTCTGTTGCATCCTCATAAGTCACTTTAATAACAACATTTTCCTTAGTAAATGTACTTTTATAAGGAAGTTCGATTTCCGTGTCAACAACTTCTATCTTTGCAATTTCTTTCGTTTGTCCAGCCGGTGTACTATCCGCCGCCAAAGCCTTTTTTCCATCCACTCCCATTCCTGCAAGCAATCCCATAACAAGAATGAGCGCTATTATCCTACGTTTCATTTTGTACTGCCTCCTATTCTGCCAGTCTCATACTTTTTGTATGTCGTCTTTTCGTCTGACACTCACTATAGCCGACAGGTTTGTCACAAAAAAGGCCACGCATCTCTGCGCAGCCTTCTCTATAAATAACAGGGGCACTAGGAATCGAACCCAGCTCTGGAGTTTTGGAGACTCTTATTCTACCGATGAACTATGCCCCTACAAGTAAGTGTTTTTCGCACTCACTCGATTATCATACCTCGTTTTAAGCCTTTTGTCAAGCATTTTCTATTCGCTAATACCCTTTTCGCTTATAATTTTGCGAATGGTATCTTCTGACTCTTCACACTCGTCCGCAATTTGTGAAATTGACTTTCCTTTATTTAATTTCTTCTGAATCTGTACACGCAGGCCTTGACCAATTCCTAATTCGATTCCCTGCTCGATTCCCTGCTCAATTCCTTGCTCTATTCCCTGTTCGATTCCCTGCTCGATTCCCTGCTCGATTCCCTGCTCGATTCCCTGCTCGATCCCCTTTGTAATCCCTTCTTTCAATCCCTGCTCACGCCCCTGCTCATACTTCTCATCCATCTTCATTTCCAGTGTCATATAGTCATCCCTCCATTCTGTGTCTCTTCGGATTTTCAGCACACGCTGTTCTAATCGCTCGGTAAACCCATCCGTCGGAGTCTTTGTTTTCAGGTAATCAAGAAGATGTGCAAGTTCCTCCGGTACATCTTCTCGACTTCCGTTTATATTGATAAAAATTGTTTTTCTTTTGTTAACCATCCGTTTTTTAAACGACACTTTGCTCACTACTAATAAATTTTTCATGCGTTCCAGTCATTTTCTCTAATTATTTTCCAAATTACTTCCTCCGACTCTTCACACTCGTCCGCAATTTGTGAAATTGACTTTCCTTTATTTAATTTCTTCTGAATCTGTACACGCAGACCTTGACCAATTCCTAATTCGATTCCCTGCTCAATCCCTTGCTCAATCCCTTGCTCGATTCCCTGCTCGATTCCTTGCTCGATTCCTTGCTCGATTCCCTTTGTAATCCCTTCTTTCAATCCTTGCTCACGCCCCTGCTCATACTTCTCATCCATCTTCATTTCCAGCGTCATATAGTCATCCCTCCATTCTGTGTCTTTTCGGATTTTCAGCACACGCTGTTCTAATCGCTCGGTAAATCCATCCGTCGGAGTCTTTGTTTTCAGGTAATCAAGAAGATGTGCAAGTTCCTCCGGTACATCTTCTCGGCTTCCGTTTATGTTAATAAAAATTGTTTTTCTTTTGTCCTGCAAATGAATCTCTATATCCTCACGGCAAATCGATTCAAATGTATATACACTTCGGTTCTTAGCAAACAGATCGAAATTACATACAAAAATAACAATTGAATGTTTTAGGTTTCCATACTTCTCTCCTGCGGCAATCTGGTAACTGTCCATCTCACTGTGGTAATACCGGCTCCGCAGCGGCAGCTCCCTCATCTTCGTCGTCTGCATCTCAATGTCATAGGCGTTTCCCTTTTTGTCCTTTGCATAAACATCAAGACGGACACCCTTCGCATGAAAATTCGATTTCATGCTCACCTGGGTTCCCACGACGACAATTTCCTCAATCTCGATACCGAGGATTCTCTGTAAAAATTCTCTGCAATCCTCAGAATTGCTTAAAACGGTACAAAACATTACATCATCGGTAATACCGATTTTGTCAAAATCAATGTGTCTTCTCATGTGACATACCTCCCTCTCAGGGAGATATCCCATGTACTAACCTCCCTGCTTTTCAATTTGTTTTTTGTGATTTCGCAGTGAAGTTTTTTCTCGATTCTATACTATTTGACTTTTCTGATAATGTTTGGACTTTCTGCTTGTGCATATCTTAACACAGCTTAGCAAGAATTACAAGCGAAAATATTTATTGCACACCAAAAGTTTATCTTCTAATTCCAATTTTAGATAAAATAGTCTTAATCTCATTTTTTAAATGTTCTTTAGGTAATATTTTCTTCATAGTAAAATCAAAACCTTTCTCTAAGTTTTCAAAGAAAAACGGTCTGGATGATGGAATTTTTGATGGAAACTCCAATTGATGATTTAACTGAATTGCTCTTGTAATATCTGCATCAAACAGTTCCAAATTTGACTTTTTCAGTAATTCTTCTCCCTTTTTTGTCTGACACAGAACTAAAGAGATTCCCTTCTTCTTTTCCTCCTCGGGCAACTCACTTCCCCATGAATCACCTAATGAAATATCCGAAACACGAGATTGTGATGCATAACGACAATAATAACAATTCTCCGTATAATCTATACTTTTCAAGAAAGCATATGTATACATATCGACAATCCGCGAAAAACCAATATCTTTCTCTGTCGACCTTAAGCCAAATGATGTTTTCTCACGAAAATTTAACTCTTCCAGTTCTTCAATATCCACTGATTTTTCTTTTAAATACATCTTCAACAATTCAGGCGATGGAGAACCATGACATATTAAATCAACTGTGTACAAATTCTCTTGATTGCTTGAGAAATTTCTCAATGCTGCAACTTGACACGGTAATCCTATAAAAAGAACTTTTTTCCCATCTTTTAGTTTTCTTTCAATATCTCTATATATTGTTTTGGGATTACTTTTAACGTATTTAGAACCTGTAAATCGCTCAGCTATCTGAGTCGAACTTGTTAATACAAAAACAAATTCTCCCTTATTAAGCATACACGAAGCAACATATCCACCATCTTTAATAAATGAATATATAATTGCTGAAGCAACACCTCCTGAAGAGGCATTATTTCTGATTTCTGGATTCAATGCCCATCCTTCTTTCCAAAAGAGAGGATTAAGCTTATCCACGCATTTTATATTTGGACAATTTTTTTCACACAGCCCACAATTTACGCACTTCACTTCATCAATCACAGCATTATATGACTTATAGTCATCTATAATAGTAATAGCACTCATTTTGCATATATTCGTGCAAGCCATACAACCAGCGCACATATTCTTAGCACACACAGTTTTCATGAAAAAACACCTCCCATGATAAGAGTGTGAATACACTCTAGTTTCTTTCTCATAACACTATATCTTATACCCCCAGTTTTTGCAGTCTTCTTAAATTCTAAAGTTTTTCTAATCACCATGCTTCTTGGTTCATCAAAATGAGTTTCTAAATAAATCCATTCAATAGCTTTTTCCATTAAGCTATCAATAATGTGACCACTTTTATCAATATTTTTTTCTTCATTGTATATAGAAACGATAATGCTAACCAACTTCTTCATTAAATCACGCGCTTTCTTCGAACTTTATTCAAAAAAAATTGCAGCATCGGAATCCATGTTTTTGAAAACACAGCAAATCCAAGCACAAGAATTAAAAGTTGAAAAAGAAATCCTTTTATGTCATCTACAAACATCAAAATTGCAGACAAAATCATTAACAATGACCCCAGAATAAATTCCTTATACCAAATATCATACTTAATATATTTTCTGGTGTGAAACACACGAAACATAAAGACTGCAATATAGCTTATACATGTTGCCAGTGCAGCTCCATATACCCCTATTACTGGAACTAAGATGAAATTTAATAGTATATTAAACACTGCACCAAAAGAACCAGAGAACAAATAACCAAAGCCTTATCGCTTTTAGCCTTTTCCTTTGCCTTTGTAAAAAAAGCCTCCATATACTGCTGCTGGCGTTTCATACGAGATGTATTTTTTTCATCTCCCACACCATAGCGATCATGAATATAGTGATATGCCTGCTCGTCTGACAAAGCAAGCGTTTCACCCCTTTTCATTTGGCGGTCAATATCTTGAAAGTCCTCTAATAACGTAACCGTCACTCCGCCAACCGAATGATTTAATTTTGGAATTTCATCCATTGGAATTGCATAATAACCATCAATTTTAAGTCCACCGAAAAGTTTGGATATGCTCTCCACTGTGTTAGCACAACTTTGCCCGGCATTTCCCCCATACCAATGTGCTGTACACAATTGCAGTTCTGCTGTTGCTGCTCCGGTACCATCATCCTGTATCAGTCGTACTTCTGACATCGTATCTCTGTTAATCGGCAAAAAAGAATAATTGTTGTCTGTTTTATCCACAATAACAAGCATTAAAAAATCACTCATGCTTCCCTGGTACACTTTACTGTCAGCACCTGTTTTATCTGGCCCCATAATTAAATATGTTTCAAAATCGTGATAATAAGAATAAATATTCCCATTCAGTTTCAGACTCCCCAAAGCAACCAACTCTTCCGACTGCTCATCTGTCAAAAAATCATCCTCCGAAATTACCGGTTCAGGCATATGATTTTCAAAAATTTTGAGTCCAATTCCAAATGCTACCATCGCCAATATAAGCGCGACAAAAAGAATAAGCATCTTTCTTCGCTCTTTCCTACGCATATTATTTCAGCAACCTTTCCTCCGTCTTATCAATTGCTGCTAATAATGTCTCCCCAAAGATGTCTCTTAAACTGTCACGTCCTTGTTTTAAATTTGGCAAACGTGTCTTCATGTTGTGACAGTCACTTCCCAGTACCAACGGCACCTGAAGTTTTAAAAATTTTTTGATAAAACGCTTTTTTTTATGTCTGTCGATTCCGCCCGTATTAATCTGAGCGTATAAGGGAAGTTTAAAAATTTGATTCCAGATTTTTCTGCTTTTTTGAAATGAATCATATCGCTCGACATGAGCTAGTAAGATTGTCAACTTTTGTTTCTCAATCAATTTTTTGACATCCACATAAATCTCATCCGTCCACTGAGCAAATGGCATCTCAAGGAGGAAAATATCGGTTCCTTCAATCGTGAGTTCGCGAATTTGCTTCGCATCCCCAATTCCCGGAAAATAATAAACTTCCGCGCCCTTCCGTAAAGAAAGGGGAGTCCCCATATCATGCTCATTCAGTGCTTTCGTTAATTTCCGAAAAGAGTACTCTCTCCGCTCTAAAAAAGACGAAATTTTGTCAAAATGGGC
Source organism: Clostridium sp. AF37-5 (assembly GCF_003477605.1). Lineage (GTDB taxonomy): Bacteria > Bacillota > Clostridia > Lachnospirales > Lachnospiraceae > Eubacterium_F. The sequence continues at coordinate 62,669 of NZ_QUDR01000017.1, forward strand.
ATAAAAATGGGGAGTCAACAATATCTCTTGCGCTCCCTGCTCACTCTCCAGCGTCAACATCTGAAGAGACTCATGTGTAGCCTGGCTTCCATCATCCATGCCCGGCAGTATGTGTGTATGAAAATCTATCATGAAGTATCAAATCCTCCGTCCACACAAACACTTATTTTTATGTCATTTGCAACTTTATCAAATTTTTTATATTCTGTCAAGCAAAATATTTAACTGATTATAATTTTCTAATAATATTTTCGAAACCCGCGTACATCATCTGTATAGCCAACCGCCTCATAAAACCGGTGTGCTCCCTTTCGGAATCCGGAAGAAACCAAAAGTGCATATTCACACTGATTTTTAAGTGCAAATTCATCCAGTGCCTCAAATATTTTTCTGCCAACGCCCTGCCCTCTGCATTCACCGGAAACAATCACATTCTCTACAACAAGGAATGGAGCATCCAATGCAATACACACAATTCCCATCGTGCTGCCAAGCACCTTATCACCATCTGCTGCCACTGCAAGAAAATACTCCGGTCTGTCGACTGTACGATAATAATTGTTCTCTAATACTTCCATCGAAACTCCTTCCGGAATCAAATCCCGGTACATTTTCTGCAATTGTGGGAGGTCTGATTTTTTCATTTTTCGAATTTGAATTTCTTTTTTCATATCTATCACCTGATTTTCATTTTCCATTCGTCAATAATCTCACTATAGTATACGAAAATTTAATGAATTTGTCACTAAAAAAGAAGAAAAAATGGTCATAATAAAGAAAAACTCTTCCTAATAAAAAGAATGCAACATTTGTTGGTAAAATGTTGCATTTTCTCTCTGACACTATATATATCGGCTGTTTTCTTTTTTACTTAACCCCCTTTTTTTAACTTTTTAATTTTTTTCTATAGAACATTTTTTTCATATACTTCGTCTTTGTCTAACTGCTCAATCCCTAAGTAACGCTTTGTGATTTCATAGGAAGAATGATTGTAAATACTCATAAGCAATGCGGGTGGCGTTCCATTTCTCCAAGCATAATAGCCAAAAGTTTTTCGTAATGAATGGCAGCTGACAGGTTCTTTCATGCCACATTTCTGTGCTGCCTTTTGAATAATCCGAAATGCTTGTGAGCGTGTAATTGGTTCATCTTTAACCTTTTGACTAGAAAAAATATAATGTTCGGAATCAATGGTTTCTATTGTTTTTCGATAATAATCCAGTGCTTCCTTTGTTGCACGGTTCAATGCCAACACATTTTTCTTTCCTGTTTTTTTCTCAGCCACAATGATGTGCTCCAAATAGCCGGCAGAGTTACATACATCTTTCCATTTTAAATTTAAAATGTCGCTAATCCGTAATGCCGAGTTGAGTCCAAAAACAATCTGTGCATAATTTCTTGGCTTGTTTTCCTCCTTTTTGTAATAATTTCTAAAATTTTCCAGAGTTTTTTTGTTCCGTATCGGTTGTGTCGTTCCCATACTAACCTCCTTCTCCCTTCCATATTTGGATTACTTAAAAATAATCCTTGCTGTCAATGCAACATTTTACCAACAAATGTTGTATCAATGCAAGACAGGGAGGTCTAAAAAATGCTTCGATTATCACTTAGTACAGAAGAATACTTAATGCTTGGCGATGATATCAAAATTGTTTTTTTAGGCGGAAGTAATCATCATTTGCGTATTATGATTGATGCTCCTAAGGAAGTTAATATCGTACGCAGTACCGTATTAGAAAAAAACAATCCGGAATTAAAGAAGAATTCTCCTTCTTATTATGCCGAGCCAAACTTACCGGAAAAGTACCGAAAAAAAAGAGGCACGAAACCCGGTGACACCAAATCGTAATAATAATCAGGGGATTGCAAGCTGCCGGGCCCGCAGCCTGCACCTCTGGATATTATAGAAACTAAAACAAACGCAACGTCGCAAACGGATTTGTGACGGTAAAACAAGGAGGTAATTATTATGATCGTACAACACAACATTACATCAATGAACGCTAACAGACAGTTAGG
>NZ_QUDR01000018.1 GCF_003477605.1 Clostridium sp. AF37-5
TTGTGGGTTCTTGCCGTCCAATGCGCATAGAGCGTGTGGTTTTCCGCGCGGGTTATCTGTGTATCTTCCGTTACTTTTGTTCCACCGTTTTTTGCCGTGTACCATCCGTCAAAGGTGTAACCGTATCGGGATGCCGTTGTTAAGGAATAATCCTTATCGAACGTGTTTGGCAGTTCAGCGTCTTTTACCTCTCCTCCATTAGCATCAAAAGATACTGTATAGGTGATTGGTTCCAGAATTGCCTTGAAAATAGAGTTGCAATCTACCGTCATGGTGGTTTCCGGTTCTAATTTCTCCGGTTCTCCTACTGCTTCTCCGTTTGCATTCATTGAATACTTTTCCCAACGAATCAGCTTATATCCAATAGTCGGATAAAAGTTTTCCGGCAGATTTGGTGAAAAAACTTCCTGATAGGAATGTTCTTCATTCTGCACGTTGGTATTCTGATTGTTTCGGAACGAAACCTGATAGACTTCCGGTGTCCATTTGGCGTATACGTCTGTTCCATCCGGAACTTTCAATAAAACGCCGTCTTTGTCGAAAATCTGAGTGTTTTTCTCAAAATATCCTTCAAATACATAGTGGTCTTTCTTTGGCGGATGGATGTTGCCGAAACTACGGCTTTTCTCATCTTCCTTTCCTTCAAACACATATACCGAGTCATATTTCAGACCACTGCCCCCGCGGTTTACTTCACCGCCATCCGGAGCATCTGCATGAAGCGTAACTTCTTTTGCGGCTGCACCGATGTAAGGGAACTTGTCCGGGTCTTTCAGAATGGCCGGAATGTTAGTTTTGTACTTTGATTTGTAGATTGTTTTTAAGGTGTTCTCTGGTGTGGTAATCGGACCACGATAAGCAAAATTGTCCGCTATATTGTCCGCCCCATTCAATAAAACATTAGGCGAATTGCAGTACACAAGATTTTGATTAAAGCAGTTTTTTCCAATAACTTCCAGAGAATCCGGCAAGTAAATATCTACACGGCCTGCATAGCCATCATCTGTACTCCCATAAGCCCCCTGACTAAACGCCCAATCATTAACCGTTTTCAGCCCCGTACAAGCCGTGGCGTCAACGACAATGCCTGAACTGGTGACGTTGAAGGAGCCGAGAAAAAACGAATCCTTGTTTTTCGCGTCTGCATCTCCTAACGATTCCACCTTGTGATAGGCGATGATTTTTCCATCTTCATTACATTCCGGTACTTTATCCGGAATAACGATGTCGTTGGTGATTTTTTTTGAGAAATCACCATTTTGATATACTCCAACTATATGAAGATTCATTGCAGGACTATCACTATCACCAGAGATAGCATCATACGCCCATTTTATTTCTCCTTGCGTTTTAGAATTATATCCTTCTACCGGCACTACCGCATTCTGTTTTCCCTCTTTAATATAACAAGAACCGGCTAACAGGCCGGCAACAAACAATGCGCAGATAGCAAAGGATATAATATTTCTTTTTCTTGCTTTCATAAATAATCTCCTTTCTTAAAGCGATTCAGTTGTACGGCAGCTAATTACTACCGGACTCCTGTTGTTTTTAGTATAGTATTAATATGTCTGTTAAGTAATTGATACAACTTAACATATGAAAAAAAGAGATGGCCCTCTATGAGATAGGGACTATCCCTGTACGGTATCTTTTAAACTTATTTCAGATGGCTCTTCCTTTATAGTATCTTTTATGTTTTGCCATTCATCTGATATATCATCTGTTTGTTCTTCTTCTAATTTTTCATTAACATTATGTAGCATTGGATACATTCTAATATCATATTTTTGAATATTTTTCACAATAGCAACTGCGCTTTCGTCTTCTTGTGGATTAAATAAGTACTTTGCTATAATTTCAGGCAACTTCAATAACGAAATTATAATTGTCCCAAAAGATGACACAAGCGGTGTTAACGTTGCGGTAATCATATTAAATGAAACATGATTTGATTTTATCATATTTTGTATCATACTGATTGTGTATGTAATTGTATAATGAAATGTATACACCAATCCACTTAATATAAACATAACAATAGCAAAAAACAACATCTTCATTATAAACTTTGCCCATGTATTTCGCCGTATTCCATTTACATAATTGTTAATTAATTTTGTATATCCATCAGAACGAGCTTCATGTCCTTCTTTCTTTAAATCTTTAATCGTTATCATCGCAAAGTACTTCTCCAATTCTTTTTATTATAGATGATTTTTTTACCTTAAAGTATCTTGCAAGATATTCAATTACAAAAATTTGGCTTCCATCCGGGTTATATCTTTTATCACAACAAGCATCTATGTATTGTTTCATAAATAATTCACGCGGCATAAGCAATTCGGCCGCAAAACGGTCTGCTCGTATTTCTTTTTCAGAACAATGATTGTTTTTAGGATAAGTTTCCATAAATAAATGATTTTTATTCCGATATTTAGGATTTCCCAAACAATCAAATAAATAATGACCAAGTTCATGAGCTGCTACAAAACGTTGATGTTCAAATGGTTCATTTTTATCTGTTGCAATTACTTTGTCATAATCAAGACATTTTTCTGTTGTTCCGTGAACATAAATTACACCAGATATTTTTTTCCTTAATTTTGACACACCAAACACTTTTAAGCCAAAAGCCTCTATTATTGGTTCAATTGGCGTTTCTCCACGATAATTATAGCCAAGGCATTTCGATATATCTAATATCTCATGTGCAATTTCGGTCGCCTGCTTTGGCGTAAGATTTTGCACAGACTCGCCTGGTTTTTTCGTGAGATGTTTAATTAAATTTTCAAAGTCCTTTCGTGCTTCCATTGTCTTATCCTCTTCTTTTTGATTTATCTTATTAAATCTGATTATATTTCCCATAGTACAACCCCCTTTTCTGTTACTGTAGTGTATCAGATAAGTTGTAGCTTGTCCCATGAAATTTGTCGAATAGATATTATTCATCTATTTGACACTTTTATTATAACAAAAAACTAATTATTTGACAAGTTTTGCAAATTATATTTTTGTCAATCATGTGAATGATTGAAAGTCACTGTATTATCTTTATAATAAAATCTTTCCCCATCTGTCATCTATTATATACCTCTGAAATACGCCTTTTAGCCACAAGAAGAGGCACCCTAAAAATTTGTGATAGCATACTAATTATCATTTCCGGGTCACCAATTCGTTTAAACAATCCTTCATAAACATTTTTAAAATGTTCAGCAGGCATCAAGATGCAAGTAGCAAAATAATCCGCTTCTTGTTCTTCTTCTGATTTATCCTTATGAAAATCCACATGCAAAAAAGCAGTTTTTTTATTTATTCTGTTTTCATCATAATGTAATGCAAAATGTCCGAGTTCGTGTGCAACAATAAATCTTTGTTGGTAATCATCAAGGCTATCTTCAAATAAAATTTCTTTTATTATAGTATCATTTTCTTTTCGGATTATAATTCCTCCATCTACATTTTCTTCATGAAAAGTGGCAGATGAGACTTCAAATCCTTTAGCTCTCGCTAAAATAATAGTATCAATAATTTCATTATCCATTCCCTGTCTAAACTTTTCCGCTTTTTGTTCAATTTCTTTTTTTCGTTCTAGTATTAAGCGCATATATACCATACCCTCTATATTTGTTTTTTTCATGTAACTATCTCCTATTTTATCAATATATATTTCCCCTTGTCAACTATTATTATGCTCAAATAATAAGAAAATCCAATACACTATAATAGTAGTATTGTTTTCTAGCACTATATTGTTGCAAAAGAATTGTTAAAATTACATTTCCTTTTTTAATATGTCTGTTTGGCATTAATTTAAATGCTCTATTGACAAAATTAGTGTTTAATCTTTATAATCTATGTATATTTTTAAGAAAGGAACGATATACAATTGAATGATACATCAAAATACGTCACATTATGTCACAACTTAATAGCAGAATACTTAGAGGACGATACTCCTAAGACATTTAATGATTATAAGATGATTTTAAACCAAATTTCGTCTACAAAAGGAAAAATGCCGGACCCATTATTTAAGGAGATATTAAATTTTGCAACGGCGCGTCTATTTAATGAGGTCTGGGATTACAATATTAATGCTGAAATTTCAGATGATATTGATACAGAAAATTATCTGCAAGAAGCAAAAATTACTTTTGAAATTTTCACAAATGCCGAATTAGCACCTTACCTTGGAGAATTGCCATCGCCAGATACGGTATCTGATACTGCTAAAAAAAGCATTTTTTCATGTTATCTACTAATGAATGACTATATACATAGTGAAAATGCAGATTCCGAAATTGAATTTGACAAATTATCAGATGCTATTGATGACAAGAAAAACATCATACCGCCAGTAATATTCAATAGAATTCAGCATTTTGTTGAATATGAACTATATGAGATGTGCTATATCGAAGCCGAAGTAGAACAGCTAGGGCCAGAAAAAGCGGTTTTAATAAAGGGCGGAATCCAATTAAAGGACGAAAATGCAGCTAGAGAACTTATGTATTTATACTTTCAAAAGGTCGAAAAATTATTGGTAAAATTCAATTGTTTTGTGGAAGAAGAATTAAGACCATACTTTCCAGCAAAAAAATAAGAGGGAGCTTTTGCCCCCTCTTTTCTATTCCAGATTTTATTTTCTGACTTTCATCGTCTTAACGAATCCGGTTTTCTTTGTGAACAGTTTCTTGTATTTCTTCAAATACTTCTTAGGCACTTTAATCTTGGCCTTTTTGCTGATACCCTTAATTGCGTTCTTTCCAACCTTTTTCAAAGAAACGCTCTTAATAGTAATCGTTTTCAGTTTCTTGCAGCCCTTAAAGGCGTTTTTAGCGATTGCAGTTACTTTGTACTTTTTGCCGTTAATAGTTACTGTTTTCTGAATCGTTACCTTTTTCAGCTTTTTACTTGTAACCTTTTTAACGAAAGCACCTTTACCGCTAGCCTGGTATACTACCTTGCCTTTGGTTACGATTGAATGGACTGGCGTAGAATCATTCACGTGATGAATTTCCTCAGGTTTAGCTGTTGGTGTTGGCTCCGGATTTATAGGTGATGGAGTCGGACCGGTCGGGTCTGGCTCTGGATTTGGACTTGGTTCTGGAGTATTCACTCTTGTCCAAATTGCATAAACATCTGCACCATTCACGCCCATAGTAACCTCTGTTACAATATCGCCATCTGTACCATCAGGCTCTTCTGCCCAACCAACGAAAGTATAACCAACACGTTCCGGCATTCGCATATTCAACACTGCTTTAGAACCCCAAATAAAGGTATCTTCGCTTTCCGTAAAGTCCGGTGCTCCTGCATAATTCTGATGGAATCTTACTTTACCGTAGTCACGGTCTAAGATAATCGTAAATGCAGCACCATCTTCTACTTTGTGTTTCAAAACAGAATCCGGATTTACATGATAGCCGTCCGGTACATGGAAATCATAATTTGCTTCCAATTTAAGGTCAGTACCCTGTACAGCAGAGCCGGTAGCAACCGTTACTTCATATGTTTCGTCTGCTTTTTGAGTCTTTGTGGTGATTGTATAATTTGTATCACCGGCAGTACCCCATACAGCATATAAAGTAATGCTTTCCTCTAAATCCGAAATCACATCACCGGCTTTGTATTCCGGTTCTGTTGCCCCCTGAATAGTGGACCAACCAAGGAATACTCTTCCATCACGAGTTGTCTCGAATCCCGGCAAAGTAATTGTATGACCCTCATAAACTGTCAACGTAGTAGCATCTGTTGTTCCACCATTGCTATCAAAAGCAATTTGATTTCCCTTCTTGCCATCGTCAACAGCCCAGATTGCATACAAGTGAATCGTTTCTCCGGCAGATGCCAGATTAGCAGCTTTGTATTTGTCATAATACTCAGCATTTGTTGCTTTTGCATCACGGCTCCATCCAAGGAACTTGTAACCGGTACGTGTAAATGTATTAACGCTTAACTCCTGCTTAATATCAGAAGATAAAGTCTGCACATCCATCGTTCCGTTACCACCATTTGCATGATACGTGATAAAGTAATTTGCCGGCTTCCAAACCGCGTATAGAGTTACTGTCTGATTCTTGCCTGCAAGGTCTTTTACGGTATCTTTGTCCGTATACATTGCTTTTGTGGCATTTCTATCGGTAGACCAACCGAGGAACTGATAGCCTTTTTTGCCAAAAGCATTTTTCGTCAAATTGACGTTTGTTTTTGTATCAAAGGCATCTGCTTTCATAACGCCTTCTGTTGCTCCGTTGCCATTATAAGCAACTGTATACTGGTCGTGTTTCCATGACGCATACAAAATAAGATTCATGGTTCCGTCCCATGTTTTTGTAGATTTTCCGTTTTCGTTAAAGTATTGAACTCCGCCGTTTTCGGAACTGAAATATCCTACAAAACTATAATCTTCTTTTTCCGGAATCACAATCGGAGGAATCGGTTTGCCGTTTACAACGTAAACTTTTTCGTCTCCGTTAATACCGCCCATTGTGTTCAACTGAACAACATAAGCCGGTTTTCCGTAAGAAGTACAGGACTTATTCAAGTATGCTTGCGAATAAATATCCGCTGTAGAGTTGGTGTATCCTTTAATTTCTGTTCCATTCGGAACTAATGGACCGGCTGGGAATTTACAATTTGGATTCTCTACGCCCAAAACGTTAAGCGTAGAATCTGCAAAAGCATTTTCTCCAAAACTGATTAAACTATCGCCGGTTGTGAACTCAGTAAGAGCGGTTCCGGCAAAAGCATTTTCGCCAATTGTTTCAAACTGGTCCGTATCTTTTAAGGTTGTAAGAGAACTACAACCGTTAAACGCATTGTTCGGGACATTCGTTACTCCGCCAAAGGAGACACTGACTAAGCTTTCCGCTTCTTCAAACGCTCCTTCGCCCAATGTAATCACCGTCTTTGGTAATTCAATTGCAGCAAGTCCAGAATTTGCAAATGCGCTTTCTCCGATTTCAGCTAAAATAGCTTCTTCATCGAACGAAATTGTTGTTAAATTCTTGCAGCCCTTGAAAGCACCCGCATTGATTTTCTTTAACAACGGTCCAACAGTTACTTCAACAAGATGAGCCGGAGAATCCTGTACATAAGAATACTCTTCTGTCTTGTCTTTTTCATATCCAACCATAAGAGAAATCGGATATTCATGCGCCATAGCAAAGTCATATGCTTTACTCTTGTAATAGCATTTAACAACTGTACTGTTCGGGAATACGGCGCTGATTTCATCATAAGTAAGGTTTGCATTCATCCCTTCAAAAGTTGCTTCATTGAGAGCGAAGCATCCGTTAAATGCCCCTTTTCCAACTAAGACAACAGATTCTGGAATGGAAACTTCTGTTACGTTTGCTTTCGCAAAAGCAAATGCTCCAATATTGGATAAAACGCTCTGGTCTTCAAATTCAATGGTCTCTAAAGCGGCAATACTGGAGAAAGCACGTTCTCCGATTGATTGTACCGTATTTGGAATTTCCAATTCGGCAATCTTTGTATTATTGAACGCATAAGAACCAATTGTCTGAACGCGTCCCAGAGTAATATCTTTCAAGTTTACGCAGCTATCAAAAGCATTGTTTCCAACACTTGTGATATTAGCCGGAATATCAAACGATTCCATAGTTACTTCGTCCTTGAAGAAATCATCCGGAATTGTTGTGAGAATTTCATAAGATTCACGGTTTGCGTTCTGACAATAGCTTGCCACGCTTGACCCCTGAAAACCAATCAACTTCTCTGTTGTATTCGGAATTGACTCTTTCTCCAAAGTAGTTTCCGGATTTTTCACCGTTACAGAATGTAAGTTTGTGTTAGCGAACGCGTTTTTCTCAACCGTTTCTACCGAATACGGAATTGCTACATTTTTAACTGTGCAGCCGGCAAAAGCATTTGCCTGAATTGTTTCGCATACTTTGCTGATTTCCGGATTATCACTGTGTTTCTTCGGGCAGTAAACTAAAATGGATTTATCTTTGTTATAAAGTAATCCACCCTCTGATGCATAATCAGCATCTTTTGAGTTTACCGTAATGGATTCCAAGTTTGCAAATTTACTAAAATCCATGTCCGCAATATTATCTACATCAACGGCAAATGCAATTTTTTTAGCGTTTGCACATTCTGCATAAATAATAGAGCGAGTATTTTCTGAATTTTTGTAAATTGTTACGGTATCATCCGAAGTGTTGTAATCGTAAATATGAGTATAATTGGCTACATAATTGCGATTTCCAACAGAACCTTTTGTAATTACGACATCTTTTTCCGGAGTGTCGCCGTTGCTGCCGGTCCATCCATTAAATACATATCCCTGCTTTGTTGGTGCATTCAGATGAATGTCATCATCTTCTACTGTATAATTGCTAACATTTGCAGCAGTTCCACCATTTAAATCATAAATGATTGAATAAGTGTTTTTGTCATAAACAGCAGACAATGATTTTGTTTCATTGATTGTGTAAGTTCCATTAAATCCATCCCAAGAAGAGAATGTATATCCTTTCTTTTTCGGAATAGGCAAATTAATGGTTGTTCCACCGACTTTTACAATTGAAAAATCAGTTTCATAAATAGTTCCATTATAAGTTACTTTTCCACCATTTGAAGAGAGTTTTGTTTGATAACAAACAATTTTTTTGACAGCAGATATATTTCCTGCGCTGTCTTTAGCGAAAAAGTAATAAGTTCCTGCGGCAGAAATTGTTTTATCTACCGAAAATGATTTTGTGGAAGCCACTTTGGTATAAGCAGAACTTGCCGGACTAGCCGAAGTTCCAAAATAATAAGAAGTAACTCCTACATTATCACTAGCCTCTAACGTCACAGACTGATTTTTGCCCGCCGTAATATTAGAAGTAATACTTCCTTCCGGAGCAGTTTTATCCACAATTGTAAATGTTTTTGTAACTGAACCGGAATAATTTCCTGTACCGTTTATTACGGCAACGGCAGTTCCAACATTTGTATTGCTGCTGTAAGACACTGTATAGTCCTGTCCAAGTACTAAGGCTTTTTTGGTATAAGGGTTTTTAGCAGTTACACTATTGGTAATTGCACCTCCAGTATAAGGAACAGATGAATTTGTCAAAGCGACCGAACAATCTGTTATCGGGCATTTATTAACCATTAAAGTCCCCTCTATGAGGTTACTGTTTTTGGTTGATTTAATTGCCTTTGTATAATTGCCGGCATCCAAAACATCATCTTTTGTGTGGCCGGATAAGCCACTACCCATTGCATACTGTAAAGACTGATTTGCATTTGGCGCAACGAAATAATATCCTTTAGATGTTTGTTTCGTGTAATTGTAGCCAACAAGCCCACTTTCTGTCATAGCAGAATCAAGAGCGTCTGAAACAGTCTGTCCATAAGTAATAGATGATGCAATTGACTGATAATCACCATTTGCCTTCTTGTAAGATACATTTTTGGTAGTATCTAGTGCTGTCTTGTAAATACTAAATGAAGCAGAGTTTGATGTGTCAAGATAATTAACATAACATCCTGTTCTTGCAGAAGTATAAATTTTATCTTTTGCTGCGCTGTTTTCTCCATAGACAGTAAGCCATAACTTATCACTTTCGTCACAATCTGAACCTGTCTCATTAAAGGTCTTGTCATCTAACGAAATACTTGATGCAATGTTTCCAAACAGCAAATAACCATGTAAACTTGTGCAGTTATCAAATGCTGCTTGTAAATCACAAACATCATGATTTGCGTCACCCATTGGACACCAAATATGCTCTAATTTTCCACAATTCTGAAAAATACCTTTGGCATACGCTACCGGCGGAAGACGAAATACTTCAACCAAGTTTACGCAATTAGCAAAAGCATATTCCAAAACGCCATCTCCGTCCAATTTCATGTTGGAATTCAAGCCACCAATAACATACTTGATTTTCTTTTTAGCAGCAGTTGACATGTTAGCCAAACAACTGCCCATAACATAATAACCGGCATCATCCATTTTCGCAGACGGGCGGTTATTTTCCATCTTGTAAAAAGCGAAAACGCCATTTTTATCAATGCCCCAATAGGTAATTAATGCGTTATTCACATAAGAATAACCGGCAGTTCCACTTTCAACAATGGAATTGACATCAAAAGAGACATTCGAAAGATTGCGACTTCCGGGGTCTGTTTCGACTTCGGCAACGGACCCAGTTGCTACACTTTGTACAGCAGCTTTACTTCGGATTGAACCGATATTGCCGCTTAAAAGCATTGCCAAAGCCAAAACTCCGGCTACCGAACGTTTAAAAATTTTTCTTTTTCTCATGAAAATAGAATCTCTCCTTTCCAATAAAAAAATTAACAGTTACTCGTGTAATGCTCTCTTCTCCATTACACTTATATTAATATGTCTGTTAGCCCACCCTAAAAACAAACAAGAAAAAAAAGAGCCCTTTTCAGGCTCCTTTTTCTTACATCATAATATCCCACAAATTCGCATCCTGTTCCTGCATAGCAATTTTAAGTTTCTCTGATTTTTCTTTTTCTTCTTCTGCTATCTTCTTTTCAGTTTCCGTATTCGCAACCTTTTCGTTTTCATGTTCCAATTCCAAACATTCTTTTAATTGCTCCGGATTTCCATTACAGACCTTGTTCAAAATTGACTCAGTTTCATAACTAGGTCCATTAATTACCTTTTTCTCATCTCGCGCAATTTCTTTCTTATAACGAGCGACCTTATCATCATGTGATTGTTTTTTGTCTATCTTAGAATCAATTACACGTTGACTATTATATGGAATTTCATAACGAAGTGCTTTATCAGCGTCCCCGGTCAAATGGTATTTTGGATGTTCTGTATAATTGTATTTTGTTGTATAAAAAGGTTTTTCTCCTCGAATAAATACAATACAATCATCATCCGCCATTTCACGAATCTGGTTAAAATCTAACAAATCCGTTCCGGTATAATTATAAGACTCGTTTCCTCCGCCTTTTCCACCAATAGAAGTTCCCTGCTGACGTTTCGTTGTTTTACCAAGCATAGCTTGAATATATTCAATCATGTCTTTTTCCTGACTGCCAAGGAAAATCATAGTATCACAGTTTCCAATAATGGTGTTCATATCATCATCCCACATTTTTTTCAACTGGCTTTGATTTTGTAAAATAATGGTACACCACATCTTATAAGAACGCATCGTTGCAATTTTTTCAACATATCCGGGGATTTTACCAACATTCGCAAACTCATCTAACATAAAACGTAGATTATATGGCAACGTTCGGTCACCGGGAACAATTTTCCCTCCGGCATTAGCTAAAAACCATTCTGCTGCTTTCTTATTAAGGAAGCGTTCAATAAAAATATCTTCTTTACTAACAACTTCATAATGATTTTCTTTTTCGACAATCTTTGCGCCATGAAGCATTTTCTTCTTTGCTTTTACTTCTTCAATCGTTTCGCCCCATAAGAAAGTTTCCGTCAATCCATTTACTTCCTTTTGCAAAAAATAACTATGAGGATATATATTTTCTACTAAATAATACAAATATTCAAACAACTGCGTATACAAACAAGCGGCAATAAAGTTAAATGCTTTATCAGCGGTAGGAATGATAATAAACAAAACCTGTTTTTTTCTTCCCAATTCTTCTAAATGTAATTCATCTCTTTTTAACAAACTAGCTACATTGCTATAATCAAATGCACTTAATCGAGTCATTGTTGTAATCAACACAGATTTCAATGTCTTACCGGATGCAATACGAAACTCCTTATAACATTTCGTTGCCATACTTTCCGGTTTACCGGCTTCTTTATTTGCTTTTTCGTAATTGTCAAACAATGTATCCAATTCGGATTTTGCGGAAGAGTTATTTTCATCCACTTCCGCTAAACGAATCAGCTTCATTGCCGTAGATAAATTACACTCTTCTTTTGGCAGCTTTTCCATCATATAAAAAGAAATTGCCTGTAATAATACCGTCATGGAATCATCCCAAATCTGGTCTCCTCCGGAAGTGCCTTCTTTTCGCGTATTTTCTACAATACAATTTACCATGGAGCGGACACCATTTTCATCTCGAATATAAGCATACGGATTATAGCATAGAGAATCCGACATTTTACTAAGGTTAAAAATTTTAATTTCATAGCCAGCATCTTCCAATGGTCCAGCTAAAGCTTCCGTTAATTCTCCTTTTGGGTCAGTAAATACATAGGAGCTATTCATCTGCAGCCCATTTGGCTTAACAAGCGAAAATGATTTACCAGTACCGGACCCTCCGAAAACAATCTGATGACAGTTTCTTCGTGTTTTATGACCATTCATAGACATATACAAATCTTTTGCCAAAATTATATTATCTGCTCCATTTGTTTTAATTGAACGAAATGGCGTATTATACTTTTTATTATACGCCTTCATATCTGTATTCCATTTAGCGGAGCCTCCGGCATCTTTATCTGTATCTCTTCTTATTACCATTAAATACGCATATAACATAATAACACCAAAGATGCAGGTTCCAATCATTGAGTAAATAAATGAATATGACGTGAATGGCAAAACAGCAAGTGGCTTTTCCTGTATGTGTTCCATTGCTAATTGCATAATCTTTATCGGATTATTTTCATACTCCGGTTTGATACAGCCCATATGTAAGGTGAATAATAAAAGTAATAAATAAAGGATTCCTCCGCAAAACATAAACATTTTTCGGATTCCGCGCAATCTTTCTTCCTTATTATTAGGCATGATTAATCACCCACTTCCGGCTCAGCCTCAGGCAATGCATGTGTTGCATTTGTTGTCTGAATATCATTCAACATATCATCAAGACTTGCTTTGTAATCAAGGTCTTCAATGTCTACTTCTTTGTCAATAATCTGTTCTGTAACATGCTCATAACGTTCAATGTATCCTTTAATCAAATCGGCAGCTTGGCTTTTTTCTTCCTCGCTCCATTTTGCAATGTCTGCATCTGGCGCTGCATTTGTTCCTGAAACCAAATAATCCTCTAATGCCATATCACCATTCATGACATCCTGCAGCATCATTTCATCCACGATGGCATCATATGGCTGCACTAATTGCGTCATAGACACTTTTCGTATATAAGCATTTTTTACTTCTTTTTCAAATAAAATCTGCGCTTTTTCCTCCAGACTGGCATACATCGGGAACTTTCTTTTTCCCTGCACTAATTTTTCTAACGCTTCTTTGTCATCTTTAACAGCTTCGTATTCGTCCTTCTCCAAAACAACCGGGGCTCTCATAGAAGACACTTCCTGTTTATATACTCTGGCAAGATTGCTGAAATCTTCCTGCCCTTTAACTTTTCTCATAATTTGTGGAGTACCATCTTTTCGAATCGTTTGATGATTTAAATTATCTCCGCTTACCTCAATTACATTACTGGTGCACGTGCCGGATACAACATAAAAATTTCGAGTAGCCTTATTAGCTCCAATGTAATTCATTGATTTTGTAATGGCATCTACTTCATTTTGACGAATCATATGCTGCCGTGTTCCGGAAATTCCATCAAACTCAACCTCTGTTCTTGCCAGACAAGATTCAACTTTTTTACGGTCTTTCGGGTTGCAGTAAAAAGCCTGCCTTGTTTCACCGGCATCTCCTTCCTGCTCTACTTTGCTGAACATAACACCATTTACTCTAAATTGTTCTGACAGCATGTTCGCCTTTACTTCATCCATCGCCGGCAATTGCATAAGTGTTGGATATCCGTTTTTGCTTGCGCTGTATTTCAACGTAGGAAGACTAACTTCAACCGAATTTGACAAAACATTTCCTAATTCATCCATTCGCGTCTGTCCAATAGAAAGCGCCCTTTCCTTTGCAATCTGTGCTAAAAGCATATCTTCTTCTCGTACAAAAGCTACAACCGTACCGGTGTACGGCCCTTTTACAACTCGACCAGAAACCATGCCTTTTCCGCCCAATCCACGAAATTCATCTTCAAAATCTTTGAGTGCGAAATCTTTTGGCACAAAACATGGCGGCAGATAGTTCGGGTTATCTGCTAAATGTTCATTCATAGATTTCATTAATGCATGATAATCTGCTTTTTGCCCCCACTTTTGAGACACAGACTGTAAGATTTCTCCAAATACTTTTGGCATATCAGTAGCTATATCTGTAAATCGGGCAAAACCTTGTAATGTATCTTGTTCTACAGTTCCCATTCTTCATCATCCTTTCTTATTAATTCTTTCTTTTAATATGTCTGTTTGCCCTTGTTTTTTTCTGCCATAGTAAAAAAGACATATTATAAATATCAATCAAATAAAAGGAGGGTTAGATATGGCATACTTCAATCGTGATAAAATTTACGAAGCATTGGACGGGATAACCGTTGCAGAAAAGCTTGGCCTTGATGTTTCAAATCATGGCCGACTTGAAATTTTGTGTACAAACTTAGACCATGATGACACACACAAAAATAACTGTGTTTTAAACAAAAGAGGTCATTATTGCTTTGTGTGTGACCGGCAGACCAACTTAGAGGGCATGGTAATGAATGTTTGCGGAATTGATTATCAGAAAGCCCTTGAAACACTCGCCGGATGGGCCGGCATTGCTCCGGAGAAAAAGGCTGCTGATATTAAGCCTGTAAACAAACCGCCTTTATCCCAAAAAGAGATTGAGGAATTAAATCTTGACCTTGAAACGCCTCATGCCGTAGCAGATATTACTTCTTATGGAAATTATCGGACAAAAGAAACACGAGAACGTGATATCGCCGGTTATTATCTGAATGGCGAAAATCGTAATTTCTCCTTAAGACGGTTATGGGAAGAAGACCCGAATACTTACCGGGTTATCATGAACGGGAAAATTATGGAACGACTACACGCAATTGTAGAAAGCGGTTATTTGTATTCTTCCAAAGAAGGAAAAGAATTTTTGAAAATGACCGGAACCAGTTATTCAGTAATGAAACGTGTATTAAATCAAGAAGCGGCTCAACTAATTGCAGCTAGGAAAAAATTGTATGCTATGTAAAAAAAAGGTCACTCGGCGTTAAAACCGAGTGATTTTTTCTTTTCTTTAGAAATATAAGGTTCTTTGTGATACTAGAAGTTGCCGTAAACACTTCTTTAGCTATTGCTCATACAAATATTGGTCTTTATCATCTTTTGTAATAAGATAACCGTTCTCTTCTTTTTTAAAGTATCTTTTGTTATAATCAATTTTAGTTATATCAATGTCTTTTGAGTAGGGACGGTTAATATAACGAAATAGTCCGCTGTTTTCCACCTTATAATATCCAGAAACAAAGGATTTTGAAGTAGTTATTTCAGCAAACCCAGATTGATACTGAATTGTTTTCGTCCAATAATTCTCGATGTTGCTAAATACACGTACATCTGCTTTGGTCTTAATTGTATAGGGGGTTGTGCCGGCATAAATTTGAACCTTTAATTCTGTATCTGTATTAAGATTCTTAATGCAGCCATTTTCTCCTAAATCTTTTTGAGAAAGTTTCTTTCCGTTAACAGAATCAATTGTAAATGTTTGGTAATATTCATTGTCCATTTCCTCAACACGATGCATTACTTTGTCAAATGGACCATTCTCCAAAAGATTGGCTATATAATTTGATGTAATCAATTTACCGTTTTCTGATAAATTAATTCCTCGCAGACCAATTGTATAACCATCATCTGAAAATCGTTCCCATTCAAACACATTGTTAATTGTTTCCGATGTTTTATATACGATACTATCATCCTGATACATAGTAGGAATGATTAACTCATCTTTACCTTTTTTGTAAAACCAGTTTCTTGTCGGCTCCGGTTCATCATCCTGCGCCAAAACATATTCTGCATCTGTTTCTTCGTTTTTATAGAAACTTTGCTCCCCGTACGGAATCTCATAAAATTCATCACCATGCTTAATATAATAACAGTCATCCTGCAAATCATCTTTTGTATGTATCTGTATCGCATAAGGGTCCGGGGTATTGGACGGCGTATCAATAAATGGATTTTCGCAACCGGTATTCATCAGCATAACAACACAAACCATAGTTACCGCCAGTATTTTCTTAATAACTTTCATAATAATCTCCTTTCTACTACTTTTAATATGTCTGTTATATCTCTTTTTCTTCTACAAAATCTTGACAATTTGTTCGCGCAGGCAAATAGAAAAAAAAGAAGCCTTAGCCTCTCTTTTCAAATATGTACTATTACATACAATTTGGTATTTTTGTGCTTATATTTTAGTGAACATAAGCTTTAACGAGTAGTATAATACCCTCGCCATTCGACTACAAAATCAGCCGTTACCGGCAGCAGGCTTTAAGCCTGCATATATGCCGTTTTTACTCCGGATAAGATATATCATATGTATCAATTACAGTTCCTTTAGGAACATACAATTCCGCGCTATCAATCGAGCCACCTCTTTTTTTAATAATTATATGAGGTGTTTCTGATTTACTTAATGTATCGTAAACTGTAGCCCACTGCATAGGAACACGGTCAATAGATTTCCCGCCCTTTTCATTGATTCGATAAAAATAATAATAATCATCTTTTTCCATTCCACTGGTTCCTAAAAAGAAACAAGAAGAATATTTTGATTGAGTTTTCACACTGCATATATCATATTCTTCTGTTGATGTTTTCGTTAATGACATATACATGCCTAAAGTTAAAACAATAAAACCGCCAACAATAAAAATTACCCCGAGGGCTATTTTAATATTATTATCACTTTCGCCATTTAAACAGGAAAATATAACTCCAACCATTACTAAAACAAATCCAATTATAATAAGTATTGCTTCTAAATCCATTTTCCATTCCTCCTATCTCATATTCTTCTATTAATAACTCCACATTGCTAAAATTAAAACAATAGAACCGCCAATAAGAAAAATCACTCCAAAGATTGTTGTAATTTCATTATCGCTTTTGTCTCTTAAACGGGAAGCTGCAAATCCGGTCATAAATAAAATCGTTCCAATTATTAAAAATATCATTTTGGAATCCATATTTAAGTCCTCCTTATGAGATTCTATATTATAACGAAATCATAGCTATAATCCAAAATACTTTAGCACTTCAGTTATTAAAAAAATAATAAATATTGCTAATATAGTAATTTGATTTATTTTAACGGCTTTTTCTGCGTCTCCGTGTCGTATAATTATATTGTATCCATAAATGGCACAAACACCAAAAACATAATAGGGAATTATTGTACTTATCATTGGCTCACATCCTCTCGTTCCCTCTTAAAAGAAAATTAACATACTGAATTCATACAATCGTATTCAAAGGAATTCATGTTGTCATCCCAATTGCCAATTTCGAAAATTTTCATTGCAACTTTTGCATTGCTTTTCATAAATACACAAAAGCCAAAAGAATTAAAGCACTTACTATTTTTACGGCGGGGCTTGTAAATGCATGTAATTCGCCACTATCAATTTTATATGAATAAAGATTCAAGGAACAAAAAACTAAAAAAATAACAAATAATGCATTCCTTATAATAATTAGTGCCATTATCGCATCCTCCTTTTCCCCTCCTAAGCAGGAATTAGCATACTTTTTTAATGTCTCTTGAAAACTGCTCGCATCCGGTCACCAGATGCTTTGTCCTATTACTCCGAGACATGCAACTGCCTATATGCCTTACTCATAATTATCATACAGTTGTCACAGTTACAGTTTTTTCAACCATTCCTCGTATGAGATTTTCGAAATGGTCTAAGCAGAAAAATGAAAGAGTCCGGAATCGAACCGAAACTACAGTGTGGCCGACTGTTGTGCTTAACCTTTACACTACTCTTTCAAAAGGGCGTTGGACGGACTCGAACCGACACCTCTTAATGTATTTCACTAAGCGAGCTACCAATCGCTCTCCACCGCCACGCCTATCACGTATTGCATATGCAAGGTTGAATTCCACATTCGTCCATTAGCCTATGAACGATGATAAAGATATTTATCTACAAATTAAGCTTTTTCCTTCTATACATTTACATGCGTTAAATAACGCTTTACAAAAAATTATCTCACATTTTCACATAGCGATGGCGACCATCCTGCTTTTTTTAGCACACAAGTTATAATAAATTGTTTCTAGTCTCGTCTCTAATCCGATTCATACAATCACCTTCTATCTTGATATATCTTCATTTAACTCAGACGCTGTTTTTGCGTTTGATTCAGCAGCCTTTAATGTAATTTCATTAGTTTCTAAATCATATACGCAAGAGTCTTTTTCTAATTTCTCATTTGCTTTCGCCTGAATCCGGCTTTCTCTCAACTGCTCTCTTGATACATCGGACGTTTTCTGCTCTGCCGTACCAAGCATATCCCCTAAAATTCCCATAGAAGCAATACTTTGGCTTAAATCTGTCGGGATAAAGATTTTTGTAGCCTGTCCATCCGCAACATCTTTCATTGCTTCAATAGATTTCAGACGTAACACGTTGTCATTCATCTGCGAATTAGCCAGCATGCGAATACCATCTGCCTCTGCCTCATATACAAGTTTAATTGACTTAGCCTTACCTTCTGCCAGTGCAATTGCAGCATCCTTTTCCGCCTCCGCAGCTAACACTTTAGCCTGACGGTCTCCTTCCGCCATTGCTACTACAGATTCTTTGTGTGCCTGAGCCTGGAGTAATGTCTCTCTTCGCTCGCGTTCTGCACGCATCTGTTTTGTCATGACTTCTTCGATTTCAGCCGGAGGAATAATATTTTTAATTTCTACACGACTGACACAAATTCCCCAAGCATCCGTTGCTTCATCCAAAATCTTTTGCATTTTACCGTTAATAACTTCTCTTGACGAGAGCGTTTCGTCCAATTCCATTTCTCCGATAATGCTTCGAAGTGTTGTTGCCGTCAGATTTCGTAATCCGGAAGATGGGTCTTCTGCACCATATGTAAATTTCTTAGGGTCAAAAATAGTAGCATAAACAACCGAATCAATCTGCATCGTTACATTATCTTTTGTGATAACATTCTGCGGCGGATAATCCAAAACCTGCTCTTTTAAGGTAATATATCGCACTACGTTATCAATAAATGGGACTTTTACATGAAGTCCGGCCTGCCAAGTTGCCTTATATTTTCCTAATCGTTCAATAATCCGACAGGAAGATTGAGGAACCACCTGCACATTTTTTGCAATAATGCCGATTACAACCAAAACAATAACTGTTAAAATAATCATACCAATACTAATATTTGCATCCATAATAATCACCTTTTTGCGAAAACTTTTTCGCTATCCTTTCTTAAAATTCATTGTTACTCTGTCCATTTTATTATTGGACGAATAAAACCTTTGACCTCCTTTTCGTTATTATTTCCTACGGTTTCCCGCGTTGGATATTCTTCCAACGCAGGCATTTTAATTATTTCAGCAGGGACTACCGTAACGCCTGCCTTATCCGGTAATGAACCGGAATCTTGATGTGGAGAGGAATCGAACCTCTCATGATGCCTTTGTCCATATCCTTTCGGCTCACTTTGGCATCGTACTTGTGGTTTCCTGCGTCTTCCTTTCCGCCACACATCAACTTGTTATTGGATGGATTCAGAGAGACCTTACGCTTCCGGAAGCGCCCCTTGCTCTAAACTAAGTTCTGGTAAAACAGCCAAATCATTACAATCTTTATCCATCTAAGATTAAAACGGTCTATTACATCACTATTGTGATGCAAACGCAGATAATAGGATTTGAACCTATACACCGTTGCCGGTTACTAACGCTTTAGCAAAGCGTTGCCTTACCAATTAGGCTTATATCTGCAAAAAATAAACATGATTAAGGCTTCCCTTTATCCATTATAAACTCAGTCATATTCGGCCACCGTGATGATAAGTCTGAGCGTTCGGGAGCGACCCTTGGCTTCTTACCACTGTCTAAGCACGGGTGGGAATGATACCCACAAATTTCACGGTTCTTTCAGAGAATATTATTTTTTCCTATTTGCTCTATAAAGCAAAAGATAAATTTAATAGTTCTGCCATACCGCTACTTTAACGAATTTCTTGTGTTATACCCTGATTTCTCAGGTTCAAGGCAAACTGACTTGTTGAGATTTCCGTTTAGTCCGTGGTCTCTCACACCTCTCACATCAACGGATTATTCCCGAACATCGGGCGTCTATTATGTCAGCCACAAGGATTCTGCTTTTGACCTCTTTATAATGATACACCACACAGCGTTGTTGACAGTTTCTGTCTCCATATCAAGAATCACTTCTTAATAAAAGTTGTTAATCAATTCAATATCTCAAATTAATTCAACTTATTACCATGCGTCTCAGCAGGATTGAAAACTCCTTCTTCACTGAGATAATCATGTTTAAATGACGGCTGCGGGACTCGAACCCACACTCATAGGATGAAAACCTATTGTCTTGCCTTTTGACTAAGCCGCCATTCCCCTCTCTCGCAAAAAGAGAGGGGGCCAACCCAAAAAATAAGGAAAACAATAACATCTTTGAAACTCCCCGACTTGCTTTTTGCAAGTTCTCGTTATCACTAAAGATGTCTATAACTGCCAGCAAAAACCTGGTCGCAATGTCTTTGTTTTGCTCTCTACAGTTACAGTTTTTTGCCAAGACCCAACCTGCGACTGGTTAAACCATTTCGGCTTCAGGAAGTTTGTCCTATGCGCTCCTATCCTCCCTCGCTAGAGAAAGTGAAGCGCAAATCTGACGGTAAGGATTCGAACCTTACAAATTCGGGCAGTTCATGAAGAAAGTTTCAAATGGGAAAAAAACAAACTCTTGCAACTTATTCTTCTCGCCCGATGCATTTCCGCAAATGCCAACGTCAGAACCAAGGTTCACATATGTTAAAAATTGTCCATTATATTTGGACAGTGGCGGTAGCAGGATTCGAACCTACGAATACAGGAGTCAAAGTCCTGTGCCTTACCACTTGGCGATACCGCTAGGTTTTGTCAAGGTGCTTGCTTTTCCGCCTTGACATAACAAAATGAACTATCTGGAAAGAGGTGGATTATTAGCTCCAAACGCATATCATGATACATTGGAAAAATGTTTCACGATACATGCAAGCATTAAGGAGAGGAAGATATGGGATTTGAACCCATGACCATTCGGTTAACAGCCGAACGCTCTGCCGCTGAGCTAATCTTCCTTTTGCCCGAAGCGTTTGCGGTTATCACTCCGGGCTTTAAAGAACTTCTCTTTGCATTTAATAACATACGAAAGAAGGTTTCCCGCAAACTTTAAGAAATGGGGAGCGTGGGACTCGAACCCACGACCAACTGTGTATAAGACAGGCACTCTAACCAACTGAGTTAGCTCCCTATTTTACTGGCTGTGTTCTCCAAAAATGTGTTCTCCGCTATGTGCCCTCCTTTAATGTGTTCTCCATGCAAGAATATTTTTCTTAATCATCCTTACACTACTAATATGTCTGTTTTGGATTGAAATGAAAACGATATTATGAGCAAAATTTTCCTTACACATGTCATTGCTCATTTGTTCTCATATTCTTAATATGTCTGTTTAGAATTAAAAAATCATACAAAAAAGCCCCCCGAAGGGAGCCTTTTGCAAAATCAAATTAAAAATCATTTTCCCAACGCCAATAATGTTCCTGGTCCTCGTCCAATTCCTTGATTCGTTCAATAAGTGTTTGGATACTATAGCCGCATACTCCTATAAGCATATTGTTGGCGACTTGGAACTCTCTTTCTGTTTTGCAATCAGAAAAGGCATGTAAAATACCTCTTGCCATATCAATGGTAAGATTATCGTCTTCCTGAATAGCGTCATAAAAATTCTCACCCAATTTGTCCTCAAAGTTCTCAATCTCTTTTTTTGCGTTTGCAATAATATTATTTTTCTGCATAATTAGTCCTCCTATAATGTTTTTAAATTTTGATAATGGTAAATTCGTTGCAGTTCCCTATATAAAGAACCATCTGTTACATGCACATCCTCTGTATCATCAACCCATTCTCCATTTTGAGCCGTGCTAATTCTTACCAAATTTGCATGGTACACGTCTTTTAAGGCATTAAATTCTTCATCTTTGTAAATATGTAACACTAAATCATAGTGTTTTCCAAACTCAAAGACTATTAATTTCTCGCCTGCGGCGAGTCCATTACAAAAATCAATAATAGTTGCAAATCTGGGTCTGTTCAATTGATATTCCATATATTTCTCCCTCCTGTAGTTTTTAATAAGCTTACCGGAATTTTTTTATTGAATAATCCGGAGCCTTTTTTGTAAATTTGCTTCCATACTTTATCTTTTCTGCGCAATTCTTCAGCTAAATCCCATGGTGTCAAAACTCGTTTACTTTCTATAATTGAGTCAATTAATTGCTTATCTTCTTTCGCTACGTTATATTTTGCCGGCGAAAAGAAGATAGGCATAGTGCCATATCCACAATAACGGTCATATACACTTGAAATAGCTGGTCCCCAAGCTTTCACTCTTATATCATCCAAAAAAGCAAGTTTGTCTTTTTCAATCAAAAATGCCTTTTGAATATAATACAAAATATATTGAAGCTGCATACTGTTGATAAGATGATTTTCCTTAATACATTTTGTGATTATGTACTCAGATAAATTTATTACATCATACATAAACTTACTGCTCCTTTCTAATTGATTGCAGCCATTCTAATTTGCATTTATCGCAATCGTGTTCATGCCAACCATAAATGCACTCATCATAAGGGTCTTTCATATAAGGGCAATCAATAAAATCCGCCAGTTCTTTATCTGTCATATGTCGAATTCTATCTGCATTAGTAAACCCTTTCTTTTCTCCATTAGCCATTGTTTCTTTTTCCTTACGTCTTTTTATCCTCTCAAATCCTAACGACATTTTAATTACCTCCTTCTAAATATTCCTTTTTTCTTTTGAACTGAATTGTTCAAGACTAATTGGATATTATCTAAGAACAAGATGATTTAGCAAAAATCACTTTCATCCATACCATAATACTGTTGCGCATCAATATAATATTGGTCATCATGTAATGGAGTTCTCTTAGCTCTTTCAAAATACTTGCCAATATCTAACCAACATTGATGTTTCGTAAGAGGTTGAATATCCATGTCTAAGTGATTGTTGATGAATAATATTGTCTTTTCCTGTTTTTTCGTTGGATTATATTTCTCAGGAATCTTCCATTCATCATCTAAATATGTAATTTTACAGGACTTACAAACAAATTTTTCATGTTCAACTTTCTGATAATAAGTTTCTTCATCTTCCCAATGATAAAACCCTTCCATTTTACAATAGGTTTTATTATCCATTTCTTTATCGCAATTAGGGCACTTCATATTCTCACCTCCTCAAAATCCGAATGAAACAGTGAATATTTCTTTTTTTCAATTTAAAAACCATTACTAATTGCCTTCATTTAAAATCAATACCTTTCTCACTATTGTTTGTAAAACATTAATATCTGTAATCTGTTTTACCATTTTAAGTTGTGCGCTCATATCATCTTCCTTTTTAATTTCTTTTATCAATTTATCTGCTTGTTTATTTTTTTCTATCACTTTTGCAAAATTCATACTTCATTACCTCCTTTATCATTCAATTGTTTCTTTGCCAGTTTAAATGCGAGCATGTAAATATCAAGAATATCGGTTTCTTCTCGGCCAATATTTTTCACAAATTTATATGCATCCTCTTCTAATTCAACTAACGAATCATATCCTTTGTCCCCGATACCTTTTTCATCATTAAAGCCCATCAAGATATCATCCATAACGATATCAAGCTCATCTGAGCCAACACATAAATAGCCCGACCAATCATTTTTTTCTGCCAGTTCTTTTAACTGTTCCTTGGCTTTTTCTATATCATATTTGAAAATCGGTCTGCTATGACAAAGTATCTTTTCTGTAAAATAGTTGATGTTATTTACATAATCAGAAAATTTGTCGAAGGTCATATTATCGAAATTTGCAGCAATCAGCTCACCTAAATCACCACTAATATGTAACCGGCAATAATCCTCTTCAAAAAGAAACCGGATTCGGTAAATATTTGTGTCCGGCGCTTTGAAGTCCAATACTTTAATGTTTCCATAGTCAGTAAAAGTAGCTACATGGTTTTCAAAAATTTTCTTCCATAATTCTGAATTGAATTTTCTTCTATACATAGAATTCCTCCTTTTTAATTTGATTGTTAATACCTCCATGATGTTTGCTGTATAATAATAATATGTCTGTTTGTCCGGTGAAATAAAATCCCATTATAAAGAAAATTGGTAGGGAAACCAGAAGTTGTAACTGTAATCAGCTTCCCCTCAGCTCTATATTACCTATACATATAGTCTGTTAAAAAAATGAGGGTAGTAATATTATATATTAAACACTCTCTGCAACATACCATTTTCTGTTGTTTTTCACAAAAAAAAGACTTCCTAAATTATAGAAAGCCTCTTTTCATACTTAAATCAATCAAGTGGTAGATTTTTTATCTGCTTTTCCGTCATGACTTTGTATTTTAACAAAAGATTTACCATAATCTCTGCATCATTATCACAAAGGTCATGTTTTGGATGATAAGCCATTGCATCTGCAATTTCCTGCATTCCTTTTTTGATGGAAATATGTTTGTTCCCGTCATAATCAATAAATCTCTTATTGGACACAACATCAAACACTTCATCAAGCTTAACGCTATGCGTCCACGTTGCGATTGCCGAAAATTCTTCATCGGTCAAAGTATCTTCATCAATCTCTAATGCTCGAATACCGACTAACTCGATGTATTCTACGGAATCTTCATCACAGTTAAATTCCGGACACAAAGAACGCCAAAGCTCTTCTAAGTCGGATAAATTGATTGCATCCAGTTCTGTTTCGTCTAATGCATCATTCTTATTGATAAATCCGATTCGATAAATATGAATTAAATCGGAACCGGACGGAATAACAACATTTTTTCCTGCTTCTAAAATTGTCATATAACTTCCTCCTATAATCATAATTTATTACACTTTTGGCTCCTGCTTTTAAAATTATCATATAACTTCCTCTTAATCTACAAACCACTTACCGACTTTATTACCGTTGATGTCCATAATGTTACCATTATTACGACCATCAGCAAGGTCTCTTGAAATTTCGGTAAGATTTCTCTGTAATTCACAGCGTCCGGCAAATGTAAGTCCATCACCGTCATCATATGCAGCTCCGCTTGTTTTAATCTTAATTTCTAACATAATTTAACCCCCCTTTCAATTGTGAGTCTGGTATTTCCCGGGTAAGTATCATAAAGCGATTCGCACCACGCTTCATCATAAATTTTTTCCTCCAGGAATAAAATATCCTGAGCACGATGAGTTGTTTTAAAATAAAATGTTTTACGCCCATCTTCAGAATCTTTTGCATCATTTTTCCATTTGGTAATAATTACAATAAGACTTTTTTCATCTTCTTTTGTCATTTCTCCGGCCAAAAAACCGGTATATAATTTGTAATTACTCATTTTTTTACCTCCTTAATTCTCTAAGCGGGAATTTTTTCTCTCCATTTTCTGATTCGAACAGGATATGTTACATTCTCTCTGTATGTCTTTAACTGCATTTTTGCATCTGCAAGGTCTTCACAGTTAACTTCAATATCCCATCCATAGCCACAATTTCCTTCGATTGCATAGCAATCCTTTGTTTTTCTTTTATACATATTAATTCTCCTTTCCGTTAAGCCGGAACCAAAGGGCTCCCTGCATGAACTGTACCAATCCTTCTACACTTTTACTATGGCAAAGCATATTTTCAAATGTCATTGGACGGTCAGCTTTGTAAATGTAATAACCATCTGACGCCTTATAAAAAGCAACCGGAGTAATACAATTTTCAAAGCCAATTAATGCCCCTTTTCCAATGGGGTTACTTGTGATTTTTTCTCTGATTTTAGTTTCTGTCATAATATTGTCCTCCTTAAATTAGCTTGCCATACTTAAAGATTTCCACCAAGTCTTACCGCCGCCGGGAATATCATAGAATCTCAGAAATGCGTTAATATGGCGCATTGTAGTTGCGCTATACTTATCCCACAGTTTCTCAAATTTACCATTTCGAATTCGGCAAACGGTTGTAGCGTAACTCATTAATTCCACATCTCCGTTGTCGTATTCCGTTACAATAGCTTTGTTGTAAAAACTTTTTCTTGCATCGCCGATTGCCGGCAGTTCAAATCTTTTCATATTCATACCTCCTTGATTTTTACGTCTCCGTATTGTTTTATTGATACTATTAATATGTCTGTCAGATAGGCGCATAAAAAAAGACTCTCCGAAGAGAGCCTTATTAAATAACAAAATTAGCATACTTTTTTCCAGTTAAAAGTTTGTATGTAGCCATCTGCCTGATAAATATGAAGTTCTTCATCGGGCGGAATATCATACTCTTTTCTGCAATATTCTTCCAGACCGGACTGTGATGCCTTCCACAAAACGTCATCTGCAATTACATCACTAAAAGATTCTGTATCTGTAATAATTGTAACACAAGACACTCTGTTGAAATAAAAAGCTTCAAGCAGCTTTACATCAACATCTCCTTTAATAATATAATTTTGCCATTCACGCTGGCAAGCACTCCGGATAGTGCCGGTAGTAAATGTATCTTTCGGATATAATATACGAAGTGTAGCCATAAAAATATCCTCTGTGCATCTGCAATTCTCATACAATTCTTTAAGTTTTGCATTTGTTTCATCGGATAAATCTTCCGGATATTCACCCCAAGCATCAATATCATCCAAAACTTCTTTTGTTCTTTGATACCATGATGCCTCTGTGAAATTGTTATAATCCCGATTTCCAGTCAATACAACTTCTTCATCAAAATTTTCACAGTCAATATAATCTCTCCACATAGCACTTTGAGTATATAAATAATCCGTGCCATTTCCGGTGTTATCAATTCTAATTTCTGTCATAATATTATCCTCCAATCAAAATGTGTTTTTTATTCAATTATTTTCAATACATTCTGTCTCATATTTAATACTTTCGTTGCCTTTTTCTTGTTTGTTATAATTATAATTATGAAAGACTAACATATGATAATATGATTGATTTCTCATAACATCCAAATACAGCCTCATTGAGCTGTCTATATACGGATGTCTTAATATCATTTCTGCAATTATTTTATCCATTTCTTTTCTGGAAAACTTTTTTCCTATATATTCTGCTAAAACACCATAATCAGTTACTTTTTTGTCTGTTTCATATGGATAACAATATCTAATACTTTTTTCATTAATATAATATTCTTCCATGTTTTCCTCCAATCTTAAAATCATCGATTCATTGCCATCTATTCCATTCTTCTGTTAACACTTTTGTTGCATCACAAATATTATTGTAAAAACTTGGAATATTGATATATTCTCCATTAACAAAAAGATTGAAAATATAACCAACGTAATGGGTTCCTAAACCAACGTGTTCATAACTTACGCCAAGGCTTACATTTCCACATTTATGAAATTCAAGAATTCCACTATCAACTTCTAAGTCTAATGGAATTTCATTCTGCAAAATTGCTTCCATTTCTTTTTCTGTTATTTTTGCCATATTATATCCTCCATTCTAAAACTATTTCTTCACTACTTATATAACGCATAAGGTAGCTGCAATTTCAAATTCCTTTCTTGATAATTTAAATGGAATCTGTTCGTATTCTTCTTGTAAGACAACATAATCATCCGTTTCTTCAAGTAACTCACAAGTTTCTCCATCCATACAGGGAGTACCATTACTGGTTTCCAGGTCAAAATATTCGATATCGCCATCAGTTTCTTTTTCAATATATCCTCCATACTCCAAGAAAGCACATTCTTTTTCTTTATCAAAACTTGTTAATGCATCAAATAATGTTGCTGTGCTTATTACATACTGTTTCATATAGCTTCCTCCTATCTAAATCACCGTTTCAAACTATTACAAAAATTCCTTATTTCTTTTACAATATTATCTTTCGCAATTTCTCCTTCATCTCCTTCATAACGATTGATAACAAACACATCTTTTGTATCTAAATGATACTCATATGTATTTCCTTTATTATCATGTATAATATAGAAATCAATCTCAGAATTTATTTTATCTAAAATATATTCCATAATTTTCCTCTCTTTCCAAATTAAGAAATCATTGTTTCATCTTGTTATAATGTGGAAAATTTTTCATAACTGTTGATTCTTTCTAACTCCCTACACAAAGAACCATCTGTTACATAGATATTTCCTGTGTCGTCTACCCATTTTCCATCTTTCGCAGTGCTAATGCTGACTAAATTAGAATAATCTTTGTCTTTTGACGCATCGTATTCCTCGTCTTTGTAAATATGAAGAACCAAATCATTATTCTTGCCAAATTCAAACACTTCTAATTTTTCATTTGCAGCAAGGTCATTACAATAATCAATAATTGTATCAATACTTGGTCTATTTAATTGATATACTGCCATAATATTTTCCTCCAATCTTTTAAAAAATTACTGCAACATTTCTGGATAAAAGTCATACAGATAATCGCCAAAATCCCCACGTCTTTCTGAACCTGTTTGGCTCTGCCAAAAATGTTTCCACTTTTCGCCTTCTTTTGTTTTAATAAATTTGTCATACCTCTTTTTTAATTTGTTCTTCTTTTCTGCATTACTCATTTTTATGCTCCTTTCGATTCGTTTTAAGTCTATAATTCTTTCATGTATCTTTCTAAAGTCACTCTCGCAGCTTTAAAATACTGTTTAATAGTTCCATGATTGCAAAACCACCATTTACCGTAACCATCACGATAAAACTCAACAATAACTTTGTTTCCAATGTACTTCTTATTGATTTTCTTGTAATCCGGACATATTGTTTTAAGATATTCATTTGCAATCTTGTAGTTCTTTTTGGCTGTCAAATCCAAAATATAACTTGTTTCTATATCAATCCCGATTTCATCGCTTAATGCATATGTTGGAATTGGCTTACAAATCAAATTAAATTTTGCTCCTAAATCCATCATTAATACCGCTATATTAAATTCTCTTTTTGTTAAATATACTTGTTTTCCGTATCCTGATGTACCAATTATATATTTGATTCCGTTTTCGGCTGTTTTCCATTTACCAAATGATAATTGCTCACCATCACTTAACAATAGTTCTTCTTCATTACTATCGTCTTTATACAATTCATAACAACAATAGCCATCTTCTTCATTTGTAAGTTTAATATAACCTCCAAATTCAAGATACTGAATTCCATTGTCCAATAATTCTTTTAAGCTTATACAAAATTTTGTCATATTGTTCATCCTTTCTAAATCACTGCTTCTTCATGCCTTTGTTTACACCGCTTGCCTATCAATTAATGTTCTTACTGACTTATTTCCATAAGACCATGTGCATAACAATATTCAACTTTTTTCATCATGTATTCTGGGTTGTCACTACACAACATAAAATCTTCTCTTAATTCTAATGGATGACAACCTTTTGCAAGACCTTGTTTTTTTCTTACTCTATCATTTTTTGTCTTGTTATGAATGCAAATACTATTATACGAACCAAGCCAAGTATTAGGATTCCATTTATTTGCAAATACACAAAGATAATCTTTTCCGACTGTTACATCATAGTATTTTTGATTGTCATTTTCTCCATACTTCCATTTATATTTCATAATAATTTCCTCCAATCTTTTAAGTAAATTATTGTTTCACTACTTGCTATCCTAAAGAAATACCACCTGGAAATCTATACAGTGGAAGTGGTTCTTCGCCTTGATTCGTTTTTTGCACTCCGCATAAAACACCTTTGCATTCACCATGCCAAACTTCTAATTTCCAGTTATACTTCTTTGCTATTTTTTTCAGTTCTTCATTCATTTTAATTTCCTCCATTTCTTTGTTTAATTATCTCAACATGTGCATCTCCACGACCAATGGCCGCGCCAAAATACTTTTTCATAATACTTGCAGCCTTTACAGCCAACATTTTTTCTTTTAGATTTACTAGTCTTTCTTTTGCAAAAAAATGCCATTCTATCACCTCTAAATAATTCTTTTAAAATCTTTGTAACTTCTTTATCTTGCTCGCTCATTAAATCAATCCCTTTGATATGTAGATTATTTAACCAATCTTTCAAGGGATTTTCTTCATGATACACAAGATAATATCCAACAACCTCTTCTGTATTTGCAGTTTCATCAAGCAATATTGATGCATCATATCTAGGGTCTTTACTCCCATCATTGGATACTTCATCAAAACATTCTTTCCATCTTTCGTTATATCTTGCAATATAATACTGTTTTGTTTTCATATAGTCCTCACATAATTCTTTATAGGCTTTTTTAGCAGCTTCTTTTAACTTTGCTTCCCAATCATTGTCCGCAAAATCAATTTCATACTCGTACCATTCCTGGTCATCATCATGTTGCCAACAACCATCCTTATTTTTTAATAATCCATAAAAAGCGCTACAATATATCGTTTCTTTTGTTGCCGTATTATCAATACAGATATTGTACTCAACTGCTCGTTCATCATTTCCATACTGAACTTCGCCCCATGAATCATAACATTCATGGTTTTGAATCGCTTTTAAAATTTTGTCTTTTCTCACATTACTTATATAAATAAATTTGCTCATATATTTTCCTCCATTTCTTTTTCTTAAACCATAAATTCTCCGGCAATATACAGTCTGGCAAGATTCAGCCCTTCTGTTGAATATCTCGAAATCACTGACGTAATATTAGTAAATTCACCATCCTTATTTCGGATATAAATTTCAGCATCCCATGCATACCGACTGCTAAATACTATAAGGGAATTTGTGTAAACAACACAATCTTTCTGCCTTTCTAATAACTCATCAAGAAAAGCAATATTGGACGA
This sequence comes from Clostridium sp. AF37-5, assembly GCF_003477605.1. GTDB lineage: Bacteria > Bacillota > Clostridia > Lachnospirales > Lachnospiraceae > Eubacterium_F. The sequence continues at coordinate 30,905 of NZ_QUDR01000018.1, forward strand.
AACACCATTGGCTGCATCAACAATATAATAAAAGTCTTCCTCTAATTTTGGCGTTCTTAGGCAGGAATCTTCAAAATATATTTTCATAAGCTATATCTCCTTTCCTTTTTTGTTATTTAATTTCAACTCCTCTTGTTTTTAATATAGTATTAATATGTCTGTTTTAAGAAATAAACAAAAGAAAAAGCCCCCGAAGGGGCTTCATGGAATTACAATAAATTTTGAACTGCGCTAACAAGGTTAAAATATTCCATACCGTATAACCTAGCAACATTTCCGCCATCATAACGGCGTTCCTGTTCTTCCTTATCTGAACACGGCACATCAATGCCCTTTTCGTCCAATAATCCCTCAAACAACTCTACGATTTCTGTTGCATGAGCGTTTTTCTGTGATTCAATATCATCACAATTTTTAACTTCCGGAAAATTGAGAGCATCGTCAGGTAATTGAGGCAGCGGCATCCAAAACAATACTTCTTTTGTCACATCAGCTTCTGCTTTTGAGTCAACGTATTTTCCGAGACACCATATTTTTTCCGGTTGAATAAACCGTGCTTTTCTTATGTAAATTTCATCAAACTTAGGCAAATATTCTCCTTTTGACTTGCGGTGTTCGATGATTAGATAGTAACCACTTTTCGATGGATTTAATACTGCCGGAATCCACGTCCGAGCAGCATTATAACCATCACGAAAACCATTTTCATAATTTGATTCCATAAAAGCCCTCCCTTTAGCAGCAAACGCCAAGCCAACCGTGATATTCCTTTTTAATATACTTTTCATATAAAAAGTCACACGCTTTTTCTCTTGATTCTCTGCTGATTTCCCATGAATTACATACACATATCTTGTGTACCAATCTCTGCAATAACATAATTGGACATGCCGTTTTTCTTAATCTCTGCAATTCGTCTCCGAAAACCTCTTCCACTTTTGCTGCTACGATTTTTTCTGCTGAATTTTTACTCATATCCGTTCTCCTGTTTGTTCTAAAATTTTTTGTTACACTCAATCTTCTTAAAAAATGTGTTCAAAATCTTCTGGTATTCCCATAATATTCTCCTTTCTTGTTAATAAAATCATTTTTAATATGTCTGTTTTCTTTCCATACAAAAAACCACCATGATAAATCATGATGGCTTTTGTGAAAGCAAAAAGTATTAATTGTCTGATTTCTGCCAAGGTCCATAAAATCCGTATTCTCCAAAACCTTGAACAACTTCGTCATCTTCACCTGCCTTAACACCATACCAAGGAAGAATTGCAACAACCGGCTCTGGGTCAGTGCTCCAAGGGGAGCGTTCTGTTTCATCCAAAATGCGTATATCTTTTTGTGTATACGCAATGCCGGCTTCGGCTTTTTTCATTGCATCTTCTAAAGAATAAGCTGTCTCACTTCCGGTTCCAGTTCCAAAATCTACTGTATAACGACCTTCAGCAAAATCAAATCCAAATTTTTCTAACAAGTTTCCATTTTCATCAACATCAAGAGCTTCAATAAACCATTCTTTTACTTTAACAGTTCCATCATCTTGATGAATTGCGGAACAAAATTTTTCATCCAGTTTTTTGGCCTTATCCACAAATTCTGTGTAAGTTGCGAAATCATTTTCGTCCCATGTTTCTACACATTTTATGGTGTTTGGGAAATCAAATGCTCCACAAATCGTATCACCTTTTTTAAAATTTGCGTATTCTGCTTCCGGCATAATCTTTTCTGCATATCCAAATCTACATAATTGCATATCAAATCCTCCTTATCTTAAATACCAATCCGCGGCTTTGCATTCAAAACCAACAATATTGTTAGAATTGAAGCGGGTTTTCTTTTTTCCCTGATAAACCTCAACATATTTATCGCCGTCATTATCAGCTTGAAAACGAATCTTTGTTACTCCGCGTAATGTTTTTACATTACCATTTGTGATAATAATAATCTGATTCATAATAATCCTCCTTTTACACATATGCTTTTCTTACAAGTTCTCCGGTTTCTGTCACTTGCATAAATTCGTCATCACCAGACCATAGCAGCAATTCTCTTTTTTGAGAAACGGTTAGTTCATCATGCATTCGAAGCAATTCGCTCATACAAATATCATTTCTCATGTATTGCTTTTTTACTATGGTTACAAAATCTAAACTAGTGAAAAAATATTTACTCATAATAACAACCTCCTATGGATATACACAGCCGATGTTAAAATTTTCTTCAAACCAACAATGGTCTGACACTTCCGGAACATCCACAATGATATGGTCATCATGCACTTCTGTTACTGTGCCGGAATAGAATTTTTCGTCCAATCGGCATTCTACTTTTTGCCCTACATGAAATAAATTTTTAATCATGCTCCACCTCCTAATGTTTTTTAAGATATATTTAATATGTCTGTATCCTTTTACATATAAAAAAGACCCGGTTAAAAACCGAGCCTTTTCCAAATAACAATATTTAAATTTCCTGATTCTTTTTAAAGCCAGTCATTTTTCTTCCACAATTCGGGCAATATGGTGTATCCATACAGCCATATGATTTATGGCATTTAGAACATTTACATTTTACTATTAAGGTAGGTTCTCGCCAGTAAATCCATTTTGCTTTTTTCCTAAACATTATTGCTCCTTTCTTTTCACATTATCATCAGAAAGAAATTCAACATAACTTAATGCAAGAATCTCCTGCATAAAATCATAAAACTTTTTAGTTACAATTACTTTTTCTGGTGAATAAACTAAATGGCCTTCATTAAATAATGTGCCTAAAATATCTATTTCCTCAGAATCCATCTTATTGTAACTCCAGCCTTGACAACCATTTTTTATTGAATAATCAATATAGGGATATAGTCTTAATTCTTTCTGACTAATTTCTCTTTTTAAAAATTTTAACGCCTTTTGCTTTATCTCTTCTGTTAATATGTCTCTCATTTAATTATTACTCCTTTCTAAATCATGATTAAATTAAAATCCTTATTAAATGTTTTCATATCGGTTACATACCCACACTTATCTTCATCAATAAGTATCATATCTTCGCCACGCTTCATACATCTGTATTCATTGCCTTTTACAAAATTGCTAAACCGATTATCCTCCATTAATACTTTTACATCATGCTTTGCCTTTGCTTTCATATGCATTCCTCCTATTTCCTTAAAGATAATTTTGAAAAAGATATTCTCTTGCGTATTCATCTCCAAATTTTTTATACATCCATTTTCTGTAGTCTAATGTGCAATCACCGGAATGATGATATACTTTGACATCATAATCTGTGATTTCATAATCATCGTCAACAACAATTGTTGCATTTGGGTCTTCTTTTAGCAATTCTTCCTCAAATTCTGGTATTTCTATATACCCTTCAAGGCTAATCGAATACTCATCTCTTGTAATGGTCAAGTTCTTAATTGTTGCATCTGAATCAGTGAATAAGCGATAAAGCTCTTTCAATTCATCATCTGTTAATTTGTTTGCATACTTCATAATAGTTTCCTCCTGTTTTTCTATACAGATTCATAATTAAAACTGTTTGTTTTGCCTTGTAAATATTCAAGTATATCTATTCTACCTCCATACTTACAATGAATTTTAATTAGCTTGCCCTGACTATATAACCATCTTGCTGCTGCGTACCTATGCCATCCATCCACAATAATAGGACGAGGAAGAATATAACCTCCATTACACTCGTTATCAATTTCAATATCCTTTATTTCATCTGGATGATTGATAAAGTAGATAATCCTTCCTATATGCCATTCTCTTGATTTGTGTTCTGTTACAGGATACTTCCATGTATCTCCATATGGGCTAGATATTTCTGGCAGAGCTTTCTGAATAGCAGCGGATATATCATCTAAATAAATTTTCTTTGTCCCATCCCACGACCAATATTCTGTTGGCAAAAATTCAATAAGACGGTCAATTTGAATAATATCTCCGTTATATTCTTTTAATGGTTCAAATTCTACTCCTTCTGAAACAAGCTCATTGTAAAAATCATTATTAGGAGTAGCATTAAGTTCTTCAATTAATTGTGGTAATACATCTCTCATTTTTTTAGCTACTTCATTCATGTAAAACTTCTCCTCATATCATAATTATGCCCATTGCAGTAATGATGTTTTAATTTCATCCTCACAATTATTACAATCATTACCATCACATAAGCTGCAAGGATGTATTTTCATCCCACAATTTGTACATGTTATATATTCGTTCTTCATTGGATTATATTTAAAATCTGTCTCTCTGTTACAATGAGGGCACCATTCCGTCCCTTCAAATTCTTGATTCAACAATTGTTTTTCTGTTTTTGTTAATTGTAAACTCATAATAATTTCCTCCTGTCTAATTCTAAACTTCCTTAATACAATAAAATTTTTTGGCTGTATAATCAATATATTTGGTATTATTGAATTTTTTTGATTGCTCTAATTTCATTTTTGTATGTCGTCCGGAGCAATATATCTAACTTATCATCAACCATTAAAGTACTCCCTTATCGCTTTAATTGTAATCTCGTTATTCTGATATGGAACATAAGCATCAATCCATGGTGACTGTCTATAAGTTAATGACACAAGATTTGTTGCCGAATAATCTGCAAATTTATCTACAACTCTTTCTATAAGGCTTTTGTCCTCATCTGCAATAATAGTATCCTCAAACTTGATTCTTTTAGCATTCCATATATCCTTTTCATTAAACATGATATATGACTTGATTGTAGGTATGTCTCCACTTCCATATTGCTTATATTCATAATACGCTTCTGGAACAACGGGTCCAAAATCCCATGCTTCAATCTTCTCATCAAAACAAGCAGAATGGTCTTTCTTTTTTATCAAAAAATATGCTTGAATAAAATAAAGCACTTTTTGAAGTTTCAAATTAGAAATTCCATAATCACGCTCGTTACTATAATTAATAACAAAACGACAAACATCTAAAACCTTATAACTCATTATCTCGACCTCTTTCCTCTATAATTCCATATTATATTACTTAATAATCTTTAATTAAATTTTCCCCCTGTTCAATTCTAAACTTCCTTAATACAGGAAAACTTTTTGGCAGAATAATCAATGTGATAATCATGAAAAACACTATAACCATAAAGTTCTCCAGTTTCATTATCTTCGCTGATTTCTTCAAATGATTCCGTCCCGTAGTCACGAGTTTCTACGGCAAGAAATGCCGTTTGCACATCCTCTAAAATCAAGCGAAACAGCTCTCTTTTTGTTTCTTCTTTTGTTCCCTTAAAACGATAAAGCTTTGCACCGCCATCGGCTTCAGAGTTACAAATTCCAATAATCCATTCGGAAGACATTATATTATTTTGAATTGTCTTCCAAATATCCTCAGTTCCGGATACCGGAATCGTAATATCATCCATTTCTATTGAATCTCCCTGTTCCGGATTGAACGAAAAAATCACTCTTTTTCCTCTAAAATTAATTTCCGATTGGGCGACCGGATGCGGGCAATGAGCGTTTAAACCTCTTCCCTCTTCTCCTTCTCCTGTCATAACAAGATGCGTGATAATATCCATTACTTCACTTTTTGTAAATTCAATTTCCATTTCCATATTATTTCTCTCCTTTTTCTGCAAGCATTTTTTGAATTTCATCTACCTTAATACTGTTCTTACTAGTAAAATCTTTTGTATACACATTTGCATATGTATAAATGTCGATTTTCTTTTTGTCTGTTTCTGATTTACATTCGACAGATGTGATGTCAATAGAGACACCATCTTTTGTTTCAAATACAATGTGAATCCCATCATAATTAGGGTCCGCATTTCTTCTGGCGACTAAATAGCCGTCATTTACTGGTACTCTAATTTCATTTTCATTCATTTTAAGTCCTCCTTGTTATTTGGTTTTATTTACTCCTATTTTTTCTAAGATATATTTAATATGTCTGTTTTAAGAATAACAAGAAAAACCACCAATCTTTTGCTGACTGGTGGTTTACAAATGCAATTAAATATATTTTTTTACTCCGGAGCCCATCCATAATATTCATAACGAGCCATTTCCAGTACCATGATTTTGTCATTGGTCTTTCTTTGAGTCCTTTTTTGAATTTTTTGCTCTCCAATACACTTCCAATACTTGTCTTTTTTCACAATGTAATAAGAGCCCACATATTTTGCCTTTCTTAATTCTTCACAAGCCAGAGCTTTCATATCTCGAACTGACCCTTCGGCAATTACGGTAAAGCAATTTAAGCTGAATTTTAACAATACAGATGGTTTTTTGACCTTATACAAATATCTTTGTAAAAAAGATGGTGTCGCGCCATTGTCTTTTATTTTAGCTTGACGTATAGAATAACCTACGTTGCCAATTTTAACAATTTCCCCCTCTCTTTTACCTAACACATCCATTCTTTCATGAATATACTTTCGCAAAGAAAGCTTTGGGAGAGAAGTAAAATCGCCTTTATATGTAAAACTTACACAATTAGGACCTCCACTATAGCCTTCTTGATAGCCATATTCTTCCGTATATGCTTTTTGCACTTCTTCAATTCCTGTTTTCCAATCCGTAGAAACATATGTTCCTTCTATGTTACAAGCACCCATTTGTTGACCTCCTATTTTATATTATTTTTAATTAAAATATTTCTTTAAATTTCTCATAATTGCCATCTTTTCCCTGTGGAATAGCAAAAACAACTTCCATCCATAAGAATCATAGTAATACCATTTTGTCCCATTCTTTCTTTGGATAGCAACCGCATCGCCCATAGATACAGAATGCACGTTGTAATCAACCGGTTTGCTTTGATTGAATCGCATAAAAAGTTTATCCAATACAATCTCATCATTTTCGTTGACCTTTTCTAACCTCTATGGGAGGAAAGCATAATCCGCGTCTATCTGATAAATAAAAATCTGACTCATAATAATTCCTCCTTGATTTTTGAAAGTATTAGTATTCAGTAAATTCTCCATCTACCAACTTGTAAAATGTATCTTCTTTGATGCGTTCTCCGTCTACATATTCCGTCTTAACACATTTAGGGGTCCAAGTATGACCATCTTTTTCATTCCATTCAGCAAGAGTTATCCAGCTACCCTTTTTAGCTCTTGCAATAGAGCTATACCCTGCCGCCATAACAACAGAATGATAGCCCTCTGATGTAATCTTTGCGAAATCTCCACTACTGCCAATCCGTGCGGAATCTCCACGACTGCCAATCTGTGCGGAATTTCCGCTACTACCAATCTTTGTGAAATTTCCACTACTGCCAATCCGCGCGGAATCTCCACTACTACCAATCTTTGCGAAATGACCGTTACTACCAATCTGTGCGGAATTTCCACTACTACCAATCTGCGCGAAACTTCCACTACTACCAATCTGTGCGGAATCTCCATTACTGCCAATCTTTGCGTGACTTCCACTACTGCCAATCTTTGCGTAATTTCCGCTACTACCAATCTGTGCAAATTTTCCGTTACTACCAATCTGTGCGAAATTATTACCATTGTCATTTTCTGCATTGTTTTCGTTTTCCTCAATCGTCTTTTCCAAAGTAAAATTTATGCAAGCCTTAATAAATTCTTTTAAACCTAATTTTGCTTTAATGTGGAGTTTATTAGTTGCACTTTTGTTTTCTTCTCTAAAAATTTTTCCTAACGGTTCAACTTCTGCAAATTCCGAAATCTCGCCACTCTCGTTTACAAGAGGATAATAATTTAATACGTCAAACGGATTTTCACAGTAGTGCATTACACCGGCTTTACATATCTCACTCCCATTTTCTTCATATATTGTATTTTCTTCGTACTGTTTACCGTTACAGGTAAAATCTGGATTAAATGCTTTATATCCTTTATTATTCATAATAAAACCTCCTTAAATTTTGTCGTTTCTATACTATTTTTTGTTATATTTTTGATTTTTGTTCTTCATGTTCTGCCGCCATACTTCTTTAAATTTCTCATAATTGCCGTCTTTTCCTTGCGGAATAGCAAAAATGACCTTGTGAAATACATTTTTAAATTTGTTTTCTAAATTATCCTTAAATACCTGAGCCACTTCTGCTGCATCTTGTCCAAAAACTCCACATCCAAAAGCTCCTAAAATTAAATTTTCGACTTCATTTTCCTTCGCAATGTTTAAAACGAACTCAATACGGCTCTTTAGCGCTTTGCTATTTTCTTCCTTTGTTGCGCATCCATATCTCTGTGCAACAGAATAATTCGGCGCTGCGCATGTAATTACATCACAAAATCTTGCGCTATATCCGCGGAAATATACATTGGGCGAATACAAAGCTTTATTACGATACAATCCACCATTTAAGTCCTTTCTGTTTTCTGCGTAGTAATTGTCCTCAAATTTACTCAACACATTGAACAGCGTAGACTTATGGCACAAACATTCTTCCTGCGCACGGCTTCCCTGTAAAAAGCCGCCACCCGGATACTTATAAGATGCAAAATTAAGAACAGCGGTAGGACTCGGCGCGCTATATTCCATGATGGCGCTAACGCTATCTATGGGTTCGACAATAATTTCGCACTTATCGCTTTTGCTTACAGCATCATCAAATACAAAGTTTTCCGAATAGATTTTTGTTTCCATCGCCACACGAGAAATATTTTCTGAATAATATTTTCTCATCTGCTCTTCATGTTCTGCTGCTTCTTTTGCTCTTTGACTTTTTCCAGTCCAATAAAAACTATTTCTTCCCATATTTACTCTCCTTTTTCGTTTGGAACTGCCGGTCTCGGCATCCAATATTTAACATAACTTCCTTTTTTCTTTCCACCAAAGTGACCTTTTTCCCGGTACTCATTTGGCTCATACCATGGCGCAACTGTTGCTCCACCACTTTCGCCCAATACAAGATATGTTCCTGCTTTATCGGGCAGTCGGTCCCTTACTGAAATCCATTGAGTATTTTTTTGATTTTCATACTTATACAGTTTCTTTAACGGTTCCTGCATAGCAAGATTTGCTTCAGCAGAAGCTTCTCCATACATATACACTTCCTTAACTGGACAATCCGGATAGAGTTTTGACAAATTAATTTTTTTTACTAAATGCATAAAAAACCTCCTTTTAACATTTTTTCATATTTGTTTAATTTATAACGGTTATTGATTTCCTCCTTTTCAATTGCATACTCCATTTATTGGTTTTAGATACATTTAATATGTCTGTTAACCAAACTTCTTAATTAATAAACAGAAGAAACTGCCGCGTAATTACGGCAGCCTTTGTAATTTACTTTTAAGTTATTATTTACAAATTAATTAACGCATAAAGAATAATATAAAATACAGCTGGTCCAATAAAGACAAGGCTCAAAAACGTAAATTCCTCCACATCTGCACCGATACAAAGAGCTATAATTCCAGCTATTACTAAAATAATTCCAATTATAAAAAATATCATTCCTAAATCCATATCTAAGTCCTCCTAGCTCATTTTCCAATATGCAACCATAGTTTCGTTTTCAACCTCAACTTTAGCCTAAGTCTTTAATTAAGGTCGGCTTTCCAACATACTCACCAGATGCAAATATATCATAGACATATCTTTGGACTTATACTGACTTTCTATATCTGTTACCTTAACTTCGCCTGTGCTTTTATTCCACACGTGTGCAGTGCTTTCTTGAAAACTAGTTTGTCATCCTAGCGCTTAGGCTTAATGCGAAGTGGTGGAGTCGAACCACACTTATTGTAAAAGACACCTACTTGCCTTGACTCCGCCAAATTACTATATTCAACTCCTTAACAAATCTTCTATTCTCTACAATAATATTTGCAATTCAATTAACGCATGAAAAACACAAAGCGTACCAACTATGCAAAGGCCCCAGCCAATCATTGGCTTTTTTAAACTTTCCGCCTCAAAAAACCAATAAAGAATCTTAACCCCTATAAAAATGCAAATAATTCCAACAATTGCATATATAATTCCCGGCAAATTCCATGTAGGTGCATTTAATTTGTGTGAATTATGGTGCGCCTTTTCAGCTCTCCATTCCTGAAACCCTGCTTCCTTGTGGTAATCTTCTTGTGCCTTTTGATACCCCTGTTCTTCTGCCTGCTGAATAGGGTCTGCGGTTGCAGATGGATAAGCGGTGTCATAATTTTGGTGATTATCATTGCAACAACAACATGCTTTTGCTGACATTGGAATAGTTGCACCTAATACAGTACATAAAAGCAATGCTAAAAATAATGTCTTTTTCATATTTAAGTCCTCCTAGTATCGAACTTTCCCAATCCATTCTTCTATTTCTTTTTTAAGAGTCGGCATATCTTCTTTCGAAATCATTCGTCTTTTTAGTGATAGGTGGTTATTAATGTATACATTACTCATACAATTAATTGTGTCTTTATATCTTTGAGCGCGAGTATTCGTAAATAATGGCTCGCCTTCACCTTCAAGTTTATGAGCCAAAAAATAAGACACAAAATAAATTAATATGATAATTGAAAGTACACTAACAATAATGCATATAAAACGATTTATAAAGAGAAATGGGGAAATCAGTAATAATGCAGAAGCAATAACAAGTCCCCAATATATGTATATAACGGCATTAAGCATTTTTTGTTTTGGATGCCCTAAACAAGTAACGCCATCAATATACCATTTTTCTGGGCTCTTTTTGCATGATGAATATTTGAATTCCACATTTATCGGAGCATCTTTATCCAAAGTGCTGATAAGCTTCTTTTTGATTAAATATAGGCCGACATAAAATCCGGTAACAATAAGTACCGGTCCAATAACCAATCCAATCAATTGCAGGATTAGCGACAAACAAGCAAAATAATCAGTTGTTACACTTTTATGCTGCAACTGGTTTACAATATTAGTTAATTTTTCTACTGGAAACATATCAATTCCTCCTTATTTGTTATCAATAAAAAATTGCAGACCAAAAAACAACAAATATTGCTACAATTAAAAATATTATAATAATTAATATAGACAAATTGTGTCTATCTTCTTCTGCTTCTTTTTCCTTTTTTTTCTTCTGTTCTTTCTTAAAGCGCTTATATGCTTTTTCCTCCGCTTCTTTAAGAATATCCGGCGTTGCCGTTGGGCCGGCGGTGATTAAAGCGCTTTGATTTTGACATTGTTCACAGGTACACTCTTTTGCAGATACCATAGAAGCACCGCACATCATAAGGCAAATAGCAGTGACGCTAAATAAAATTGTCTTCTTTACTTTTTTTAACATAATAATATCCTTCCTTTCTCTTTTTTAGCAATGTGCTCTCCGTTATTGTGTTCTCCTTATATATCTAATATGTCTGTTTTGAATTAAAACGGAAATCATATTATGAGCGTTTTTTTGAAATAAGCTTTCTTGAAATGTTTGATGAAGTATGTTAAGATGCCGATATACGATAACAATTAGCAAAAGAAAGGGAATATTATGTTTGTAAAACCGATAAAAATTGAGTTGATTACATCGGACGATTCAAAAGTTGTTATAAGTCTACATCCGAGTCAAAAATGGGAATTAACAAGAAAAGATTCTTATTTTATAGTATCACGAAAGAATATTATGCTTTTTCTAACGGAAGAAGAATTTCATAAATCTTTTCAAGAAAAAAGACCGTAGGAATTATCCTATCGGTCTCTTTCTTTTTATTATGAAAAAATATTTGGTTCATGTTCTCTCATTGAAAAATATGGATGTGAATTGTCTCCAATTACAATATGGTCTTCTAACTTAATATCCATAACTTTCCCGGCTTCAATAAGTCGATTGGTTATTTCATAATCAGCATTGGACGGAATTGGATTACCGCTTGGATGATTATGTACGATTACAAAATGATTTCCTCCGGATAGTAATAATCTGGTAAAAATTTCCTGTATTCCGATTAAAGATTGGTTTATTTTTCCATGGCTTACTTCAAATATCCCCTTTGGTTCTAATTTAGTGTTCATGGAGATAAGCCATGCTCGTTCTTCCGCGAGCCGGTCCGCATGAAAAACTTCGCTCATCATTTTATAGATGCTCTCTGGGTCCGGATGCATTACATTATAATCACACATGAAATCCTTTACAAGCATTGGTTTTCTCTCTTCATCCAATTCTAGGTTATACGAAATAATTTTCATGTTCATTCCTCCTTCTCGGCAACAGTTTCTGTGGACACCCATATCCAGTGCTTGCTGGTATAGTGTATATTGCTACTGTGCTAAATATGTCGCCGCCTTTTTATATGCTGTTGCATACCGATGTCTACTTTCTTCTATTTTCCTATCAGCCTCTTCAACTAACTTTCGATAAATATCACTTTCATTCATCTTCTTCTCTGCTACATTCTGAATTCCAGTCTGCGCGGCCTGACTCAAAATTATTTTCGCCATATTTATTCCTCCTTTCCGGCAGCAGTTTCTTCTTTCGGAACGGAAGGAAGTATTGGTTCAAGCCATTTTTTAGGATAAAAAATATCCTTACATCCTTCAAGATAATAATATCTTTTCGAATCAAAAGAGAAGCTATCTTCTATAATGTATTCTTTATTTACATATTTTTTCAACTCTGGAATTGCTATTTTTGTTAGAAGTGATTTTTCCTCTTTGAGTTTCTTAATTATTCCTTCCCGGACTCGTACTTTGTCACCGACTTCAAATTTTATTACTTTTTTGAGTGGGACTGTCTCTTCTAGGCTTATTGAACACATTGGTGTCCTCGTCATTGTCCCAACGGCAGTTGTCAGCATTGGTGGCGTTGACGATAATGTAATTGTTTTTGATTGACAACGATACTCTTTCGTATCATTAAAATAAGTCGGCTCAGTAAGAGACCCAGCCCATATATAACCAGCTTTCTCTGCCAACTGCATTAGGAGTAAATATTCTCCTTCGTTATTGATTTTCACTTTTGTGGTCTTTTTTAGTCTTTTTAATCTCATATTTATTTCTCCTATTTTTTAATCTCTTTCCAACCGGATATATCTCGATAGTAAAATCGAGTGCCAATTTTTCGTTCAATAGCAACAACATCACTGACAGATAATGTATGTCCGCTTCGATTTTGTGGTTTACTAAATCGGGCAGCTACATCTTCTAATATCGCTAAATCATCCTGATTTGTTAATGTTATTTCTTTACGATATTGAATTTCATCAATGATTACTTCGCAGTACACCGCCCGGTAATCATCTAATGAGTAATTGTTTTTTGCTATCTCCCATGGGGCGGAATAATATTCCGCGTTTGTTTGAAAAATAATAAATCTACTCATTCTTCATCTCCTAATTTTAATTTTTTAAGTGCGTATATAGCCATTGCTCTATATTTCAGTTTCTTTATTTTAGCAGCCTTGACATTTTTTTCGCATGTTGACAGGCGACATATCATTCTGTCTCTTTTATTTTCTGTTTTAAGAAATTCTATTGCATCAGATATTTCATCTGCGTTGTAAAACTTTTTCTTTGCATCTTTCATTATTGTTCTTCCTTTCCATACTCGCCCATGAGATAACCCACGGGCGAGATGTTTTTACTGTAAGCTATATAAGCCTGACCTTCGAAAAGTATCTGCTTTAACTTCTCCGCTCACATTGTCACAGCCTCCATATGTTGTGTTACAACGATATGGGTAAGCGGTTACGCTTTCTCCGTTATGGTCTTCTTTGATGCCATACATTACCATGTTGTTTTCTACGTATACTTCATAGCCTTTTAGTATATGCCATCCATCTTTCATATTCATACCTCCTGCATAATGTTAAAATCATCGAGCGAGAAATACACATTCCCATTGCCTGCCTCTGCCATAACCTGCTCCTTTGAGTAATTAGGCGGATAGGCAAAGATTTGATTTCCTTCTACACTGATTGCGATATACCCTTTTTTTGAAAATTTCTTAAACTGCCTTTCTGCATCATACAATTTAAGAAAACCAGAGACGATATATACAATGGAATTGGACGCCATAGTCTCCTTGGTGATGTCCTCTTCTGGAATATATGGATGGGTTTTACGAAACCATTCACATTCTTTTTTGTATTGCTCTGGACGTTTCTGATACAAATTTATAACAAATTTGTTCGGGACTTTTTTTGCATAGGCGATAATGGTTTTCATCATCGCTTCTTCTGCTTCTTTGGAAATATATTCAACATCTTCCGGACCACCATCTGCATAATCCGCATAAGTACCAATACGTTTCCCATCTAAGTAAAGACTGGCTGTGCAGCCATATCCTTTTCTTCCGGTTAAAGTTTTAATATTCTTCATCTGAAAATTCATAATCTTAGCCATAATTACCTCCTATTCCGGCAGCAGTTGGATAATACATCCATACTCGCCTGCTCGATACACGTTAATTTTTTCTGCGTAATATTTTTTACACAATCCATCATCATCATAAACTTCCATCCATTTACAAAATTCGGTTATTTTCTTATAATGATTTGGAATCTCAACTTCCGGGTCGTCTACAATGTACGCACTGTAACAACCATCTTCGCCAAAATTAAGAATCTGTGCACGAAGTCCTTCTTTTGGTTTTGGTCCTATAAGTGCCAAAGCGGCTACATCTGACGAACCAATATCTTCTTTTCGGTCTTTGTAAAATTTCATAACGAATTGCCTCCTTGATTAAAATAAATTTTTATTGACAGCGAACAATTCCGCCATAAGTGTCTACTATTACTCCAATTTCGCCGATTTCCTGTTCTCCGGTTGTAAGATTACAGCAATTAGACAAAACATAACAAACATCATTGTTTATATACATAGGCGTTGCCTCATTTTCCGGTAAATCTTCTTCCGACACAAACAATAAATCTGCCAATGTGCTAAAAGCTGTCTTTGATACAACAACGTGATATACACGGCAGTTATAAGCTTCTTCTGTTTTTTTTTATTAGACGCTCAATATTATTGCGGTTTGGAAGTTCGAACAAATGATACGCAATTCCGAGTTCAGAAACGCCTCTAATGCATTGAGGGGGAAGAATTCTTTTTTTAGACAAAAGAATTTCTCCCGGCTCCACTTGCAAATAATCGGAAAAATTTGCACCCATTTTTGCTAATCGCCGTTCTCCTATCCTTGTAAGTTCTTCATAAATTTCTTTTTTCATAAAAAACCTCCTTTTATTATTTTGATATTTATAATATGTCTGTTTGAAAGCAAGACAAAAATCATATTATAAAGAAAAAGCCCAACTATTAAGTCAGGCTTTTTGCGATTATTGCTTATTCATTTAGTTTTGCCATCAGCCGATACCCGATGTCTGTAATTTTATACGCCCATGTATCACCTACGCAATACATAGTATTGATACCGACAAGGCTTGGGCCGTTATCATATACAGCCCCTTTAGTAAGATATTTCTCCCGGATATGCTTCGCTGTCATTAAGAGGTTCTCCTCTCCACTGGCAGCATTGATACCCTCTGCTTCATCGGAATATACACCAAAGCCGGTATAATTATGGTCCTCTTTGGCACGCTTAGAAGTTCCCCATCCACTTTCTAATGCGGAAAGTGCGCATATGGCAATTGCGTTAATATGTAATTCTTTTTCAATCCTTACATAAACCGGAGCAAACTCCTGCAAGTCGGTATCCTGCAAAATCTGCCGCATCTGCTTAACTGAAATATTGCTGAGTTCTGTAACATCATTTGGATTAAAGACAACGCCGTCAAGAGAATTTAATTCTTGCAAGTCAATCTTCATCTGAGAAAGCACCTGTTTTTCCATATCGACATTCTGGCTTAATTTTTTCTTTTCGACCTCTAATGTTTTAATCCGTTCACTAATCTTCTTTTCTTTTAAGATTTTCTTAACGGCATTTGTGTCAATTTCTCGATATGCGAAATTCTGCGTTTCCCATGGCTCATCTTGCAAATTGTCAACAAATGGTGATTTTCGCTCTTCCATTAGCTGATTTTGCACATTTGCATCTTTTTGGGATTTCTGTGATTTAATCTCAGATGCAACATCTCTCTTTTTTTCTCTAAATGTTTTTACCACTTTGGACTGATACTTCATATCCTCTTTAAGCTCTTCTACTTTTGAAGTGACCTCCGGAGAAACATATACGACTCGCTTCATTTCAACCTCTTTAACATCCTTTTCTACGGCTGATGCATGATGAAACATTCCACCAACAATACTTAATGTAGCTGCTACTGCAATAATCATTCTTTTCATATGAAAATTCCTCCTTATTATTGATAATGATTACATTCTTAATATGTCTGTAAAGCAAGGCGTTTTAGAAAGAGAGGTTAAATTTTTCCCACCATAATGGTTATATATAAATTTGTTATATATGAAATTTCCCCCACAATAATGATGCAGAAATTAAAAGCTATCCCCACTATAGCGTTTATTATCTTATCCCCGATATACTGGGTGTCTTTTTGTTATATATCAAAACGTATTATGACGTTTTTTGTTATTAAAAAGGCGACACCTCCCACCATAGCGGAATCCCCGCTACTCCACCATGCAGAGAAAGTTTATTTTCCCCACTATAGAGTGGTTTATCTTCAAAGCGGGTACCGGAATTCTTATTTCCCTACCCCACCATAGCGATATTACATCGTTTCCCACCATGACGGCAGTTCCGATTACGATTTACCGTCTACATAGAGGGATGATTTATTATCGTGGGAGGGCAATCCAATACAAGGAAATATTTTTTTGTCATATATGAAAAAACATTATATCAATTATTTCACAGAGAGTTTAAGCCGGTCTTCCTCGTCCAATGATTTTATTTACTCCTACTACATCTCCGGGAACTCTTCTTCCTTAGTGGTAGCGGTTATTTCTTATGCAGGCACATCTGATTATGGTATAATTTGATGTGAGAAAATGGTTAAGTATAAACCTAATATACAATTGTGTAGAAA
This sequence comes from Clostridium sp. AF37-5, assembly GCF_003477605.1. GTDB lineage: Bacteria > Bacillota > Clostridia > Lachnospirales > Lachnospiraceae > Eubacterium_F. The sequence goes on from NZ_QUDR01000018.1 coordinate 47,797, forward strand.
GTATATATACTTTTTTCTTTTTGAACAGGAAAAAATAATACTATATAACACAAAAGACGCCTGCTCAACGCAAGCGCCTTCGTTGCTCTTTCTTCCTATAAATGGTAGACGAGCTATAATATCACCAATTATAATTTTGCATTTTATACTCCAATCATTTATATCACTCCTTTTTGTTTAAAAGTGCTTTGTCTGTAATTTGCTTATCCATAACAGCGGCCAATTCAGTTACGAATCTTGATTCTCGCATCTTCTTTCCTCTTGAACGGTTTGTATACGAGATATGTAAAAAATCCTTTGCTCTTGTCATAGCCACATAGAACATCCGGCGTTCTTCTTCAATGTCATTAATTTCGCCTTTGTGTGAGTATGGCGTAAAGCCTTCATTAGCGTTAATAATGAATACATGCTTAAATTCTAAGCCTTTAGAGCCGTGCATTGTCATCAAATAGATGCCCTCTTTTGTCTCATCAATACTCTTTTTTAGAGTAAACGTGTAATCTTTTGCATATTCAACCCATTCATCGAAAGAATCAAATGTTTTTGATGTATCAACAATCTCATCCAGAATATCAATTAATTCCTGAGGATTCATCCTGTTATAATCCGCAAAATCAAGCAAGGCCTTTTTATAATCCATGTGATTGATTAAATAATCCAAAAAGCTTTGTAATTTCATACGGCTCATGGTTTTTATATCCTGTTTAAACCGAAAAATATTTCTTGCAATGTATGGTTTACGATGCATAACGCCCCATTCAACTAAATCATCTAAGCTCTTGCTCTGCTGCAAGGCTTCATTAGGAATGTATCGCGTTGGACGTTTTAAAGCTTTTTTGATTTCACCAAACGGAGCAGTATTTATACTTTTTCCGAGTTCATGAAAGCGAACAATGTCTTTAAAAATCCAATGTTCAAATAAATTGACAACACCTTCTGTTTTTGCGATAAACGGAATATCAGCATCCATTAAAACAGATGCGATTTTAGGACATTCTTTATTTGTGCGATAGATAATAGCAATATCGTCTAGTGAGGTGCCTTTATTAAGCAATTTTTTAATATCGCCTATAACGCCTATAGCTTGGAGTTCCGGCGTGCGGTAGGGCTTAATCTCAATAGAACCCTTTTCGCGAACTGATTTGAAATCTTTATCAAATCGCTTTGAATTTGATTTAATGAATTCAGAAGCAGCACTCACAATTTTTTCTCCAGAACGGTAATTTGTATCAAGTGTAATTCTTTTAGCATTTGCTTTCTTTTCGAATGCTAACATAATTTCCGGTTTTGCGCCTCTGAATTGATAAAGTGATTGGTCATCATCTCCAACAATGCATAAATTATTGCGAGGATTCGCCAATAATTCAATCAACTCCATCTGTGTATGGCATACATCTTGGCACTCATCTACCTGAATATATTGATATCGTTCACGCCAACAATTCAATATGTCCTTGTTTTCTTTTAGCAATTTTAGGCACTCAATTTGCATGTCATCATAATCAATTTTTTTGTTTTGTTTACAATAATTACAGTATTCATTGAAAATTAATTGCAACTGTTCTTCCCGGCAACCGCATTTGATGTCATAAGGCGGTTTAAGCATTCCGGATTTAATATTACTGATAGCACTTACCAAATCCTTGATTAAAGTATTAATGTCTTCTGTGTAAATTTTGTTGTTCTTTATGATTTCGCGCAAAACATTCCATTCGTCTCTTTCTGTTAACACATTCTCATATGTATAATCAAAAGAAGTTGTTAATATAGCCAATGCAACAGAATGAATTGTGCCAAAAGTAACACCCGGTGTTTCGCATTGAGTTAAAGCCTCATATCTCATCTGCATTTCTTTGGCAGCGGCTTTCGTAAATGTAATGACTAATATATTATATGGATTTACGCCTTTTTCAATTAATTTAGCCGTTCGATTTACCACAACTGTGGTTTTCCCGGAGCCCGGTCCGGCTACTACAATTAACGGCCCATCTTTATGATTGATAGCTGCTTTTTGTTCTTTGTTAAAACTCATAGTTTACCTACTTTCTTTTCTTAATTTTGTTATTTTTAACTACAATAGCTGCCAACGCAACAAATAAAACAATAAGAACTAATGCATTATATTTATTGTTTTTTGCCACATCAGCTCCAATTTCTTTAAATTCTTCTTCAGGACTTAAAGTTGCTTTTGGCGTTGAGCTCGCAATTGTTGCGGCACTATCTGTTGCACTTTCAACATTGTATTCATATTGACTTGCAGGTTGCATTGTAGTTTCTGCCTTTGCATAATTAAATGGCAATGCCATAATTACAAGAGCTATCATTAAAATATATTTTTTCATAAAAATCCTCCTTTTGTTGTTGTGATATTATTAATAGTCTCCTTTTATTATCGTGACACTATTAATATGTCTGTTTTTAGGCAAAATGAAAATCATATTATGAGAAAAAAGGCTTCATTAGAAGCCTCTTTAACAACATTCAGTTAATATATCAACTGCAACTTGGTTCAGCCCTTTATCCGACTTCATAATTTTAAGAGCTTCTTCTTTTGACCGTTTTTTATGATATACGCGGTCTGCAGTCAACGCTTCATAAACATCAGCTACGCTCACTATTTGAGTTAATATATCAATTTTATGTCCTCGTAATTTTTGTGGATATCCACTTCCATCTAGCCGTTCATGATGATGATATACAATATCTACAACTGTACGATTAAAGTCCAATTGCTTTAATACCCAAAAGCCGTACTGGGGATGACACTCAATTAAGGTTCTATCATCCTGAGTTAATTTTTTGGCTTTATTAAGTACGTCTTGATTTACATAAGATTTTCCAATATCATGTAATAAAGCTCCTGCTGCTAAATCAATTTTTTGTTGCAAATTAAATCCATATACTTCAGCTATTTGCAAAGCAATATTGCACGTCCGGTTGCAATGCTCAAATACATCTTCACCTAGTGAATATTGAAAATCTTTTGCATATTTATCCTTAATAATGTTTAATGCAATATCTTTAATATTTTTCATGCATAATTTGCACCTCCTTAACATAATCATTTTTAATATGTCTGTTAAAATTCAAAAAATCATATAAGAATACTTAATATGATGCAGCAGCTAACATATAAATAGGGAATTAGGGCCTTAGATTTGTCACTTTTCCTCATATAACAAACAATACTATATAAGAAAAAACAAACACACGCTGTCAATATAGTTATAAGCAATATAAAAAAATAAATTTTACCAAAGACCGCTAAATAATGAATAGCAACCCCTACGCAAAGAAATGATGCTTTTTTATTCCATTTTCGAAATCGGCCTAGAAGCATAATACCTAAAAAGAAAAATATCATGGAAAAAGTTTCTTCTTGTACATCCACAAAAGACGTCTTCATCACAATAATTCGAATTGTATATAAAATAATGCCAATACAAATAAATAAAATACCTTGCCAATTTGCAATATCTTTCATGTGTGCGTCTTTTATTGAAGTAAACAATAAAAAGACAAAGATTGATATTATTGGACAAATCAACAACATCTTTGTTATTAAAGGCATACTTATTGGAATTATGCGTATGCATATACTAATCAGACTAATCAAACATAAACATACTGAAAATATAAAATATCTGTCTTTGCAAAAATTATTTATTATTTTTTTGAACATTGAGTGATAAACTCCTTTCTATTATTTATTTTAATATGTCTGTTATAAAGTAATTTTTCTAACCAAAAAAGGCACCCCTTCTGGGATGCCTGGAATAAATATATAATCTATTTGATATATTTGCTTGAATTTTCTCCTCTTTCCAAAAATAATCTTATCATATCCTAAAGTCCTAACTAATTCAAACACTAATATCTCCATTTATTATAAACGCAATATTTTAAGAGGCTGCTCTTTCCTCTTTTTGTTCTCCTCTTTTAGCTTTTCCCTTCTTAAATCGCCCACACAATCTCCGGAGCAATAAACATAGATAAATAACTTACACTTGCGACAATTCCAAATGCAAGAAAAAATACCATAACTTTTTTTGCCATATTTTATTCCTCCGTTTCCTTGCTTGCATCACCATGTTGCCGAATAATTTCACATGTTTCATCCGACACCCCGCGTTGCTGCAACTTTTTTGCAAATCGTTCATTGGGCGGTAAGTTCTTCCATCTTGATTTCCCTTTTGCCATTATTTTGTCCTCCTAAAATTTGAATTTTAAATGCAATTCCTCCTTATTAAATTATATATTTATTATAAAAGAGACCTTGCGGTCTCTGAACATTCTCCAATTTGTTTAATTAATATACTTATAATATGTCTGTTTGCTATAGGCAATAAAAAAAAGTGGCAGCAAAAGCTACCACTTAATTGTTTACTCGCAACCGTTAAGCAAAATGTGATTCCAACGAGAAAGAAATCTTTTAATTGCTTTTCTCTTTGAAGCATTGTACTTCTCCTGCAATTTTTTCAAAGCAATTTCCTTGCCTTTTTGTTCATTAAATACATCGCCGGGATGTAATTTCGCTTTTCCGCGATAAGAATTCATCATAAGAGCTGTGCGAATTGAGGCATCCTCAAAAAAGCCTGCACCTAAACAGCCAAGCTCTGTTCTGCCGCAAATTGTATCAATAGCATCAAACATACAATTGTCAAGATACGCTACGACAACTCCTTTTTCTTTATCAACATTAAATCGCGGCACTCTGCCACCTACTTTTTTACACATATTTGTGTACCTCCTTGTAAATTGTTCAGCTTTAAGCTGTTCTAATTTTAATATGTCTGTTTTATTTCAAAAAATCATATAACATGAATAATTGAACGAAAAATGCATATTGTAACATAATCAATACTATTGTTACCAATATATCCCCCGGAGCTCCGCTATAAGTATTACGCATAGAATACTTTTCTTTTACAAAAGGATAGCCCCATGCAATACCTCCTCTCGTGCATGTGTCCTGAATCAAATGAAATACAAATCCACTTAATAAACTTGCACTTAATACAAAGGCGTCAAATTGAACGGAGTAAAGCACCGATGTAAGAACTGCCAAAAACATCGGAATTATCAAAGTATGGATAGCCATACGATGTTCTGTAAATTTACAAACAACCCATGAAACAATCGGATGTTTAAGGCTGATTATAGAATGTGGGGTATCAATATCCGGCAGCAGTCCTCCAATTCCGCCCAATAAGGCTCCGCTCATTGCTAAAAGCATGTTTCCATTTGTGGTTTGAGGAAGCTGTGAGCATAATGCAGCAGTCGTAATAATGCCTGAACACGCCCCTCCAAAACGATGCAGTTTCCCTGTCATGGGCCATCACCTTCCTTAATTTCCAATTCATAGGCAATTTTTTGTAATTCTTTTTTCGCTTCCTGCTGCTCTGACGTTAAAGACATAGTTTTTGACTTTTCTAACAAGAACAGAATAAAAACAAAATATTTTTCTTTGTTTGGATAAACAAATCTATCTAAATCATCAATAGACGGGAACCATCCATCAAGGTCGTAATCACAATTTTGGATTGCCCGTTCCATCTTAGTAAACTCTTTTTCTGTAATAGTCATATTAAACTTAACCTCCTATGTTTATATATTTAATATGTCTGTTTTTCAGAAAAACAAAAACCATATTATAACAAAAATCACCCAATTCCACGATAAATTGCCCGATATGTTAAGTCTTTCTTTTCTTCGTTCCAACCGGTAATTTCTGAAATCTCTGTCACCTTAAAGTTTTTCATAAACACAATAGTTTCCAGTGATTGAAGCATTTTTTTCGCTTCTGCCTGCGAATACCCGGATTCATAGGTGACATAATCCGCTAATTTATTAATTGCCTCCGTAGAGGAAGCCCCATGACAAGAAGCCCAGCATTTGTGCCCGGTGTATGCCGCATTTAAAAAATAAAATGCTTCTCCACCCTTGATTTCCCCGATAACAAAATAATCCAAATCTGTCAACAAGCCATTTCGCGCTAAATCTTTTAGGTCAAATTGAATTTCGTTCTGCCGGCGGCTAGTAACAACATGCTGAAACATTAAATCTGGATGTTTATTAGAAAACAATTCTTCGTTTTCCTGAATAACCAGGCCTGAATTGTTATAGGAAATCAAATCAAGTAACGTATTCATCAAAGTCGTTTTACCAGATGCACCTTTTCCTGTAAATAATATTCCTTTTCCGTTTTTCACTTTATCAATTAAGTAAGCTGCTGTTTTGACATCAAGCATTCCAAAATTCATTAAATCTTCTATTGTATATTTTTTCTTTGGCACCTTGCGAATATGTAAATACGGCCACCCCACTGAATTCACAAAAGTTGTACAAATATCAATACGCATAATGCACTTATCATTAGAAAACTTATCTGTAAAATTTTGGACAGCATTAAAAGGGCTTAAATCTGTGTTATTGCGAATCGCAATTCCATTTAAAAAACGGTAATAATCATCAATTCCCCGAAAATGTAGATTAGACGTTAAGCGCCGGCCATATCTCTTAACTCGAATTTTGTCTGGCGCAATTACTTTAATATCTGAAATAGATTCGTCATTTAATAATGGGTCAAGAATGTAATTACCATAAATAGCACTATCAATTCTTTTCAGCATAATATCTACTTCTTCTGACTTTTCAACCCCTAATTGTTTTAAGCGTTTTTTCACCTCTTTAAAGAAGCTTTCTTTTAGAAGAATCCCTTTTTGCGCTTGCTTTAACGTATTTTTCTCTACACGCATAAAATAGTGAATTAAATCTGTTAAAAGTTCTTCTTGTCGTTCTATACTTAACGCAGAAGCTATTTGCGACAACTGGCCCACCGTGTCATAAATATACTCCTGGTCATCAATAGCGCTTCTTGGATTTTCAGATATATAACGGTCAATTGTTGCTAAATAAAAATCCGAATTATTCTCAGGCTCATTTGATTTTATTGAATTTGCCAATTTTTCTCTAGTTATAGCGTCTAACTGAAATTTTTTCATTGCATCTTCATATTTAGCAAGAAATTGCGCACTTACTTTTCCCTGCTCAATATAAGGAGATTCTGTAATAACGCCTTCTTTTGTCGTATAGTAAATTAAAAAATGACAATGAGGATAAGCTTCGCTATCTAAATGCAGCATTGCCGATAAAACATTTTCTTCTGAAAATTCTTCACAAAACCAATCATACTGAATACGTCCCCACTTCTCAATGTCCATTTCCAATTCTTTTTCATATCCCACAATAACTTCAAAAGCAACCATTGAACCAAGAATATGTTTGTCATCTAAATAATACTCATTCTGTGCATGACGCTCTTCCCATAAGGATAAATAATCATTATTATCAGCCCATGGAATTAAATCATAATCCCGTCCTGCTTTTGACCAATCAATTAGCATTTCGCTCTCCGACAATTCAGCATTCAAATATTTTTTTATTTTTTCTGAGCAGTTTTTTCTTTTGTTAATATCTGACAATTTACTCAAAATATCCAAGTTAGGGATAACACCCATCTGCAAACTAATCATATAAATTCCTCCTTAGTCTTAATATGTCTGTTATGTTGTTTTTTCTTAAACCAACGGAAAATGGTTTGTTTTGCACGAAGGTCAATACATTTTCTTACTACCCTCATTTTTTTCACAGACTATATGTATAGGTATTGTCTTTACCTCTCTGGAAGAAATCTAGACCTGTCTGCTGAATTTTTGCTCATAATATGATTTCGATTTTCATTTCAAACAGACATATTACAATTACAGACTATTTTTGAAAGGAGCACATACATATGGATTGTACTACTCTCTTTAACTCTATATTTGAACAAGCAACCGGTACAGAACTGGTTAAATTTTGGTGTCCAGCTATAGCAAAACAGGAATTTCATCAAGTTTCGTGGTTAAAAAAAGCAGACAACTTAACTAAGGTTTTAGCTAAATTTCCAAAAGAAGACATTTACATGAGCTTTAATACTTTTAAAAACAAAGCAAATTTAACCGGAACACGAAGAGATATTTTTAATTGCTATGCTTTTTGTATTGATGTTGATTACAAGCTTGGCAGAGACAAATCAGCCTCTGTAGAAGAAGCAATTTGTGCAATTCGTGAATTATATCATGATAATTCTATTATTCCGGTCCCATATTACATCGAGTACGGTAATCAATTTCGCCTTATTTATTTGTTAGATGGACATGTTTCCGGGAAAAAACAAATGCAGGCTTTGGATTTAGTACAAAAAAGACTGGTAGCAAAAATTAATCAATATCCGGTTTTTGATTTTTGCGCAGAAACACAAGGACTTCAATCATTCATTCGACTGCCGGGTAGTTATAACACAAAAAATGCTAAAGCAAATAAAATTACCTATAAATGGAATAATCAATTACAAGCATATTGTATTGATTGGACTGCTGCATATAAAGAAATCAAAATAATTGAAGAAGATGAATTAGACCATGATGGTTGGGCTTTAGATACTCCAAAACGTAAAACCTTAATGGATTATATGGATATTGTATTGGGAGAATGGGAGAAACCGGCATGGTATTCTGCTTGGAAAAAGCAAAGCAAAAAAAAGAAACATCATCATTCAAGCAAAGAATTGAATGCTTCGCGAATGAAAGACATTCAGGCAATACAGGGGTATTATAAACAGAATCATACTGAGATTGGACATCGTAATCAATTATGTTTTGCCTTTTATATCCATGCAAAATTATTGTATTGCAATATGGATAAAGCATGGATTGCTCTTTGGGAATTTAATAACAATTTTACTAGCCCTTTGTCTGAAAAAAAGTTGCAAAATTGTATCTGCACTGCGATACATAAAAATTATTACATGAAAACATCTACACTTATGGATAAATTAGGCATTTCAAAAGAATTGGGAGAACGTCTTAATTTACAGTGCATTCAACCAAAGACAAAAAATAATGCTGCTTACTGTAAAAAATACTACACAAAAAAGAAAATAAACACAAAACAAAAACAGTTAGAAAAAGAGAAGAAAACCATTATTGCTTTAAAAAAGAAATACAAAACCAATAAAACAATCGCTCATATTTTACATATTTCAGAAAAAAAAGTAGAGCGATTGGTTTCTGGTTTAATTAAAGAGCGAAAATTATGGTCTGCTAAAATATTAAAGCAGTTTCAAATTATTAGAGATTTCCAAACATGGACCTACTTGTTTGATAAAGATGAATCAATGTTTCGGCAACAAGAAGAGGAGGGATTTGATGAATTATACCCTATTATCCGAAAAGAACGCTCTGATTGATGAATTTAATGATGATGTTCAGCAAATAAACGCATTAAGAAATCAAATTGTTGATTATCTTGAAGAAGCAGCATCTGCTGTTGTGGATGATGCAATTTACACGAAAATGATGCAAACAAACAAAGAGATAACAGATAAACTTGATGAAGTGCGTACTTTAATTACAAAACTAAAGAAGAAACGTCAATTAGATAAAATTTACGATACACTAAATGAAATAATGGACCTTAAAGGGCTGTTTATCATGTATTTTGAACAATTAAAAGAGTCCGTGCAAGACTATAAAAAGCAGCAACGCTTCAAACAATATCAAAAAGAGAATGTTGATGTTGTTCCGTCTAATACATTAACCGGTTATTTTGACAAATGTAATACAAAAAAAGATTTGATACGGAAATATAAAAAATTAGTCAAAAAATATCATCCGGATAATGGTGGGGATGCACTTATTTTTGTAGAAATCAATCAACAATATGAAAAAAAGAAAGGAGAATTATCATGAAATTATTACGAACCTTGTTGTTGAATTTAGGATGTGTTTTGTTTTTTATCATTCCAATTATTGGCTGGAGTGGTTTAATATGGTTATACATTAACGATTACCACTTTACACAATTGACTTATATTTTAGCTGGCGTAATTGGGTTTGTTTTTTGGATTGGATGTTTTGTTTTACGAAGTTTTTTAAGGAAAGAACGACTAGAACAGGCAACTCGTCAATTAAAGTCTGGGAAGCACAAATATTTAACGAAACAACAACGAGATGCGGCAGCACAGATGCAATTGTTAAAAAATGAATCCTTATTATCTGATGCAGAATTCAAAAGCATTGTAAAAAAAGGCAGTAAACATCCGGAAGAAGATTTAAATGATTTAATCGGGTTAACAAAAGTTAAGCAAGAAGTGTTACGTTTTAAATCGCAAATAAAGGATAAAAAACACCCCATTAATAATATGCACATGTGCTTTTTAGGTAATCCAGGAACTGGGAAAACAACAATTGCCGGTATTCTAACCGGATTTTTATATCAATACAAGTACATTAAACGTAATGAATATATTTATGTTGATGGCAATTTTTTTAAATCGGGAGAAGACCCAATTGCACGTACTAAAATGCTCTTAACAAGAGCAAAAGGGAAAATATTGTTTATTGATGAAGCCTACTCTCTTGTCCAAGGCAATTACGGCTTAGGGCAGCAGCTATTATCTACCATTTTAAATGAGATGGAGAACGAAAGGACTAATATGATTGTTATATTGGCCGGATATAAAAAAGAAATGAAGGGATTATTTAATTCAAATTCTGGTCTTGCATCTCGCATAAAAAACTATTTTATGTTTGAAGATTATACAATCGAAGAAATGCAGCGAATTTTTATCAATTTGATTTACGCCGAAAACATGGTAGTCAGTTTAGAAGCATTAGAAAAGTTAGAAAAAATATTGCTTTCAAAAAAGAAAAACTCTAATTTTGCAAATGCACGAACAGTCCGTAATTTGGCAGAAAAAGCAATTACGGAACATTTTTATAATTTAGATGTCGGCAACATATCGAATGATAATAAATATCGTTTAGTTGCAGAAGATATTGTAAATGATATGTCAATTGACAACTATTTTAATTAGAAAAAGCCCCATAAAGGGGCTTTTTCAGACTGTAGACAAAGTGGTGCTAGGACTGTTGTCCTAGCACCACTTTTCTCTGTTTGCAGCAATTGTTCGCCCAAAATGATAAAAAAGTCGATATTAAGCAGCCTTTCCTACCGCTTT